>JBGUXN010000061.1:0-56598 GCA_045222195.1 Bacilli bacterium | reverse complement strand
TATTAGCGGTATGAATGGTCGCACCATATTGATTAACGATACGACCTCTTGCTTCCATAATGTCGATTTCACCACTATCGGGCCACCATCTATCTTGATAATTACTTTCTGGTAACATCCAAAAAGCAGGCCATAAGCCAGTTCCCGCTGGAAGTTTGATACGGCTTACAAAATAACCATAGGTAAAGAACACTTTACCTTTAGTTCTTAAACGCGCACTGCTAACTGTATAAGTATGATCTTCAGTTACAACATAATCTTTCATAGCGACAATATGAAGATTATCACCACTTACAAAAGCATTTTCTTCTTTATAATATTGGTCTTCATTATTACCCCAGCGATACACTCCATAATTAGAGCCATCACCAATCATGGCTTCCCAATTATTTGATAGAGTTGAACCTTTAAATTCATCAGCCCATTTTAAATAATATCCTTCAGGGATAAAGGCTTGTTCTTCTTGACTAGATGAAGTGTCAGTAGACTCTTCATTTGTGCTTAAAGAAGATTCACTAGAAAAAATAGACTCGCTAGAACTATTTTGTTCTTTAGAACTAATATGATTCAACTGGCAAGAACAAAGAACTAAGGCTAATAGGATAGGAATGATAACTTTTTTAGACATAAAGAAGAAGGGGGAGAAATAAATCTCCCCCACAATTAAACTAATTAAGCAATTGTTAAGACGATATCACTTAATGTGAAGACACATTGTTGATCGAGTGGAGTAGCACCGAGTTCGAATGTTAATTTACGACCAGTGCCGATGGAACCACCTTCATAAGTGATGGAACCGACTTTATTTGTGCCGACTTCTAAAGAACCCGCACCGATGCTATTGCCATCATAGATTTGATATGAGCCACCATCGACGTTGATGGAGTAAGTGAATGTGATGGTATATTGTTTACCAGCTTCACCAACTGGGACACTCTTATCAAAGTTAGCTTGGACATACCAACCTGTGGCACCCCAACCATTGAATGTGATGGTAACTGCACCACTAGCATCATGGCTCACCCAGTCGCTAGGAATTTGATAGCCTAAACCACCTTCATTTGTATATGTCGCTTCAAAATTAATTTCTGTTTTGACATATAAATCGAAGTCAGCTGTAACAGGGGAATCTAAATTATATGATTGAGTGAAAGCTGCATCTTTATAGTAACCAACAGCGGTTCTACCAAAGCCTAAATCTAAATCGGTAGGAATAACGAGTGTACTGCCGTTGAAGACATCGACGACTTTAAGAGTTTTGCTACCGAGTTTGATGGTAACGTGTTTGGTATTTTCCGCACTCTTTTCAACGATGCTAGCAACGAAAGCATAATCTTTAGTAACGGCTAAACCGGTTTGATATGGAGTTGTACCTTCAAAGAAACCTTGGAATAAATAATTACCGGTGACAGTGACTTCTGGAGCAACGACTGTTTTACCATCTCTAACATAAATATCTTTTAATGTTTCTGTGCCATTAACGAATGTGACATGGTGATATTTATGAGCGGCATCAGCGTCATATAAACGGAATGGGGAGAATTTAAGGACCGAACCTTCTAAATTTGCACCACCATTGACACCGAATTGGATGGAGATTAAAGCACCACTACCTTGAGTGACATCAAAGTTGATGTAGTTATCGCCTTGTTGTAAATCAACAGCGTGACCAGAAATAGTCATTTGGCCAGCCACATCACTATTAACATCCCAAGCAAAATGATATGTATCACCTTGTTCGGCATATGGTAAATCAAAGAATAATTGGACACTCCAGAATTCCCAACCATTAGCGTAATTCATGGTGTATTCATTGTTGGCTTTATTGTAAGTCAAAGAAGAGATAGAACCACCATCGACACCACATGTAATAATGGTACCACGATGTGTTTTGGTAGAGCTTTCAATACCAGCAGTTGGAGCGTGATCATCATAAGTGATGTTTTGACCATAACTTGCTTCACCAGCGGAGATAGCAAAGCTAAGATCTTTCTTTAAATTGAAGCTATCTTTAGTAGCAGCGATTTCTAAAGTGACTGTACCAACAGCGTTTAAAATAACTTGTTTACCGTTAACTGTCACTAAATTAGCACCGACTTTAGCGGTGACTGTGAAATCAGAGATAGCAACTTCATCAATAGAAGCACTGATGGTTAATGTTTCACCGACGACAGTTTTACCACTATAGGAAGCGTTTAAAACTGGTTCGACGATATCGCTTAATGTAATTCTTAAGGAGACATCTTCGTTTGGCATTTCAAATGAGAATTGACCGTTTTCAAATTTGGCTTTGACACTGGTTTCTTCACCAGTGGCTCTAACGGAACTCACTTCTTTGCCTTCGGCTTTAACGGTGATTGTGAAGGTGACTGTTTCGCCAGCAGCATATTCTTCTTTTAAGCCTTTGACTTCGTAGTCTTCGCTAGATTGATAAGAGACAACATATTTTCCTGATGTTTTTTCGGAAGTGTTGTCACCTTTGGATGGGTTACTTGCGCCACATGCTACAAGAGCGGTCAAGCCACTAACTAAAAGAGCACTCGCGGCTACAAGAGATAAAAGTTTCTTTTTCATAAATTTCCTTTCAATTATGTTATATGTCAATTTTGTTAAATGAAGACATATTATCTTGCGCATATAATCCTAATATATATAAATATAAAAAGCAAACACAAAACACTTTTAAAAATAAAAACTCCCAAAAAGGGAGTGTTTATAGTTATATTTAGATGGATATTATATCGTCTCAATAAAGATTCTAAGAATCTTATTCATCTCTTCATCAGTAACACCACAATCTTTAAGGTAATCTCTTGTGTCGTAATAGATGTTAAAGTTTTGATATTCGAGAAGGGTCTTTTGATAAAGATTAGTAATTTTAGTTAAATCACGAGAACCATTGATATTAGCGAAGTTAGAGAATAAATAATCGTAATATAGATCGATTTGAGGAATGCCTAATAAACTACCTAAAAGGTAGGTAATCATACCAGTGCGATCAGTGCCGATGTTGCAGTGAACATAAACTGGGTAATTTTCTTCATTGGCTAAGAATTTAAAAATATTACCAATGGTTTCTTTTTCGTCTTTCATCATATTGCTATAGTTCCAATCGAGTGGGAAAGGAACATATTCAATATCAGGATAAGAATTATTGTCCATCATCCCATATTCATGAGCGTATGTGGTACGGAAGTGCGATTCATTCATTCTTAAATCGACTTCGCTTTTAAGTTTTAATGTATTAACAGCGGTTTCATAGCCATCTTCAGTTAGTTCATTTTTAAAAGTAGAAGGTTCATCGATTGTCGTCTTTTCATCGCTATAGTTAAAACGGCCACCACGATAATATAAGCCTTGTCTAATCTTGCCACCTAATTTAGATGTATAGCCACCGATATCTCTAACATTCTTGACTCCGTCAATATAGACGTTACGAGGTAAACAGTTATCTGTTTTAAATGTCGTTTTTGTTTTATTAGCGTCATTAAATTCAACGGTGTAATTAGTGTCCGCTTTTAAGTTGATGATATCGACATATTGAGCATCATCTTCATCTCTAAAGGTGACATCAGCGTGATATTTTTTATTGTTTGTTTCATAGACGCGACAAGTCGATGCGTCACTAGGAGCTTTAAAAGAAATAGGATATGGCTTATTTAATTCTTTATTGCCTTTGGCAAAAGAAGATATTTTATCATAGCTAGAGGCTAAATAAGCTGCTTGTAAAGGAGTATGGAAATCATATTCTCCTTGTTCTACTTCGCTTTCATTAACGATGATACCGGTTGGCGAAGGTAAATCATCTTCAACATAGTTTTCATTAATAGAAAAGCGTTTAGAACTGCTAACTGGTTGTTCGCTGCTTATTTCATCACTACTAGTCTTTCCGCAGCTAGACAAAGACATAAAAGAAGACAACAAAATAATTGCCAAAATTGAGATATGTTTTTTCATACTTTTATTTTATAGCAACTAACGAGAATAAAAAAAAGAATTGACGCATGACATCAATTCAAATTTTTATGGGTGGCGGAGAATTAGGGATTCGAACCCTAGCGGGGCTATAAACCCCCTACCGGTTTTCAAGACCAGCCCCTTCAACCACTTGGGTAATTCTCCATTGGTGGACCAGGCAGATCACGATACTGCAACCATTCGGTTATGGGCCGAAGGCTCTTCCTTTGAGCTACTGGTCCGTGATAAAAGGCAATTAGCCTTTGAGACCGCGAGATTGACGATCCATATCTTCAACGACGATGTCGAAGATTTCGCCTAAAGTCGCACAGTGAGACAATAAGTCCCATGGTTCATTGGTGTGGAAGTGAATCTTAATCATTTCATCATCACCAACGCAGATAAGGGAGTCACCCTTCATGTTTTCTAAAATCCAATCAGTGATTTCATCTTCGTCGAGACCTTGACCTTCGATTAATAGTTGAGTGTCATAGCGGTATTGTAACATAACGGTTACCTCCTTTATTGGCTTTTATAACAAATCCTCCAAATGGAGGAATTATTATCGATTTGGTGGATCTGAAGGGAATCGAACCCTCTACCTCCTGAATGCAAATCAGGCGCTCTCCCAAGTGAGCTACAGACCCATGCTGCTAAACAGCATTTAATACATTATCAATTTTATTCTTGCTAATCAAGAATTTTATGCTTTTGTGATGGTAATTGAAGCGTATGTGCTGTTGCAAGCGTTGACTTCGAAAGAGAAGCCTAAATCTTTTTGTGAATTGAGTTTGCCAGAATTGACAAATTGTTTGCTATATTTACTCATCGAGAATGTATCTCCCGCTTTAAATAGGGAAGAAGATGAGAGGGAATCTTTTGGTTTATAGTTAGCGGAAGTATTGTTTCTAATCATTTGAAGGAGATTGTAGTTGGCATAGGATGTACCAAGAACTGAACAATAATCATCAGCGTCACCACCGGCATAAGTATTAGACATCATCATCGCCACACGACCAGTCATAATCTTTGGATTGGTGGTAGTTTTATAAGCGCTGAATTCGCCTGAATTTGTGTAAAGTAGACGAGCGTCAACATGCCATAATCTGATGCCGTATTCATGAGTGGCAGTAGGATAATTTTTACCGTATTGTTTCATGTACTTATATGTGGTATCAAATTCATTTAAACCAAGGTCGGTAAAATATTCGATAATGAGGTATTCATCAAATGGAGAATTATAGGTATTCCATTGCGGTGAAAGGATGACCATTTCCCCATCAGTGGCAAATGGTTTTAAATCAATGGTCACGCTGCTAGTTGGAATATAGGCTTTGCCCCAACCTAAAGCGAACGAACTGAATGGATCATGACCACCGACGTTGTGGTCTTGCATAGAGAATGAACCAGCTGGTTGATAAGATAAACTGGAATAATCGTAGTAGTCTTCTAAACCAAACATATGGCCCATTTCGTGGATATAGGTATGACCGTCTAAAGAACAGTGTGACGTATCGCCTGCTTTATATGTCTTACCGGTACGGGAAGAAGCGACTTCTTGACCATACATGAAGTCATAACTAGCCCAGAAGAAGGCATTAGCACCTGGGTTATTAACATTTTGGGCATCGTAATCTTGGATCCAGAAGCAGTACGCCCAAAGGTTATCATAGCTACTTCTATTTAAGGTATCGTAATCAGGAGCGGCATAGATAAGCATGACACCATCAAGATAGCCATCATGGTCACAGTCATAATCTTTTCTACTTTCTGAAGTATGGTTAGTGAAATACCAGTTAGTAGCACTTTCTACGAGCGCACTAGTATTAGGAATGCTTGATTCTTCATTTGGGGTTTCTTTGCCATACTTGGTATAGCTTTTACCACATTCATACCATTCACTAACTGTACCAGTTAAAGTTAAAGCGCCTAAGCTTTCTTCTTCATAATAAGATTTAACACTATGCCAACCAGTATCACTGGCGCTGCCAAAATAGATCTTTTCAATGTCACTGCGGACATTTTCTCTTTTATCACTAGTAATGAAATTAGTGGAATCAGTAAACCAAACAGGAATGACTAAAATCTTCGCATTACCTTCAGATGGGGTGCTAGAAATTGGATAAACACTATTGCTCACTAAATCGCTATAATCGCAAGAAGCGCGTTTAGGGGTGATATCATCAGCGGGAGGAGTAGAAATATCTGTGCTCGGTGCTTTAGATGTCGATGTTGGTTCATTAGAGGAAGAAGAACCACCGATTGGAATAATCCAAGGAGAATCGCTATCACTATTAAAGAAACGTGAAATATATTCACAAGATGTGAGAGATAAAGCGAGAATAGAGATTGTTCCAAGTAAGAAATGTTTCTTTTTCATAAATGAGCCTCCTCATTGTGAGATAATATTCTACCAATTATTAATGTAAAGTTAAAGTGTCTTTAAAAAGACGACAATATTAAATAAAATAATAAAAGTTATGAAAATCTCACAGTATCTAGAAAAATTAGAGGACATGACTAATAAAAAAGTTATTGTCACTGGTGGCACTTCTGGTATCGGCTTATCCCTTGTTAAGCACTTATTGAATAAGCACGCAAAAGTGGTCGTTATGGCCAGGAATATGAAGAAGGCAGAAGAGGTTAAAAATCAACTCTTAAAAATATACCCCAATAACCCTTTAGAATTCATCCAATATGATCAAAGCGATAAAGACAGTATTGTTAAGGCTTGTGATGAAATAATGAAGAATTATCAAGACTTCTACGCTATAGTTTTAAATGCTGGCTTAATCCAATCTGGAAAAGCCGCTACTTTTGTGAATGAAGTTCCTCAAACAATAAATACCAATTTTGTCGGTGTCTCCACTATCATCAATCATTTGATTTATCGTCTTGAAGGCGAACACCGCATTATCGTTCAGGGTTCAGTCGCTGCTGGTCTTCACATCAAAAAAATAAAGACATTAAAAGATAATAAACCAAAAACATTAAGAACATATTTCATCTCAAAAGCAGGTGTTGAAGCCTTATTCCACTACCATAGCAAAAACGACAATCAAAACATCTCTTTCTACTTAGTAGAACCAGGTGTTACAAATTCAGAAATTATTAGAGATTTCCCACCACTTATTAGGAAGCTAGGACATCCATTCTTAAAAGCGGTTTCTCACTCACCTGATAAGGCCGCTTTAACAGCGATGGTTGCCATGCAATCTAGCACAAAGCCAAACGCCTATATCGTGCCGCGTGGTTTTCTCACTTGCATGGGCTATCCTAAATTTAGAAACTTTCCTAGAAAAAGGGAACGCCCTTATCTGATAGATTTATTGAATCAACTATAAAGGTTGCAAAAAAACACCCTCTGCGTGAGGGTATTTTTTGTTTTAATTAGAATAACTTTAAGATGTGGTGTGTGAAGATCATGAGGATTAAGTCAAGTAACCAAATGATATTCCAACCAAAGATTAAACGGATTAAGCCACAAACCCAATGACCTTCTGCGAATCTTGTCACAAAGCCAAGAACCCAAGAAGTAGCTGGGATAATAGCAAGGATTAAACTAACAATCCATGGTAAGCCGAAGTAATCTTTTCCAAGAGATTTAGCCATCTAAATATTCCTCCTACGAAATCATTATAGTCTTTTTTTAAAAAAAAGACATTCCTGATAACAGAATGTCATCTTTTATATATTGTCTCCATTTAACCATTTTGATACAATTGCACCCAATCACTGCGTGAAGTTGCACCCAATCGAGGCATTTGCACCCAATTTTTGCACCCAATTTTGAAGGGTGGGTATGGAGTTTCGAACCCTAAGTTGATGGAAATTCTAATATCAACTTTTGGACTTTATTTATTGTATCATAGCCACTACCGAGGTCAAGAAAAAAGGCCCACCGCTAAGTGAGCCTTATTCGTTTTTGCCTTAATACTTTATATTAAGTTAATTTATATGTCTGTAAATAAGAGTTATCTACAGTAGGAATTAATCACTTTCCGGATAAAAAACATCAGGCATATTCGTTGGTGTAGAATCAAACCTGAATTCCTGATATGAATTAAAATCTCTATAGATTACACGACCATTATTTATTCTAATATTGTATTCAACACCATTATTAAGAATATATGTTACATGTCGATAAGTGCCACCATCGATATATTGGTTTTCGGTCTTGATAAGGGGTTCTGTTTCTAACACCATCAAATTATAATCAATATCTCTTTCGTCTTCGCTATATTTGATAGTTGGATTAGTAGTTTCAGGATTAACGCCAGCGTATCCATCTTCGATACGAACACCCTTCAATGTATCCTTTGTAATAGCATTAACCCAAGAGAATACCTCTGCAAATGAATATGGTCTATATACATAAAACTCGTCGCTTGTTATCACCAACGCCGAATCCTGAGAGGGCATTTCAAATTCATAAAATGAATAACCGCCTAATGTTCCATCATCTTTAACTGGTGTTAGCAACTCTTTATTCAAATATGCATAAAATGTTAAATCAGTGACATGTTCAACTTTAAAACTGAATTTGTGTCCAGGAGCATAATGTCCAGTCTTTGGCAAATCAGGAGATGCGTTTGAATTGCCACTAACTCTTAAAAGATATGCACCATCCCTATTCCTTTGGTCTTTTAACAAGCTTATATATTTATCAGATATTCTATTTTTGGAACGATATGCATTAGTAGCGCCTTCAATTGTGGATCCATAATATAAATGATAATCCGCGTAACTAATGTACATATTAAATGAATAGTTTTGAGTTGGATATGTTTCTAAAAGAATATCGGTCATCAAATGTATGGTTATTGCATCGCCACCATCGGATGGTTCTTTATCAAATATTTCAGCTTTAATGCTGAAATCAACTTTTTCATATTTTGTGTTTAAAAACGAATAATCATCATATTGATATTGCCACGCAAAAGACGTATAGATGCTTTCACTAACTTTAAAATCAATAATATTTGATGTTTCAATACTAGTGATATCTTTAAATGAAGAATAATCTCCATTATCAATATCAACAGTGCATCCACTAATAAATAACACAGATGTTATTAAAGTAATCAAAAATCTTTTTCTCATATTCTAATATCAGCCTATTCCTAATAAGATACGTTTTCAACCGAAATCATTGTTGCAAATGAAATAAAGAAAAGCACCAGTGAAGCAACAAACACAACAATTGAACATAATCTAATTATCTTTAATGGTCTCTTGTTTAAGTTCAAAAATGATAGTAGAGAAAGAATTATAGAAAGCAACAATAGCACAATGTTGATAACCGAAATTGGATTTCCTGCCCTTAAGGTTGCACGAATAATTGATGCATAGCCTGTCACATAAGCAGGTGTTGGGTTGTCGGGATAAGATACTACAGAATAGTCATAGCTACCATATTGATAAAAAGGAATAACTGATAGCAAGAGTAAAATAACACTTATTGAAGTAAAACAAATACCAAGAATCATCCAAAACCTTTGGTTTGTTTTAAATGATTTCTCTACTATTTCGTTCTTTTCTTTGTCAGATAATAGGTCTTCCACTTTTACATTAAGAGCAGCTGCTATCTTTTCTAGATTTTCTTGAGTAGGAAAAGCACTGCCGCTTTCATACTTGGTTACAAGTGTTCTAGAGACATATATCTTGCTTGCAAGATCTTCTTGTGACAATCCTGCTTCTTTACGGTACTTCTTTATTTTTTCATTTAGTTCCATGTTGTTATTCCTATTATAAACGAATTTGGCATGACATATTTACTTCTAAAACTTTTACCTTCTTAAATAGAACGAATATACATGTAATGAGTCTTGTCCTTTTTCATGTTTCCATAATAAGACATATGATTAAAAACACTATGTGAATTTATGTGAAAAACAATTTAATCAGAGGAAATTATCAAAAGAAGACGAAGAAAAAATAGATAATTTATTGAAAACAAAGAAAAAATGACTCAAAAAGTCATCATTTCATAAACGCTCACTCATCCTAATTGAGTATGGCTATTAGCCTTGCATACCCGCTTCCGCGTTTATATTCGTGCGATATTATTTCATTAGGAATCGCACATAATCAATTGGAGGATATTCCTTTTCGGCTATATACATCAGTATTGATACTGTTTTAAACACTTGTCATTCTCATAAAGAAAAAAGTTAAGGCCTTAAACCCTAACTTCTCTACCATTATAGAATTTAAATGTTATCGTTTTATCTTTGTGGACCACAGCTGACTCCACCATCAATCGCCACGTTGATTCATTCCACTCAAGCAAATGGTCTGGGTGGTCAATGACGTATTTTAGGTAGGTTTCCATTTTAGTTTTCTTCGCGATTCTTAGTTGCTTTTCTTTTTGAAGACTTTCTATTTTAGTTCTGGCCGTTTCATGTCTCGCCTGATATTCGCTATAGGTTTTATCGAAATTGGCATCGTTCTCTTTGCTCTTGGCTTTGCCATCTATTAACTTTACTGCTAATTCATGAACGGTATCTAATTCAACTTGCCATTTGATTAGTTCATCATCAATTTCGCTCGTATCGGTTAATAGTTCAATCAAGTCCTTCAAGTCTTCGATGATGAACTCTTTATCGCCCATAACTAAGTTATAGGCCTTAACAAATTTATCTTTGATATCGTTTTCGTATAAATGTGGAGTTTGGCACTTATACTTTTTGGTACTCTTATCAAATTTCCTGTTGCATTGATAGATGAAGGTTTGATACTTGCTACCAGAATGCCATACTTTTCTACCATAGAATCCACCACAGTCTTCACATATTAATTTAGCGGCAAATATATCACTGGCGGAATAAGCAGCACCTATCTTATTTCTTCTTTCAATCTCCAACTGAACTAATTCCCACATCTCTTTTTCAATGATGTAGGGATGAGAGTTTTCTACGTAGTATTGCGGTAGAACTCCATTATTCTTTATTGTTTTATGTTCTAGGAAATTTTCAACATAGCCTTTTTGAAGAAGGGCATCACCTTTATATTTTTCATTGGTTAGTATTGACATTAACCCAACTTTGCTCCAGGAATCTTTCTGCCTAGCAGTTTTAATTCCCCTTCTTTTAAGCTCTTTAGCAATGCCACCTGGAGTCATACCTTCTACTAGGAACATCCTATAGATTTCTCTAACTGTTGCAGCTTCATTTTCATCGATTGCTATTTTGCCATCTTCTCCCTTTTTATATCCTAAAAAAGAACCATAGGGGATAGAGAATTTACCATTTTGATAGCCCCATCTTTTGCCCATCTTGACGTTATCAGAAATTGATCTTGATTCTTCTTGGGCCAAAGATGCCATAATGGTAAGAATGAATTCGCCCTTGCTATCAAATGTTGATATATTCTCTTTTTCAAAATAGACTTCAATGCCTAATGATTGGAGCAATCTTACAGTATTAAGTGTGTCCACCGTATTTCTTCCAAAACGCGATATTGATTTATTAATCAACAAGTCAAATTTACCGGCTTTGGCATCTTCTATCATCTGCTTGAATTGGTCTCTTTTCTTAATGCTTGTACCACTAATACCTTCATCAGCATAGATTCTAATAAACTCCCAATCAGGGTTGTTGTTTATCATCTTTGTATAGACTCTTTGTTGAGCCTCGAAGGAGTTCTCTTGGTCTTCCTTATCAGTCGATACCCTTGCATACGCGCATACCCTTCTTTTTTTCTTAATAGAAAGAGGTGCTTTCGTTAAGGCATCAATTGTTGATGGAATAACTGTTACTCTTGGCATGTCTTTTCTCCTTTCTTACTAGCTTTAGCACCATCAATGCGTGCTTTGGCTTTCATTTCTTCTGTCCATGATTCACTTCTTGAGCGATAAGCCCATGTTTTATTTACTTCTGAACCATCCCTTAATTTGAATACCAGAATGTTATCATCGTGAACCACTATTTCGATGAGTTTATCTTTGATAACTTCCCTAGTTAGCTGAGTAAGACTAAGAACCTCTTTAGTTACTTCAATAAGTGGTTCTTCCCTAACTTGCTTACTAGCGCAGTATTCCTTTCCTTTCTGTGAGAAGGTTGGACAGATGTAATAGGAACCATATTTATTCACTTTTTTGGTATAGTGCTTACCACAGTGCGAGCAAGTTAACATCCCAGCGAATAACGAAGGTTTCTTTTTTGAAGTATGTTTAATAAGGGAGTCTCTTCTTTTTATTTCTTCCTGAACTTTGTTCCAAATCTCTAAAGGAATAATCGACTCATGGGTATCTTCTACGTGGTATTTATTGAGTTCTCCCTTATTAACCATTCTTTTCTTTTCGACGTTATTGTTTTTATAAGTGGTTTGCAAAAGAAGATTGCCGGTATATGTATAGCAAGTAAGGATTCTTCTAATGGAATTGATGTTCCAATGTTCAGCATTTCTTTTAGAAACAGCACCTCTTTTATCTAATTCTTTTGCAATAGCCGGTAAGCCAAGCCCACCTAAATAAAGCGAATATATCTTTTTAACTATTTCTGCCTCATCAGGAATGATTTCAAAGCTTCCATTAATAAACTTGTAACCAGTGATGCTTTGGTTCCAGGCGTAGCCATTTTCAAAGCCTTTTCTGATTCTCCACTTTAAGTTATCTGATGCACTTCTACTCTCTTCTTGAGCGAAGTCGGCAAGTAAAGTCAAAACAAACTCACCTTGGCTTGATAAAAGGTTGAGGTTTTGAGCTTCAAAATAAATATCGACATTAAGGGACTTTAGTTCTCTAGTAACATTAAGTAGGTCTAAGGTGTTTCTGGCAAATCTAGAGATGGACTTAGTGATTATTAAATCAATATTCCCTTTACGGCATTCATCAAGCATCTTCTGAAATTCTTCTCTACTGCTTTTAGTGCCAGTAACAGCGTAATCAGCATAAACGCCTACATAGTTCCATTTATTGTTTTTAAGAATAAAGGATTTATAGTGATCCACTTGATTGTTTAAAGAATTGAGCATCGCTTCTTTAGGAGTCGACACTCTAGCGTATGCACAGACATTTAGTAATCTGGGTAATTTCTTATAAGGATTAATAGTCCTAATTTGCATAGCAAATTCCTTTACTTTCTTCACATATATTAATCACTCTTTCAGGGGTACATATCAAGTTATTAAGACGGTATAAATTGTCTTTATTAATACAATATTTTTTAGCCAAAAAAGACTCGGATTTCTTATAGTCCTTTTCATCTATAATTCCTTGTTTAAATAGGCTTAGCACCATCATCATTGATGCTTGGTATTTTTCTAAGTTAACTCTATCCATTTTTGTTCCCCCACTTTCTTGATTCATTCTGTTGAAAGCAAGTCCTGGAGCAGAATCTTCTTTTACCGCCATAAGAGATGAATACCTTGTGACATTCCTCACACTCGCATTGGTAGGTAGATTTCCTATCAGCGATTTTGCGATGTTTATTCCAGTAGTCGCGATGGCACTTCAATGAGCAAAAACGCTTAATTCTCCCATCAGAAAATTGACTGATAGCAGCACCACAATTCTTACAATGATGTACTATTTCTAATTCTGATTTTGGATGTCTTAGTAAAAACGATTTAACACTTGAAGGAGACAAAGATAAAAGTGTCGCTATGGCGTAGTAGCCTTTTCCTTCTTTTTTGAGTTCGTAGATTTTTTTCATTTCATTTTCCGTCATAGAGTTCCACTCCTTTCGCTAATCCATATGGGACCAACGAGATGAGCAGTCGCACCGATAAAGGAAACTTTTCAACTTTGGTCACCTAATGCTCTAGGGACAAGTGAGAAGAAAAAAGACGGCGTCCAAAATAAAAAAATCCCCAAATGAATGGGGAGAAGAAGACATTTAATACAGTTAAGCTTCTGGAAATTTAAACGGATTAGCTTTCATATCCTTTAGCATCATCTTAGAGAGTTTAAATTGTCTCCATGCGCTTCTTCTAAGACACTTCATCGACCAATCATAGTATTGATCACCTAAGTAGGCAAAAATACCACTAGCCTTCCAAAGCCCAAAGCCATTCGAATGATAGAAAAATTTATTCCACCATTCTTCCGCGGTTTTCTCATCTTTCTCATACAAAAGGTAGTATAAACCGTAACTGAATTCGCCAAGAGGTACGCCGCCTTCTGCTCTAGCTCTTAAAAACTCAATTTCATCAGGTGTTAATTGCTCGGTTGTTTTGAGCATTTTCTCTTCAATTCGCCACGATTCTTTGAGATCAGATTCAAGATGATTTAAATCATTGTTTTTTAACTTTTTCATAATAAGTCCTCCTACTATATATAAGGAGATACTTAGTATCTCCGTAGGCGACTTTTTCGATTTTTTTCCAAACAAATTTTATTAATATTTTTTAACTCTTTGAGTTATTTGATATTAAATATTTTTCATATTTCGATAAATTTCTGATTTTATAAACTTTTCTCTTATTTTCTTAAATTGTTTAAAAATACTTGTTTTGGAAATATTTTCTCTTCTTGCGATTTCACTCAATTTTAAAGATGGCTCATCGTATTTCATCTGAAGTCGTTGCTTTTCTTTTTCAGTCAAATTATTTATAAAAGCATCAACATTATCTTGTTCATCTTGAAGGTTAATGATGTGAGGAGGAGTATTTTGGTCCCAAACTATTGCACCTTCAAATAACGAACTATCTACATTAAAGACTTGATGATAACGTTCCTTTTTATCCTTGGCCCACATCTCTCTAACATTTTCGACTAATACAACAAACCATTCTTCTTTAATATCACTCGGATAAAAGACAGATTTGGTGCCATCATCGAATCTCCATTCGACACCTATTACTTCTTCGCTCTTAGGGTTTTTTAACAATTTAATTCCGCCATAAAAATCATACATATATTCATATAAACTTATTTCAAAGAAATAATGAAGAAAAAAATCCTTAGCCATAATGCAAGGAGAAATGCAGCTAAGGATTTAGTGAGGGTATATAGAAAGGAGGTTCCTAATATTTTCTTTTACCAATCATCATCGTCTTCATCGTCGTCATCGAAAGCACTGCGGTCGTAGTTATAGACGTATTCACCTTGGTCCCAACTATAACCACTTTCGTCTATCCATTCGTAATCACCAGAGTCATAATTCATGCACCACTTTGGTCCCATAATTATTTCTCCTTTTTAGGGGTGCCTTTAACCATTTCAAACATTTGCTTCTTAAGAAGCTTTCGTTCTTTAGAATCCCTCATACAATTAGATTTAGTAGCACAGAAGTCAGCCATTTCACAGGTTTCGCAAAGTATGCCATCGATTGTTTGCATTATTAAATCATCATCAGATGGCAAATCATATTTGCTTATTATCTCTACGTCTTCTGGATTCCTTAAACCATAATCAAGTCTTTTTCCATCGCTCTTTTTAATGTAGCGGTAAACTTCCGCAGAGAAAGAAACGCAATCGCCTTTATTCAATTTTCCGAATCCTTCGGAGCTCATCCAAACATGATCTTCCTTACCCATTTCAATGGTTGTGTCAGGAAGCATATATTCATCGTAAATTCGTTTAAAACATATCTTGCCATTGGCAAAGGTTTCTACTTCACCTTTAAATCCCATTGAGCAATATACCCAACACATAAAAAATGAACCTCTAAAGTCAGTTTTGGTTTGAAACTGCAAATCAAGGAAATCTTCATAAGTGAGATTCTCCCCGCCTACAATGCCTTTAGAAAGTTCCTTATCAAAGAAAATAATGCCTAAATCAGGTATCTGAAATGACTCCTTTGTACCATAATGGGCATTGATTAAATTATAAATTTCTTCGTTGCTTTTATATTTATTAAGCAACTCTTGTTTAGTTTTCATGTAACTCCTCCATTAATAAGTGCCACATCCTGTGTGACCCGACATGTTAACGAGGATTAACAACATTATTTTACACCAATAAAAAAATCCCTGCTACTAGGATTTCTCCGTTCACAGGGATAATTTAATTCTTTAATTTATAAATAGTTGCTTCGACTTGGTTAGTAATCCACTTTTGCAAATCGCCATAATTCTGAGTGATAAATACTTTAAGTTCTTCCGTCAACTCAGAAGAGATGATTGCTTTAGCTTTATCAAAGGCAATGGCCTGTTCCTCCTTACCAAAGGAACCACTATTCTTTAATGATTCAACATAGGTTTGGAATGTTACCTGCACCGCATTAGTCACTATGCCAATTGCTTTAGTGAATAACGCTTGAGCTTTTTCATCTTTGATTTTAGTGGATAACCACTGGGACAACTTAATTCCCAAGAAGCTTATTAGCGGCAAAATAATACAAGTTGTTACCGCCGCTAAAACATTGAGTAAAATTTGGTTCATTTATGAGCCTCCTTATTTAAATGATTTTCAATTGAGGATATGGCTTCCGTTACTGGACCATCACATCCTTGTTCTTTGAGTCCTTTTAAACATGCCAAAACGCCTGTTGTAAGAACTTTTTGCTCTTCCTTGATGGATTTGATGTCATCATCTTGTTTATTCTGTCTGAGTATCCATTTATGGATTGTTGTAAAACAAGCAATAATGGTTCCTAAGGCAGTGATTACTGAAGCGATGATGATAATGACTTCAACTAATTGGCTCATGGCTGTTCCTCCTTATAGAGCGAAACTAAGTAAGAAAAAATCTCCTTCAATCTCGGGAGATGTTCTTCTATGTTCATTTTGGTTTTTAGGTCTTTAGCAAGTTCAAAGTTCTCATTAGAGAAGTAATACTCAAACTTGCCTGTTTCCTTATAATGCCTAACTAGCGATTCAACTCGATACAAATGATAGAGACTTTTCTCTTCCTTATAGTTTTCGAGCCTTATTCCAAAGTAGGCAATTAGTCGATAAAGCCAGTCTTTAAAATGCTTCTTAAAATCGATGTATAAGAATTCATCTAGTTTGTCTTTGATTGACTCGTCGACATAAACGATATTCTCTTTAGCGAGCAAAGTGTTATCAAGCCAGCAAAGGAAATATGTAAGACATCCATTATCGAAGTTTTTAAGTCTTTCAAAATAGCTTCTACCAAAGGTAAAGAAGTCACAATCATCTGTTTTAACGACGTTGCAGCTATCATAGCCGTCAATAACTACTGTAAAGTCTTTATCGCTCTCGTCTTCGCTTAAGCCAAATATGGATGAACCACATCTATAGCAGAGAAGAACTTTGTTTGGTGAAAATAACTTATCTAATAACTCTTGCATATTTTGGTTGGTTCCCCCTTGAATCTTCGACATAAAGTTTGCTGCTAGTTAATTGACATGAAAGCGTGCAGTCTTGACCGTTATAACGATAATGGACGATACCGCCACTACCACCAACTGAAGCACCACAGAATATGACATTAGTGCCACCTACATAAAGGGAGATGATTCCGTCATATGCATTTGATGTTGTAATTCCATCAAAAACATAACAATGTCCATAGGACAAAGTAGACCATCCATCGTAAACAGGGCCATAACGCGAACTAGCTTCACTTAAAACTGCTGTTCCCTTTGCGTTAATGTTTGTCTGATCGTTTTTGATTGAAGGTGGGTCGTAGTTTGTGTCTAGTGTAATTGACGTTGATGTTTTGGTGTATCTACAGAGTGGGAACTCATAAATGAGGCCACCATTCATCAAGTCGTTTTGAGTAAGAGTTGGATAAGCAGAACTGGCTTCTTTTTTCTCTAAAGTAATCGCGTTATTACCTAAGTCAATCTTGATGATTACATAACCATAAGCAGAGCCATCTAAAGAGACAGAAATTTTGGTTCCGCTCTCAACATAAATTCTTCTTCCATAAACCTGAACATATCCGTTTTGGAATGAAATATAGTTATTACTGACAGATGCCTGACATCTACCTAAAATGCCATAAAAAACACCGTTCACGCCACTCGTTAAGAAGTGATTAATGTCGGCATCCATTTTGCTAGATACTGAAGCAGCATCAAATGTGATTTTTTGAATAGCCATTAGGTTGACCTCCTATCAATTAATTTGAGTTTATCTGTCAAAAACAGACGATATTCACCAAGTGTTATTTTGGCGATATTAAAAGTCCCTTTGAATTCCACCTTCGAGACGATGGTTTCATAGGTTTTACTTTCGGTAATAAAAACCACTATTGCACCGACTTTTAAGTCCTTTAACGCTTCAATCTTGTTTGTGATAAAAGAGAAGTTAAAAGTGATTGTATGTTCTAAGGAAGAATCAACTAGTGCTTTGGTGGCTTTGGTAAGTAAAGAATCATAGTCCTTATCACCGTAGAACTCATACTTCATTTTGACCTTCTGAATTCTTTTTAATGCTGGAGCGGTTGTTACCACTTGGCCATCATTAGTTAGGTAATAAATGACTTGATTTGTATGCTGCGTATTTTCAGCTTTTGGAATGTAATAAACTTTGTTTAAGCTAATCTCATTGGTATCGTTTACATTAAGTTCGGTGATTGTTCCTAGATTAGACTTCATGGTGATTCCAATCTTTGCAGAAACCACTTTAATTCTTATCTTTGAAAACTTACCATTCGCAAGCACCACTTCATACTCAAGTCTAATGCCATACGTTTTAGAGAACTCTTCCACTAAATCGAGGATGTTTTCTTTGGTATCAGCTTCATATTTTAGATTGCAGTTTTTCACCACTTCTATAGCAGTTTCTAAATAAGAGACATTTTGGTAAGTGTCACCCGAGTACTTAAACGTGTTATTAATAAGGTTCACGATAAACTGAGCAGAGTTACCGCTAAAGGTCGTTGGTAAAGGCACATCAACATCGAGCAGAGATAGATAGTCCTTTGTTTCCACTTTTGTTTGAGCCTTATCATCAGTTTTAATTGAAGTAATGATTCCAACATAAGGATAGCCTTTATCTTTGACAATAAGTAAGTCGCCTATTTTAGCATTTAAACTTTGTTTATTTACTGTAAATTTGCTCTTTTGAGGAATAAGAGCATCTAGAATGATGTCAAAGTCATCAGTGGCATAAGCATGGTCTATTACTTCGAGGTTTTGTTCGTTTAGAAAGATTAAATGCATATGACCTCCTAATGAGCGATGTACTCTTCTTTATAAGCAATCTCACATGTAGCCTCTTCTCTAACACCAGGATCAAAAAAGATCTCACTTTCGCCCGGAGGAAGAAATAAGAAGTTATCACATGAGAAGTCTTGCTTGTCATAGTAGTCAATTTCCTCTCCACCATAGATAAGCTTGATGTATTGGTTTACAGGGTCAGAGGATATCTCGATTAAAGGTTCATCACGTTCATCGACTAAAAGTCGAAGGGTCTGAACATCTACACCGTTTTGTCTGATGATGACTCTAGGGTTATAACAGTTTCCATAAAGTCTAATGAGTAAAGGAACATTCCTAGGCGAATCGTTATAAACAGTAACTTTTCCGTTAAAGCTAATCGCATAGACATATGGATAGTCATACGAATAGACTTTGCCACCACCCGTATCGGTAACATCGATATGAGCAGACTTATTAACTAGCCATAAAGAAAGGCAATCAATCTTAACTTGCGTCTTTAATACGCCCTGCTCTAATTGAGTCTTTGAAGATGACTTAACATTTACAAAGCAATATTTCTTTCCTGCATCAGTTTCATAGAATAGTCGCATCTCTTTACTTTTAGTAAGAAATTCTCTCCAACGGGTGAAACCGTGGTATCCATCAATGAAATCCAAAGTGAAATCAATTGTTCTTTGAGGAATGGTTCTTTTGGTTTCAACAAAGCGAGCATCAAAGTCCTCATACTCGATTTCAAATTCAAAGCCTAAGCCATCGAGTTCTTCAATGACACAGTTATGCGTGTAATCGAAATAGAAGGTGCTACCAACTTCATTAACAAGATAAAATCTACGTCTCATTAGTAGGCACCTCCTAATGCTGTATTAATTGAATCAATATCCACATCGCCACTTGTGTTAATGGTGACGTTGTTTGTGGTTGTTGAATGGTCATCATTCATGTATGAATTACTGGTCGATTTGACAGTATTTTCAGCATCAAAGTCACCTGTGCCGAACATCTTTCCGATGAGCTTAACTAGCCATCCAACCGTGTGATCGAGAATCCATTTAACCGCAGAGATAATCGCGTTAAGGATATCTAATATAGGTTTAAGGATTTGGAATAAGATTTGAAGGACCGGAACAATGACTGCTTTGATGACATTACCGATAATCACTAAGATTGGCGAAATCGCTTCAACAATTGTGAAAATGACATCGAGAATATCCATGATTGGCGTTAAGAACGTCTCAATTAAAGGAAGGAGAATCTCGAATAATTCCGCAATTACTTCAATGATTCCACTGATAAATTCGATTAATGGTTCAAGGATCGCGAGAATGATCTCTAGGATTGGTTCCAAGATATCAATGATGATGTCTAATAAGACAACCACCACTTTGATCACTTCGCTTAAGATATCAACGATGACATTAATGATTTCGATAAGGATGTTTAAGATTCCATCCACAAGCTCAATAATGACGTCGATAATTTGAACCACTAATTTAATGACAAGTTGAATGATTCTAGCTACTACCTGCAAGATCTTAGCGATTAATTGAGTAATAGGAATTAAAACCGTCGTTAACATTTCAAGGATTCTAGTAATAGGTTCGATAAGGCTCTCAAGTAGTTTTACTACTTCATCAAGCACCATCATGACTACATCTAAAACGCCATCGATGATTTCAACTAAGACATCAATGATTTGATTAATAACATTCATCAATATGTCGAGGATAGGTTTTAACTTCTCGATGATTTTACCGACAAGCTCCACGATTTTATCAATGAGTTGTTTAACTATATCCAAGAGCCTTTTTAGTAAAGCCCTGAAGTTTTCATTTTGAAGAAGAAGCACCGCAATGATGCCAATAATAAGAGCCCACGGACCTGCTTTAGCTACTGCACCTAATATTTTAGTGGCACCACCTAATGCAGACACGGCCTCTTTAAGTTTTCCAACCAATCCAATAACTTTAGCAACGATGGTTAATACAGGACCTAAAGCGGTAAGAACCCCACCGATAACACCTATAACAACCTTTAATCCAGATGACATCTCTTTCCATTTTTGGATAAGTTCTTTCACCTTAGGAATAACGGTGTCCTTAAGGAAGTTAACGATTTTAGTGATAACTGGAGCTAATGCAGTAGCAAGTTCAGTCCTTAAAGAGAGAAAGGCTTGCTTAAGAGCGTAGATCTCGTTACCAAGTTTACCCGTAGTCTCTGCATCTTCTTCGGAGACAACACCAACTTTTTCCGCTTCTTCCATCCATGCTTCAAGCTCATCTTCTGATGCACTTAAAACAGGGTTCAAAAGGGTGCCAAGCTTATCGCCAAAGAATTGATTCGCTAAAGCGGTTCTAGTAGCAGCATCTTCCACTCCTGCTATAGCACTACGAATTTTCTTGAAAGCTGCTTCTGCATCTAGACCAGCAAGATCATCCATTGTTAAACCGATTTTGGATAACTGCTCAGAGACATCATCTCCATTAGCAATTTGTCCTAAAAGGTTATTAATCTTTTGGAATGCTTTATCTAGATATTGGGTTTCACTACCAAGTTGTTTGGCGGCATATTCCCACTTTTGAAGAGCCTCTAATCCTA
Source organism: Bacilli bacterium (assembly GCA_045222195.1). Taxonomy (GTDB): domain Bacteria; phylum Bacillota_I; class Bacilli_A; order RFN20; family CAG-826; genus RUG14515. The sequence continues at coordinate 35,023 of JBGUXN010000061.1, read as the reverse complement.
CACCTAACTGCTTAGCAGTATCAGCCATTTGATTGACTGTTTCAGTGGTCTTTAATGCTAAAGCAGATAAAGCAGTAACAGCTGCAGTTACTGGAGCCGTGATGTATTTAGTCATCGCACCACCAATGGCGGACAACTTATTAACATCAATTTTTCCTAAAGCAGATATTTTGTTATCTGTTTGCTTTAACTCTTCATTTAGTTTTGCTACTTCTGCCTCAGTATATTGGACAGCACGTTGCATTTTCTTGAATTCTTGCTCACTGACTGTGCCAAGTTTGACACCTTCTTTAGCAAGTTCAAGTTGCTTCTTTTGTTCCTCTAACTTTTTCTTAGTGGTCTCCAAGATACCGTTTAGCTTATCTTGTTTTTGTTTCCATAAGTCGACGTTAGAAGAATCGTATTTTAAGTTTTTATTAATTGCAGCTAGGTCTCTTTGTTGCTCTTTAAGGTCAGAATTGAGGGATTTGATAGAAGACTCAAGTTCCGTTGTATCAAGACCAAGCTTAATATTTAGACCTTTAATTGCTTCCGCCATCACCCTCACCTCCTTAACCTAAAAAGGCATCAATATCTGCCTGAGTTGCTTGTCTAGAACCACCTTCTTCATAGATAGATTTTTGTAATTTGACTATGTCAAGATAGGTTCTAATATCAAAGAATTCCGCATCACGAATCGGGATTCCTAGTTGAGCCAAGTTGAAAATTATGTTTGCCGTGATGTTTCCTCTTGGCCTTATGGTTTTGGGGCTAAATCAGTCCCTTCGGAATTTTTCTTCATTTCCCCTAAAAGTTCGCCAATGGTATTAGCAAGATTTGTGAGTTCTTCAACGTTAGATAAAACGCTAAAGTCAAAGAGTTGAAGAAAACGGTCATATGATTCATTGAAGAAAGGCTTATGCAAAACATAGACCAATCTAAAAAGGACATCGATAAACTTACCGACATCATTTTTGTTTTCGCTGATCGCTTTATCTAACTTTTCGACATCATCAAATAGTTCAGTGCCAAAGACGTTTCTATAAGAAATGATGGTAAAAAGGGAAGAAGCTAATCTAAACTCCTTCCCATTGAGTTTAACTGTGCGTTCCATACTCTACTCCTTATTCAGGGATTTCTGGAATCACTGGAGCGGTAGTTAAGAAGTTTGTGTAGTTACTATCACCTTTAGCACAGACACAGTTAGTGATTAAATCATCGCCAACTTCAATTGGTCTAGCTGTGATGTTAAGAGTAACTGAGTTAGCTTCAATACTATCCGCTTTTGATTTGGTTGCTTCAGCAATTGGTGTAACGCTACATAAGTAGTACCAGACTCTTCTTGCTTTAGCATCGCCTTGGAATTCAAAGCCTAAGGCAAAGGTCACTACTGGCGCATTAGCGATTTCCACTAAGTTACCATTCGCGAGTCTCTTATAGCCTAAAACTGCGGTTTTGAAATCGTCAGGGATTTCTGTGAATTTAAGTGTTAAAGTTCTACCTGCATTTTGGACCAATGATGCATATAAGGTATCATCAGCATAAACATTGGTAGATCCACCAACTACTTCACTCGAGAACTCTTGAGCCCCCGGTAATGCGACTGGAGTATCAAAGCTCCAGTTACCATTATTGTCTTGAGTGGCAATTGAATAATGGACGTTACGTAATCCGAACGTGATTTTGTTATTTGGCATGTTTAAAATCCTCCAGCCTAATTTCATAAACTCTATAAATAGAGCCATCAGAGTTTTTGTACTCGGATGTTAAAGAAAAGATGTAGTCGTTTTTTAGAAGAGCAGTTTCTAGCTTTTCCTCTAAGGCTTCATCTTTTTTCTTTGTTGATAATGTGATTTGAATCGTTCTTAAGTAGTAAGTTGGACGATCATCTGCAAATTCAGGTGGTCTTTTTGATATCTCCTGATAAATAATGAACGGAGCTTCTGCATTTTGCTCATTGTCATAATCGAGATGAGCATAGATGACTGTCGGAAGAACGGTTAATAACACTCTTCTTAGTTTCTTAAGCATTATCCACCTCCATTAATTATCTTTCTGATATCGTCTAACATCTTAGGTGTAAACTCATCGTAAGCAGGTCTTAAAAAAGGACGAGCAGATACGAGCTTTCCACTACGATGCTTAAAGCCAAGTTCTACTAAATGAACGACGGAACCTTTGGTTTTGGAATAAATAACAATCGTTTTGTTTATGCCTTCGCCATATGATTCCTTAATAAAAGAATCGCCTAAATGCTCGTGTGTCCACGGTGTCCTAGGTGCATGTTCTTTTATGTAGTCCAGGATCAAGTCGGCTGTTTCATCTAAGCGTTGTAATATCGCTACTTCAACGTCTTTAGAATAACTTTTAACGGCCTTTTCAATCTCTGGTGTGAGAGCGGTAAGTTCTAAAGATTCCATCCAACGATGTCCTCCTTTTTGATTTGAGTCTCGCTAGCATAGAGTTCCATCCACATTCCGTTTTGATAAGTCCTCTCTACTTTGTAGATGGTGTCATCATTAGGAACATAAAGGTACTTGCTACCGTCATAAAGGAACGCTTGAATTGAAACCTTAAAATCAAGCAAAGCTTTGCTCTCTTTTGAAGAGTAATGTTCCTTAGAAGTGATGGAGGCTGTCATCCCCACCACCTCTTTGGAGCCGACCAAACGCAAGACCTGGTTTCCCAGATCATCAGCATCTGTTTTAACACGTAATAGGAATAAGTTGATGTTGCCGGAATTAGGATACGCTATCACGAGGAAGAACCTCCACCAACCTCAGGTCTATGCAAGCATAGTTGCCTGAGTAAGACGTCAAAGCTCTTGGGAAGCTCTTTCACTTCTCCGTTACTATTGAATCCGAAATGTGTCTTCACAAATATGGTAATAAGAGCTGTCACTAAAGGATTGTCATCTGATTCAGCGGTTTCACGAGGAACTCCAGCTGTGACTAGCAACTGGCGGCACGAGGCAATATGAATCAAAATTTCATCATCAGCGTAGTTTTCTGTTGCAGGGATAAGCAAAGCTTTCTTCATCTTCTCTAGCATGTTTTCGCACGACATTTTAGACACCTCCTCTACTCGTTAGAATATTCTTCCTATTACTCTTAAACGGAAGGACCCGCCTTCATACAAGAGAAAAAGGATCTCTCCTTATTCAAAATGTATTGCGACTAGCGACTTATCAAGGTTAGCGGGCACTCCTCCGTGTTTCGACCTAAGGTCTATTCTCCGTCATCAGGATTTTCTGAATTAGGAGTTACAGGTTCTTCAGGTTGAGCTGCGTTTGAGCTAGCTTTTTTAACTCTTAAGAAACCTTTGTAGCCGATGACGTTACCGCCAGTGAAGACAGATGCCTTATAGCAGATGATGCCATCTTTAAATTTATAATCAGTGGATTTGGCTACTTCTACACCACTGAAGATTGGGACTTCGTAGTTAGCGAGTGGACCATAAGCGATACCATATTCACCAGCTTGAGTACTTGCAGCAGAAATTGCTTTACAGTGACTGGAGATGATGAATGGAATACCATCAATGGTTTTTGCTTTATAGTCAACGTTATAGACTTTTCTACCTTCAGCAGTTCTTAAACCAGCAAAGGCTCTTAAGTCGTTCTTATTGAGGATAAGGACACAACCACCTTCGACTTCTTCATCACCGCCATAGGCGTAGACAATTTCATCAAGAGTATTTTCGTCGATTGCACTGAGTTCTAAATCAATGGCATCTGCTAAAGCTTCACAGTTAGCAGAGAAGATACCTTTGAAAGTGTTTGTGGTTCCTGCACCACGAAGGATTTGTTCGGAGATTTTCTTTCTTAAAGCGATATTAACACCCTTTAAAACTTCTCCTTGGTAATCGGCCGCTGGAAGTTTCTCTAACTCTTCGGTGATTTCTGCGTAAGCAGTAACTTTAACTTTGGAGATTGTTAAATAACCAAATTCTGGTTCTGCTGTGGCATAAGGATCACCTTCAGCGGTAAGACCACCAGTGCCATGAGATTTCACGAATGATTTCTTATAGGTTTCGCCACCTTTAAGATTTACAGTGTGAACTTGTTCCACTAACGTGGAAACTTCTCTAAATGGATATGGTGAGATTTTGTCATCGACATGCTCAGGAAGTAAAACTCCATCGGCAGTGACGGTAACAGTACGGCCTTCTTTTAAAGCTTGGCCTCTTGCTTCCATTTCAGCAGTTTCTTCTGTTGATTTGGTTTCAATGACGTCTTTAACTTCGAATTTACCTCTCATAGCGAGTTTCTTTTCGATAGCTTTGCGTTCATTGGTGAGTTCGTCTACTTCTTTATCGTAAGCGGATAATTTTTCGACATCGGTTTCGGAATCAACTAAGCCACGGATTTCTTCAATACGTGCTTTGATTTCCTTTAAACGTAATTCTAAATTCATAAAATGAATTCCTCCTATATTTTGGTTTTGATTTTTAGTCTCTTTACTAAGACTGTTCTACGTTCTAAGTTCTCTGCATCATCCAATGCCTTTAGTTCAGCATCCGCCAACTCTAAAGAGCGAGCACTTGCTTGGATAGAAGTTTGGTCGTAGGCAGGCAAGTCCACAACACTTACATCAAAAAGCCTATCAATGCCTGTAATAGTTCTTTTTGGAAGTTTACCGCTTTTATCCCAGCTTTGACTTTTAACAGTGAAAGCAAATGACATCTTGTCTAATAGCCCAGCTTCGATACATTTAAAGATGTCTCTATTGCTGGTTGTGTCGATGAGTTCGGCATGGATTTTCAAACCTTTTTCATCAACTTCTAAAGAAAGAGAACCATTTCTGGTCCTCGCAATAATGAGTGTGCTGTCGTTATGGTTGTACTTAAACGGCACATCCTTCATATTTGTTTCTTTTAATGCTTGAGCATCAATGACTTCGGTAAAGCCGTGTTCTTCTGTGCCAATGAGCGTTTCCTCATTAAACACGATTGCATAGCCTTCCACTATCATCTTCTTGTTTTCCTCATCTGCTCTACTCTCGAGAGATGAGAATCTAACTTCTTTATTCATCTTTGTCGATTTCCTCCTTGGATTTAGGTTTCTTAAAGAATTTATCAAGTTGATATTCGTTAGCTTTATCAGCATCAACATAGTTGAGTGATTGCAAACGTCTGCTACCACCCTCAATAGGTTCAAAGCCAAGCAAGGCTCTGGATTCGTTGAGAGAAAGTATGCCAAGACCCATCAATTTCTCAATGGCCTGGACTTTGGTATTCCATGAAGCATATTGAAGTCTTTCGGAATAAAAGATGATTTGCTCACCTTTCTCCAATTGACCTCTAGTTAATAATGCTTTTGAGAATGTTTCTGATAAGGCAATCGCTATGCCCTCGATAACTGATTCGTAGAAAGCGTTATATTCGTTTTCGTTGTATTTGTTATCAAAGATAGAATCGCTAACACCAAAGTAAGAGATGATCTTCTTTTGTAAGAAAGTGAGTGTCGTACTGTCCACTAACTTAGGGTCAGTATTAAGCGGCACATAGTCACTTTTTAAATCGACAGGGACAATGGAACTTCCACCTTCGCTAGTCGCTTCCTTTAGGGCATCATCAAACTCTTTCTTTTGAGCAGTTTTGTCTTTTTCAGATAAGATTCCATTTATTTTTAATAAACCTTTGATTTGGAAGCTTGTTTTAATAGCGTTATCCAAACCCTGAAGGACGGAATCATTAATTTTGATTGTCTTTAGCAAAGCGGCATGATCGCTTATCGCACCATTGCCACCAAAGACATCATTCATTCCATAGAATCTACGGAGATGAATAACGGACTCGTATGGAAGTGTGAAACCTTTTTTATCAGAAAAATAAAAGCGGAGATACATCGCTCCACTCTCATCTTTAAGGACCTCAACCGATGTCGGTTTTAATGGCCATAGCTCTTTGAGTTCATAGGTTTCGTAATCATAAACTGGATAAATAAACGCATTGTTATTTAAGTAAAGAAGAGTCACAACTCGATAGATAAAATCGTAAGGTGTCATTAAAGGGTTAGGCTGAAACTTAAGTAGATAACTTAAGTTACCATTCTTCTCTAACACCGTTTTATCATCTTGAGTTTTGACATATCTTGGCTTTAGTTTCGCTGCATGAGTAGCAATTCGATCAATGCAGATTTTTACCACATCGGACATGTTGATATTGTTTCCAAAGTCTTGAAAGATATCTAATGTCGATTTAAAGACTCGAGCATCATAGTTAACAGGAGCCACTACTTTTTTCTTACGTTTAAAAATGTCAAAGAATGCCATAGCTACCTCCTAACTAATTAAATTCTCGTAGTCTGTCTTGTATCGAGTAAGGACTGCATAAGCGATAATCAATGCCACGCATCCATCGATTCTTTTTAATTTGCTGTTTAGCTTACTAGGCTGAATGTTTCCATTAAGGTCTACTTTTGCCTGAGTATTTGCTAAATTCCACTTTAATATCGGGTTATTATCATAGATAACTAGTTTATTTTTAAGGTCACCTTCTAGCTGTTTCATTGGTTCGGATAAGGTGTATATGCCTTGTCTTATTTTCTCCATTGTGAATCCAGCATCTTCCATTTCCTTAACCCAGTATTGAGAATTCCATGGGTCGTAACCTATAAAAACTGGGCGAATGCCATACTCTCTCACCATTTGGATAAACCATTCGGTGACATGATGGAAGTCGTTTTGATTTCCGTTAGTTAGGGTGATTAAACCTTTTTTAACCCAGATGTCGTATGGAATCTTGTCCTCCTCCACTCTCTTTTTAACTAGTTCACTAGGCATAAAGAAATGTGGGAGAACGTACTTCTTGCCGTTTTTAATAATAAGCAAGACCGCTGCGGTTAGGTCCGTTGTAGAAGAAAGGTCAACTCCACCAATAGCATAGCTGTCTCTAATGTCCGACATCTTATACGTGGTTTCATTATTTAACTCTGCATACGTTAGCCATGAACCGCTTTCGATTTGTTTGATGTTAAAGTCTTTACATAGCATCGTTACTTTAGTGGCTAAATCGTTTCTAGCTTTATTCATGACATCATCGAAATAAGACTTTGTCTTGATGGTGCCTAAGCTAGGATTTGATTTCTGCCAGCTCGATGGATCGTTAAAGACTTCATCAATCGAATCTTGTGTGTAAAGCCACGGAAGGATTCTTTCATCTTCAATCTCGCCTTTTATCATTTTTCTGACATAGGCAAGTTTGTTATCTAGAAAGCCATCAACTGTGGTTCCTTCTGTGGTAATGATGAAGATTAAAGGCTCTTTCTTTGTGGATTGAGATTGCTTAATAGCATCGTAGACTTTTGAGTCAGTCATTTCGTGGACCTCGTCAATACATCCAACCTCGATGTTATAACCATCTTTGTTTCTACTTTGAGCGGAGAGCTTTTTAATCTTGTTTTTGTTCTTAGGAGAATAGATGTAGAAAATATTCTTTTTCGAACGTTTTTCGTTTCGTAGAGCTTTGCTCTGTTCACGCATGTTGTTTATTTCTTCAAATAGGATGCTCGCCTGAGCGTTCGTGTTAGATGCACAAACAATATCGGTGCCACCACTACTTAAAAAGAATTCTGCGAGGTCAATGCCAGCAATAAATGTTGTCTTACCATTCTTACGAGCAATGAGAAGTAAAGCTTCGTTAAATCTTCTTAGACCGGTCTCTTTCATTTTGAAACCGTATGCACACTCTAAGAATGCCTTCTCCCATAGTTCTAAGATAAATGGCTGACCATTAAACGGTGATTTAGTGTGCTTACAAAACTTTTCAATAAACTCAATTCTTATTTGTCCTGGTTTTTCATCATAGATGTAACGAGGATCATTCAAATCGTTTTTTAAGCGTTTTAAGACACTTTTTAGTTCTTGACCAGCAATTACTCGCCCCGACTCTATTTCGTCGATATAGGATAGTAAAAAACTCATTCTTCGGTATCTTCTTCCGTTTTGATAGGCACTGGAATCTCGTGATAATGAATCTCGGAGTCCTTTTTACCTAAAATGAGCTTCTTGCCTAATATAGAGCCGTCAGTAACACTTTGGATAACACAGCCATTTTTAGCGACTAAGACTTTTCTACCTTTTTCGATAATTGTTTCCATGTTAATCACTCTCCCTCACGATGCTGAATGTTCTATTTGTTCCAACATTATTTGTAGAATATGTTTTGAGCTTAACGGTTGATACCTCACCACTACTGAATGAAATAACACCTGTATCGTTAATGACTTGGCCAACTGGTACAGGCATGAAGTTACCCCAAGCACTTGGAATGTAATCGCCACCAGAGATATCAATCTTGAATGTTGTATCTGAGAGGTATTCGTAAGTAAAGTTGACCGCATTAGCATCAATCATAATGCAACCAAATCCAACACTGAATTCAAGGTCAATAGAAATTGAACTATTCTCGTAATGGAAGAACTTTCCTGTTAATGGATCGTTTGCTCCAACGATACCGATAGTCCAGTTTTTATTTGTTGCGATATCTAAGTCCTCTTCCTCTAATCTGTCATAGACAACTTGATGGATAGAGATAACTTTAGATGCTTGGCCTGATAAGTCCTTTAGGTTTCTAAACATTTGGATGACTGACTCTCTGGTCAATGAGGTGCAGTTACCAAAGTTAGCGTTCACATTGAAATTACTTTGTAAAGAGATCTTTGTTAGCAACGGACAATCCTGAATCGCTTCCATAGGGATAGCAACATTGATTGTGTTAGGGAACCAGATTTCATTTAACTGAGGACATCCCTTAACAACCGCTGTACCACCACTGAATGATTGGAGTCTATCAGGCAGATAGAGTTTTTTGAGTTTTGGAATGTTCCAGAAAGCATAGGATGTGAGAGCTCTTAAATTTGACTCAGCACCAAAGGTGACATACTCGCAACCGCATCCACTTAAGTTATATTGACCCCAAGTCGATAAAGAAGATGGGAAGTTAATGTCATCTAAATTCTCAATACGATAGAGAGCATAGTTCTCTAAAGTCGCTAACTGACTACCAGGTTCAAATTCGATATGCGTACAGCCACTTAAGTAAAAAGCGTGCTGCTTAATTGTGGTCACCGTATAAGGAACACTGACCGTGAATTCATTTGTGGCTTCTGCTAAAAAGTTAGTGGTAATAAAACCAACACCCTCTGGTATTTCAAAGTGATCAAATGATCCTTCGACTAATTGTGAGAGCATTCTAAACTCTTCAGAAGTATGAATAATTCCTAAGTTTCCCTTAAGGACTGTGGCCACAATTGGCTCGGATGCATAGATGTAGTTGGCCGTAATCGTACTATCACTATTAGCAACTTCATCACATGCGACAAAGCTCATCTCCCACGCACCTTCATAAGCTGTGATGGCTTTAGGGATTTCGAATTCATTATTGTGAACCCTATAGAGGTAAGTTGCTCTTGCATGAGTGAATTTTAAGTAATGATAAGTACTATCAATTTCGCTATCCACTTCAAATAAGAGCTTTACTCTTTTAGATTCACGGTAGACGGATATTTCAAATGGTTCTACATCTGATGTAAGTTTACCGTCTTTACCAACATGGATATTAATTTCATATGCCATTTGAATTATCCTCCTAAACTTTTCATAAAGTTATCGAACTCATCATCCTCATCTACGGCATTTCTACCGAGGATGGAGTTGAGTGTTTTAATTACGGTTTGGTACACCGCTAAAGAAGTGAGGAAAGTTTTATAAGAAACAGTTTCTCTAAACTCACCATTTTTAACTTGCACCGCACCATAGGTTGTTACTTGTTTTTGTAGTTCATCTAACTGAACCTTTAAAAAAGCCGCTTTGTGTAGCAGCTCATCAACTAGTTTTGTTTTTGTTTCATCAACATCTTTGAATAGAGCAAGTAGTCGCTCGTATTCTTTTCGTACAGCAGTTACGTCCACGAGTTTTCCTCCTCTAAGAATTAGTGATTTTTGAAAATTTCGGCCTCGCATATTTCTGAGGTGGGGCGCATCGGTACTTTAAAAAAGTAAAAGCACTCGACCCGGGCGGGGGTAAATTTATTTTTTCAGAATGGTTTTAAGTTTCCTTCGCTGTCAAACTGACTAGCCTTCTTCTTAAAACGATCATGCTCTTTGTTGTGACACTCTTTGCAGAGATAGATAAGGCTGTCAGGATTAAGTGTGATGTTAGTGTCCGTGATGTTACTAGGTGTTAAGGCTATCTTGTGATGGACCTCTTCCCCTATCGCACCGCAGAGCTCACACCTACCGTTGCACGCTGCTATCTTTTGCTGCCTAGCCAAGAGCCAAGCACTACTCCTATAGAAGCGGTTAATGGCAGCACACCTATTTAACACGAACTAAACCCCACTCACCGAACTTGCGGAAGCCACCGATGGATTTAATGTAGTTTCTAGCAATCTCAACGATTTCACTATATGGTCTACCATCAACAAATTCGTCACCAATGGCACAGCTTAGCTCAACGACCTTATTTGTCTTTTGGGCTTTTAAGAAAGCATAGATGTTTACTGATACATCAGCTTTACTGAGGTCCTTACCATGTAAGCCACCACCAGTAACTGAGTCAGCCATATCGCTACCTAGCTTACGGTTAGTTAGCCCTGTATCAACGGCTTCAGTACCTTGCCAATTTCCAAGTGGGTTTACAACCGCTTTTTTGAAAATCTTTTTTAAATCATCAGTTTCTGCATTGCTTTGACAGATAATAAGGCGGTTTTTATCAAGGACATATTTGCCATCATACGGATATCCATCATAGATGTCCTTAGCAATTTGAGTGAGTTTCTTTTGTTCTTCAGTTAAAGGCACTCCACGGAATATGCCGTTATCACCGCATCTAATCTTGCCATGTTGATTTGCGCTTAAAAGTGGATCTTGTGGAACTTCCCTATAATCGACTTTTACCTTATGGCCAACAATCTCGAATACGGCTTTTTTAACTTCTTTCTTATTTAATTTCACGCTTGTTTCCGCGATTATATGACATCTGCCATGCCCAAGAAGGACTTCCACTGCTATTCGTGGGTTCTTTTCTTTGCTATATGCCATATCTACCAAAGCACCCGCAATTGTGTCGCAAAGCTTATCTGGATGCTTAGGATTCACTTTTTCAAACATAGTTTGCCTCCTTTTTGTTAATTTTGCCTATACTGAATAATTTTATTATTGAGTATAGAGGTAAAAATGCCCCTAAAAATGGGGTAAAAATGCTATTTTTCATAGGTATTATTAGACTCTTTGGAATATATTCCTAAAGAGACAAATAATAAAATCAGGCCATGTAGATGACCGAGTCACCGAACTTATTTTCGATATAAGTTTTGATATTTTCCTGCTTTAAAGCTTCAACTAAAACGCTGGTCTTTTTAGATTCATGATTTCCATTTTTTACAGCAATCACATTGGCCATTGTTTTAGCAATATCGGAATTCTTATCTTCAGTGATTAAGCAACGATTCACTACTCCTGCAGATAAAGCGTAGTTGCCATTAATAACTGCATAGGCACAATCGCTTAACATGAGTGGAATGTTTTGAGCTTCAACTTCTACGAGATTAGCGGTTTGCATCCCGTTTACTTTTAGCAATTCCACCGCTCTATCGTAGTTGCTTTTATCGCTAGGAACCAAAACCTTATCATTTGCAGCATAAGCATCTAAGCTTTTCTTGTTTCCTGAATAAATGCCCATTGGTTCAAAGTGAACGTCTAACACTGGAACGAGATGCGTACCATTGCTCGCATTAAATTCGTTTAGGTAAGGTTTGTGTTGGAAGTAGTTAGCATCAAGCTCACCGTTTTCTAAGGCATAGTTAGGAAGGACATAATCGTTAAAGACTTTGATATCTAACTTATAGCCTTCTTTTTCAATGTAACCTTTGGTTTGCTCTAGTATTAAAGCGTGTGGAGTTGAACTCGCCCCCACCACAATTGTTTTGCTGTTTTTGTTACATCCTGCTAGCGTAAGCACAGGCAAGCAGGCAAGTATGAGAAACTTTAATGTTTTATGCATAAGCACCTCCATAAGAGAAATCTGACTAGCAGATTATTAATGATTTGAATTAAGCAAACAATGATCACGATAATCACCACGCTTTGTGCGATGATATTCCAATTAAATCTTTGAAAGCCATAAACAATGGCGTAGTTTCCTAAACCGCCACCTCCGACAACACCGGCCATCGCACTATAACCGATGATGTTTATTAAGGTGATGCCAATCGCATTAACTAAATAAGGCAACTTACATGCCCACTTAATCCTAACGATAATCTTTAGATTACTTGCTCCATCAATCTTTGCAGCTTCTATGACGTAACCCGGAATCTCAGATAAGATTTCTTCAATCAATCTAGCTTCAAAAGGAATAGCACATACCGTCAAAGGCACTATCATTGCTGTTGTTCCGATTGCTGTACCAATTAAGGCTCTTGTCACTGGAAACATAAAAACGACAAGAAGAATAAAAGGTATGCTCCTACCCACATCAATAATTCGATTAAGGATAAAGTTAATAACCTTATTTGGGAATAATCCTCCTGGTCTAGTCTCACTGACCATTGAGCCAATTGGCATCGCAATAATCCAAGAAATGATTAAGGAAACACATGACATGTATAAAGTTTCAATTGTTGCATCTAACATGTCATTTATCTCCTTTACAAAGTAAAAGACACCATTAAGGTGCCTATTTTTAGCTTTGGTAGGTTTTACCAAGCTGTGTTAAGCCATTTAACTAATTCTCTAGATGAGTCAGTCGCAAATAATGGTTCATCCCAGTGGCCTTCGCCATCAGGAGTTCTGCCATAGACCGCATATCTGGTCTTATTCCAGCAGCAGTTTATTTGGATGGTGAACATCACGTTGCCTGTTTCGATATCCGCAAAGCGGAAGTCATCGTAAAGTGGTCCATTTAAAGGACAATTGTTTTTAAACCAGACGTACCAGTTTTCAATATCAACCTTTCCACCACGTTTGACCTGTTTAATGATGTTGCCCATCTTTTTGGTCTTGTTGGCTAAGCTTGAGTCTTTGCAGAACCAGTCATACCAACCGGCTTTGATTTGGGTTTTGACATCATCGGCATCAAAATTACCTTCCATGAATTCATCAATCCAACGGAAGAGTCTTAAACGGTCCATCATTACCAGCCACGCTCCTTTCTTTCAAATTCAAAGCAGGACTCACTGTACCTTTTCCAAATTGGATTGGCTTCGATGTCCTTATCTTCAAAAACGCGGATGCCTGCTCGTACTTCATTAAAGTAGTTAAGCAAAGCTTCATCACCTTTTTCTCTCCACACTTCTTTACCATGATGGAGATAAACATATTCGTGAGTTTTAGGCGCATAGCCCAGTTGGTTCTCTTTGCGCTTGCCTTCAGTGACTAGGTACATTATTTGAGCCCCCTCCATAAAGGTTTGAGTTCAACAGGTGTGTTTTCATAGTCGATTTCATCCATACAAATCGGCTCATCCGTTCTAAGGGAGTCGATGCAGCCTTGAATTGTATCTAGCCATCTAGCTTCGTATCCGCCAGTGACATCCTTTGTTTGGTTGGTTACTCCGGCATCTTTATACCTTTGTAATAAGGTTTCTAAGCCTTTTCTTGATCTTATTTCCTTTGCCATATTTTGACCCTCCTTCTTATCTGGTCATCATATATATATCACTCTAAAGAGTGATAATAGCAAGATAATAAGACACAACTTTGATACAATTGGCAGCGTGAGTGAGGTAGCGAAGAAGAACCACCCCACTCACTAGAAAGGAGGTATGCAATGACACACAGTCAATTGTTTTCTTTTACGCGTGTAAGCACAAATTGTCGGAATTATTTTAAGAAGTCGTCGTTATCCAACACTTCAAAGTCCTTGATGGTTTCAAGTGGAATTTTCTCGCCATTTCTTAACAAAAAACACCCTTCATATGAACCGGTGTTCCTTAAGTATCTTTTAACAATTACATCCACATACTTAGTGTCGAGTTCCATTAAGTAAGCAGTTCTTCCAATTTGCTCACAAGCAATTAATGTTGTACCACTACCACCAAAGAGATCTAAGACAAGCTCACCTCTACGGCTACTGTTTTCAATCAGCTTAGTGACGAGTGGTATTGGTTTCATTGTTGGATGGAGTTCTGAAGATTGTGGTCTATCGTATTCAAGAATAGTCGTTTGAGTTCTATCCTCTACAAAGTAATGGGCCGCACCTTCTTTCCAACCAAACAAAATTGGTTCATGCATGTAATGATATGGGCATCTTCCTAAAACAAAGTTGTTCTTTTTCCAAATTAAACATTCGGATAATTTAAACCCTGCTTCTTTAAATGCTCCACGAAAGTTATAGCCTTCAGTGTCTGCATGGAAGACATAAATCGAACCACCAGGTTTGACGTTGTTATAGAAGTTCACCATGACCTTATCAAGGAATTCCCTGAAGGATGAATCATCCATGTCATCGTTAAGAATGGTTCTATCAGTCATGCCACAGTCATATCCACCACGTTCCTTGTATTGTTGACCTTTTTTGCCTATGGCAACATTATAAGGTGGGTCGGTTTCAATTAAGTCTGCTAACTTGCCATCCATTAAAACATCAACGTCTTCTTTTACGGTGGAATCGCCACACATGACTCTATGCTTTCCTAAGACGTAAACGTCGCCTTTAAGTGAATATGGGTTTTCAGGTAAAGCTTCATCTTCATCGAAATTGTCATCTTTAGGTTTGTCTTGGAGTTTATCCATTAAATCTTCAAATCCAAATTGAAGAAGATCCATATCGATGTTTTTGATTTCAACGGCTAACTTGCCCATATCCCATTTGGCAATTTCAGCTGTTTTGTTATCGGCAAGTCTTAAAGCTTTAACTTCATCTTCAGATAAGTCGTCAACCACAATACACGGGACCTCTTTTAATCCTAATTTTTTAGATGCGAGTAAACGTGTATGACCTGCGATAATTACATTATGAGAATCAATGAGAATAGGATTTCTAAAGCCGAAGGCTTTGATTGAATTCGCTACCGCATCAACAGCTTCATCATTAAATCTTGGGTTGTTGTCATAAGCGATAAGTTCATCAATCTTCTTTATTACTATCTTCTGACTCGACATTGGCATTTTCCCATCCTCCTAATTCGTTTTTAACTTTATTTTCCAAAATCTTTAACTTTCGATATTCAATAGCAAATTCGTCACCATAAAGAATCGCTAATAAGTAGCGGTTAGCATCTAAGCTCGGTGGCATTTTCGTTACTACTTCACCAGCAACACGTTCACCCACCACTTTTCCATCTTTGGTCTTCATGGTTTTTCTAGTGACTTTATGCTCGGCACCATCAGCGAGTTTTCTAACATTGTCTAAGAAATGTTTTTTATCGTTGAATTTGGTCTCTTCGATTAGTTGTCTGATTTCTGGTATCTTTTTGAAACTTGTGTACGTGTCCGGAGATATCTTTAGGCAACTTGCAATTTCCTTATCGGTAGCACCTGATAAAAGGCATTGAATAAGGATTTCACGGTACTCTGGCCACTTTCCACTATCCTTCCACGTCGCAAGGCATGATTTTCTACCCATAGGTAAATCTCCTTTTAGCGTGAATAAAAATAAAACCCACGATTTTACTCGTAGGTTCTTTACAGCTTTCGCCAATTCTACACTAATGCATTTATTTGCTGATTTCAACTAATCACCATAGGCCAAAGCGGTCCATTATGGTCCAACATTTATTTTGATACTATTTAACGCATCCCAATGCCATCTTTTGGCTGTGGTTAGTGAGACATACATCTTTGTACAGATGGTTTGCCAAGAGTAGTCATTAAGGTATCGCATTATTAGGATGTTTTGATAATCAGGATTAGATAACTCGTAGATTGCCGCTAGAACTTCTTCTTTGGCTTTTTCATATTCAGCGGTCAACTCATCTATCTTCTTTTCTACTTCCATTATTTTATCAATCCATTTTATAAATGGAGCTTGCTGACTTCTTGTCTTTTGTACTACTGGTTGATCGTAGTTACCACCAGGAATGGAATTAGCTAATTCTTCGAAGGATTGCTTTTGTAGTACTAAGGCATCAATGCGTTTTTGGATACGCATCGGCTTTTGTAGGAATTCCTTATTAGTCATGGTCTACCCCCTTAATTTTTGCTTTAACTGCATCAATTAGTCTTGTTTGGGTCATGTCTTTGTCTTTAAGAGCTCTAAGGACTAGTTCATCCATTGTTCCTTTAGCGATAATATGCATCACTACCACCGAACCGCTTTTTTGTCCTTGGCGATAGAGTCTAGCAACTGTTTGCTGGTAAAGCTCTAATGACCAAGTAAGGCCAAACCACACTATAGTGTTTCCACCACTTTGGAGATTTAGTCCATGTCCAGCAGATGCAGGATGGATTAATCCAACTTGTAGTTCTTTGTCATTCCATTGTCTGATGTTTTCTGGTTTATCTAAGGTTTTATAGATAACACCTAATTTGTCTAATCTTTTCTTAATTCGATCTAAGTCGTGCTTGAACCAATATGCTACCAGTAGCGGTTTGCCGTTAGCAGCTTCTACGATGTCTTCAAGTTCATCAAGTTTACGATCATGGATTTCTACGATTTCACCTGAGTCGCTATAAATAGCACCATTAGCAATTTGAAGTAGCTTACCGGTAAGAACTGCGGCATTAGCACTTGTAATCTCTTTGTCTTTTAATTCAAGAACCATCTCTTCAACAAGCTCTTTATAAAGACTGATTTCGTGCTCATCTAATTCCACCGCTCTTTCCACTTCGATTAAGTCAGGCATCTTAAGATGATCGATGGCTTTCATTGAAATTGTGATATCACTAATCTTGCTATAAATTCTAGCTTCGGCACCTGCTTGTGGTTTATAAGAGAACACCACCATTCCATTACGCTTATCTGGAAGAAAATACTCTTCGCGATATCTAGTAATGAATCTTCCAAGTCTAGAGCCATAATCTAAACATTTGAATTCTGCCCATAAGTCCATAAGACCATTACCTGCAGGTGTGCCGGTTAATCCTATGATTCTTTTCACATATGGACGTACGGTCATCAAAGCCTTATGCCTTTTAGATCTACCATTCTTGAAACTAGATAGCTCATCAATAACCACAGTATCAAAGTCAAACTTATATCCGCTTTTAGTTACTAGCCATTCTAGGTTTTCACGATTGATGATATAAATATCAGCTTTGGCTTTAAGCGCTCTTAAACGTTCTATCTCTGTGCCGATTACAATGCTAGATTTTAGAAAATGAAGATGTTCCCACTTCTTTAGCTCATCAGGCCACGAGATTAATCCAACACGTAACGGTGCCACCACTAGCACTTTATGGATTTCAAAGGAATCAAATAGCAAATCGAATAAAGCAGTAAGTGTAATAACGGTCTTGCCTAAGCCCATATCGATTAGCAATGCACTAATGGGATGATGCTCGATATAGTTAGTAGCAAAACTTTGATATTCATGTGGTTCGTATTGCATCAATAATTCCTCCTATTTGATTTACATCGTCTAGAACATAAGTGTTAAAGCCTAATGCTCGTAATTCACGATGTCGTTTAAGTTGTATCTTTCTTGGCTTTTTGCCGGGTGCTTTAACTTCGACAAATCCAATCTTGCCTATTGCTACTAGTACGATGCGGTCAGGTACCCCTACATAACCAGGACTAACTAGCTTTAGACATAATCCCCCAGCCTTTTTAACGGCTTTTACCAATTTTTCCTCTATTTTTGCTTCTTCAGCCATGTGACCTCCTTTTAGTACTTTTAGTACTAGTGAGGTCAATGAAGTCATTTCCGAACTTTTCTATATAGAGATAATTTTTATTTTTTTCCTTATATGAACAAGTTATGTTTTGACCTCATTGACCTCACCTTAGACCAATTTTTACTTTAGTAAGCCATCGAATTCTTCGCTCGCTGGGGTGAGGTCGATTGGTAATAGAGATATGCCTTTGATGTATTGTCTGCCGTTAACTCTAGCTTTTTTAAACCCTAATTTTTCAAGAATTTGGTAGAAGTCTGTTGTGCTTCTTGGGGTTTCGCCACCATTGAAACAATAGTTGCGGTATTTGGTATAAAGTTCACCACTTGGGCATTTGGCTGTTTTATCAGCTAAGTCACATCTTTCACTAAGGAATAATGAAACAGTGTCACTTTGCTCTTTATAGCCATTAATGGCTTCAACCACTTCTTCCGGGGGTTCGACATGGAAACCGTGGTCGATTGCTTTTTTAGCACCTTCGATAAGCCAATAGAGAATGTATTCGCCAGCCTCCTCAACTAGCACCTCGGCATAGTTCTTAATATCTTCTTTGCCAACGAACTTATGTTTAAAAGGAATGACAATAATTCTTCTCCATGTGCCATCATCGACAGTAGCTACCTTTGGTAAGTTATTTGTGTAAATGACTAAGGTATGGCTTGGGGTGAAGTCAAATGGGTCCTTATATTTCTTACATGCATTAATTTTGTCAGTAGAACACATGCGTTTAATTGTGGATTCATCCAAGCGATCACCTGCTTTAGTTTCCGCAGCGATTACAAGTCTTCTTCCGCGGAGTTCGGCTAGGTCTGCTTGTTTATCTCGTTTAATAGATGTGGTAAGTACGTCACTAGCAATAGAGCCATAGTAGTCACCTAGCACACTGCTTATCGAGTTAAAGAAGGTCGACTTACCGTTACCGCCTTCACCATAGGCAATGATGCAAGCTTCGACATAGACTTTACCGAAGAGTGCCATACCACACATTTCCTGAACGTATTCGATGAGTTTATCGTTATGGCCAAATATGGTATTAACTGATTTAAGCCATTTCTCTTTTCCTTTTAGGGAAGGTGAGACACTAGTCATCTTTGTCATAAGGTCTTCTGCCCTATGTTCGCGTAGTCCTTTAACACCTTCTCTTAAGTCATAAACACCCGCTGGTGTATTAAGTAAGAATGGGTTGGCATCAAGCATCATGGAATCGATTTCCACCATTGGCCTGACTTCTTTTAAAGTCGCTGCTATGTAGTGAGAGAATCTACGCTTAATGACATACTCTTTAAACTGAAGAGCTTCTAAATAGCCGTGATACGCTTTACGTTGATCTTCAGATAAAGTCTTATCAATCTCGCTCTTTTTGCATGTGGCAATAAGGGTAAAGGCATCAAGTTCAGTTAACTTTTTATAGTTAACGATAATAAGATGCTCTGCTTGGCGTAGTTGACGTTCGGTTAACTCTTGAGCGATTGCTTGAGCACCGGCTTCGCTTTCTACCCATTTGTTATTGCGGTAGACAATGTTGAGCGTAGCGGCACTATACTTTAGGTCGTTAGAGAAATACTTTTGAAGTAAACGAGCTTGTCCAACATCGCTTTGGTCAGTTGGACGGTAGTCGTTATCATCATCATAGTCATCAGGCTTTTTATAGTTTGGGTCCGCTAATATAACTTTGTTATAAAACTTAAGAGCACTATTCCAGATGAGCTTAAGTTCAAAGTCATCTAAAGGTGGATTACAGTGGCTTGCCTTTTCATCGAATAAGGTAACTGCTTCTTCAGTATCACCATAGCGTTTGAGTACCTTAACAGCATAGCGATGCATGGTCGCATTTCTTTGACCTTCAGGAATATCGTCATCACCACTATCGTAATTATCGAAGTCCATCTCATCTAAGAGCTCGTTAAGAGTCATGTAGCCATTAATAATCTCGACTTTAGGGTTTTCAGTACCGAAGAAGAAATGAGCAGCATCTTTAGCTCTTGGGTCAATAATTGGTAAATACTTCATTAATCGTTTAGCAAGAGCATCGTATTCATCTTTGGATTTGATATCCGCGGCAATGATAATGTGCATCTTTGGACGTTTTTGTTTGATGGTTGTGACACCGTTTTTATTCTTCTTAGGCTTATCGACCATGTGATTCCTTGAATAATGGATGATGTGTGGCACGCCTTTAATAACGTTTTCGACATCATCTTTATCGAACCATTCGCTAGGATTATCGCTATGGTCATTATCGATATCTATCAATAAACAATTACTTTTAACAAAGTTATCGCCTGAGCGAGAGTCTTTAAAAAGCGGACCGACATAGTCATGGATAAACATAGAAGGATCATATTTCCCCGACTTGGTGTCGATGTTAAATTCGTGGGGATATTTTGTATTAGCAGGGTCCTCTCTTACATCAGACCCATAAAATGTAATAATCATTGTTTTCCTCCTATTAATCTTTTTGGTAGAACTCGCACTCATATCCATCGGCATTAAGAATTAAACCAGCGGCCCAATCTGGGTTCCTAGTCATCCTTGCCACTACATTTGACACTTTAGTGTCCATAGGCACTTCGATGATTACTTCATCGTGGACATGAGCAACGATTTTAAATTGACTGAGATTTTTCATAGCGTATATAAGCAAATCGCGTGCCGTTGCCTGAATGACATTTTCTACAAACTTTGGACCATACGATTCAATGCGAGAATATTTCTTCTTTGAATCAATGCCGTAGTATGTGATGCTACCATCCACTATTTGCGGTTTGACGTATGCTAGCTTTCTACCACTAGGTAAAGTGATAAAAAGCATCTTTGACTTATATTCGAATTCTAATTGACCTAATTTGACTATATTGTTTGCGTTGTTAAGAGCGGCTTTAATAGCTCTTTCGACATCCCACCAGAACTTCACGATGTTAGGGTTAGCTTTTCGCCAAGCGGTAACTAAGCCATCAAGTTCTTCTTCCTTTAAACCATAATCTAGAGCTGACATCGCTATGAGGGCACCTTTGGCCCCACCATAGCCTAACGCCAATTCTGCAATCTTCCCTTTTGGCCTAAGTTCAGCATTAACACCATGCTTTTCAACAGGAACGCCAAACATCTGACTGGCGGATGCGCAATAGATGTCTTCGTTGTTTTCAAAGGCATCCATACGCCACTCCTCGCCTGCATACCAAGCGATCACTCTTGCTTCAATAGCAGAGAAGTCACTTACGATGAACTTGTGATTTGGTTCTGGAATAAATGCGGTTCTTATGAGCTGCGATAACGTATCCGGTACATCAGGATAGAGCATTTCAAGAGCGTTGATATTGCCTTCCTTAACAAGAGCACGAGCACTCGCTAAATCAGGCAAATGATTTTGTGGTAGGTTTTGAAGTTGAACAATTTTTGAGCTAAATCTACCAGTGCGATTCGCCCCATAAAATTGAAACATTCCTCTTACCCTATTATCGCTACACTTTGACTTAAGCATTGCTTCATATTTTTTAATGGAAGATTTGCTTATCATCTGACGGAGCATTAAGACTTGTTGGACTGTTTCATCGCTAGCATTAGTGAGTAGCTCTTTTACTTCTTTTTTGCCTAAGGATGGAGCGTTGACGTCATTATCAAAGAGCCATTCTTTAAGTTGAGCAACTGAGTTCGGATTTTCTAAATTTGTGAGATTTTGCAGGGTTTTTAGATACTTTTCTCGGCAAATCTCATTTATTTCAATTGCATTAGTAATAAGATTTTCATCAACTAAAACACCACGATCGTTTATGAGTTCACACATCCAATACTCTTCCCAGACAAACTCTGGTACTGGGTAATTAGATAGACGTATTTGGATAGATGATTCAGCTTCTACATCACGTTGGTTATAGAACTTAAATAGTTCCCATTTTTCTTTATCGTGATAGTAATAATTTCTTAACCTATAACCATTTTTCTTAGTTGGCTTACATGGAACACAGAAATATCTGATTAATTCCTTGCCTTCATCAAGCTTCTTTTTATCGATATTTAGCACCGCACCAACTTGTTTAAGTGAGAATGGTAGACCAAGTATCGCTGCCCAAGTCATGGTACATTTCCAACCTTTTGGATGGAGGTATTTACCAGTCTTGTTATAAAGGAATCTTGATAAGCAAATACGTTCGAATTGAGCATTAAATGCCCACTTAGTTATAGCGGGATTACTTAAAGCGGCAATGATATCATCTGGTATAGTTTCACCACTTGCTAGGTCCACTACTTTAACTGCACTATCATCAACGGAATAACCGAAGAGTAGGATTTCAAAGTCTGGATCTTCTACATAGCGATAAACACCAGCTGTTATGGGTGTGCCACTATATGTTTCAATATCGATTGATACCTTATTCACTTTAATCACCTCCTAAAGAAAGGGGAGAGCAGTTATTCGCCACTCTCCCGAGAAAGGAGTAACTAATGAGATTAGTCAAGGAAACCGTCATCGTCAGCGAAGTCTGCTTCGGCTGTGGATTTAGAACCTAATGGTTCACCATCACGAATCTTTTGAAGATTATTTAAGCCACAAGCGATACCTTTATTGCCGTTGTTATTAAAGGCATAGAAGGTAATGGATGCGCGACCATAGATGCCGCTATAGAGTTCGCTAGTTTCGATAATTGGATTAAGTGCCGCATCAACCACTTCTGGTTTGCTACTACTGTTTGCATTTACAAAGTAAGAGTCTTTATATGCAGGATCTTCAGGACGTTCTAAGTCACCGTCACGAAGAGGAGATTTAATACCTGTTAAAGGTGGGAGAACTTTGCCGTTACCACGTAATTTGAATTCGCCTTCTTTATAGGCAGCTTCGATAGCGGCTTTAATCTTTTCCACTAATTCGGTATCTGATTTAGGGATAATAAGCGAGACAGAATATTTTGGTGTAGCACCCTCTGCGTTAGCTTTTGGTTCATTTGCGTTTAAGTAGCTGAATCTGACTACTGATGTAATAACCTTACATGGGTTGTTATTCTTTGCCATAAGTTTGCTATTCCTCCATAAAATCTAATTTGGCTAAGTTAAGTGCTGGTCTTTTATCGCTCTCTTCCACGAGAGTTGGTTTACCAGTTGGTTTGTAGACATATTTGTCCACGAGTTCGATAAATTTCGCTTTTCCGATACGTTTGGTTAGTTCCGTTATCGATAGTAACTTTGGTTCATCAAATGGATCTAGACCATTATCTTGAAGCGTTTTAATGACTTCGTTTTCATCGGTATATTTGCGGTTAGAACGACCTTCTACCAATTTGAAGCCGGGATAGTGAACGCCTTTTAAACTTTCACTTAGAGCAAATTCTTTGATGTCATTACCCCAAGAAACTAGGTCATCGATTTTGGTTAAGATTTCCGCTATTTCTTCGATGGATAATAAATCCTTATTTTGCTCTTTATAGCCTTCGAGCTTAAGCATCTCGTTGGCGCGGTGTTTACATTCATGGCGTGCCTTACAGAATTGGCACCATGAACCACATTTGAATTCGCCTTTGCCTTCATAGGCTAAGGCAGTTTTAGGCTTAACTTCTTCATTAGCCCAAGCGACTAATTCGTCTTTAGAACATGACCATTCGGAGATGTTATTGACTCTTGGTTGGATGATTACCATGTTGATTTCTTTAATGTCATAAAGGGGTTCAAACATGAGCAAACTTCCATAAGAGTAAATCATCAACTGTGGGTTACGTTCGCAAGAGACTTCTGCGCCTTTTCCGTGCTTATAGTCCAGGACATAGATACCGCCGTCATAAACGATTACTATGTCACTACTGCCGAAGCCTTCAGGCACTACATCTGAGAAGTCAACCAATACTTCACTTGCGATAAATGGGTGCTTGCCTTCCGCTTTTAATCTTTCGTAAATTTCACTTACGTAATTAACAGCGACATCAGTGCATTCATTGATTTCTTCTATATCAAATTCGGTTTCTTCAATTTCTTCATCGAAGGGAATTCCGTAGCGTTCTTTTATCTTCTTTTCGAGGATTAAGTGTGCAAAACTGCCTTCTTTTGCATAAATTGAACCTTCATCTTCATAGCCTTCAGTAAGCCTGACACTAGGTGGGCACTCCATAGCTCGCTTTAGTGAACTTCCGCCAATTAACGAGTGGCCGTTAGTCTTTGGTGGCATCTTCAAGTTCCTTCGCTTTCGCTAAGAGTTCAGGATAATCTTTAGGATCAACTTCGCTTAATTTGTTGACACCTAAGCCAATGAGCATCATTCGGACATTGGTTGTGTAACCTTTTCTAGAGAGTTCGGCAAGAACAGTTCTTACTTCTTCTAAGGTAGGTTGTTTGACCTCTTTTTCTTTTTTAGGCTTTTTACCTTCTTCAAGCTCATCTGCGAGAGCGTTGATTTCTGTAGCGATTGCCCTTAGTTTTTGAGCGATCTCTTTTGTCATAAGGCTTGTCTCCTTTCTTTAGATTGCTGTTGAGCGATTCAACTTCATCGTTAACTTCTTCAATGACCACTAGGGCAAGTGAGAGAAGACCAATGATGTTGAATAAGTTGTTTTGAACTTTTTTATTCATTTGTTTCTCCTTTCCGAGCAGTTCATCACTCTTGGCAATCCTTATGGGACCAGCGACTTATGGCTTCGCACTAAAATTGCAAAAAAATTTATTTTTGTTTTTCGAGCATAAAAAAAGACCACTACGTTATTCGCGTAATGGCCTATGTGCATGTGTTTCTTAATTAATTATTCTTTGCTCTGCCCCATTGATCACCAAACAATGCCCCATCTCCAGAATGAAGTTGAATTACTTGTTTTTCTATAGCAATATTTGTTATCGTTCCATCTGGATTAACTTCTTTATATCTATCAGGGTTTTCGGCAACAGCAAATATCTGTCTTTCAGTTTTTTGGGCGTATAATTTAAATAAATCACGAGCAGTAATATCTTCGATATTAGTAAATAGAATCGAGTCGTGTCCAAAGACTGGTAGTTTTGTATTCTCCATTATTGCCAAATCCAACAAACAAACTGCTTTATACCTAGTTCCAGTTCCTGTATCACCTGGAGTGTAGAAAGCATAACTTTTAAGTTCGTTAAATTTGAAAATTGGAGCAGCTACTCTTTTATCATCTTTTTCTCTAATGTGGGTATTGTTTTCCCTCATTGATGAATTTAGTTTGTTTTCGATTGTTGTCGTATATGTTTCTGTTAATTGCACTAAGGTTTTTTCTGCTTCTTTATATCCTTTTAATGCACTTTCGCTATCTTCAAAATTTTTGATGGCGGTTCCAAGCCTATCTATTTCCTTTGATAAATATTCGCGTTCTTTAACATATGATTCGGAAACAGTAGGCACAGCCTTATATTCTTCTAATTGAGTATTAATTTCAGCAATTCTTGCATCAATTAAAGAAATTAAATTCTCAACTTCTTTATTTGCTTCAATGATATCTTCCAACAAATATCCATAGACATCTTTATGGAATTTTTCATATTTTTTAATTTCAGGAATCTTGACATCTTCAAAGAACTCTTTTAAAGCACCATACTTCAATTGATACTCTTCTTCAGATAGTAATTCATCATTATCATTAATATCAGTTAATTTCTTTTCTAACGTTTTTCTTCTTCTTTGGAGTTTTACTTTTTCTTTGTTAAGACGCGTTTTTTCGGTGGCTTCTAATGCCTCTTGGTCATTTGAATTATGGATATTGTCATAGTCTAATTGTTCTAATTGCTTACGCAAATCAGCTAATTGAGCCACCATTTTTGCTTTTTCTTCTGCACTTATAGCAATTGGAGCAATATTATGTTTTCTAATGTTGTCGTATCCCTTTTTTAAATCTTTTTTAGAATCGTAATCTGCCTTTGTAGATTCTATCGGTTTAAACATTCCGAACATCTTTAATAAAACGCTCATTCCATCATAGTCAGATTCCCTAATATGAGCGTTAATTGGTCTCCATTCGTTATAGTTTTTCTTATTATAAATTCTAAAATATGGTCCAACCCATTCTCTAAACGATAGGTCTTCACCGTTTTTTAGACCATAGAAATTTACAAGGTCTTCCTTAAACTGTTTATTGGTTATTGTGTTTCTTGTCTTATATTCGCTGTCACAAATGTCCACTCTTTCTGGGTTTTGTGTGTTTCTTTTATAAAATCTTGATTTGCCATCGAATTCAAATTCAAAGCAAATATCATGATGGCCCACATGTTCAATAGTTTCTTTTTCTTTTTGTGGATAATCGTCTCCACCAAAACAAAAATCAATAATCATCAACAAAGTTGATTTACCTATAGAGTTTGTTGCTCCTTTTTCACCGAGGATTACATTTAAACCATTATGAAATCTAATTGGTTCTCTAGGAACGCCATGATCAATAAACTTATCGCATTTAATTGTTTTTAACATAATGAACAACCCCTTCCAATAGCTCAATTTTTCCTAAAACAAATAGACAATCGAGCGTATCTATAAATTCGCCTCGGCTCTCGAAAGACGATTTTGTTTTGTTGTAGAGTTCTTTAACAGAATAATCACAGTCTTCTAAAGGCTTTAAAATGACAGGAAACTTCGATAAGCAACTGTTTTTGTAACTAATAAATTTACTCGGAAGTTTCATCACTCAACACCTCACAATGAACTAAAAAATAACATGTAATTAAATAGCATGTTTCAGGATCCTTCTGTCCGTCGGGCAAACAATCATTTAACTTTGTTGCGATTTGGTTTATTACTTCATCTTCACTTAAATGAAGACTGTAAAAATAATGGTCAGACCAATTCTTTATTTTTTCACCAAATACAGTTGACCCATTTTGAGTCTTTTCTTCATAAGAAGTAAAGCAACTATCAATATCGTAATAATCATCAGCAATTCTCTTTTTGATTCTGTTTCTAGAATAAGGGATTGTGTTTTTCATTTTTTCATCTATTCGTTTGGCTTCCGTAGTTAATGGTTTTTTATCTCCATCGAAATGGCCTAATAAATAATCAGCGACCCTTGTTATTCTTTCTTTAAAGAATGTTTTATCCATTGTTTTGTCGATGGTCGAATATTTAATCGCTTCTCTTTTTGTCTTGTATAAAAGTTCATAGTCTTCGACATTTGGACTGCCATGATAAAGTCTATAATGTCTAGCACAAACCGCTATTTTATTTGATGGGGCTTCTACATCACTTGGCTTATAAATGCCACTAGTTTGAAAAGTAAACTTTGTTGCTTCATCAATTGGATTAGGATAAATATGCACTATTTCATAGTTTTTAATGTGCCTACCTTTATATTCAGGAGCAAGTATATCTTCACAAAAAGGGCATCTTCCTTTCATTTCTTCAATAAAGTCATAATCAAGAGCATCTGGTTCATTATCAACATGAAGAGGTCCTTCTATCGCATTACGATAAAAATCACAGAATTCTTCAGTTACATCAATTTGTGTAAAAAACTTTTCACAAGCAATCGAACATGCGTGGCAAAAAACGTCAAAGTCCGCTGCGTATGATTCAGCTATATTTAAATCCTGGTATGCAAAAGCAATGGCCCTTTTGTTAATTGCCCTAACAAAGAAGCTAAAAAGAGCAATAAAATCTATAGGTTGTGGAATTTGCGATAGCAAACGAGGATTGATTAGTTTCGGGTCGCTAGCTCTACCAAGATCACCATCAAATAGTTTTCTGCAATTGCTGTCTTCTTCGTTTCTATAATTTAAATATTTGGGATGCTTTAGAGCTTTGAGAAGACTACCAACAAAAACAGCTTTATTTTCATAAGCTGGAGATAATGATTTTTTTATGCCGTGGCAGAACTCACAAAATTTGATAACGATGTCCTCCAAATAATAAAGTCCTATGAAAGTCCGATTGGTCTCATTGCCGGAGACCTTTTTTAATTTTCTAACGATATGAAATGCTATTAACTTTAGTTAGGCAAACGACTTTAAATCTAATTATAGCATAAAGATTTGTAGGATTAATGCCTAAATATCCAGCACGCGTGTTGGGAGCATAAGAAAGGAGAATTCAAGTTATGGAGACTCAAAACCCATTTCTAAACAAATATCCACCTTCCTTCGCTTCCGAAGAAGAAGACTGGAATAACTATCGTGATGAAGAACTTCTTCATGATGCTCAACTTGAAGAGCGTAAAAAGCTAAAGAAGGACTAATCACAAACGCCACCTTTTTCGCCACTGATTATCTTGGCGTGGAGGGGCAACAATTAGGGTGATTGATGAAAGGCATGCCGCTTATGGACATCAACCACCTCTCTACATAGGCAATGACCATCCATAAGGTCGTTCCGATTCAAAACATAGCGAGGCAACTCACTACTTGAATTCGAACGTTTCTTTAAGCATGGTCGGTTTCATTCATGAGTACCTCGCGGAAAGCATAGGTACTTAAATGAAAATTACTGTCAATTTAGAAACTGAAGGATTAGTTGAAAACGATAATATCTTCACTCCTTCACCAACAAGAACAGCCGCCATTACTGTTAAAGAACTTAATGGCAAAACTATTTATCTTACTCCTAAAGAAGCCGATTCCTATAGGAGACTTCAACAACGCTTATGGCAACAATCACAAAGGGAGGGAAGATGCATAGTCTTCTCAGAACGTTATGGTGCTAAAGTATGCCGTGGCAACTGCTCCCAATGCGAAAAAGCACGTGACCGTTATCCATTATCAATTGAAGCTTTGACTGAAAAAATAGGCCACGAGCCTAATACTGGCGAGTTTGCTGATAGGCAAGAAGCTGAAGATCCAAGAAAAATCTATGAGCGCAAAGAAACAATGATGTTTATCAAAAAGGCCATGGATGAAATTGGAGCTAATGTCTTCGATATCTGTTGGAGAAGAATTGTCTTGGAAGAGTCAATTCAAATTATTGCTGATGATTATGGCATCAACAGAGAAACGCTTCGCAAGATGATTATAAAATGGACAAAAATACTCCAAGATAAACTTGCTTGGCTTAAAAACTAATATCAATTAAGTGGCGATTTGCAATGAAAATACTTCAGAAAGCCACTTTTTTTAATTGAAATACATAGCGAATTATCAAAATAACTAATCGCCGTATCTTCCGTTTATTACATCAAAAATATAATCACTATTTAGCCAGAAACACTGCTTCGTATATTCCGTGGCACCAGTTAATGCATCTGGTACTGGTAGCGGATTAGTATCAGAAGCATTTAAACCGTGTGGTCTTATATGAAAGTAGCCGTTTTGTGATGCCTTGGGAAAATTATTTAATCTAATTTGACGACCGCTTGATAATGTTTGGAAACCTCTAACGATTTGTCCAGTGCTTAAAATCCTTTTTAGTTCTTCAAAGACTTGTCTTCCCTCTATGTCTAATATTTCTTCTGGAATTGACCAGAACATAGTTTTAGTAAAAACATACTCGCCATTAATTTTATGGAATATAGCAAAAAGGAACTTTTGGTTTATCATAGACTCCCTAAAACTACTATCTTCCCATTCTTCATTAACAACATCAATGAAGCTGAAGGCTGGAAAGGACATGTTCTCTCTAATATATCCTTCTTCTTCAACTCTTAAAGTTTTTAGTGTTATGTTTGCTTTTTGGAATTCGTCTAACTTATTGACCTTTCCCGTTGCACCAAGCATGTATGCGATATATCGTTCAAACCTATCTTTTGATTCAACCATTCTTCCAAAGCAATTAATTAGATCGCTTTCAGAGTACCCTATAAAAGGTTGAAGTCTAGAAATAACAATATCTTCAAATGTTCTTGCGCTAAGTTCGGCGGCATTTGTTATTCTCTCAACATCTTCATTGGTCATCAAGTTTCTAATAACTTGTGTCATGTAACTTGGTTTAAGAGAAAATTTTCGTGGTTTTAAGTCTATTCCAAAAAGATTAGATGCATATCTATCTAGTTGTCCGTGTCCAGCACCTGAAGTACATGCCGCTAAATAGTTAGTGTCACGTTCTGAAATAGTTTCAGGATAGCCGCTCTGAATTTTTGCGCTTAATATTTCATAGTCTTTTTTAATTATTTCGATATCTTCTGGAGAAAATCTATGAAGAAATCCGTGAATCAATCTCATCTCGCCATATGGCCTTCCTTCTAAATACTCATATAAAGCAAAAAGGAGATTTTGGCATTTATGCCATACGTAGCTATTTTCAAAACTAGTGTTTGAAGTTTCTTCATAACTAAAAGAACATAAAGGAACTCTTTCTTTAAAAGTTACGCCAGCTCTTTTTCTTAAGATGCCTGTAGTCTTTAGTTCTATTCCTAGATTAGGAAAATCGGCATTGTGATCAGAATTGATAGGGTAATGAAAAACGCCCTCTTCTACTATTTGGCCTAAAACACCTTTGTTGCCGTTACCAACTAATCTATGATTAACATCGAGTTCATAAAAAGTTTTACCAATAGCTGGTTCAAACTGCATCATTAGTTCTTCAACAGAATTGTATTTAACACTCATAAAAATAGTCTATCAAAGTTGAGTGTTCTTTTACAGCGTGCATTTACGTGCGTGTATGTAATAAATTATCTAAAGAATTTATTGATCTTGATAAAAATTGCTTGATCCTTTATACTCTTTAGTGTAGACTTATTGATATGAAAAAGACCGTAATCGAATTATTCGCTGGTGTTGGAGGCTTCCGCGTTGGACTCAACAACATCACTTCTATAGATAAAGATGGCAAGGCTATTGAAAATGGTCCATTCACTTTTGTTTGGGCTAACCAGTGGGAACCATCCACTAAATCTCAGCACGCATTCGATTGCTACAACATTAGATTCCCTTCTGCTACTGAAAATTCAAACGTTGATATTTCTAAAGTTGATAAGAAATCTATTCCAGACCACACTCTTTTATGTGGAGGTTTTCCATGTCAAGATTATTCAGTTGCACATTCATTAAGTAGTTCACATGGTATTGAAGGCAAAAAAGGTGTTCTTTGGTGGCAAATTAATGACATCTTAACAGCCAAGAAACCAGCGTTTGTTCTTTTAGAAAACGTTGATAGATTAGTAAAATCTCCAGCTAGACAAAGAGGTAGAGATTTTGGGATTATGCTCCGCTGTTTATCAGAACAAGGATATGCAATGGAATGGAGAATCATTAATGCTGCTGAATATGGCCACCCTCAAAGAAGACGTCGTATTTATATTTGTGCCTATCACAAATCAACGAAATACTATAAGGCGATGAAGAAGTCATCCCCGGCTGAAATCATCTCTAAAACTGGTGTTTTTGCTAAAGAGTTCCCAATTGAAGAAATTAATGCTAAATCAATCAAAGAATTTGACTTCATGAAGGACTACAAAGACTTAGTTGAAGTATCAGATAAATTCCATGCCACTTTTGAAAATGCCGGATACATGATTGGTGATAAGGTTTACACAATAAAGACCAAAGCAATTGAAGCTGCTCCTATTACTTTAGGTGAAATAGCTGAATCTAATGGAGTCGATGCCCATTATTTCTTAAGCGAATCACAAAGAAAGAAATATGAATATCTACGTGGTTCAAAGAAAATTCCGAGAATTGATAAAAATGGTCACGAATATGTCTATGCTGAAGGTTCGATGAGCCCTTATGATGAATTATCACTTCCAGCTAGAACGATGCTAACTTCCGAAGGAACCACTAATAGAAGCACTCACATCATTATGGACCCAAAAGAGGGTAAATTAAGAATTCTTACTCCAGTCGAGTGTGAACGTATAAATCAATTCCCTGATAACTGGACAAATTCTGGTATGCCTGAGAAAAGAAGATACTTCATGATGGGCAACGCACTAGTATGTGGTATTATCAAAAAGATAGGCAATCAACTTAAAAAGATTATAGAAAAAGAGGACTAGTTAATTAGCTAATCCTCTTGTTTTTTTATTCTGTGAAGCTTTTTTCTATCCATAAAAGCCATTTTTTTACGGTTTGATATCTTCTTTCGTAGAGTTCATCACTGTATTGCGGATATTCTGCTTTGATTATGTCTATGACTTCTTCTTTTTCCAATTTGACTCCGTATACTTTTTCTGTAACATAGACTGTTCCAAATACTTTATCGGACATCAATAGCCTTATAAGTTCTATTCTTTGCTTCGTTGGAGAAAGGTTTCTAACATAACATCCCACCTCAGTGAAATGCTTATCTTTAGAAATGAGTCCCAAATACATCGCTGCAGAAAGATAGTACATCACTTGTCTATCGGTGACGTTTTCCAAAACAAAGCTAATGTATTTCTTATCGCTTAGTTTAGATTCATCAGGAATATTAATTAGTGATATTACCTTTTCAAAATCATCGGCTTGAGGGAATGGTATCTCATTTCTTTCCATAAATTAGAACCTCTCTTACTGTTCTACGCCCACTATTATTACCGCTAATATTTCTATGGACATCTAAATAATTAAATTTATATTTTGTTTTTGGGAATATTTCATTAACAAAAGCTGTGGAATTATTGCTAATTATAACAATCGCCCCTTTTTCAATCAGCGAATCACAAAGATTTTCTAGTCGCTGTAAATCTTCCCTTGAAAAACCCGTGCTTGTGTATGATGTGAAGCCGGATGGCTCGTAATCGTATGGTGGATCCAAATATACATAGTCGCCTTTTTTGGCACCTGAAACCGCATCAACAAAGTCACAATTAAGAATCTCAACACCAGGTTTATTCAAATAAGCTGATATTTGTCTAATTTTCTCTTCACAAACTATTTCATGTTTTCCGCTAGTAGTTCTGCCTAATGGCACATTAAAGAAACCTTTAGAGTTGACTCTATACAAGCCATTAAAGCATGTTCTATTTAGATAAATAATTCTTGCTGCCTTTTTCAAAGGAGACATCTTTTTATAAGAAGGTAATCTATCTAAATCACGAATTTGGTAAAAGTAATCATGAGAGTGTTTTTTATCATGTGCTTTTAACAGTTTTATAAGCTCATCTGGATTGTCGCGAATTTGGATATAAACGTTATATAGTTCTGGGTTTAAATCGTTTATTGTAGCATTCGGACATTCTAAAGCAAAAGTTAATGAGCCACCACCGAAGAATGGCTCAAATAACCTGTGTTTCTTAAGATCTTCTATATCTATTAATTGAATGATATTAGAGACAAGCTTTCTTTTTCCACCTGCCCACTTTAATACTGGTTCCATCATTATTGATTCTCAATCAGCCAATCATACACATCTTTAATCTTTTTAAATTCAGATCTTGTGATTTGCTTTCCGTTATTGATTCTAGACTCAGAATAAGACATGGATTTTAACCAATCTAGAGTTTCTGCCCTATTCTTTTGGTCGTTTGGATTAACTAAGACATCCTTTAAGAACGTTGTCCAGTTTGTTTTATAACAAGCTATTTTACAAACATCGTCAAATCCTATCATTTCCCAGAATTCAATATCCCTATCAACACCATTTCTAGAGTTTTTGACTTTTAAACTGGCAATATCTCTGCTTACTCTAA
Source organism: Bacilli bacterium (assembly GCA_045222195.1). Lineage (GTDB taxonomy): Bacteria > Bacillota_I > Bacilli_A > RFN20 > CAG-826 > RUG14515. The sequence continues at coordinate 1,814 of JBGUXN010000061.1, read as the reverse complement.
GAGCCAAATCCTCAGGTATATATTCGTTTTGCCAATTCGCATTTTCAACAAATTTTTCTTTTATACTGTCAATAATCTTTTGTTTAATTTTAGAAACAAACTCGGAAGCTTCAGGATTGTAATCTACGCAATACTCATTGATGTATTTTTCTAAATCATCGTTGGTGAATTCACTATTATTATGGTTAAAAGCAACCTGTAATGCTCTCCAAGAAGTTTCTTTGGCACTACCGCCCTTTGCGGTTTTGATATCGTTTCTTCTTTCAACTGGTAAATTATTTATAGTATCTGCCAAGGAAACAATCCAATCTTCGCATTTATTCCATAAATCATCAACATCGTAAATGACAGAAGGAAGATTGTATTTTTTAATAACTAAATCAACAATATCGCCAATTACTCTTATAACCGCTACCATCATGTTATTTATTGTCAAATAACCAGCAGAGCCTTTTTCCCATTCTTCTTGGCAGAACTGTTCAATAGTATCTAAACACTTCTTTAAGAATGGATAAATAACATCCGCTGTTTCTCTGCTTTCAGTTCTATCTAAAACACCATGCTCGGATATTTCGTTCTTTTTATATTTATTAAAGAAGGAGGTCTTTTCAATAGCGTTCTTTAAATATTCAATAGTAATGCAGCGTCTATCTGTAACTGTATTCTCGCCAGTAACAACTCTGCCGTACAGAGGAGAGTCTTTGTCTTCTCCTAATTTTTGACAAATATGAAGAATTACAGCTTCTTTTCTCTTTGCTAGTTCAGGCGAGTCCCAATTAAGGTCAATAATTAAAGTATTTCTAAGTGATTTAGAAACAGCTTTTTGATTTTCATTAATATCCATGAACATTCTAACTTGTTCATCCTTGTCCATATTAACAAAGGCTACTACTGGAACGGTATTTGTTGATGCAAATCTGGATTCTGAGTATCCGTATAATCTATGTTGACCATCAATAACATATGCAGATTGGTACTCTTTTGGCAAATGCAATATACCAATTCTAGAAACAGATGATGTATTTTGTGACGCCAAGTCAAATTGAAGTCCCCTCTTTGCATCAATAGAAATAATTAATGAGTTAGGGAAATACCCACCATTATTAACAAACTCTCTAATCTTTTTAAGTCTGTCCTTTTTAATTAATCTTTGGTAGGTAGGCATTAAATCGTGGTTCGCGTTTGTTCTATGCAAAATGTAAGAAATCTTTAATAAGCGTTCTGGCTCAATCAAAAAAGCATAATACGTGTATCCACCCATTTTGCCTTCAATGGCAGGAATCTTTTCATCCATCCCTTTGATTGTTTGGTGAGCAAATAAACTACCTAGTAATTGGTATCTTGCTGCACTGCCAAGATGATCTACCAAAGCTTTATAGTAGCTAACTGTTTCATCATCAAAATAAGCAATTTTAGCATTAGCTAAACGGTCTCTATCTTGAGAACCAAGAACATAGTTCTTTGTGGCAAATATATACTTAAATTTACGTCCTGGATATTCTTTGCTAATTTCTCTAACGAGTCCTTTATATTTGCTTTCCATCTCAGCTATTTCTTGAAGCCAAGATTTATTACGCTCGAATTTTTCAGTTTCCTTGCATTCAATGAATAAGCAGGTTTCATCATCAATAGCAATGACATCTAATTGTTTTGTTAAATCTGGGTATTCCTCTGAATACGATAATTTAAAATGCCTATCAGCATTCATGACAGTAAAGCCCATTTTATAGAAAATCATCCACACTTCATCTTCAAAAGCATCACCGATTTTCTTTGGTTGCATCATTAAAGCGGAGCCGTTTTTATATGTTTTT
>JBGUXN010000060.1:0-2472 GCA_045222195.1 Bacilli bacterium | reverse complement strand
AGTTTATGTCTACTCCAGAAGTATTTCATTCTTCGACCTTATGACGCGTTCCGGCTCTGCATATATTGGACATGATTATTATAGCATAATGCTTGATGAAACCAAAGAAAAACGAGATAAAATCTCGTTTGTTTTATACTGGTCGGAACGATCAGATTTGAACTGACGACCCCTTCCACCCCAAGGAAGTGCGCTACCAAGCTGCGCTACGTCCCGATTGACGTATGCTTATTATAAACTATTTGATGTAGCGGTTGATGATTTTATCAATTTCGTGATCTTTGATGATGTCGAGATGGTCATAGAAAGCATATTCTTCTTCATCGGGCATTTCAAAGTTATCAATGAGTTTTAAAAGGGCGTCTTTTGGGATTGGGTTTTCTCTGTCTTTATTCTGTTCTAAGACGAGTTCTTTATCTAACCTAAAACAGACTAGATCAATCTCATCATATAAAGGCCTAAAAGGAGCGATGTTATCTAAACGATAAATCTTCTTAGAATGAGTGGCGTCTAAAATTACAATACCTTCCTTATCGATGCTATAGGCCTCAACAAGAGCGTAATAGATCTTCCAAATGAGTTCATCTTCACTTAAGTCTCTTTGATTACCTAAAATCATCTTTCTAAGAGCGTCACTACTGATGATGTAGACATGTTTTTCTTTATGTGCTTTAAAAGAGGCAGAGAAATAACTCTTACCACTACCAGGCACACCAGAAAGAACGATCAATCGATTCATAAAATTAGACAAAGAAAAAGTGAATTATATTAAAATCCACTATTTTCGTAATAAATTATTTTGCTAAACGTTTTTCAGCTTCAGCGTTAATGTCACCATCTTGCATAGCAACTTCTAATAAAGCGATGACATCTTGTTCGGTTAATAAACCACTTTTAACGACTTTGCGGGTCGCTTTCTTTAAATCTTTCTTAATGACTTTTAATAATGCTTCGTTTTCTTTTCTAACGGCAATTTTACGTTTGACACTAGAAAGGAGAGCTTCTGGAACGTATTGGGAGATAATCTTTTTGCCTTCTCTCCATTGACGATAGCAATATGTGTGACCACTAATTTGTTTCACGGAAATATAGCCGCATGGTAAATTAGCGATGTTCTTGGATACTTGTGCGTATTCTTCAACGATTTGCACTAAAGCTTCAACTTCACGTAAATCTTTTTTCATAGTAATAATTTCCTTTAACCTACCAAAAATTATAAACAAAACTATTTTTTCTTGCAAACAATTTCATTATATGAGGTTAGAAGAAAGAAAAAAGGTGATGCAAGCATCACCTAATTTTTCATATTTTTTGGATTAAAGACCAAATTTCTTAATTCTTTCTAATCTCGCTTTTGCGTAGTTTTCACTCTTTGTTAAGAGTTCTTCAGCGTTTGCTGGATTGACGCGTGGGAGTTGAGAGAATCTGGTTTCTGTCATGACGAAGTCTCTGAACTTGCTGAAGTCTGGATCCTTCATATCAAGTGTGAGGGCTGGTTTACCAGCAGCTTCATTTCTTGGATCATAACGGAAGATTGGGAAGTAACCACATTCGACGGCTAGTCTTTCTTGTCTCATACTGTTAGCAAGACCACCTTTAATACCATGGTTCGCGCATGGTGCGTAGCAGATGATTAAGGATGGACCATCATAGCTTTCAGCTTCCTTAAGAGCTTTAATCGCGGCGATTGGGTTAGCACCTAAGCTGATTTGGGCAACATAGACATTACCATAGCTCATCGCGATGAGAGCGAGGTTCTTCTTAGCGGTTGTCTTACCAGAAGCGGTAAATTTAGCGATAGAACCAGTTTGAGAAGATTTAGAGGATTGACCACCGGTATTGGAATAGACTTCGGTATCTAAGACTAAGATGTTCACATCTTCTTCGTTAGCGATCACGTGATCTAAACCACCATAACCGATATCATATGACCAACCATCACCACCGACGATCCAAACGGACTTATCAGCGAGGTCTCTTTCATATTGTAAGACTTCTTTGACAGCTTCATTCTTGCTGGCTTTGACTAAAGCAGCGAGTTCAGGAGCAATCTTTCTCATCGCTTGTCTATTCTTGATGTTTTCGAAGTATTCATCAATCTTAGCAGCGAGTTCTGGTTCGACGTCTTCTTTAGCAGCGCTTAAGATTTCGATAATGTGTTTAATCTTGGCATTAGTGGCCACTCTCATACCATAACCGAATTCAGCGTTATCTTCGAATAAGGAGTTGGCCCAAGCAATACCTTGACCTTCTTTATCGGTGCAGAATGGAGTTAATGGAGTGGAACCACTGTAAATAGAGGAACAACCTGTTGCGTTAGCAACGAGCATATCTTTACCGAATAATTGAGAGACTAAACGGTAATATGGAGTTTCACCACAGCCCGCGCAAGCGCCAGAGATTTCCATATATGGCATTAAGAAGCCAACACCCTTAACACTATTTTGTAAGGCGGCTGGTAATCTATCAGCT
>JBGUXN010000059.1:0-13585 GCA_045222195.1 Bacilli bacterium | reverse complement strand
TTGTTGTTTGCCATTCAAGAACAAGTTGCTCTTTTTCTTCGGGAGAACGCATTACGTTTTTTGTTCCTTTAGGATGGCCCATAATTGTTCCGTATTTCTTTCTTGACATAACTACCTCCTTGCAAAAATCATACTAAAAGAAAAAGTAGACATCACTTTTTATGCGTGTCTACTTTTATCTTATCGGTTCAATGAACCGGTCTTAATTATTATTTACTATTGCTTTTTGGACGAGGAGTCTTTGTCACCTTGCTATATAAGAATAAAGACTTACGGTAATCGATATTGAAGGAATCTTTTCTCACGTAATTAGCAGCCCCGTATTCAAACTTCACATTCTTATTCTTTTTACGCATACCGAGTAAGACGGTTGTGGCAACGATAATGCCGACGAACGCACCAATTAAAGAAATGATTAATGGTTCTCCGAAGGCAAATCCTAAGCCCACACCTAAACCGGCAAAAATAGCGAAGAAGATAAACCAGAACATGAATGATTTACCAACAGAAATTGGTAAGTTACCAGCGGTCTTTCCGGTTTGGCCGTTAATGGCGAAACGGAATGTTTTATCTTTCCATCTAGTATTTAAGATCCAGACTGGATATAAAGCGTAGCACGCATTGGTGTTAGAGAACTGTAAGTTACTTTCTTCCACTTTGACATTTTCATAGCCAGAGATATCGCCTCTAAAGGCTTGGACTGTGCCATCACGGAATCTTTCTGTCGCTCTATTGAATGTCACTTCTTGAGAGACATCATATCTATCAGCGGCGATACCCGCTAAATAGGCGGCATTGAATTCCTTAGCCTCATCAAAGTTATATGGTTCGATGGATTCCATTAATTGGTCTTCCATCTTTTTACTGCCATCGACTGGAACGTGATCAAAAGCAATTTGACCACCTCTAAAGATGGAGTAATAGTTTGTTTCTTTATAGTCGTAATTAGCGTCAGACCAAGTACGGGTCTTTTCACCTTTAAATCTCACCTTGCCATCGACATCAGCGTCGAAGAGCCAGAATGGAACGTATAAAGGTTTGATTTCTTCAATGACATTATCTTTAGCAAAGCTACTTGGAAGTAATGGTTTTTTCTTAAAGAATTTCTTTAAGCTTTCCATGACCGCTTCCTTATCATTCTTAAATGGAATGACATAGTTTGGCTTAAGGTCACCGGCTAATTCTTTGGCGACTAAAAGGTTATTGCCACAATATGGGCAAGTTGTTGAGGACGTGGTTTCTTCGACGATAATTTCACCACCACAGGAATCACAAGAGTAAATCTTGATGCCTTCTTTTTCTTCGTTGGTGTAGGCTTGCACCATCGATTCATCCCAAGAAGTGTCTTCTTGTTCAGTATTCGCTAATTCATCGGTATAAGCCTTTAAATCAGTCGCTGTAAACTGCGAATCGCAATATGGGCAAACGGTTAATTGCTTTTTATCGTCAAACTGTAAAGTGCCACCACAACATGGACATTTTAGTTGTAAGTTTGCCATAAAGAACTATTTGTTATCTTCTTCGTTGATTGGATCACCGCATTCTGGGCAGAACTTTGGAATGTTGTTTGGATCAGCTGGTTCCCAACCGCATTTATTGCATTTGATGTGTCTAGCTTCTGGTTTCTTTGTGCCACATTCTGGGCAGAATTTACCTTGTACTTCCGCACCACATTTTGGACATTTCCAAGAACCTTCAGCAGCTGGCTTTGGTGTACCGCATTCTGGACAGAACTTACCAGTGGCTTGCGCGCCACACTTTGGACAAGTCCAAGCGCCTTGGGCGGCTGGTTTTGGTGTGCCGCATTCTGGGCAGAATTTGCCTTGAGCATGAGCACCACACTTTGGACAGACCCAACCATCAGCCGCTTGTTGTTGTGCTTTTTGTTGATTGGCGTTATCAAAGTATTGTTGGGCGTTCATATTGGCACCAGCACCGGCGGCCATATTTAAGCCATAGAAGCCCATCGCTGCACCATTGGCGTTACCAGCAGCGGCTTTCATCGCTTCGGCTTGTGCTTCCACTAAAGTTGCACCGGCCATGGCTTGGTTACGAGCGTAGACATTCTTTCTTTGTAATTCTTTGATTAAGTCTTCGTCTTCTTTTGGCAATGTGACACTACCTAAGGCAACAGAGATGACTTCAACACCACGTAATGAACCCCATTTTTCATCGAGAACTTCATTGAGGGCGTTTTCTAAATCAGTGAGGTGAGTCATGATTTGGTTTGGTCTAAGTTGTAATTCGCTTAAACGACCAAAGGCTGGTTGTAAAGCGGAGATGAATTCTGTTTTTAATTGACCATCAATTTGACTTCTGGTGTACGCTTGTGTGATGTTACCACAGACGTTTTGATAGAAGAGAATTGGGTTGGTGACCTTATAAGAGAAGGCACCGTTACAGCGGACGGCGACGTCGATATCGATACCGACATTGTTATCGACCACTCTGAATGGCACTGGATTTGGTGTGCCGAATTTGTTATCTAAGATTTCCTTTGTGTTGAAATAATAGACTCTTTGATCACTACCGGTATCACCACCAAATGTAAAACGTCTACCGATGGTTTTGAATAAACCGATAACTCTTTGACCAAATGAACCAGAGAAAATTGAAGATTCAGCTTTGCAGTCGACTTTGTAGGCGCCTGGTTCAGCAGCGAATTCCACAACTTTACCTTGGTCAACAATGATCATACATTGACCGTCATTAACAACAACGATAGAACCATCAGAAATGATGTTATCACTACCTTTTGTGTTGCTAGACTTTTTGCCGTTGACTCTCTTTTGGCCTTTTTCCACCAAAACATCAACTGGTAATGCTTCACAGTAGAAGTATTCCTTCCATTGATCAGCGAATGCGGAGCTAACGGCTCCAGAAAAAGCTTTAATTAAACCCATAGTTATGACCTCCTGGATATCAAATTAAGTGTATAACATTAAATATTTCTATTCAATAACTATTGAATTATTCGCTTTATTGTCGTTTACTCACAACAAATAAATGAAAAAATCCCCGATTTTATCAGGGATTACAATCTTGTTTGGGGCGAGTGACCAGATTCGAACTGGCGAATGCCTGGTTCACAGCCAGGTGTGTTAGGCCTCTTCACCACACCCGCCAAATTGCTTAATTATGATAATCAATTATATGGTCTTTGTCAAAGTCTTTTACAAAGAAAAAGCCTTACCCGTATTGGATAAGGCATTTAAGTTAGTTTTGCTTAAGCTTTCAAGAAGGCTTTATAACCTAAGTAAGCTTCATAGACATCGACTTTAGAGACGATTTCCATTGGGGCGTGCATGTTAAGAACTGGGATGCCAGCATCGATAACATACATGTTGTAGTTGCCTAAGATGTAGGCGATTGTGCCACCACCACCTTGGTCAACTTTTCCGAGTTCGCTGCTTTGCCAATTGACTTTTGCATCGTCTAAAGCCTTTCTAACAAAGGCATAGAATTCAGGCATGGAATCGTTAGAACCGGATTTACCACGGCTACCAGTGTATTTATTAATGACTAAGCCTTCACCAAAATAGGCACAGTTTTTAGCATCGCTAACATAAGCATAGAGCGGATCATAAGCCGCACTGACGTCAGATGATAACATCTTGCTATTTTCTAAAGCTTTTCTCGCGGCATATAAAGGATTATTAGCGCCCATTAATTCCGCTAAGCGGGCAATGAGATTTTCAAAGAATAATGATTGAGCGCCTGTAGCACCAACACTACCGATTTCTTCTTTATCGACTAAGATACAGCAACTGGTGAATTTAGCTTTCTTAGAATCTAATAAAGCCATTAAGGAAGTATAGGCACAACTTCTATCATCATGACCATAGCCAGCAACCATACTTCTATCTAAACCATAGTCTCTAGCAGGACCAGCTGGGACGATTTCAATTTCTGCGGAGATGAAGTCTTCATCTTCAATGTCATATTTCTCTTTGATGAGTTTTAAGACATTAGCTTTCACTGGTTCTTTTTCTTCTTCATTAAGCGGCATAGAACCTAAAGTAACATCTAAGTTTTCACCTTCAATGGCTTTAGAGGCTGGTTTTTGTAATTGATCAGCGGATAAATGGATTAATAAATCAGAAATACCAACGACTGGATCTTTTGGATCATCACCAATATTAACATCAACAACAGATCCATCTTTCTTACAGACGACACCGATGAGGGCTAATGGGATGGTCACCCATTGATATTTTTTAATACCGCCATAGTAATGGGTGTCCGCTAAGGCAAAACCTTTAGATTCATAGAATGGTCTTTCTTTTAAGTCCATACGAGGAGAATCGATATGGGCGCCTAAGATTCTTAGACCATTTTCTAAAGGTTCTTTACCAATGATAAAAGCGGCAACATTCTTTTTCTTATTAATAGCGTAAACTTTATCGCCTTCTTTTAATGATTTGAAATCATTGATGTTTTTAAAGCCGCTGGCTTTTAATAATTTCTCGGATTCTTTAACGGCTAAACGCTCTGTTTTAGCATAGCTAATAAAAGCTTTATAGCCTTCGTTGAAATCCATGATAGGTTTTTTATCTTTATACTTTAACCAAGCATTTTTACGATACATAAATAAATTACCTCCATATTTATGAAGGTATTTTACTACATTATTTAGATAAATAAAAACGATATGATTAGGCTATTTTTTACCCATTACTTTCGCTAAGCCTTTTTTCGCGGTTTCACGATAGCCAATACGCAAGTCTTTGCCCGTTAAATACATGGTCATTAATGATTCGTCAAACGTAACCTTGTTAGCCTCTTTAGGTAAGATTGACACAATTGACACTGCATCAATGGCTTTAAGCGCGAACATCGCACATCTTTCAATGCATGGGATTTGGACATAGCCTTGTACTGGATCACATGTTAAACCAAGGGAATGTTCTAAAGCGACTTCCGCGGATTGGGCAATCGCATAGTTATCATAGCCTAAAGCGGTAGCGATTAACGCCGCACCCATAGCGCACGCCACACCGATTTCGGCTTGACAACCTGCTTCCGCGCCTGAAATAGAAGCATTAGTTTTAGCGAGTAAACCGATTAAACCAGCGACAAGGAAGCCTCTTTTGATTCTATTAATAGGAACTTTTTTAAGTTCGAGATATTTATAAACTCCAGGAATGACACCCGCACTACCACATGTAGGAGCGACAACAATGAGACCACCGGAAGCGTTTTCTTCACTGACCGCGAAAGAAGCGATAGCCACTCTGGTGGGGATATCGTTTTCTTTATGGTCTTTAAGCATCTTTTGATACATGATTCTGGCTTTTCTTTTGACGTGTAATTCACCAGGTAAATCGCCTTCTGCTTTAATCCCACGATTAATCGCGTCTTTAATCGTTTTAATTAAAGTATCGATATAATCGAGAACCATTTCTCCTTCGTAGCGGAGGACGTAATCTTCAAGTTTATAGCCTTTTTTATTACAGAATTCTAAGATTTCTTTTAATGATTGATGCGGATAGACATCAATTGGATGAGTCTTCTTTTCTTCTTTAGTTTTGATAGCCCCACCACCGATAGATTCAATCACTTCTTTCGCTTTTTTATCGTTATTCAAAGTAATTTCAAAAACCATCGTATTTGGATGTTTCATTTTCTTTTTGTTGTTGAAAAAGACATGATGGATGACATCTTTTAAGGCTTCATCGATGATAAAGTCTGTTAAGTGGCCTTTACCTGTGGAGGCTAAAGAACCATATAAGGTAACGTCTATTTGTTTAGCGTTACGATATTTATTTAAGACATATTTAGCGGCATTATATGGGCCAATTGTGTGAGAACTACTTGGACCATGACCAACATAAAAGACTTCTCTAATTGATTGCATACTATATTCCTAATTCACTATGAACGATATTTAAAGCGGTGTCCACTACTTCATCTTCATCTAAATCAGACATATCGATTTGATGGTTAGGAAAGATGGTATCTTGATTACGCAACATTTCAATATAAGAAATAAAAGATTCTAAAGAATAATCAAGATGTAATGATTTATGAGCGATATGTCTAGTAGATAATCTATCTAAGAATCTTTGATAAAGAAGATTAACATCACCGATTAATGAAAGAAGAAGGACTTGGTAGTTATTTTCCATAGCGATATCTTGAATATCCTCTAGTTCTTCACTTCTAAAGTTAGCTTCTAAGATGAGGTCTCCTCCGACTTTCGCTACTTGATTAAAGAAATAGATCATCGAATTCATCGCGGAAATCGATAGTTCTCGGTTCTCTTCTCTAGTTTCATATCCGATAGCGTCACAGGCAATTTCTTTTAGAGTGTCTTTGATTAAACAAGGGATTTGTAGTTCCGCACTTAAAGAATTCGCTAAAGTGGATTTGCCCGCAGCTAAATCACCGGTGATGATTATTAAATTTCTCATATACCTTATTATAAATATTTATTTAATAAATAAAAAGGGGAATGACCCCTAATTACTATCTATGTTTAGCGTGGAAGGCGACACCCATCGCATTTGGACCACAGTGGCTACCAGCGGTTGGGTTAACGACTTCGTATTCGATGTTGAGATCTTCACCGAAATGGGCTTTTAACATCGCTCCGAATTCTTCTGCGATATCTAATGCATCGGTATGAGCGATTGTGACACGATAGTTCTTGATATCTTCTTCTAATTCGATGACGTAATCAAGAATTCTCTTTAAGGCTTGTTTACGGCCACGGCATTTATCTTTAGTGGTCATCTTGCCATCATCACCGATATAGATGATTGGTTTTAAACCAATGATGTCACCAAAGAAAGCGGCAAAGCCTGAGACACGACCACTTTTACCGAAGAACTTAAGATCATCAGCGTAGAAATAGAAGGCTTGTTTACCAACTTCGACTTCCGCCCACTTGAGAATTTCTTCAATAGATGCACCATTTTTATACATTTCACCAATATAGTGGCAGGTATTATAGCTGCCTAAGGTAATGCCTTTAGTGTCCACGGTGTAGACTTTACGATCTGGATATTTCTCTTTTAATTCTTCTAAGGCTAAGCGCATGGAGTTAAAAGTCGCTGACATAGCCGCGGAGAAATGGACGTAAAGAATATCACGTCCCGCTTTAAATTCAGGTTCAAAATAATCGATATAGGCCACAGGTGGTAAAGCGGCTGTGACTGGAATAATACCTTTTCTTAACTTGTTATAAAACTCTTTATAATCGAATTCTTTAAAATCAACATAAGGGAATACTTCTTTACCTTCAATGGTGTAAGGCATAGAAATAAGTTTATAACCGTAACGCTCCGCAATCTCTGGAGTAATGTCACAGTCTGTATCTGTAAATAATGTATACATATATAAATCCTCTATTTGTCATTATATCAATATCATTATTTTAATAACGCATATGTAGGCGTAAATGTTACATTTGGGGGTCAGTGTTTAGTCTCTTCAAGGCAACAAAAAACCATCATTAACTGATGGCATTTTGTGTATTTTTGGATTAGAGACCTTTGTCTTCTAAGATTGGAGCGGCTGCGTTACAAGCACCGGCGAGTAAGCCTAAGATGCCGAACACGATTGGACCAGCGGCACTAACCATTGCATCTCTATCATATTCATTGAAAGCTCTGAAAATAGGAGCGAAGAGAAGGATAGCAATGGAGCCTAAAATCATGACACCACCGACGACAAAGGAGAGTTTTTTAGTTAAATCTTTTCCGATCATTTCGTCAATAAATACGAAAGCTAAACCAGCGAGTCCTCCGATAAAGACGAGTAAATAACCGATGAAAGCAATAACATTGCCCTTATAGACATCATCACCAAAGAATGCACCATTGTTGAAGTCTGTGAAGACGTATTTAGCAAAGGCTTCATCTGGAGAAATGGCTTGCTTTGCGGCAAACATTGCGATGAAAACGGCAATGGCTAATAAAACAGCAAACATTCTGAGGAGGTTATGAAGCTTTAAAAACTTATTATTTTCCATGTGATATCTCCTTTTTATACAAACTAAATTATATGAAAAATGTAAATTATATCAATTGTTATTTTTTAAAAAATACTTCAATATATGGTTATTTTGCCTTAAAAACAGGCTGGAACATATTGATTCAAATATTCAATATCGTACATGTTGTCAGCGTTTTCTATTGCTAAATCAACAGCAGCACCACTTTCAAAACCATTGAACTGTTTTTGTCGTTTATCATAGTAACCTAAGTGAAGGTTTGAAGAGTGATATAGATATTCACCATTTGGTAAATAATGGATCGCTACGGCACATTCACCACCACCGGACTTTTGACCGATGACTGGGCAAATCTTTTCATAACTAGCAAAACACGCAAAGGCATTAGCCGCACTAAATGAGCAATCGCTTGTCATAATAGCGATATTGAAATCATCACCAAAGCAATCATCTAGGGTAGTCATTCCATCAGCGTTGATGTCCACATTGGTTGTGGCTATTGCTAATTGGCTAGAAGCAGCTTCTAAATATACGACATCACTAGTGCCATTTTTAGAAACTAAAGATAAGATTTTCATCATGACACCAACGGTACCACCACCATTAGTGGAAATATCTAAGATAACGTTTTCCACGCCACCTTTAGCTTTTAAGGTGTTGAATAATCTAATAAGACTGAAGAATGTATCGGTCAAATGGGCAGTATCTTTAATGGAATCATCAGCGTTAAATACTTCTTCTGATGTACCGAAGATGAAACTATCAAACATGAACATCGCAGTTTTTCCATCGCTTGAATAGACGATATCACTTCCTGGAGTTAAACCTTTTCTGCTATAAACCGCTTGACGGGTATTGGTTAATTGATAATTGAGATAGGAACGATTCTTCACTCCTGTTCCGTATGTCCATCTATTGAATTCAGTTTCATTCCAAGCAGAAACACCACTGATTAAAGCGGTATGGTTATCATCTAAATATGAAAGAGCGTCAGCGATGGCTTGCACTCTTGCTTTGTCACTGGAAGAGAATAAGTCATTATAAACGCCTAATTTTTGACAATATGCTTTAGCATTCTTAATGCCTTTTGCTTCTTTTAAACCATAGAAATTATCTAAGAAATATAAGAATAAGTTAGCGTTATAATTGCGTAGATATTGTGGCATAGCCTTGCCGTTTACTACTTCCGCCATTTCTTGATTAACAGTGTTTAAAGAACCACCGACTTTATATTGACATGTCTCATAGCTTTCAACATCACTAACGGAAACAATTCTTTTGTAGTTGTAGTAAAAATAGATGCTACTGTCATAGCAATAAGTCATGTCTAAGAAACCTAAAGAAATGTAGAAGTTATTGTTATAGGAAAAATATTTAATAGAGTGATTAGCAAAATCGTATTGAGCGTAACCACCACCACTTAAATAATCACCTTCATAAGAGATATCTGCACCATAATTAAGCGCTCTTAAATCTCTTGGAGAATTATCTTCGTTAAAGCAAGCTTCTAATGAGCCAGCAATGCGGACTACTTTTGAAATGAAGCTTATCTCAGTGACAAAATAAAGTTCTCCAGCATGACTAACCGACCAAGAAACGCCACCAGAGTTTTTACTAAATGTTGAAGTAAAACCATCCGCAAAATGAGATTCATACAATGAAGCATAATCTCTTAAAGTGAGATAAGGGATGTATGGTTCATTATTTTTGAAACGAGCGTTAATGGAAAGATCGTATGCCTTTTCGATAGATTCACCATCTTTGAATTTGTCCAAATTATAAACACGAATTCCTTCAGAATATGAACTGATAGAACCAAAAATCTTACAAGAAGTAAGAGTAAGAATAGATATAGCGATAAGTGGAAGTATTTTGTTTTTCATAAAAATAAAAAGAACGATTTTATTCGTTCTCATTATCCGCATTTTTTGCTTCTTGTGCAACAAGGTTTAGTGGTTTCCACCATTTCTGGTTGATAAAATAGCAGAAGATACTTAGTAAGATACAGATTGATTTGCCGATGATTGTGCCTAATGCTCCATAGCCTAAATCAATGATATCGGTATTTTGATAGACGATAATCATACCTCCATAGAAGAATGCTGCATGGATTAAACTAGCAGGAATAATGGCAAATGGAATGATGAGGTAAGGAGAGATGTTTTTCTTACGGCACACAATTGTGATTAATACCATAATCCAAACACCTGCGACCGTACCGATTGACGAGAATACATAAATAGCAAATGATTTGAATGCTTCTGATACATCATTCTTTGTCATTAATAAGGCCATTAATTCGATAAAAGCACTAATCAAAATAGCGGCGATACTTGTGAATGTCATGCGCTTAGCATCAGCATAGGAATAATCCAAAATTCTAACGATAATTGTGTACATAAATAATGTGTACAAAACAATCTCGATTGAGAAGGTAAAAGGACCCACCACGATTGGTGCGGTATATGGATTAAAGATATTAGCGTTCACCGCACAACCAATAGCCACCGCAAGAAGAGTAGGAATATCAATCCATCTTCTGAATAAGGTGGTTAGGCCATAGGCGACAAACATGAAGATAATTAGTAATGCTAAACCCATAGGAGCAATATTATAAGCACAATTTTAAACAATGAAAATAAGATTTTAAAAAAGGGTAATTTATCGCTTAAATAAATCACCCTACATTTTTATTCTTGAACAGCTGGTTCTTCTTTCTCTTCAACCACTTCTTCTTTTGGCTCAAAGAAGTTTCTCTTATACGCAAATTCATTAACGATATAGAAGACTATCATAACAATCAATGAACCCATACAAGTATCGGTTAAGAAGTGAGCGCCAACGAGCATTCTAGAGAACATCATTAAGAAGCCATATGCTGCACCAATATAGAACATTAATGTTTCTTTACCTTTTAATTTTTTAAAGAAGATAGGAGCATAGGCTAAGAACATCGCCATGATCATACCAGTACCAGAGTGGCCGCTTGGGAATGATTTGAAGTCTTCTTTAGTGATTGGGAAGCCTTCAATGTTGCCGCCGATGTACTCTTTATAGTTAGCGCAATTCTCCCACCAATTATAAAAAGGAGTGGCCCCTGTACGTACTAAATAGCGGAAACGTGGACGATGAATGATGAGTTTGATAGCAAATCCAGCAGGTAATAATGCGACGGTGAAGATCACTGTCATCACTAGTAACATGGACCATAATTGTTTAATATCACCTTTTCTACAAACGAGATAAGCAGCGACATAAACGCCACCAAAAACAATAGCGGAAATTAAATAACTGAGCCAAGCTAATTGAGGCACGTTATAACCATTAACCGAAGGCAATTCTTTACCGCATAAATAGATCGCCATTACATAGGCAACTGCGGATAATAAGTAACATAGTATTTTACCCCACAATGGCAATTCTTTTCTTTTTATAGTTGTGGACATTAATCCACCACCAATGAAGGCTAATCCAGCATAGCAAGGATAGACACCAAAAGATGCCATTATGAGACCAAACGGATTGTTTTCAGACCAGAGAGCTTTATCAATTTGAAGATCAAAGAAAGAACCTAAAATAAAACCAATTAATAGGATGCCGATGATAATAAATAGATGGTATCTTTTTTTCATTAAATCTTTATTCTCCAATGAGCCATTTATGATTATATCATAGTTTTTTTGTCATATCATTTGTATTTTATTCGCGATTATGACAAAATTACTAGCGTTATGAATATTTGCAGAAATAGCCTTTGTGAATTATTAGATTCTTCATTGGAATTTGTCTTTGGTGAAGACATTTCTTTAGATTCTTTATTTTATAAAGCAATCGATGATAACAAAGAAAACTTCGTTGTTTTCCAAAGCAAGTTATTAGTCATAAGAAAAATATTAAAAGAAGATTTGCAGTTCTTCATGGATAGTGATCCTGCTGCTCATTCCTTAGAAGAAATTAAGCTTGCTTATCCTGGCTATAGAGCAATTGCGATTTATCGTATTTCGCATGTTCTATATGAATTAGGATATAAAGTGCACGCGAGATATTTCTCAGAATTAGGTCATAGTTCTACAGGCATTGATATCCATCCTGCCGCTACAATCGAATATCCATTCTTTATTGACCACGGAACAGGCATTGTAATCGGTCAAACCGCTACTATTGGTAAGAGAGTTAAGATTTATCAAAGTGTCACGTTAGGAGCCGTTTCTTTAAGCAATGCGGACAAATGGAGAAACGTTGTGAGACATCCACAAGTCGGAAATAACGTCACAATTTATGCTGGTGCATCTTTGCTTGGCGCCATCAAGATTGGTAATAACGTCACTATTGGTTCTAACGTTTTCTTGACTGAAGATGTACCTGATAACACAAGAGTGGTCATCGGAAAACCAGAATTGATTATAGAAAGCAAGTAAACGTACCTTTAAAAAAGCGTATGTCTTGCCATATATAGATAGATTGCATACAATTTATTTGTAATAAGGAGAATCTTATGAACATTTACGATTTCGAAGTTAATGATTACTTAGGAAACCTTGTTTCTTTGAAACAATATGAAGGAAAAGTTGTCTTAATTGTCAACACCGCAACAAGATGTGGATTCACTCCACAATATGATGGTTTAGAAAAATTGTATGAGAAGTATGAAAAAGATGGTTTTGTCATTTTAGACTTCCCTTGCAACCAATTTCTTGCCCAAGCTCCAGGCACAGGTGAGGAAATTCACAACACTTGCGTTTTAAGATTCGGGACGAAGTTCCCTCAATTTGAAAAAATAAAAGTGAACGGCAAAGATGCTCATCCATTATTTGTATATCTCACTTCTCAAAACAATGATAAGAAGGTTAACAAAGTAAAATGGAATTTCACTAAGTTTTTAATTGGAAAAGACGGATTATTCATTAAAAGATTTGAGCCAACCGACAAACCAGAAGACATTGAACAATACATCGTTAAAGCATTGAAAAATGAATAGACAAGATACTCTAAAATTAGACAATCAGCTTTGTTTTCAACTCTATGCTGCAAGCAAAGAAATCATCAGGCAATATGGCCCACTTTTAGATGAGCTTGATTTGACTTATACCCAATACATAACGCTCCTTGCCTTATGGGAAAAAGATCAAATTTCAGTCAAAGAATTAGGCTCAAAATTGTATCTTGATTCTGGCACATTGACACCTCTTCTAAATAAACTAAAACAAAAGGGATTAATTGAAAAGAATAGGCACGAAAAAGATGGACGTGAACTTATTATATCTTTAACTAAAAAAGGAAGAAATTTGAAAGAGAAAGCCTTAGATATTCCAGAAAGTATCGCCAAGTGCGTAAAGCTCAAAAATGATGAAGCATTGGCATTTTTCAAACTTTTAAATAAGGTTTTGCAAGGTTTTTATGGCGAATAGAAGTGAAAAAATCATCAAAACGAGCATTGTTGGCATTTTAACTAATATTGGACTCGTTGCAATTAAAGCTGTTGTTGGCATTTTTGCAAACAGTATCTCAATCATCATGGACGCAATCAACAATTTGTCCGATGCATTATCTAGTGTCATTACAATTGTTGGCACAAAATTATCTCAGAAAAAACCAGATGCTAAACACCCATATGGTCATGGTCGAATT
>JBGUXN010000058.1:0-4059 GCA_045222195.1 Bacilli bacterium | reverse complement strand
AAGGACTGTGAGGAAGCCTTCATCCACTCCTTTTTCCATGGCGGCAATCAAGTCTGAAGAGTCATAATCTCTACCTGGATCAATCTTGTCGGCGGCATAAATTAGCTTCTCAAGCCAAGTCATATCAGCTTTTCCGGTTGTGTGGGCCTTGATGGCGCCCAAAATTTCTTCATCCACCACTCCAAATTTGTCTTTTGCGAACTTGGCACCCAAAAATTGATGGTAAGAGAACGCTCCAATGTCCACAAAATCTGGAAAAAACTGTTTCATCAAGGCTAAAGACTCATTTTTGTCAATGTCTTTTGCGATGTCGTGCAAAATTCCAGCAATATAAGCTCTCGAATAATCAAGTTGATGGTTCTTAGCGATGTTATAAGCGAGATGCGCCACCGAACACGAGTGATTAAAACGCGTTTCTTTCATCATGCCTTTGACTCGGTTAGCGAAATATAGGCCGTTTTGTTCGATATACGCTAAAACGTTGAGAGGGACTTTCGCGGATTTTAGTTCTCTCACATCGGATGACGAGACATCAATCTCCACTCCTTCAAGTCCTTTCATGTGAAATTTCTCAACATTTTCGTAATTGAGTTCTAACTTTGGCCTTCTAAAATAGATAATTTGTGCTTTATCGGCGATTTCTTCGGGGTTTTTCCAAAGATGAAAGGAATTTACTTGGTCTTGACCAATTAAAAGAAAGAGACGGTCTTTTGGGTATTTCTTTTTGAAATAGCGGACTGTCTCAAATGAATATGGTTGTTCTTTGCTATCGAGTTCAAAGGTATCGATAGAAAAATCTTCGTAATCTTGAGTGGCAATTTTTAACATGTTGAGCTTATGAACGGCATCAACAGATTCGTTTTTCCAAACAGCGACCTTCGCAGGAACGAAGATAACGTTGGCATTTAAAACATCTCTAGCGGTAACCGCCATATTGAGATGACCAATATGAATTGGATCGAAACCACCACCGAAAATTACTCTGTTCATTAGATTTTAATCTTTGGATTTTCCTTATTCCTGCGGAATAGAATGATGACTCTACCCATCACATGCACTAATTCGGCATTGAGCTTATTAGAGATGTCTAAAGCGATTTCCATAATTGGAAGGGAGCAGCCTTTCATGACATCGATCTTAATTAGTTCATGGGCGGTCAAAGCTTTATCGAGCATAGAGATGAGAGTATCGGAAATCTCATTCTTGCCAATTTGATAGCGGATTGTGAGTGTGCTAGCGAGTGCTTTTAACTCGCGTTTTTGCTTTGGTGACAACATACTATCTAATCTTCGCTAAGCTTTCCTTGTGTGCGACGTCCTTAGGGAGGCGTACACGAATGATTTGCCCGAGGGCGATAAATGATAGCCAACCTAAGCCTTCAATGGCGATATCGTGCCATTTCTTATCGTTTTCCATGGCATATTCAAATACATCGTAGTCATGGAAGTTTACTAATCTTTCAGATACTGGTCTCACAGAACGACGAATGTTGTTTTCGTCAATGGCATCGTCGAGTTTCTTAGAAGAGACCTTGCGAGTTTCAACGCCTTCGGCGGCGTAGAACTTATAAACAGTGGATTTACCTTTAATGACTTCAAACGCGGCGATAGAGCCCACCATTAAAGCATCACCTGGTGCCATGCTATATGAGCTAACTTTGATATCCTTCTTAGGAAGAATTTGTTTAGCAACATCTTTTTCAAGTTTTGTCACAACAGAGATATCTTGAGAAATACCTGGCAATTCATAGAAAAATGATGAACGAGAAAGTGGAATTTCAAGAACATCAACTTGAGTACCTGGATATTTAACAGTCTTGATTTGACGGTTTGTCTTGTTTTCGAAGCCTTTCAAGGCTTTGTTGATGATTGATGTCTTGCCAGAAGCATTATTACCAATCATGTACACGTCATGACCTTGACGGACTTTATTAACAGCATCGATTAATTCCTTTGGATCGACCTTATTAGCAGTACCGAGTAAACGGACAGAATTTGGTTTGATACCATAGGCTGAGAATCTTTCAATTAAATAATTGACGAGGCTAGCGTCTTTCACACTCTTTGGGAATAAGTCACGTTTGGTACCAATGACGGAAACGTTTAATTTCTTCACTTTATCAGCGATTTCTTTATTTAATGTACCATTAAAGGAGAATAAATCGACAACCCAAATGATGTATGCGTCTGTAGCGAAAGCATCATCAAGTATTTTTAATACTTCTTGGTCGACGTTTTGGTCTAATTGGCTATTGTTAAAAGCTTTCATCGTTTCAAAGCACTTATCACAATAAATGATTTGAATTGGTGTTGCGCGGTTTAACGATTCTGGAAGAATATAGCCTTTTTCATCAGGATTGTTGCACTGAAGGATAGCACCACAGTGATAACAGCGTAATACTCTTTTACATTTGCCCATACTTTGTTCTCCAATCTGGCAATTTGCCTTTTTTTCTTAAATGTTTTCTAATCGGTCTATCAATAAGACGATTGAAATGGGTGGTAAATTGATCTTCTTTAACAATTTTTTCTGTTAAGACGATACGAAGGTGCGCTCCTTTGGCCGCTAGAACGTCTGTGACCATTTGATCACCAACGAACATGACGTTCTCGAGTGGAACGTTCTTTTCCTTAAGGAACTTTTTGATTTTTCCCGAGAATGGCTTACGAGCGCTATGTATATATTCAAGCCCTAACGCGTTTGCATAACTCGAGACACGTTTGCCCCTATTATTAGAAATAATAACAGGCGTAATGTTCGCGGCTCTTATGCTTGCAATGAGGGAAACCGCTCTTTCGGTCGGCGTGTAAAGACGATAACTATCCAAAGTATTGTCTAAATCGATGAGAAGAAGGGTTACTCCGTTTTGTTGATAGAAATCAACAGGTATCTCATAGATGGAAGCAGCGTGAGCAAACGGGATAAATCTCTTGAACATATTTATAAATAAATAATATCGTAAAACTTTAAAAAATGTGAGAAGAAAATATTTCATTCTCACAAACACTAATACAGGCAAGGCTAATAAAACGCGACAAAACATGCATAATTACGTAATTTTATAATAAAATAAAAAGTAGACATAAACTACGTTTATTATCTACTAATTATTTACTTGTTATTTACTTGAGATAAAACTACTCATCAAGGTCGTCGAAGATGGAAATTTGTTCGAATCCTTCTTTTTCTTCTTTGACTTGTGGTTCATTATCATCGCTAGATTCATCACTACTATCACTGAGATCAATTGGTGGTTTCTCTTTAATGATGATTGGATGAGAAATGGTCTTTTTATTAACGATTTCAATGTTTGTATCTAAGACTGCGGCAATCTTATCTTTGCCAGGAATATCAATGTTCTTCTTCGCATATTTATCTAAATCTGTGAGATAGAAGTTATCTAAATCAAAGGTGAAATAGGTATTATTAGTGAGGAATAGATTTATTTTTAATAAATCTTGTTTTGTGGAGAGCTTGAATGCATTAACCACATGATGGATATCACTCTTGAAGCATGGCATTAATGGTTGAACCTTACCTAAACGATTTGTAAGATTCACATGTGCATTATCGAAAATACGATAATGACCTTTATCGGTGAACATCACTACCTTGCTCTTTTCTTCGGTATCAAAGGCGATTAACGCTACAGCGTTATTCTTTCCTAAGCCCGCCATAGATTTAACGCCGCCAGCCTTAGTGCCGAGGACATTAAGTTCGTTTTCGTTGAAGTAAGTAACGTTACCGTTACTTGCGACCACGATAAGATTGCTATTACCACTGAGGACTTGGACATCAACGACCTCATCTCCATTAAGTAAACGCATATTACGTGTTGGGCGAGCGCGTTTTCCTTTTTCTAATAAATTTAAAGGCATACGCTTGATTTGACCAAACTTAGATAATAAGCCTAAATAGATGTCATTTCTAAAGTCGCTAATGGCAATGCCTTTAACGATTTTTTCATTACCGGCTAGGGTTGAGAAAGCGTTTAAGTGAGTGCCTTCATCTTTCCATCTATTCTCTGGAATCTTATGAACTGGAACGCAAATATAATTA
>JBGUXN010000057.1:0-3185 GCA_045222195.1 Bacilli bacterium | reverse complement strand
CGTTGAGGGCATCGAGCTGCTTTTTCTCTAACTTCACGCCACTGCTATTCATGAGATCAGCGAGCTTGATAAAGTTGTCTCTCTTGTTTGTGAGAATGACGGTGATGTCATGACTATGATGGGACATAATCGAGGCAAACGACCAGACAAAGCTGATACTCACGATGAGGATCAAGGTATAAAGAATGGCAATCGCAATAGCGACGTTTCTTAAGATGATCAGAAATAATTCCATAGTATGATAATATCATATTCCTTAATTTAAGCAAGCGACTAATAATATGCTTATTTATATAGATAAAGTTGACCAATATTATCAAAAATGTGATAATATTACTTGGAGGTTATAAGTATGAGCAAACCAATTGTCGCTATTATGTATGATTTTGATAAAACGTTGTCCACAACTGATATGCAAAATTATGCCTTCATTCCAAACCTTGGTATGACTCCAGAACAGTTCTGGGGAGAAACTAGTAAATTATCCCAAAAGTACGAAGTGGAAAGAATCCTTTCCTATATGTACTGTATGTTAAAATTCGCCAAGGAAAAAGGAATCAAAGTTACTCGTGAATACTTAAAAGAATGCGGAAAGAATATTGAATTCTATCCTGGCGTAAAGCAATGGTTCAAACGCATCAATGACTACGCTAGTGAAAGAGGCATTAAAGTGGAACACTATTTAGTCTCTTCTGGCACCAAAGAAATCGTTGAGGGCTGTTCCATTATCGATGAATTCACACAAGTTTACGGTTGTGAATATCTTTACGACGAAAATGGGGAAGCGATGTGGCCAAAGATGGCAATTAACTTTACCCAAAAGACACAGTTCTTCTTTAGAATTGCTAAAGGCGCAGTAAAACCAACTGATGATGCTGGTGTTAATGAAAAGAGTGCTGATCGTCGTGTTGAATATAAAAACATCATCTACGTCGGTGATGGAATGACCGATATTCCAAGCATGACTCTGGTTAAGAAAAACGGTGGTCATAGCATAGCTATCCATCCTAAGGATGATAAAGAAGTTGTCCAACAAATCTATGACGACAACCGCTGCGACTTCATCGTGGAAGCTGATTATTCTAGCGGTGGCGAGATGGATAAGGTTGTTAAAATGCTAATCGACCTCATCTCTGTGCAAGAGAAACTGGAAAGAAAAGAAAAAGTCTTAGCGAACAAATAAGGTAGAAACTCTCTACCTTTTCTTTTATTTGTGCTATCATTTTTATAAATTAGGAATTTATGGAGTATCAAGTTGGCCAATTAGTCATAGGAAAAGTTTATAACGTGAAACCATATGCGTTATTCATGTCTTTTGAAGATGGAGTTACTGGTTTATTGCACATTAGTGAAATCTCTGATTCTTTCGTGAGAGATATTGAAAAATATGGCTCCATTGGCGATGAGATTAAAGTAAAGATTTTATCTATTGATAAAGATAATGGCTTCTTAAGGGTGTCTTATAAGCAAGTACCAGCTGAAGAAGCTTTTTCTAGTCACACTAATCAAAGAAAATTACCAACTGTGACAGAAGAAGAATTCTTACCGCTTAAAGAAAAACTCGATCATTGGATTAAAGAAGCCTATGAAAGGATCGAAAAAGAGGAGAACTAGTATGTTGAAATTAAGATTGAACAACTTAATGAATGAGGAAATTTTATCTAACTACGAAAAAAGAGTTACCGAAATCAACGAGATGATTATGAACAAATCTGGTTTAGGTAACGATTTTTTAGGTTGGGTTGATTGGCCAGTTAACTACGATAAAGAAGAATTACAAAGAATTAAAAAAGACGCAGAATATGTCAGAGAAAACTTTGACATCTTAGTGGTCTGCGGTATCGGTGGTTCTTATTTAGGCGCAAGAAGCGCTTTAGAAGCACTCAACGGCTTAAAGAGCGATGATAAATTAGAAATCATCTTCATGGGTCAAACATTCTCCCCAAACTATGTCGCTCAAGTGATGAATTACCTTAAAGGTAAAAACTTTGCTATTAACGTTATTTCTAAAAGTGGCACCACCACTGAAACTTCTATCTCCTTCCGTTTGTTAAAAGAATTATTAGAGTCGCAAGTTGGTAAAGAAAAAGCTAAGAAAGCAATCTATGCCACTACCGATAAAGAAAAAGGTGCTTTAAAGACTTTATGCAATAATGAGGGCTACGCCACTTACGTCTTGCCAGGTGATATCGGTGGCCGTTATAGTGTCTTCACCGCAGTCGGTACATTCCCACTTGCCTGTGCGGGTATCGATGTGGAAAAGATGCTTGAAGGCGCTAAAAAAGCGAGAGAAGAAATTCAAAGCCTTCCACTCAAAGAAAACCAATGCTATAAGTACGCTGTTATGCGTGACTATATGTATAGACATAACAAACCTGTGGAAATGTACGTCACATACGAACCACAAATGAGCCAAATCTCTGAATGGTTAAAACAATTATTTGGTGAATCCGAAGGTAAAGAACATAAGGGTCTATATCCAAGCAGTGCGACTTTCTCCACTGATTTACATTCTTTAGGTCAATTCGTGCAAGAAGGTACACCATTATTATTTGAAACAATTATTAATGTTTTAGAGCCAAAACAAGATATCGTCATTCCTCATGATGATGCTGATCTTGATGGCTTAAATTACCTAGAAGGTAAAGACTTAGCGTTCGTCAATCAAAAAGCCTTTGAAGGCACATTAAAAGCTCACGAAGATGGTGGCGTTCCTTGCAATGTTATTTACCTTGATAAACTCGATGAATTCAATCTCGGCTATATGTTCTATTTCTTCATGAGAGCCTGCGCTATGAGCGCTTACATGTTAGACATCAATCCATTCAACCAACCTGGCGTTGAAGTCTATAAGAAGAATATGTTCCACTTATTAGGCAAAAAAGGGTACTAGAAACTAATATAGTTTAGATTTGAAAAAGCGCTTTGAAAAAAGGCGTTTTTTTGATTGACTATATATTTAACAAAGTGATATATTATTTTAGCGCATTGCAATCGGATGCTTAGCTCAGCTGGGAGAGCATCACCCTTACAAGGTGGGGGTCGGCGGTTCGAGCCCGTCAGCATCCACCACTCAAAAATGCGCAAAGCCCATCGGCAGATGGGAGGGTAGCGAAGAGGCTAAACGCGGCAGACTGTAAATCTGCTACCTACTGGTTTCGGCAGTTCGAATCTGCCCCCTCCCA
>JBGUXN010000056.1:0-24102 GCA_045222195.1 Bacilli bacterium | reverse complement strand
TCGAATTGAGTATCTCACAAGCCTCATTATTAGCATCATTATTTTGATTGCTGGGTCAGCTGCGATTATCGAATCTGTTCTCGCAACCATTAATAAAACAATGCCAACTTTTGAGCTCTGGTCATTCATCTTAATTGCCATTGCGGTTGTTGTAAAAATCTTGCTCGGATTATACTTCAGACACATGGGCAAAAAGCTCAATAGCGAGGCTCTTAAAGGCAGCGGAATCGACGCATTATTTGATGCCTTATTATCATTCGCGACTTTAATTTCAATCGTCGTTGCAATGATATGGAATGTTAATATTGAAGGTTATGTTGGCATCATCATTGGTTGCTTCATGATTAAGTCTGGCATCGATGTTTTAAGGACTTCAGTCTCTAGTATTGTGGGCGAAAGAATGAGCAAAGAGACCTCTGAAGCCATCAAGAAATTAGTGTGCTCTTACCCAGAAGTTAAAGGTGCTTACGACCTTATCGTTAATAGTTATGGACCAGAAAGAGGCATTGGTTCAATTCACATAGAAGTTGATGATACTTTGACCGCAAAAGAGATACATCCTTTAACTCGAAGAATTGCTGTTCAAGTTTTTGAAGAATTTGGAATCATCATGACAGTTGGAATTTACGCATCTAACTCTAGTGATCCCGAAATTACCGCAATTAAAGAAGCGATTAGAAAAGAAGTTTTCTCTCATTCCAACATCAAACAAATGCATGGTTTCTACTGCGATCAAGAAGTTAAAACTATCTCATTTGATGTTATCGTAGACTTTGCAGATAAGAATTCTACGCAATTAATAAAAGAGATTCACGATAATCTCGTAAATCAATTTCCTGAATATAGCTTCTACATAGTAGAAGACAAAGACATTACTGATTAATTTTCAACTAAAAGGTTCAATTCTTCCAAAGAGATTGGACCTTTTCTTATGAGCTTAATTTCATCTCCAGTGAGGTCCACTATTGTTGATGGAACTCCACCTTCACATTTACCTGGGATGATTGTCCAAACATCACGATCAAAAATAGCTCTTACTTCTTCAGAATTAACGGCTGGTTTTTCTCCTGATTTATTAGCGGAAGGAACAAGTAAAGGCTTTTGAACATAGATTAATAAAGCCCTGGCTTGAACGTGATCAGGAATACGTATACCCACGATTTGTGTGCCGTGCGTCACATAATCAGGCACATTTTCCTTTGCTTTAACTAAAATAGTTAAAGGTCCTGGCATATACCTATCAATCAGTTTTTTATATTTAGGATTTACATAGGCATACTTAGATATTTCTTCTGGATTATAAACCATCATCGTATATGGTTTATCTTCTGGACGACCTTTAATCTCGTTTAATTTTTGATAAGCTTCATAGTCATCATAAAAGACACCTAAGCCATAAACTGTCTCAGTAGGAAAAGCAATGACTTTGTGATCATTGAGCGCTCTCAGAGCATCTTGTTCAAAACATCTCATTTTAATTCTGGAAGTTCAGCAGGTTTATCAATCAATGCTGGATTGTCGCCCATGGCAACATAAGCATACAAATAGGCTTCTTTAGTTTCTTCGATATAGGAAGTAAAGGCTCTAAAGTGAACTTTAATATATCCGTATTCTTCATCCTTTTTCGTGGAAGCACCAGTGATGTTAACCTTGATGACGTTTTCACCAAGCTTTAAAACACTCATCACTTTTTTACCTTCAAGACCACCTTGGAGGGTAAAGAATTCAGTATTGATCACTGAGTTCCATGTAATTGGATACTTGTATTCTTCTTTTTCGTCTTTATCAGGATTCAAAGGTAAAGCAATAAGATGAATAGATTCTAAAATATCCTTGTAGCTTGCTTGATAGCACTTGCCAGCGACATAATCTGGCGCATCACAAGTCTCAAGAAAACGATCTCTCTTTTCATTAGAGCAAGAGGTGAGGAGCATCGGAATGATGCTAAGTAATACAGATAACTTTTTAATATTCTTCATATCTCTTACATTATAGTTACTTTTTTGCCATTATGAAAACAATTTTCTTATGGTTAAAAATAAATTTATTATTTTTCTTTTGTTTATGATATATTTTCTAATTGAAGGAAGGTCGGTTATATGAAACATTTAATCGTTTTTAACGCAGGCGCTGGTAAAAACAAAGAACGCGCTGAAGCTTTTAGAGCAAAAATTGAAGAAAGCTTTAAAGGTCTTGACTATGAAATCTATGAAACAGAAGGACCAAGAGCTGTTATTCCATTCTTAAAGAAGTACTTAAACGAACATAAAGATACAGTTAGAGTCTACGCTTGTGGCGGTGACGGCACAATTCACGAAGTCGTTAATGGCTTAGTGGGTTTCCCAAATGCTGAACTTGCTATCCTCCCAACAGGAACAGGCAACGACTTTGTTAAAACATATGGTGTCATGAATGAAAATAGAGAAGAATATTTGTCATTCAAACCATTAATTGAAGGCCAACCAGTGGAAATTGACTTAAGCAAACTCACTGGTGGAAACTTAGAAGAACCATTATATTCCGTTAACGTTATCAACTTTGGTTTCGACGCTATTGTCGGTGCACGTGGTAACTACTATAAAGAACATGGTTTACCAGAAGGCGTTAAAGAAGGCACAAATCCATATGATTATGCTTTAAAGAACGACGCCATGAAACATGGCAGATTCAACGATATTGAAGTTTTTGCTGATGGTGAAAAACTCAACGAAAAACAAATGTTATTAGCCACATTAGCCCAAGGTCAATGGGTTGGTGGCCAATTCAAATGCGCTCCTAAGAGCGATAACACCGATGGTTTAATCGATGTCTGTGTTTTAAAGACCATGACATTCTTAGGTTTAGGTATGATTATCGGTACCTATACCAAAGGTAAACACTTAGATAAACCAAGAAAGAAAATCGTCTATAGACGCGCTAAAGAAATCAGAATGGCTGGCCCACAAGAGTTCGATGTCTGTGTCGATGGCGAAATGATTAAAGGCAACAACTTCGTTGTTCAAGTTTGTCCAAAAGCTATTAAATTAGTCCCACCTTGTAAAGAATAATGTTTGTCTCAATTGTCTGCATAGTCTGTGCATTAGGACTATCTATTTCTAGTGCTTTTACGTTCTTACCAGTACAAGCTTGGTATGATTTTTGGAAACCACTTGTCATGTTTATTGCTGGCTATTTAGGCGGTATCGCCATTAGCTGGATTTTCATTGATATAAGTGGACGTATCATCTGTTCTAAGAAAAAGAACTATATGCAGCCTTCTAATTTTGCCAGGTTCTTATTGACACATGGTATGTGGTATATCGATTTCCACGCTAATGTGAGATTAAAGAAAGTTGGTCTAGATAAAATACCTAACGAAACATTCTTAATGGTCGGTAACCACAAATCTAAATTTGATCCAATGATTACCGCTGCGGTATTCCGTAAAAGACATCTGGCCTTTGTCACTAAAGAAGACAATATGAAAATCCCATTAGCGCCTCGTCTTATGTGGAGAAACTGCTATATGCCAGTCGATAGAAGCGATAAGCTTCAATCATTAGAGCAATTTAAGAAAGCCGCAGAATTAATTAGTTCTGGTGCTTCTAGTGTTGGTATTTATCCAGAAGGTAGTAGACAAGAACCAGATGTTATCTTAGCTCCATTCCATAATGGCACATTCAATATTGCGATTAAGACAGGATGCCCAATTGTTATTCTAACAATGAGATGTACAGCTTATATCCATAAGAACTTCCCATTTAAAAGAAGCAAAATTGAAATGCGCGTAGTCCAAGTTCTTTATAAAGAAGATTACGAAGGCATGAACGCGACACAGTTATCTGATTACGTTCATGAAATCATGTATAACGACTTAAAGGACTAAGCATAATTAAATAGAAAAGAAACTTCCTTGATTGGAAGTTTTTTTATCTTTTATAATAGTTTTGAGGTATCTATTATGGCAAGCAAGAAATCCACTAGTTCTAAAAAGAAATCAAATACAGTAAGCACAAAGAAGGTAGTTAAGACCGCTACCAAAGTAGCAAAGAAAAACCCTGCCCTATTTGTGGTTATTGTTATCTTAGTCATCTGCCTAGGTGTTGGCGGTTTCTTTGCCTATAAATATGTTATCGAACCAAGGATGAATAATAACGAGCCAACTTCCTCACAAAGAAGCACATATGTTGGAGATTCAGCGGCCATGGATATCAATTTCCTCGAGCTCGGAAATAAATACACGGGTGACTCAACTTTCATCAAAGCGGGTGATGTTGATATCTTAATTGATGCAGGTAGTAGACAAAATAGTGCTACTACAATTGCTAACTTCATTGATAGTTATTGCACCGATGGTGTTTTAGAATATGTCATTGCTACTCACGCTCACCAAGACCATATCGCTGGTTTCGCGGGTTCCAATAGTGATCAAGGCATCTTTAAACGCTATAAGATTGATACATTAATTGATTTCAGCTTAACTAATGTCACAAGTGCTATCTATAACAACTATGTCTCATTAAGAGATGAAAAAGTAGCGTCAGGTGATATTGCTCATCACTATACCGCTAACGATTGTATTCAAGGAAATAATGGAGCCAAGAAAGTTTATACCTTAGGCGAAGGCATGACTATGGAAATCCTTGATCAAAAGTTCTATAGAGAAACAACAAGTGATGAAAACGATTATTCAGTCTGTGCTTTATTCACTCAAGCTAATAATCACTACTTATTCACAGGTGATTTAGAAAAAGATGGTGAGAAATCCTTAGTGGCGCTCAACTCTTTACCAGAAGTTGAACTATTTAAAGGTGGCCACCATGGTAGCTATACAGCTAATACTGATGCGCTTTTGAATGTCATCAAGCCAAAAACAATTTGCATCTGTTGCTGTGCAGGAACATCTGAATACACAAATGACGAAACATCAACTCATAATTTCCCTGCACAAGAAGCCGTTGATAGAATGGGTAAATGGACTGATAAGATTTATGTCACCACTTTGATGAAAGATTATAAGAATGGTGTCTATGAATCAATGAATGGAAATATTAATTTCCACTGTCCAAAAGGTCAAGATTATACAGTGACTGGAAGCCACAATTCCACTATCTTAAAAGATACGGAATGGTTCAAGAACAATCGTACTTGGCCAAATAGCTAGAACCAATAGCAAGAATTTATAAACTTGCTATTTTCAAAATATGCGTGTATAACTAAGCAAGAATGAATTCACAAAAGAAAAGTATTAATCCATATTTCCTCGTTATCTTATCATTCCTCGTCATTATCTTCGTGGGTGCTATTTTACTCATGATGCCATTTTGCCGTACAGCGCATAATTTTGGTAATTTCATGGACTCGCTTTTCTTAGCGACATCAGCAACCTGTGTGACTGGTTTAAATAGCTTTGCGCAAGGTATTGGGGACGAATTAACATTCTGGGGCCAATTAATTGTGGTCTTAATGATTCAAGTGGGTGGTTTAGGATTTATTACCTTACTTACCTTCTTTATCACCTTATTCTCGAGAAAACTGCAATTTAAAGATAGATTGCTCATCTCCATGATGGTCAACTCTGAAGATGCCGCGGAAGTCGTTTTATTCGTTAGAAAGATTATTCTTATCTCCGCTTCATTTGAGACATTAGGTTTCTTACTTGGTTTGCCGGTCTTTTTAACCAATTGTAGCAGCGTTCCAGAAGCTTTATGGTATTCCTTATTCCATTCCATTTCCGCTTATAATAACGCCGGTTTTGATTTGTTTGGTAGCTCTTCCCTTATTAGAGGAGCGGGTTCCGCTTTTATCGATAATTTACCAAACTGGGCATATTATTATATGTGCTCTTATATCATGTTCTTAATCGTTGCAGGTGGTATCTCTTTCCTTGTGGTCATGGACATCTTCGCAAAGAGAAAATTCAGACAACTTAGAGTGTTCACTAAGATTTCTTTATTGATGACTGGTGTTTTACTCGCCGTTGGTTTTATCATCTTCTTTATGTCTGAAGGATTTAAAGCCCCATTTGATGCTTTATTCCAAAGTGTCACTTGTCGAACCGCTGGATTCGCCACAATTGATCAAGACGGTTTAAGCGTTTTAGGCAAGGCTTTCTCTTGTTTCTTAATGTTCTTCGGTGGCAATCCATTAGGCACCGCAGGCGGCGTAAAAACCACTACTTTGTACATTATTGTGCTCGCCATGGTCTGTTACTTAACAGGACGTAAAGTGACTAGCTTCCATAGAAGATATTCTAATGGTGTGATTGTTAAAGCGATGTCCCTCGTTTTATTAGCGGTCTCCACTATCTTTATTAGCTTTATCTTAGTCTTCACATTTGAAGGTGGCTTAGACTTAGAAGCGATTGGTTTACAAAGCGCAAAGCCATCCGCTTTACTATATGAAATATTCTCCGCCTTTGGTACAGTCGGTGTTTCCGTTGGTGTCACTCCTTATTTATCCTTAGGTAGTAAGATTGTCATTTGTGTTTTAATGTTCATCGGTCGACTTGGACCAATCACCTTCTTCCAACTCTTAGGTAGTAAGATGAAATTAGATGATCAAAGCAAATATCATTACGTCGAAGAAGACTTCTTAATTGGTTAATAGTTTAAAGCATATTAAAAGTGGCCGAGAGCCACTTTTTATTTTGTCTAATAAGTTATTACTTCTTATTGAATTTGTTATTACCACGGACCGCTTCAATGAAGGCTTGTCTTTCAAGTGGTCTATGGAAGTAGAAGCCTTGCATTAAGATGTCTTCATCAATTTCTTTAAGGAGCATGTATTGGTCGATGTTTTCCACACCAACGCAAGACACTTTCATACCGAGAGACTTAATGTTAGTTAATAAGTTACGGACATCGTTGAGTCTGGCCTTATCGCTATCGATATGGGAGACATAGCCTCTAGAAATCTTAACTTCATTAAAACCAATATCTTTTAAGGCTTCAACGGAGACGAATTTACCACTGTATTGGTCACACACTAAGACGATGTGCATGGCGTTTAAGTGTTTAGCGATATCTTTGAATTCGCTTAAGTGATTAGCGACATCGCTTTCAGGAATTTCAAAGGCTAAGAAGTCTTTTGGTAATCTTAAGTTATTGATATAAGCTTCTGTATCACTATAGAAGTTTGGATCGGTGAAGAAGGAATAGTCGGTGTTCAAACTTAAGCGTTGTAAGCCCATGAGTTTAAAGATGCTATTGGCGTATTGTTGATATAACGCGGAGATATAGTCAAGTAAGGCGTGAGAGATGACACCGATTTGGTCGTGTTTCGCGGCGACATTAACGAGTTCATCAGTTCTAAAGACCATATTTCTATAATCATCGGTAATACGTAATAATAATTCACCACCGAAGATACGTTTATTCTTATCGACCATTGGTTGGAGTAAGACGCCGAAGGTCTTATTACCGAAGGAGGATTGAATGACGGATAACATGAATTCGTCTTTAGAAGCACTTCTTTGATAAGAGCTATCATCGAAGTAGATGAAGTTCTTACCGGTTTCATATTTACCGCGATTAGCAAATTGTTCAGCTTGCTTCAATAACGCTTGAGCGGTTAAGTAAGCTCTTGGATAAGCGATTGGTAAGTATGTGACGTTAATGACGAAATCAGTTTCGGATTTACGATGTTTATTTTGCGTGATTTCGAAGATCTCTTCACATTCATCAACGATGTCAATTTGGCCGTATTCAGTAAAGAGTAAGGCTAAGACTTGGTTGTTGAAGAAGTAGATGTTTTCTAAAGAGTTATGTCTTCTCTTAAGTTGTTGGATGAAATCACGGATGATGGAGAAGTAACCTTCGGTACCGTGTTTTTCAACGAGATCCGCCATATTGTCGATTCTAAGGAGCAATAAGTAACCTTTACCATTGATGAGGTAGGAGTTATTTAATGTTTCTAAGAGTGAAGAATAGGAGTTAACGAGAAGATCTGGATTATATCTTTGTTCACTATCTTCTTTACCAATATTTCTTAAGGTCATAACTTTATAAGTTGAACCTCTATTGGCTAAGACTAAGCTTGTTTCATAATGTGAATTAGCGAGTTCACTCACCTTCTTATTACCAGTGAGAAGTGGGCAGTCTTTACATGGCTTATCTAAACCATATAAGGCTTTATAACACTTTTCACCTAAGACCGCTCTTGGGAAGAGGCCAGAGAAAGTAGATGACTTCTTAATTAATGTGTAATCATCTTGAGCGACACGATATGTCGCAAATTCAGAAAGTTTAAGTAAGGATTCGATTTCGGTATAGGAGTTATTAACTTCTTCGTCTCTTCTTTCGCCTAAGAGAATCGCAGCGATTTTATCACATAAGACGACAAGAGCTTCTTGAATATAAGAGTCGAATCTAAGTTCTTTGTTCTTATTGAAGAAGTAGATAGCGCCTAAACATAAGTCACCATCGTTTAAGACGTAGAATAACCCAGATTCTAAGCCAACACGGTCTAAGTGACGACCTAACGCACTATTAGCGTGACTTCTATAAGCGAAGTAGTAAGAGTTATTTTCATCTTTAGCTTTATTCATCGCATAGACGAATTCTTTTTCGATGAAGTTATCTCTACTTAAGACTGGGACATCGTTATTGTTGACTTGGAAAGAGAAATAGTATTTATTCTTAACTTCGTCATAAGAGATGATACCAGCGTAGTCAACGTCAAAGTATTGACGAATGTTTCTAATGACGTTTTCCACTGTCGCTCTATTCTTTTGGTTATTTTCCAAAGATAAGTTCAAGTTAAGTAATGGGGATAAGATCTTGGTCATAGTGTTAAGATTCATACTATTCTTTAAGATCTTGTTATCTCTTACGGTCACCATTCTATTTGGTAAATAGATATTGATGAGTTCGCCTTGACGTTTGGCATAAGCTAAGTCAGAGAACATTTCTTTAACATCGCTAAATGGGTAGCAGACGAGGGCAAAGTGAGCGACGAGGTTAGTTATACCTTCTGGTGTACGTTTGTTGATTGTCGCGCTTCTTAAGGTGTTTTCTAACTGTTCACGAATCTTGCTCATGGAGTCGATTCTTGGGAAATACATTAAAATGGACTTTTGATTCTCATTCATGATGATTAAGCTTTGACGGTAATCACCAAAGTTTTTATGTAAGAGAACGGTTAAGTATTCGATATCTTGTGAGGACAAAACATCTTCATTTAAATCGTAATAGAGTTCGATTAAGACGTTACGGTAGTTTTGGCTATTGAAGATGATGCTATCTAAGTTAGCTTTAAAGCTTCTTAAAGAGACGACGTTTCTATCGACATCGATATAGTCTAGATTGACACGGCTATAATCAGCAGTACCAGCGATTAAGGTGGATGTATCAAGTTCTGTCTTTAAAGTATTAACTGTTTCATTTAAGGAGATGAATTCATCATAAGAATTATTTGGATAATCGATTAAAGCGTTTTCGTTATCGGTAATATTTCTTAAGTTATAAATGGTAATGCTATAAAGACCACGGACAAAGATAGCGTTAAACTTGCGGTAATAGAAGATGACGACGCCTAAATAGGCTAAGGACATGATGACCGCGAAGATGATCATACCGATAAGAGCACCAGCGGCTTGGGTAGAGACATAAACTGACGCTAGAACACTAACGCCAATGACGAGTAAAACGAAGAAAGCGAATGGGAAAATATTCGCAAAGAGGAAGAACCTATTAATTGAGCGTTTTTGATTATTTTCGTTTGCCATTAATATGGTCTCCTTTCTTCGGTAACAACTTCGTTATGACCAATATCACCGATACAGGTGACTAAAGCTTTACCGATGGCGGTATATTGATTTAATGATTGTAAGTAAGTTTCGATATTGTTTGGTTTGTCTAAATACCTTTCCACGACCTTAATAGAAAGGAATGGGACTTTTAATAAGTTGCAGGCTAAAGCGACACCCGCACTATTGCAGTCAAAGACAACCTTTTCACCAAAGCCCATGACGTGTTCACATTCATGGAAGTGCGCGGCTTGTTCCACTCTATGATAATCAACGGAAGTAGAGATGAAATTACAAATCTTATATGTGCTATAAGTTCTCTTTTCGAAAGCGCTACTTAAATAACCGATGACATCATCTTGACAGGCAAAGGCTTGTTCGAAGCCTGGGATTTGACACATCTTAACATTTTCTTCTTCGTTAACTTGGTCAACGTCACCCGCCATCACGTATTTAGAAATAGCGATATCTGCAGGTTTAATATCGTGAGTAAAGGCAATGCATCTACCAACGACGAATACTAAGAAGACGAAGTATTTTTCAATTAAGTGAAGAGTGAGGATGCTACTGATGTAGTTGGTTTTAACTTGGTCCACTAAAATGACACTTTGATTGAAGATGGTGCCAATTGTGACTTTATATTTATCGAGGACTGTTTCCACTCTCTTGTTCGACATGATGCTTTCAAAGTAGAGAATATCATCATGCTGACTACCAATAATCATGATCATTGTTGAGCGCCCTCCTTCTTTTCAAATGTATTTTGCACTAAGAACATTTCGTAATCTTTCTTAGTTAAAGGTTGGGAATAATAGAAACCTTGAATGGTATCACATCTGATCTTCTTTAAGATTTCTAATTGTTCTCTATTATCAACGCCTTCAGCGATAACTTCTAATTCATTGGTCTTACAGAGGTTGATTAAGAACTTAACGATTTCTCTGGCTTTAACATCATCGACGATATCATCGATAAAGGACTTATCAATCTTAATCGCGTCGAATGGAATCTTCTTTAAGTTCGCTAAGTTAGAGAAGCCCACACCAAAGTCATCCATTAAAACTCTGATGCCTCTTTCTTTTAGTTTCTTAATAATGGAAATGGATAAGAAGGAGTTAGCTTGTGAGGTCGCTTCAGTAATTTCAATTTCAATTAAATTGCTTGGGACATTGTATTCTTCTAAGATAGAAACGATCGTATCTAAGAAGGTTGGAGAATAGAACTCGTATAATGAGAAGTTAACGGAGACAGGAAGCATTCTCTTGCCTCTCTTACGGAAGTCATTTAAGTCTTCACAAACCTTTCTTAAAACGAAAGTATCGATTTCATGGATTAAACCAGCGGTTTCCGCTTTGCCTAAGAATCTGGCTGGAGTTAATAAGCCATACTTTTCAGAGTTCCATCTAATTAAGGCTTCAGTGGAAACGAATCTTCTTTGTTCAACGTTATATTTTGGTTGATAGTAAACTAAGAATTCTTTCTTTTCTAAGGCTCTAGATAATTCATCGATATCATCAGAAGCGACACCACGACGGAAGTTTGGTTGATAGTAAGAGAATAATTCAAAGTTTCTTTCACTATAGTCTCTAGCGATGACTGCGTTTTCAATTTGTTGGGCTAATGTTTGTTCTTGGTTAACAACAGCGATACCAAAGAATGGTTGAATCCAAACGTGTTTGCATTCTTTCGCGGCGAATTCGTAGATTTCTTGCGCGATCATATCGATGATTTCTTTGATGCTTTGTTCATTTTGATTGAATGTATAAAGTAAGAAAGAACCACGAGAGAAGGCTGAGACGAAATCTCTTGGTTTCGCGTTCATATTCTTATAAAGGGTTTCTTCTAAGAAATCAACGATATGAGAGTTAAGGGCGAAGATTTCAACGTTACGGTTAACGTTTTGGGCGAGGATCAAGTTAGAAACGGTGAAGGCAATAATATGTCTGCTTTGTTTCTTTCTAAATCTGGTCACGTTAGCGACTTTTCTTTGGAAACCGTATGAATTATTAAAATCGCTCTTTTTGCCTAATACGTAGGCGTTTTCGACTTGTAATGTCTTAATTAAAGCGTATTGATTCAAGAATAAGAATAAAGTGACGGCCAACAAAGCAGCGGATAAGACGAGGCCAGCGATTAAAAACGCTTCTAGTAAATCACGGCCTTCAAAGAAACCGGTAGTCGTAAAGACGACGAGAATAATGATAATGGCCACAAATAAAACTGCGGAAGCAATCACGAAGATGGTGTTTCTCTTATTTGTTTTCATTTCATTCTCCTTTCTTTTTGTTGAGCATCTCTTTTAAGAGTTCTTCTTTTAATCTCTTTTTATCTTCTTCACTGAGTTCCACTTCACCTTTCGGTTTATCGCCTTCAGGCTTTGGACCTTCCTCTACTTCTTCCGGCTCTTTATAAGCTTTAAAGATATCGATAACGGAAGTAATGATGAGATAGAAAGATGGGATTAATAGAAGGATGAGTAAGCCCCAGATGGAACTTACAAATTTGAATATCCCTCCAAGGAATGGGGAATTGACCTTAACCCTACCAAGTAGTTGCTTTTCAGTAAACGCTTGATATTGGTCAATTGTCAAATCAGGATCGCCTTCGTGCCAACCCATGTTGTCACTTCTAGTATTAATGCCAGAGGTGATGAAGACATAGCGGCCTTGGCCTTTTTCTACAGATTCATTGATATGAACCTCTTGGAGACGGTGGGTCATTGGATATTGCATTTCAATATCAACATTCCTATTTGTCCTATTGGTCAAATTAGGATGTTCAGTTGGAAGGGTATACTCACTATCACCTACAGATGTGAAGTAGAATGTGAGATCAATTGTTTTCCCTTTTTCAAAATCCTTATAAATCTTTTCTGGATCTTGCAAATAGGTAATAATTGCTGTACCCACCTTATATTCGGGTTCCATAGAATCGGTTTGGACAACGAATGTCCCGTATCCGAATCTTATTTGTTGATTATAATGATTTTTCTTATTGACAAGTCCGTCGATTTGAGCGAGACCCACAACAGCGAAGATAGCAAGGAAGAGACCGGTGAGAACCCATTCAATGATCTTTCTAGCTTTGCTTTTTGGCTTTTTGGCTTTTTCTTCTTTCATAAATCAACAAATTACAATTTAACAACTCTACCGCCTTTCAACTTA
This sequence comes from Bacilli bacterium, assembly GCA_045222195.1. Lineage (GTDB taxonomy): Bacteria > Bacillota_I > Bacilli_A > RFN20 > CAG-826 > RUG14515. The sequence goes on along the minus strand of JBGUXN010000056.1, from coordinate 11,211 downwards.
GCGATACCATGAGCGGATTGATAATCTTTGAAGACAAGCGCATCTTTCATACGAGCGGCGCGCTTATTCTTGCTCACGTAGTATCCTCCATCAGTGTATACGACGAAGCGTCCTGGAATTTTCTTCTTAGGCGCTGGTTGTTTTGGTTCTTCTTCTGCTGGTGCAGGAGCAGGTTGTTCTGGCTCTATTTCAGGTTCTTGTTCTGGTTCAGGCTCAGAAACAGGTTCTTCCGCTGGGACTTCAGGTTCAGCTTCAGGAACTGGTTGTTCTTCTGGAGCTTCTTCTACTTGTTCAGCTGGTTCCTCAGGAACTTCTTCCACGACTGGTTCTTCTGGTTGTGGTTCTTCTTGTGGTTCTTCTTGAGGTTCTTCAGGTTCTTCATCTGGTAAGCGTTCCACTGGTTCATCTTTATTAAATTCGTGATCCACTGGTTCGTTTACTTGTGGCCAGATTTGGGAGACTGCTTCATCATAGGAAACAGGTTCTTGTTCTGGGTGATTACTTTCATCCTCTTGAGCAGGTTTAATATCTTCGAAGTTATCTTCAGGGGCAGCTTCTTCCTCAGATTTTTCCTCTTCAGGTTGTTCTTGAGGTTCTTCCACTACTGGAGCAACTTCTGGTTGTTGTTCTGGTTGTTCAGCTGGTTCTTCTTGAACTGGTTCTTCCACTGGAGCTTCTTCAATTGGAGCTTCTTCTTGTGGTTGAGGTTCTTCTAGAGGTGCTGGAACTGGCGCTGGCGCTGGCTTTCTTCTTGGTTGATCAGAGAGTTTAATGACTCTACCACCTTTGAGTTTGGCGATGCCATGTGCGTCATGATAATCATCAAAGACTCTAGCGTTATTGATGTTTTCAGCGCGTTTAGATTTGCTGACATAGAAACCTTCTTCCTTGATATAGACAACGAATTTGCCTGGAATCTTGGTCTTTGGTTTCTTTTCGGCTGGTACTGGAACAGGTACTGGAACTGGAACTGGTTGAGGTTCTTCTTGTACTTGCTCTTCAGGTAGATATTGGACGGGTTCTTCTTTATTGAACTCGTGATTAACATCTCTAATTTGTGGCCAGATTTGTTTAACCGCTTCATCAAATGTGAGTCGTTGTTGTGCTGGGTGAGTAGTTTCTTCAACAGGTTGTTCTTCCACTGGTGTAGGAACTGGCACCACAACTGGTTCTGGCTTCTTTTCTTCTGGAAGACGAACGATTGGTTCTTCTCTATAGATATGTCTAGATTGTGGTTTACCAAGGATTGGCCAGATTTCAATACAGGCTTGTTCAAAGGTAACTGGTCTAGAATATGGATGAGACATTGGCACAGGTTCTTCGGCAGGTTTGATGCTTTCGAGGAATTTGCGACGTTCTTCTTCTTCTTTCTTACGTCTAGCTTCTTCATCAGCGAGAGCGGCATTAACGATGTCATCTCTAGCTTCTTCAAGAAGAGTATCTTCGCCGGCTTTAACGACTTCTTTTTGACGTTTTTCAAGAGCGAGTCTAGCGAGTTCTCTTTCGATTTCAAGACGTTCGACTTCTTTTTGGAACTTGGCGTTTTCCATCTTGATACGCTTGATGAGATCGCGGAGTTCTTTTTCGTCTTGTCTGAGTTCGTCTTTCGCCTCGTATTCTTCCTTATAGAATTCTTTTTCGCGTTCAGTAGGTTCTTTTGGAAGATCATCTCTGAGTTTACTTCTCAAGTATTCGCGGTATTGTTCGTCCGCTCTGACGAATTCAAATGGACCAGCGAGGTGCTTGCCATAGACGAACTTATCATCTTCTTCAGATGTAATAATTCTTGGTTTATAAACTTTAGAACTACCTTTAGATTCTTTACTTCTATCTTTGCCTTTTAAGGTGATGTAGTTAGCAAATAAAGTTCTATTGAGTTCTTTAAGTTCTTCATCGTTAAAGACGGAATAATCTTCATCAACTTTATAAGAGACACCCATTGAGCTATAGCCTTCGATGAATTTGAAGACTTCATAGCAGTGATGGTATTTAGGATTCTTACGAATGATGTTAGTTTGAAGGATTGGTTTATGGACATCCTTTTCGGTGCGTAATTGATGCATAAATTGAGAATTGTAGAAATAAAGAATGTAGTTTCTCATTTGCTCAATTCTTGCAATATAAGAGTTGGTCTTAATCGATTGGGCATCTTCGTTTGGGTGAGAAATTTTAACTTTAGTTTCCACTTCAACTTCACAGCCATCAATGGTAGATTTGTTTTTCACCATTAAGACTTCTTCATCGTGGAGTTGGGCCATCTTAGCGACGACTTCATATCTCTTTTCGACGAATAAGACTAAACGTCTGATGAAGGTAGCGATGAATCTATTTTCATAGGTCTTAATATCGTCATCGTGTAAGATAGTTAAAATCTTGGATGGAACGACATTGCCTGCTTCATCGATATCTTTGATGTATTGGGTATGGCTCGCTAAGTGTTGGACGGATTCAGCGTTGGTTTTTCTCGCTAATTCAACTGGGACGATAGCACCTTCAGTTCTAGTGAATAATCTTGGGTTTTGCACGATTTCACCTAAGTCGAAGATGACACCTTCAATGACATCAATCCAGGTATTATCAAAGGATGAGGATTCTGTACGATCCACTCTCATGTAGGTATTTTTGCCGTTAGTTAAAGCTTCAAGGATACTTTGTTCATAACTACCCTTGGTGATAGCTTTCATAGAATTATGATAGCGGCGATTAATTTGTTTAGGAGTTGATCTTTTGCTCATAATGTTGTTTTAAGTGTGATTAATTGATTTTAGAATTAGCTATTCTTTAATAAGTTTTCAATGTAGGCGTGGGCCATACGGAAGTTAGCGGCGCCATACATTCTATTTAATGTAGAATCGAGTTCTTTAAGTTCGTCTTTTAAGAAGGCGATATTTAAGGATTCGAATTTCTTTAAGACTTTGTTTGTGAACATGAAGTCGAAACCATCAACTTCGGTACCACCACAACCGACATAAACTGGAATGAATGTATCGAGTTGTTTCATAATACGGTTACCAAAGGCGAGTTTGAATTTCTTAATGACGAAGTTATCGAGTTCTTCGAATTTCTTGCGCATTTCATCAGAAATTGGATATTGACCAACAGCTTCATCAAATAAGCTTCTTAATTGGCTATATGGCATAGAGATGGCTTCTTGATCAGCATATTCAAATGGACGGCCTTTATCATCGAAGAATAAGGAGATAGCACGGTCATAGACCTTATCGGAAATGGTGAATGTACTATCATCGTTATTGGCGGTGCCAAAGAACATGACGTTTTGTGGAATTAATAACTTACCTTCATTGAAGTTAGCTGGGTCGCTAGGTAATGGGGCAGGAATTAAGTCGATTAACCAGTCGTTAGGATCTCTCATTTCCATGACGGATAAGAATTCAGCGAAGTAGTATTCAATACGGGCTAAGTTAAGTTCGTCGAGGACGATGACGTTGAGGTCATTACGATAGGTTGTGATGTATAAGGATTTTAAGAATTCGGTTTCATTGAACTTTTTAGTAAATTCGTTGTAGTAACCTAATAATTCAGATCTATCTTTCCAAGATGGTTGGACTGGAATAATGGCGGAGTCAAAGGAGAAGAATTTACCTAAGGCATAGGCGAGGGATGTTTTACCTGTACCAGAGATACCTTCTAAGATGATTAACTTAGATGTGGCCATACCAGCGAATAATTGTTTGATAACGTCTTCTCTATAATAAAGTTTTAATTGAGAAGCACAGAAGTTACGGAAGGAATTGCAGAGTTCTTCAAGTGTGAGATCTGGAATTGGAGCGATGTCTAAATCTGTACCACGATATGTATTATCAACACGGATACATTTTGGGAATCTGGCAGAAACTTCTTCAATTGTTTCTTGTGATTCTTGATCTAATTCATCTGTCTTAAGACCCATATAACCAACTTTGAGGTTGAGAATCTTGTCTTTTTCTTGCACGGCTTGATAGAGTTCATAGTTGAGTCTTTCAACTTGTCTCTTGAGTTCTTCTTTATCAAGTTCTTTTTTGACAAATCTAATGTATTTGCGTAAGAACAAGAATAGTAAGAAACCCGCACCGGCGATTAAGCCAAGTAAGAGTGTTAAGAAGATGACCCAGAAAAGCCAACCTAAGAATCCAAAGCCACTGGCGTGCGCCGCTAATGTGGAATTGTAAAAGTTAAAGTTTTCTGGAAGGTCTGTCCAAGGTGAAATAATGCACTTGAACAAGAATTTGCCGATATCGGCTAAGACGCGGATAAACATTTCGCGCAAGTATTCAAAATACGATGCCATTATCCAATAATCCCCCTTAATAATTTGAAACTAAGTTTTGTAGAGAAACTTGCACCCATTGTTGCATTGATGCAATCTAAATCCCAACCTTCTAAGTAGATAGACACAACGATTTCTGTTGGTTTATGACCATAGCATGGGATTAATAATTTTGTTGCTTCGCTATTGATTTCGTCTAAAGACATTGATTCTTCTTTAGCGAATTCTAAGCCGTTAGCAAGTGAAGCGGCTTCATCGAATTGGTGAACAGTGTTTTTACTTACACCATCGAATGAGTTACCAAAGTAATGATCTTCATCGGAAGTGTGTTTTCTTTCTTCTTCAGGTTTTGATGGATCTGGGTCATTATATTTGGCCAAACCACGATCATTGACTTCGCCATAGAGTGTTTCGTATGCTTCACCACTTGTGTTACGGTAAACATCGAAATAACCATCTCTATCATTGTCTAAACGGCCACCTAAATAAGTGTCTTTGGTTTTATATGGATCGATAATGTAGTAATTGTAGTAATCTTCATTTGTAACGAGAATGGAGACTCTTAAGCAGTTTACTAAACTATCGAGTTTTTCTTTAATTTCGGAAGTAGACATTGTCCAACTTGGATTGTCTCTCTTAAGTTTTTGCGCTCTCGCAGTATTAACATCACCATTGGCTTTGAACTCAGATGTTTCATATTCACTATTTGGATCGACATCTAATGTGACGTAATAGTCAAGGTTTGTCATTAAATATAACTTCTTTTGGAAGAAACCATATGTTGTGGCTTCTAAAGCTGGTTCGCCAGAAGAAGGCACTAAGGAAGAAGAAGAATCGTAGAATTTTGGAGCATCGCTCTTTTCATCCATCCAAGCTTTCTTATTCATGGAAGAAACTGGAACGAAAACGAATTCTTCTCTATCTGGAGTTAAATCTAAATCAGAAACAAATGTGGTTTCTTCAGGAGATGTAGAAATCTTTAAATTTGTTTGACCAGCGACCACGACATCTAACGAGCGCATATTTAAGCGATCGCTCGCGCCATACCACGCGAGCGTTAAGGAAACGGACAATCCCACTAAGGCGATTGTCCCGATTGCAGCAGACGTAATTATCTTTTTCTTGTTCATATATGTACACTACGCCCCCAGTTTATTAATTTCAAATGTGAGACCAAGGTCAAAATAATGAGCTATTTCCTCGTCAATAACAGAATGATCCCAGCCTTCAAGGTATATAGTAAAATCAACACGACCTAAATAATGATTTGATGCACCAGCTGTCTTACAAACAGATGTTGGATGGTTATCGTCTTTGTTGTGCAAAACACCGGTAATTTCATCTTTAACAGGAGCAATACTGCTTAAGCATTCAAATTCGGCGTTTTTAAAAACACATTGGTTATAATTATCATAATAATTAACGCCTGGACGATGTTTGGCGGTGAATGTATCAAAATCTTCGCCAGTCTTGCCTGTACCATTGATATCGGCTATCACATCAGGGCCAGCGTATTCAGACTGAATACCACCAATAGTTTCATATTCGCCATAAATTATTTCATTATCGTTTTCATCATAGTCGTAATAATTGTCATAGAAAACATCAAGTAGTCCACCAACAGTTGTTTTTCCATTTTGATTCGAAGAAGGATTGACAATAAAATCGTCTTCGTAATCATTACTACGATCAATAAACATTCTAATTGCTTTATAAATATTTCCATCATCTATAGATGATGCTCTAACTAGAGCATCAGTAAGCCACAATTCAGCATTCTCAACATAGTTGTTAGCACTAACTGTGTTGGATCGAATAACTCTAAAAACAAATGGAATTGTAGCAAATGATGACTTTGAGGCAGGCAAAACACTGCTAGGATTACTTGCACTTGGAGCTTTCTTTAAGGTAAACGCATCTCCCCTAGAGAAAGATCCGGAGGTAACTGGAGAAAGACAATTGGTAGCATATCCATTGGACTTAAGGTAAGAATTAATAAGAGGCGATGTTAAACCAGACCCAACAGGAGCAAAATAATAGTAATTATTGTCGTTATCCCATTTTGTTTCTTCCATCGTATCCCAAAATTCAACAAACATTTCTTCGAGATGGGAAAGTTCTTCCTTTTCGGCATCAGTAATATCAGGATTTTGCGCAATAATTTGAGCATTCTCAGTTCTAATTTCTTCAACAGACTTCACTTTTTCCGGAGAAGCAATGCCAATTTGTAATTGGACAGTATTATTAACGGAAGTGCCAGAATATGAAAGAGTAGCACGTGTGCTATAAGCATACCACGCTAAAGAACCACTAACTGTGCCCACTAAAGAGGCAAAGGTAGCTATACCTAAAAAGCTAAATAATAGTTTGGCGGATCTAGACTTTTTCATATTCTCCTTCCTTTTGATTTCCTACATCAGCAAAGTCACGGGCATAAGCACATTTTTCAGTGACCTTGCTGATATAAAGTTAATCTAATTAATCGATGTCGGTTGCGAATTCAAAACCGATATCAAATTGTGAATCAATGTAGTTTGCATCCCAAATTGGTGAGCCGTCAAATTCTTGCCAGCCTTCAATCCAAATTGTGATTTCGACTTCTAAGAAATCGCTGTTACTAGCGAGAGTTTTACCGATGGATTTAGAAGCACCATCTAATTCAAGATTATCTAAATCTAAATCTTGATCATTTGTGCCCGCTAAAATACCACCATCGACTTTTGCAGCATAAGCAACTTGGTTGCCTTCGCCATAAACGACATCTGCTAAAGCATTGCCATCACCAAAGCCGTATTTGTTGCCTGTGTAAGCTTGATCAATTTCACCATCTCCATCGAGGTCCAATTTACCGTTTGTGGCAATGGAACCACCATTCTTGGAGATTAAGAAGTTCTTTTGATTTGTGCCATCATCAGAAGCAACGTGGAATCTAATCGCGCTAGATAAATCCTTTTTATTATTAGCGGTATTAGCATCATCGGCAGCGATATATAAGTCGGATAAATAAACATCTTTTGCAATGTTATTTTCTCCGGAGCCGTTGTTTTCAACAAAACGAAGTTCTAAAGGTAGGGAAATATAGTTGGTGTTGTCTGCTTTTTCCCATTTAGAGTATTCGCCTCTACCAAGGATTGGATTTCTGTAAAGATTAGCTGGAAGAGCATCACCTTTATCCATATTGCCTGAAGTGATTGGTTGAACTTTTGTACCAAGATTGTTAGCGGCTAAATATGTAGCGATATCGTTTTTTGTTAAACGAGTTAACCATTCACCACCATTTAATCTGAGTTGTAAGTTACCAATTGTACCGCCAGACATGCCTAAATAAGCGGCATTGGCTCTTGTGGAATATTGATACCAGGCAATGGTACCAGAAATAGAACCGGCGAGAGTAATACCAACGAGAAGACTTAAAGCAGGAACAATAATTCTATTCTTTTTCATTTTCGTTGTTCTCCTAAGAGAATCAAATTGATTCTTCTTAACTGTTATTTTAATAAATATTGAAATTATTCGTTTGCGTTATGTAATTTGACACCAAATGTTAAACCAATATTGAATTGTTGCTCAACATAGCTATCAGCATCCCAAATGGATGGATCTTGAGTGCCAGCTGGTTGTCTTAATAATGAAGACCAACCTTCTAACCAGATAGTGACTGTTACTTTTAAGTAGTTGTCACTTGCGGCACTTGTTTTACCGATTGGTGTTCCACCAACGAGGTTGCCATCAACTTCTTGAGGAATGATGTTTGGATCATTCGCTTTATAGGAATATTGATATGGGGCATTAGCATACGAATCATCAGTCAGTTTATTGCCTTCGTCATCATATGTTGCAGGAATAAAATCACCACCGCCATATAAGCAAGTATGTCTATCCCATTCGTAACCAACTTGATCGTAGACGCCATCTTCGTCAACATCCAAGAAGCCACCCACTTCAGTTTCTTCAGACTCTTTAGCAAACAGGAAATTGTTGCTAATATCGGTCCCGTTATCTTCATACTCAGTAGAGATATGAACTCTGATAGCGTTAGCTAAATCTAAATTATTAGCTTGGTTGGCATCAAGAATTGTCAAATCTGTTAAGTAAACATCGTTTTCAAGATTTGTTTCAGAATGATTCCCATCAACATCCTTAACTTTAACGAGGATATCAAATTGAGCATATGAGGAATCAGAGGCTAACAACCAATTGTTGTATAAGCCTTGGCCACGATCTGGTTGAGCATAGAAGTACGATGAAATATCTTGTGTTCCCGCTGGGGTGACGCCATCATCTTCATATATAGTCACAGTTCTATGTTTTAACATCAGAGGAGCATCTTTATCTTGTTCGCCTGTTGTGACAGGAGCAAAAGTAGCTCCAGGCAATTGAGAATTTTTGATATCACTGCCCCATGTAGTTCCATCATCGACAGAAATCTGTAAAAGCTTTGAACAATGGGCGGAAGTTCCGGTATAAGCAACTTGTGCTCTAACGGAATATTGATACCAAGCGAATGTCCCGGAAATCGAACCTGCGAGAGTAATAGCTGATAATAATGTCAGAGAAGATATAACTAATTTTCTAGGCATTTTCATATGCAGCGATGTCAACTCCTAATTTCAATGTTGCACCTTCTGGTGGTTCATCTGAGTTGTCGGTATCTGGATCTTCTCCTTCTAACCAAACAACAAGAGTGTAACGCTTCACATCATTCTTAGCGAAATTACCTACTTCGTATTTAGCAGCGACAGAAGCCGAAATGAAAGACTCGGCAAGTGGACATTTGTCGGATTCTTTGTGATCCTCTGGAACAGTGGCCACAAATTCGCGCATGGTTCTATTACCATCTTTATCGTAGTTATATTGATCTGATTCTTTAGCAAAGACTCTATAGTCATGAGCACCTGCTGCATTAGCATCGTTTTCATAAACCATGATTCTTAAAGTATCATCAACATAACGATTTGTACCATCATTTGATTTTTGACTATCAGTAATATTGATTGAGAGATTATATCTAGCAATGGAGTTACCAACATTACGAATATAGAAGGTGTATTTGACGAAATAGATTGTTCCGTCACCAACATCAGCTTTTTCGTTTTTGACTGGTGTATCCTCATTGTCTAAATAATCTGCATCAGGAAGATTAACAAACGTAGTCTCCCTTAATGTTGGGATAGTATCAAGATGGAGGTAGGAAGTTGCATCTTTAAACGAAGACTTTTCACTGAGAGAAAGTTTGACATCAGAGTTAGTTAATTTAACCGAGAATGTACCAACTGTTCTTCCAAGGAAAGAGATAATTACCAAAGATGTAATTCCGACAGCGGTAAAAAGACTCACCAAAGCGGCGATTTTCTTTCTTCTACGTTTTTTTACATAAGATAAATCGTACATAATTGTGATGTTTACCCGAAGGTATAAAAGTGTTTGTTTTGTCCCAATAGGTTTGAAATAAAAAGCCAGTGCCTATCATCCATTCACGGCGGATTATTTCTAACCCTAAGGCAACTGGCTATCTTAACTAAGACCCTATAGTTTTGCGTCACCAAATTTCTCTGGTTTTGCTTTTAACTCGTTAATAAATTATCACAACATAAAAACAAGCGCAATAACTTTTTTAAATTTAGAATAAATTAAATAAAAAGAGCAGACACGTGTACGTTCTACTCTTCATTATTTTTTTCTGCTTTATTTTCTGAATCTTTAAGTAAATCTTTCAATAATTCTTGCCTTAAAGCTTCCTTTTGTTCATCACTAAGATCATCAAGTTTTGTTGGAGCATTTTCTTTGGCAGATGTCTTCTTGACATAAACAACCAAACCTATAATGTTAGCAACCAAAAGAATGAAAAGAGGAAAAACAAATAGCCAAAAATAGAGAGATGTATTTTGTAACAAAAATAAAATCAATCCGCTTGCATGGCTAGGCGCCTCTCTAACACCATACCTGCCAACAAGGGCAATCATGATGATGCTTATAACAAACAAAAAAGTCGTGATTGCAATGTCGACTGCAACAGCTGCAACAATTAGATACTTTTGAGATTTCTTCATAGTCTTAATTAAAACGCAATAACTGCAAATAATATTTTATTATATTTTATCTCAAAATACCAAATTGTTTTTGCAACTATGACTATAAATACGCAATCCACTAAAAAAGCGTTTTTATTTTTATTTGTAAAAAAAAGAAAACCCCGCTAAGCGGGGTGTTCTTAATCAACAAGCAATTAAGCTTGTGGTGTGGCGTAGGAGAACTGAATTGTAACAGTTAAATCTTCTAAAGTAGCAAGAATGTTGTTTGAAATACAAGCAGCATCTTCACCTTCAAACCAAATGAAGACATTGACTTCAACACCAGCAGCGGTATTGTTTGGAATGTTGGCAACAGATGTTTCAACGTCTGCGCCTGTTGGTTGGGCTGTAACAGATGTCATGTTTCCAACAGCATAAGCGCCGGAAGCAGTTGTGACACTATATGTGTATTCAGCAGCACGAGCTGGAGCAAAAATGTAAACACCTGAGTTATCAGTAAAATTGATACCGACTCTAAGAGCTTGAGACAATGTTTGTCTGTCTGTACCTTCTGGTAATTCGTTTAATTTGACATCCTTAACATGAAGTTTGTCATTGCTTAATGCTGCAGCAGTAGAAGAACGAATATAGAATTTGTGTCCAACATAGTAAGTGGAAGAAGAGGCAGTTGTAATGCTTTCATAAGCTTGTTGAGTGTTTGCAACGCCGGCATTTGTACTAAGACTATGGAACCAGTTGGATAGATCGGAAGTGCTTGCTGGTTTGAGAGAATGTCTAGCTGTATCTTCAGCATTAACAGAAGCTAAGTATGCAGATTTAGAAGCGTTAGCAATAACGATACCTTGTTCGGCTTTGGCTTGGACAAGCATGCCAGAAGCTGTAACGGTATCAGTCATAGAGAACCATGCGACT
>JBGUXN010000055.1:0-7085 GCA_045222195.1 Bacilli bacterium | reverse complement strand
TATTGACGAAAGAGCCCTTAGAGAAATCTATTTAAGACAATTTGAATATATTGTTAAAACCGCCAAACCAGAAACCTTAATGTGTGCTTATAACAAAATCAATGGTACACACTGTAGTGAAAATGAATGGTTATTAAACGAAATCCTTCGTAAAGAGTGGGGATTCCAAGGTTTAGTGATGTCTGACTGGGGCACAACCCATGACCGCATTAAAGGCATTAAATCAGGTTTAGATTTAGAGATGCCTGGTGATAATGATATATGCCGTAAATGGATCGTTGATGCCGTCAATGATGGAACTTTAGATGTTAAAGATTTAGATGAAGCAGTCAAAAACGTCCTCACATTAGTTTATAAGCATAAAGATAATGTCCATACTGGTGATGTAGATTGGAAAGCACATCATGAATTAGCCAAAAAGATTGCTCTAGAAGGCGCTGTTCTTTTGAAGAACAACGGTTCTCTTCCACTAAAAGAAAACGAACAATTATTAGTGGTTGGTGAATTCTTTGAAAAAGCCCGTTATCAAGGTGCGGGCTCTTCGATGATTAATCCACAGTTCTATTCATCAAGCAAAGATGCGTTCGATAAGAATAAGATTCAATATAAATATTTAAAAGGATATAAGGTTGATGACCTTGGTGTTGATGAATCATTAATCAAAGAAGCGGTGGAAACTTCTAAAGATTATGAAAAAGTAGTGCTTTTCATTGGCTTAACTGATTGGTATGAGTGTGAAGGCATGGATAGAAATAATATTAAACTTCCGCAAAGTCAATTAGATTTAATCGATGCTCTTATTAAAGAAAATAAGAAATTAATTGTTGTCATGTTTGGTGGCTCAGTCGTGGAATTACCATTCTTTGATCATGCCGAAGCTATGCTTCATATGTTCCTTTCTGGCCAAAATAGTGGTGAAGCAACTTATGAATTATTGTTCGGAAAAGTTAATCCAAGTGGCAAGCTCGCTGAAACATGGCCAATTAGTTATGAAGATGTTCCATTTGGAAATGAATATTCTATAAAAGCACAAGACGTTTATAAAGAATCAATCTATGTTGGTTATAGATACTATCTAACCGCGAATAAAGAAGTGAGATTTCCATTTGGTTACGGATTAAGTTATACAACATTTGAATATAGCAATCTTAAAATTGAGCAAAAAGAAGAAAGCTTATTAGTGAGAGTCAATATCACAAATTCTGGTGATATTAAAGGCATGGAAACCGTTCAACTTTATGTTTCCGCTCCAAATAATAATGTTCATAAGCCTCTTAGAGAATTAAAAGGCTTTGCTAAAGTAAGTCTAGAACCAAAAGAAACCAAAACTATTGAAATAGTGGTGCATAAAGAAGATCTCAAATATTGGGATATTAATGAACATAGATTCATGCTAGAAGATGGTCAATACAATATCCAAATTGGTAAGAATTCGAGAGATATAGTCCTTGAAGAAAAGATTAGTATCAAAGGCAAAAAATTCTCAAAACAAACACACGTAGTCTATGAAACTCTTAACTTTTCTAACTACAAAGATGAAGAATATGAAGAAATAACTGGTAACAAGATTATTCAATTACCACCGAACAAACCAATTACTCTTGAATCAAGACTCTCGGATTTAAAACAAACATTCATGGGCCGAATCTTATATAACGCTCTCCAAAGCGTGCCTAAAAAAGAATTAAAAAAGGCTAAGAAGATGCCAGAGGGCACTGAAAAGCAAAATAGAATCAAAGGGGCTAAATTCTTAGAAATCATCCTTGATAGCAATTCAATTATCTCGTTATCAATGTCATCAAGTGGAGCGTTCCCTTATCACTTCGCTCAGGGTTTTAAAGAATTATCAAATGGGCATCTATTCAAAGGAATTGGATGTTTCTTAAAGAAAATAAAAGCACCAGCTTTACCAATAAACGCTAAGGAGGAAAAATAATATGGCATTCAAGTTATTTAACACAAGGATTTTCAACTCTAGAGTTCATTCTAAGAATGTTGAAAGTAAGGAAAAATGGCTCGGCTATTTAATTGGCCCTGCCGGAGCATTATTGCTTAATGCTGTTTTAGCGACATATTTGAATATTTACTACACTGATGTTCTCAAACTCAGTGGTTTATTCTTAGTCATTTTCCCATTAGTAAGCAAAGTGGTGGATGCAATCACAAATATTGTGATGGGCTACATCATAGATAGAACAAAAACAAAGCAAGGTAAAGCCAGACCATGGCTGTTCTTATCTGCTTTCTTATTAACCGCGACAGGTATCATGCTTTTTGCTATTCCTAAGATGAGCGACACGGGTAGATTAATCTGGATTGTTGCTTCTTATAACTTGTTTTATTCATTTGCCTTTACTATTTATAACATGTCTCACAACTTGATGTGTCCATTGTCCACAAGGAACACATTACAAAGAGGTCAACTATCTGTTTTTAATCAAATTACAACCATTATGATGTCCGGTATTATCGTGGCTCTTGTTTTTCCAATGGTCATTATGCCGGCGTTAGGCGTTGATGCTTCTAAATGGATTCTTGTGATGTCCATTTTATCCGCTGCCGCCCTTCCATTAACTTTGCTTGAATACTATTTCACCAAAGAAAGAATTACCGAAGAGCAAGCGGAGCAAGAGGAAAAGAATGTTCCTTTCTTAAAACAATTAAAAATCATCTTCACCGACAAATATATGTTAGTGATGTATATTTATTTCTTCATTTATACATTTGGCTCAACTCTTAAAAACATTGGCCTAGTTTATTACTGTAACTATGTTCTAGGAACTTATAGCGATGGTATTACGCAAATGCTTGTATCCGTTATCGGCGGTATCCCAATGGGCATTGGCATCTTTGCTGTTTGGCCTTTAGCGAAAAGATTTGGCAAAAGAAATGTCACTGCGGTTGGTTTCTTGCTCTATGCAATCGGTAGCGCCTTCTGCTTTATTTTTCCAACAAATATGGTTTTAGTTCTTATTGGACAATTTATTAAAAACATCGGTGGTCTTCCGTGTGCTTATGTCTTTATGGCTTTGTTCGCCGATGGGTTAGACCATGTCGAATGGAAGAGTGGCGTCCGTTGTGATGGTGTTTCTATGTCTATCTATAACATCATTGCCGTTACAATCGTTGGCGTTGCTACTGCAGTCTTTAATGCCTTGTTATCCGCTACTGGTTATATAGCGCCAGTAACACTTGAAGAATATGCTGGTCAAACAGGGACACAATTAACTGCTGCTCAAATTGCTGAACTTACCGATCCAAAGGCTACAATCGCCTTCAATCAATCCGCAGGCGTCAACAATTTCTTCACATTTGCATTCGTTGGTTTGGAAGCTATAACTGGTTTGGTTTTGGCGGGATTACTAATTTTCTTATCCGTTGAAAAAACCATTGAAAAGAAACACGCCATTATTAGAGAAAGGCAAAAAGCAGCCTGCTTAGCGCGTGGAGAAGAATGGATTGAACCAGAAGTCAAAGCTGACCTTGAAGAACAACAAATGATAGTGGAAGCCAGAAACATTTTCATCGAAGAATTGAAAGCAAAATGTGAAAAGAATCCAAAGCTTGATTTTGATGCCGAATTGAAGAAATATGACGATAAAGTCGAAGCCGCTCGCGTTAAAAGAGAAAACGCTAGAAAAGCAGCGGCTGATAAAGAAGCTGCTAAAAAGGCTAAAGCCGAAGCTAAACTTCAAGCTAAGCTTGATAAGATGACTCCTGAACAATTAGCTGCTAGAGAAGCCAAACTAGCAGAAAAAGAAAGAAAATTTGAAGAACATTGGGCTAAAGAACAAGCCGCAGGTCAAGTTTTCTATGAAAAAATGCAAAAAGAATTAAATGCCTAGGGGGTTTTCATGAGAGTAATTAATATCAAAACCGAATATCTTCGTAACCCTTTAGGTTTAGACGCCCTAAATCCACGTATTACTTGGAACGTAGTCGGACAAGACATCAAACAACAAAAGGCTTTTGAAATCGTTTATAAACTAAATGACAATGAAGAAGAATGCGTTAAAAAAGAAACTTCATCAACGTATTATGATTTTGAACAATCTCTTAAGAGTCGAGATTATGTTTCATATAAAATCAGAACGCAAAACGAAAAAGGTGATTGGTCTGACTTTAGCGAAGAAAACTATTTCTCAATTGGCTTATTAAATAAAAGTGATTGGTCTGCTAAATGGATTTATGGAGACTATAACGTTTCTAAAAAGAATAGATATCCAGTTGACTGCTTCAAAAAAGAATTTGAAGTCAAAGTAATTAAACAATCATTTCTATATATTAGTGCTTTGGGCATTTATGAAGCATATATCAACGGCGTAAAAGTCGGTAATGCTTTATTAGCCCCAGGCAGTACTGATCCTCGTAAGAGAGTCCAATACGATACATACGAAGTATCTTCTTTATTAAAAGAAGGAAAGAATGAATTAATCATTCTTTTAGCGGATGGTTGGTATAGAGGCAGCATTGGTGCGAAAGGCTTTACTTATGTCTTTGGCAAAAACACTAAAGTATTAGCGCAACTAGAATTAGGAGATCAAAAAGTACTAACCGATGAATCTTGGTCTTGGTCTAATGATGGTCCGATTACATTTGCCGATCTTAAAGACGGTGAAATCGTAGACTTTAATAAGGTTCCATCATTTAATGGCAAAGTTAGAGTGGGTACCTACGATAAAGAAGTAACTTCCTCTAATAACTCACATGTTGTGGTTATTGCTAGAAATAAACCATTAAAACAATTCAAGTCTAAAAATGATAAAGAAGTGTATGAGTTTGAAAACAATGTTGCGGGAAATATAGCGTTAAAACTAAAAGGTAAAGCGGGTTCAAAAATCCATTTAGTCTTGGGCGAAATGCTCGATGAAAATAGTGACGTTACATTAAAGAATGTTCAATGCATTAGAAAAGGCAAAAAGACCCCTCTTCAAGAAGTAGTGGTCATCTGTAAAGAAGGCATCAACGAATATGAATCCAAATTCTTTTATGGTGGTTTCAAATACGCTGAAGTATTAGAAAACGATGGAGTGGAACTCTTAGAAATCGAACAGCTCGCTATTTCAAGTGAAATGGATAGAGTGTCAACATTTGAATGCTCAAACGGATTAATCAATATCTTCTACGACAATACAGTGAGAAGTTGCCGTTCCAACTTCGTGGACATTCCAACTGATTGTCCAACTAGAGAAAGAATGGGTTGGACTGGTGATTCTCAAATCATCTTCGATACTGCATCTTACTTATTTGACTGCCATGCTTTCTTTAGAAAGCACGTCAAAGATGTTTATGATAGGCAAGACAAGAATGGGCGTTTACCACAAATCGCACCATATAGTGCAGAAGACTGGTTCATGGATGTCATGAATGGTTCTGTTGGTTGGGCGGATGCAGGTATTCTTATTCCTTATCGCATGTATTTACAATATGGCGACATTAACATCTTGAAAAACAATTATGACAATATGGTGAAATACGCCAAATTCATGATCAAAAGATGCGGTGGTGCGAGAGGCATTTATGCCATTTACGCTAAGCCATTACATTTATCGAAAGAAAACAAAAAATACGGTGTTAATAATGGTCAGTCATATGGAGAATGGGCAGAACCCGCTGATGTTAAAGCCTTTGTATGGACTGACTTTGCAGAACCACACCCAGAAGAAAGCATGGCTTATACATATTGGATGATGTCCCTCATGGTGGAAATCTCTGATCTCGTTAGTAGAAATGAAAACAATGAGTTATTCATCGAATATAGAGATGGCGTAAAACGTGCTTATCAAGAATTAGTTACTAAACCAAGACACACTCTTGATACAGATAGACAATGTAAACAAGTGAGACCACTCTATTTAGATTTATTGAATGAAGAACAAACCAAGTTTGCTAAAGAAAGATTAATCAAAGCATTAGATAACTATGATTGGAGATTAGGAACTGGTTTCTTATCTACTCCATTCATTCTCTGTGTCTTAGAAAAGATTAATCCAGATTATGCCTATAAACTTTTATTAAATGAAAAGATGCCAGGATGGCTATATATGGCAAAAGAAAATACGGGTACGATTTGGGAAGGTTGGGAAGGACCAAACTCTCAATCTGGTATCGCTTCTTTAAACCATTATAGTAAAGGCGCGATGGTGGAATGGCTATATAAATCAATGCTTGGTATCAAAATTAAAGGTGAAAACATCTTTGAAATCTCACCAGTGATAGGTGAAGGTGTCGACTTCGCTAAAGGTAGTTATCAAAGCTTATATGGTGAAATTGCAGTTTCTTGGAAAAAAGAAAACGGCAAAATCAACTTCGATATCGAAGTACCTGCTAATACAAACACAACATTTATCTTTAAAGATAAAAAAGAACAATTAGAACCAGGAAAGCATCACGTTGTGATGTAGGAGAAAACTATGAATTTCTTAGAATCAAAATTTGTTAAAGAAGTCAGTGAAATTACTGACAATATGTATCATCAAGGTTGGGATGAACGCAATGGCGGTAATATCTCGTACATGATTGATGAAAAATATGTAAGAGAGTATTTTCCAAAAGATGTTTTTATTAGAGATATTCCTTTAGGATTTACCGCTGATGAAGTTTTAAGAGGTAAATACTTCCTTGTTACTGGTACAGGTAAATATTTCAAAAACATTATCAAGAACCCAGAAGCAAACTTAGGATTAGTGAAGATTAGTGATGATGGTCAAATTGCCCATTTATTATGGGGCTATAACGATGGTGGTAAATTCACTAGTGAATTCCCTGCTCATTTAATGAGCCACGCTACAAGATTCAAAGCTAATCCAAACAATAGAATAATCATGCATACACATCCAACATACACAATATGCATGGGCGCATGCTTACCAGTGGATGAAGTCATTTTTACTCGTAAATTATGGAAATCAAATACCGAAGCAGTCGTAGTGTTCCCAGAAGGTGTAGGTGTTCTTCCTTGTATGGTGTGTGGCACAACCGAAATTGGTGAGGCCACCGCTAATAAAATGAAAAATCATAGATTAGTGACTTGGACAAATCACGGTATCTATGGAGCAGGCAATGATATTGATGAAGCATTCGGC
>JBGUXN010000054.1:0-31738 GCA_045222195.1 Bacilli bacterium | reverse complement strand
GCTCCTCGCCATAGAGTGACTCCTTTAATTGAAAAATACTTTAAGAACGCTAATAAACGCATCTTTATCGATTGCTTCTGGCAGAATTTCATCCGTATTAGTGAAATTATCGATTTATGCATTGAGAATAACAAGAAGTTATTCTTCTATAATGATTTCACCCGTCAAATCATGAAGATGCTCATGGATTTCGATCCAAATCGTATTCCTCAATCTATTATTGTTAACAAAGAAGACTTATTAAGAGTGAGAGAACAAGAGTTAGTCATCCTCATGCTTGGTGAAGGTGAAGAATTATATCAAGAGCTCATTAAGATTGCGGATGGCGCTAACGAAGATAAGCGTATTAGACTCAATAAACGCGATATCTTTATTAATGCAGCGCTTGCCACTCCAACATTAGAAACAATTGCGACAAGAAGTATTGACTATCTATATAGAACTGGTTGTGAAGTGGTGTGGATTAAGAAAAATCAAATCACCGCGATGCATCCAAGACAAGATGACCTTAAGTTCTTCTTATCTGTTTTAAAACCAAAATACTATTTACCAGTTAGAGGTAACTTCATTAACTTAATGGCTAACGCTAAACTAGCGTTGTCCATGGGTATTGGTCTTAATCATACTAATGTTTTTATCTTAGATAACGGCATGCAACTCTGCTTCAATGAAATGGGTAGGCCAAGCATCTTACCAAATAATCCGGCTATTATGCCAACGCACCCAATCTTAGTTGATGGTCGTGGTGTTTCTACAAGCGTTAGCGAAAATATTATTGCTGACCGTCGTCAATTAAGTGTCGATGGTGTCGTGGTAATTGCTTTAACCGTTTCATTAAGTGAAAAGCGCATTATCGCTGGTCCAGACTGTCAGATGAGAGGCTTTGTTTACGTTAAAGAAGCCGAACCATTGTTGAAGTCCATCGCTAACATTTTCGTCGATGAAATCATGACCGCTTTAAGTGTCAATAAGACCGACTTTGAAGAAGTTAAAACAAATGCCCAAGAAAGAATTCATCGCTTCATCAAACGCGAAAATGGTCGAGAACCGATGATTATTCCAATTGTGGTTATAAAAGATTAGTAAGAAGCACAAGAAATTGTGCTTTTTCTTTGCTTTTTGTATGAAAAATAATTGATACGTGCATACATATGCGCTTATAATTAATATACGTATGAAAGAAAAGAAACCATTCGTGGCGAATAAAAATCATTTCTATATCTTCTTCGGACTAATGCTAGTCCTCTTTAGTATTATCATGTGTTTAAACGTTGGCTTTGTGGCCCGTTATGTTTCAACACCTTTCATCTACGCTATCGGTGCGGCTTCTTATATTTTCTACATTGCTCTTAACTTATTAGGCATTAGATTAATCTTCTTTAAGAAGTTCCTTAAATTTAAGGTCAATATGATCTTTATTGCCACAACAATCTTGATCATCTCTGGCTTAATGTTCCTCTCTCATTTCATGACTAAGGATGCCTTCAGCGGTGAATACATCGCCTTAGCCTCTGAAAGTGGTAAGAGCATCAACTTCTTTGAAGCTTTCCAAAAGGTTATTACAGACACTGCTTATTATAAAAACACTAACTTTGTTAATCTTTTACCATTTGGTGGTGGTCTTTTGGGCTATGCTCTCATCGCCTTATTCAATTCTTTATTTGGCATCGCTAATGGTGGATTTATCATCGCTATTGTTTTCGCGGTATTAGCCCTTATCTTCTATTTCTTACCATTAATCCTTTCTTTAATCGGCCAAAGCAAAGCGCCAGTCAAAAAAGAAGAAAAAGAAACAGTTTCTGATACAACGGGACAAGCTAAACAAAATCAACAAAAGGTCAAGAATATCGATGTCGTCAGACACGCTAGTGAAATTGATCCTGATGAATATGAAAGTGAAATCATGGGTGCGCCTAATAGAAGCGCAGCGATGTCTTCGCCAACATTTGTCAGCCAAGATAGTGGTGCTAACAACTTCACCATAGGTGATAATGGTATGTTTGTGCCTGCGCGTTTTAGAACGGATAACGGCCAACACGGTCAAGAAGAACCAGTTAACGCTATGCGTCAAGTCGATTTCCCAGCGCAAAACCAACCAATTGAACAAGAAGAAACTATTCAAGAACAATTGCAACTTGATTTTGATACACCACAAGAACAACCAGCCCAAGAGTTTGCCACCGCAAAACCTGTTTTCGAAACACCAAAACCAGTGCAAGCGGCGCCAGTTCAACCTCAACCACAATTCGTTCCACCTCAACCACAGGTCACTGAACAACCAAAACCAAAGCCAAGAGTGAAATGGATTCAACCAAGTACTGAAGTACTTAATACCTATGAAACAAGCGAACAGTTAGAAAACAATAAACGTGCCGCGGAAGAAAGAAAAGAAGTCATCAATGGTGTCTTTACCGACTTCGGTATTGGTGCGCGTGTTGAAGATTATACCATTGGTCCTAGTGTTACTAGATTCAACGTTAAATATGATCATAACGTCTCTGTTAGAAGCGTTTCTAACATGGTGCAAGATATTCAAATCAGATTATCTGGTGTTAGCGCGAGATTTGAAAACATCGTTGAAGGTCAATCAACATCCGGCTTAGAAATTCCTAACGTTAATATCACAACCGTTTCCTTTAAAGATGTCTACGAAGCCTTACCAGATGTTAAGAAACACCCGTTAGCGGTTGCCTTTGGCAAAAACATTAAAGGTGATGTTATTTACGCTGACTTTGATGAATTTCCACATGCCTTAGTCGCTGGTACGACTGGTTCTGGTAAATCCATCTTTGTTAACTCCGTTATCGTCTCTTTAATCATGCGTAATTCCCCAGATGATTTAAAGATGGTTTTAGTCGATCCAAAGAAAGTTGAAATGTCCCGTTATAAAGATATGCCTCACTTACTTTGCCCAATCATTACAGACGCCCAAGAAGCTAAATGCTTAATGGATAAATTATGTGAAGAAATGGAAGCTAGATACGCTTTATTCTCTGAACATGGCTGCTCCAACATTAAAGAATTTAATGAAGACGCTCCAGGCTTAGGTTTAGATAAACTTCCATACATCATGATTTTCTTTGATGAATACGCCGATATGGTTGACCAATGTAAAGAAATCTCTATGCCAGTTGTTTCCATCGCACAAAAGGCAAGAGCGTGTGGCATACATATGTGTATCGCGACACAACGTCCATCTACGAACGTGGTCACAGGCGTTATTAAAGCTAACTTACCAACTCACGTCGCTTTAATGATGGCCAGCTATACCGACTCCATGACAATTATTGGTGAAGGTGGTGCTGAAAAGCTCATTGGTAAAGGCGATATGCTTGTTCAATCCCCACTCGTATCACGTATTGGGTGCGTGCGCTTACAAGGCTGTTTTATCCATCGTCAAGAAATCAGCCGTGTCGTTGGTTATTTAAAAGAACATTATCCAACAGTTTATGATGAAAAATACCTCAACTTAGCGCAGAGCGCTGAAGTTGCAGCTAGTGAATATGCTAATACTCCAGAGTTCAAAGAAGCCGCTGGTAACAGCGAAGAAGAACGCTATCAATCCATTAAGGAATGGGTTATGACGCAAGAATTCATGTCCATTTCTCGTATCCAAAGAGAATGTTCTGTTGGCTTTAATAGAGCGGGTAGATTCTTCTTGCGTCTACAAAACGAAGGTGTTGTTAGTAAAGAAACCACCAATAAAGGCTGCCCAGTTTTAGCCAGTGGCGGTAGATTTGGTGAAGAAACAGTCGTCACAAGTGACGAACAAACATCATTTAGGAGTGATGATTAATGAACCGCTATTATTTGAAAGCCAAGCTTACCTCTTGGCGAAAAATAAATGTTGTTTTATTTACCGATATTCCTCGACCAAGCAGTGTCAATATCACCTTATATAAAAACAATAAAATCTACAAAAGCGAAAAAGTGAGCCGTGTCAACTCTGTTGTACAGCTTTATTTCTTCGACATTAATTTAGATGAAGACTATGAATTAGGTGCTAATTATCGTTTATTAGTGTCTTCTTTACCAGCGGTAGAAGTTGATCCAAGTGATGCTGTTGATTTCCCTGATTTTGATGAGCGTTATGCTTATGAAGGGGATGATTTAGGAAGCATCTATTCTAAGAAGGAAACAGTCTTTACAGTCTGGGCTCCTTTAGCGACTTCAATGCTTCTTAAACTCATCGATTTAAAGGGTCACGAAAGCCTCTTAAAAATGAATAGAGAAGGCAACGTTTATCGCTTAAAAGTGGGCGGCGATTTATTAAACTACAAATATCATTATGTAGTCACAAACGCTAGTGTCACTTATGAAGTCAATGATCCATACGCTAAAGGCACATCTTTAAATAGTGAATATAGTGTGGTTATCGATTATGATTTGTTGCTCAAAAAGCATAGAGTTTTACCAAAAACCAAAATCGATAATTACGTTAATGCTCTGATCTATGAAACCCATATTCGCGATATCAATGAAGGCAATTTTAATGATGTCGTTAATAAGGGCAAATACCTTGGCTTTGTGGAGACAGGTAGAAAGACAAAGGGCGGCCATCCAGCGGGCTTAGATTATATCAAATACCTTGGTGTCACCCACATTCAAATTCAACCAATCTTGGACTTCAATTCCCCTGATGATAAGAATACGAAAAACTGGTATAACTGGGGTTATGACCCAATCTCATTCTTCGCTATTGAAGGTAGTTATTCCTTAAAGCCAGAAGATGCTTATTCTCGTTTAGAAGAATTTAGAACAATGGTGGACGAACTACATAAAAACGACTTACGTTTAGTCGTGGATGTGGTTTATAACCACATTTATAGATATGAAGACAATGCTTTAGAAAAGCTCGTTCCTCATTACTATTTTAGAAAAAGAAGAAATGGCTTACTCGCTAATGCATCAGGCTGCGGGGATGATGTTGCCTCTGAAAGAAAGATGGCCAGAAAGATCATCGTCGATAGCGTCAAATATCTCTTCTCACACTTTGATATTGATGGCCTTAGATTTGATTTAATGGGCTTAATGGATATTCAAACTGTGGATGAATGCTATGCCGCTAGTAAAGCCATTAAAGAAGATATCATTTTCTATGGTGAAGGATGGGAAATGGGTGAAGAGCTTCCACCTGAACAAAGAGCCAATAAGAAGAACTCAGCTCTTCAAGAAAACTATGCCTTCTTTAATGATTCGTACCGCGATATTATCAAAGGTCCATCCTCCCCATTTAATCTCCATGAGAAGGGCTTCATCTGCGGTAATACCGATTATAAGTTTGGTGTGGATTACGCCTTCCATGCTTGCGTATTAAACTTATCCTACCAACCATTATTTGTTTCGGCTAATCAAAGCCTCAATTATTTAGAATGTCACGATAACAATACCCTCTACGATAAATTACTAGTTTCCAACAAAGAGGAAGAAGAAAAAACACTTCTTGATCGCGTCACTTTAGCGAACTCAATCCTCTTATTATCATTCGGTATCCCATTTATTCATATGGGCCAAGAAATTGGTCTTTCTAAGGATGGACTGGATAACACTTATAACATGATCGGAGTCAATAACTTGGACTACCGCCTTGTTGACGAGAGATTCGATATGGTAAATCGTTTCCGCCTCATGAATATCTTGAGTAGGAAACTAGCGTATAGGAACCTTTTCAAAAAAGAGGATCTTGATAAGTTCTTTGAGATTTCTCACTGGGACAATGGTGTTTATCTTTTAACCGCGAAAGAAAAGAACGTCATTTGCCAAGAAAAGGAATTTGTTATCTTAATCAACCCAACGAATAAGCCAATTACCTTTGAACTCGATGACTATTACACTGTCATTGATGGCGAATTCAAGGGTCAAGAAATCAAAACCAAAAACTGTTTCCTCCCAGGATGTAATTTAATGATGTTATTTAGAAAATAACACAGAGGAGGAAAAGCGATGATTAGCACAATCGCACTTTTAGGCCGCGCGAGCGACCGTATTCAAGAGTATCCACAATTCCGTATGATTGAAATCGAATCTGTGGAAGCCTTTAACGAAGACACATTCGTTAGTCACATTCCAGTCATGTACTGGGATAGACAATCTACCGATAATCCCTTAACTAGAGTGCCTAATGGACACTTCATGGTCATCTTCGGCAGATTAGAATCACATCCAAAGCTAGGACTATTTGTCATCGTTGAACAAATGAGACATTTCTCTAGCAACTTAAAAATTCACCAACAGCAAAATCAAGAGTAAGTATGTTCCATTACACGAAAGCCGTTTTAAGAGTTGTGCCACGTATCGTTGTTACGTATCTTTTCAAATTGAAAAAATACGGCAAGCACCCAAATAAATATCCACGTGCTATCCGTTTTGCTACGATGCGTAAACTATCTGATCGCATCTTACGAGCGGTAGGGGCAAAGACTCAAATCTTTGGTTTAGAAAATATCCCTGATTCTAATTTCTGTATGGTGAGCAATCACATGTCAATGATTGATCCTTTACCATTCATGGTAAATTATGATAAACCTTTAACATTTGTCGGTAAAAAAGAACTCATGGAAATGCCGATGGTGCCAAATGCTTTTAAATCTATTGAAGGCGAGTATTTAGATAGAGAAGATCTTAGACAATCGCTCAAAGTCATGATGCGCGTTGAAGACGATTTAAAAAAAGGCGAAAAGTCTTGGATGATTTTCCCAGAAGGCACAAGAATCAGAGACCAACTCTTACCAGTGGGCGCTTTCCATCATGGTACATTTAGACCCGCCACTAAAGCCGGAGTCCCAATTGTCCCCGCGGCAGTATATGGCACATTCCGTCTTTTAAAGAGCAATCCACAATTTAAAAAGTATCCAGTCTTTATTTCAATTTTGAAACCGATTATGCCAGAAGATTACGCGAAAATGCCAACTTCTGATATTGCGGAACTTACGCAAAAAATGATTCAAAGAGAAATCACCTATCATTTAAGACCACTTGATCATAAAATCATGAGCGAATCTAAAGACAAGAATTATATCTTTACCCAAGTTCTTTAAAGGACGAATTTCTTTCTTAAACCTTTCGGTAATCTATTTTTGATGATGCGTCCATCGCTTTTAGCGATGTCAACGTTGATTCCTTGATATTTGATTAAAACATAACCCTTAGCAAATGGCTCATTAATCGTCTCGCCACGATAATACTTTTCTAATGTCTCTAAATTGATATCTAGAGATGGTTCAAACTCTTTAACGAATCTAGCGTAATGATAGTCAAAGCGGATATCATTCTTATCGACTTGGCCAATTTTCACGCCGTATCTGATGACGTTAAGATATTTCGTATTGAATGGCTCACTGATTGTGAAAAGGTAGTCTCCAAACTTTTCTTTCTTTGAATAATAATCTTCACCGAGTTTATTAACTAATACACCAGGTTTAGTGATTAAAGCGATGTAGTGGCCTTCTCCTGGGAATAAAGAAGGGAAGAGATGAATGCCGTGCCCATTGTTCTTGCTGTGGTAGTAGAGTAGTGAATCAGGCATTTTAACAAGCTCAGCATCGCTGTTAGAAAGCAAGAAGTCGACGATTTCTTCGTCCTCTTCGTATGAGAAAGAGCAAGTGGAGTAAACCATCTTACCACCTGGTTTAAGCATGTCATAAGCCATCATAATGAGCTGCTTTTGTATTTCAGCGTTCTTTAAGACTTTTTGATAGGACCAGTCTTCTAACATCTTATTTTCTTTTCTAAACATACCGCTTCCTGAACAAGGAGCATCTAAGATGATTTTATCGAATGTATTTAAAAACTTATCATAGATAAGTGAGAAGTCATTGTTAGTGATTAATAAGTTACCTCTACCTAATCTTTCGGCGTTTTCCGAGATAGCAAACGCTCTTTGTTTAGAGATGTCATCAGAGATGATAAGACCTTCGTTTTTCATTAGGAAAGAAGCTTGCATACTCTTTCCTCCAGGAGCGGCGCATAAATCAAGCACTAAATCGCCTGGTTGAGGATTTAATAAGTAAGCTGGAAGCATCGCACTTGGTTCTTGTAAGTAAAAGCAACCGAGTTCATGATAAACGCTTCTTCCAAGATCTAATTCATCCTTATCATAGATAAATGCATTATTAACTATTGGATGTCTCTTTAAATTTGGATAAATGCTTAAAAGAGTCTCTTGAGACATTTTATCGGTATTAAGTAATAGTGCGTGTTGACTCTTTTTGCTTAAAGAAGTCTCTAAATCACTAATTTCTTTTTCCGAAAGATAACTTTTTAAATGTTCTAAGAATTCCATCTTAATTATTTTATCAAATATCGATACAAAAAATATATTTTTTCGTGTTATATTTATTGGTGAGGTACTTATTATGAGAATGGTCGATTTAATTATCAAAAAGCGCCAAGGTGAAGCTTTAAGTAGAGAAGAAATAGCCTTCTGGATTGATGGCTATGTCAATGGTGTTATCCCTGATTATCAAGTCAGTGCGATGGCAATGGCAATCTTATTTAGAGGAATGACAGAGGAAGAAGTTATTAATTTAACTGATTTAATGGAGCATTCTGGTGAAACATTAGATCTCTCTAACCTTAGAGGCGTTAAAGTCGACAAACATAGTACCGGTGGCGTTGGTGATAAGACATCTTTGGTCCTTGGACCAATGGTGGCCGCTTGTGGCGCAACTTTAGCTAAGCTAAGTGGTCGTGGTTTAGGCCATACCGGTGGTACTTTAGATAAATTAGAATCAATTCCTGGATTCAATATCGCTATTAGCGGTGAAAGATTCACCAAGCAAGTTAATAGCATTGGCATTTGTATTGCGGGTCAAACCCAATCCTTAGTGCCTGCGGATAAAAAGATGTACGCACTTAGAGATGTGACAGGTACAGTCGAGTCAATTCCATTAATCGCGGCTTCCGTTATGTCAAAGAAACTCGCTGCTGGTACAGACGCCATTCTTTTAGATGTCACACTAGGTAATGGTGCCTTCATGAAAGACATCAATCAAGCGAGAACATTAGCCACATTAATGTGCAAGATTGGTAATGGCTTAAATAGAGATACACGTGCTGTTTTATCCAACATGAACGAACCTTTAGGTTTAGCGGTTGGTAACGCATTAGAGGTTAAAGAAGCAATCGCCGCTTTACACGGTGAAGGTCCAGAAGACTTAATGGAACTCTGCTATACATCTGGTAGCGTGATGCTCATACAAGCACATATCGTTAAAGACCAAGCGGAAGGTCGCAAAATGCTCGAAGAATGTATCAAAGATGGCTCTGCTTTCAATAAGTTCTTAGAAATGGTGCAAGCTCAAGATGGTGATGTGACATACATCCTTAATCCAGAGAAGTTCCCATTAGCGAAAAATATCATCCCTATCTACGCTAAAGAAGAGGGCTATGTTAAAGAAATCAACGCTTTAGAAATTGGCTTATCCAGTATGACATTAGGCGGAGGTAGAGAAACCCTTGATGATGTCATTGATATGGCCGCTGGCATCATGCTTAATAAGAAGGTTGGCGATTATGTTAAAGAAGGCGAAGTACTCTGCTACTTACATTCTAATAAGAATGTGACGTTGATTAATCGCGTCGCTAAAAACGTATTTAATGCCTTTGAAATTAGCAAAGAATTCGTTGAAAAACCAAAAGTCATTTTAGAGATTATCCAATAATATGAGAATCGTTTTAACTACTGTTTTATCCGCTTCAGTAACTATTGATAACGAAGTCGTTGGCAAGATCAATAGAGGTTTTTGTGTACTTGTTGGTTTCACTCATGAAGATAACAAAGAAACAGTGGATAAAATGCTTGATAAAATGCTTGGCTTAAGAGTTTTTCCTGATGAAAATGGTCTCACAAATTTATCAATTTACGATATTAAAGGTGAGATTCTTTCGGTGAGTCAATTTACCTTATACGCTGATTTAGCCAAGGGTAGAAGACCAAGCTTTGTAAACGCCATGAAACCAGATGAAGCAAAAGCTTTATACGCATATTTTAATGAACAAATCAAAGTCAAATATGGTGCAGTTCAAACTGGCGTCTTTGGTGCTGATATGAAAGTAAGTAGTGTAAATGATGGACCGTTTACCGTCATCATGGATAGCAAGGAGATTTTAAAATAATATGGGTGGAATTGCTGCACTTTTTCAATCTATACCTCTTCTTTTTGCTATTGTCGTTGGACTGATTATCGCTGCGATTGTCGGTGTTATTTTGGTCATCGTGGAAATCATTAAGATGTCTAGACGTAAGAAAGTGAGTAATAGATAATGAAGGTTTTACTTGGTCTCTCTGGTGGCGTCGATAGTGCGGTTTCTGCCTATCTTTTACTTAAAGCTGGTCATGAAGTGACCGGTTGCTTTATGCGTAACTGGGACGCACTCGCAAATGGAGACTATTTAGGTAACCCCACAATTAATAACGACCAATGCCCACAAGAAAAAGACTATGATGATGCACAAAAAGTCGCTGACAAGTTAGGCATCAAATTGTTAAGAATTGATTACATCAAAGAATACTGGGATAACGTTTTTACTTACTTAATTAAAGAATACGAATGTGGTAGAACTCCTAACCCAGATATTTTCTGCAATAAATACATTAAGTTTGGCCCATTTTTAAAATACGCTAAAGAGAATGGCTATGACGCGATTGCCATGGGTCATTATGCTAAGCGTATTGATAAAGGTGAGACAAGTTATCTTTTAAAGAGCTTCGATAAGAATAAGGATCAGACATACTTTTTGTCTCAAATAAGCCAAGAGCAACTCTCGTTCTGCTTATTCCCACTAGGGGATATCGATAAGAGTGAAGTGAGACGCATTGCACACGAATTAGATTTGGAATCAGTGATGGATAAAAAAGACAGCACTGGAATCTGTTTTAT
Organism: Bacilli bacterium; assembly: GCA_045222195.1. Classification (GTDB taxonomy): domain Bacteria; phylum Bacillota_I; class Bacilli_A; order RFN20; family CAG-826; genus RUG14515. The sequence continues at coordinate 20,858 of JBGUXN010000054.1, read as the reverse complement.
CGGCGAAAGGAACTTCAAAGAATTCTTAAAGAATTATATCCCAGCCCAAAAAGGCGATATCATAGATATCGAAACAGGTAGAAAACTAGGTGAACACGAAGGTGCCATGTATTACACAATTGGCCAAAGAAAAGGCTTAGGCATCGGTGGCATACACGGCGAAATCGCCAAGGGTTGGTTTGTGGTTTCTAAAGACATCAAAAAGAACATTGTCTATGTGGCCAGCAGTGGCGAAAATAACTATTTATATTCCAATAGTTGCACAGTCACCAATCTTAACTGGATTAGTGGTGTCCCAGAAATTGGTAAACCATTAAACGCTAAATTTAGATATCGTCAAGCCGATAATCCAATCATCATCACACGAATTGAAGATGACGAATTAGAAATCAAATTCGTCGAACCAGTGAAAGCGGTCACCCCAGGTCAAGCTGCCGTTATTTATGACGGAGATATTTGCCTTGGTGGAGGACTTATCGATAAAGTAATTAAATAATCTAGTTTTTATCATCTTTTTATGATAAATTAACTTTATTAAGCAGGAAGCTCATCTAAATTCTTACCTCAAGCGAGTGCCGGTTGGTGGAAAGGGCATAGGGATGAATTAGAAGGCCACTTCCGAAGATTCGGGTAATGCCGACGTTAGAATGACGTTCATTCTTAAATAAGTGCTCCCATAATCATGGAAGAATAAGGATGGTACCGCGGAGAAATTCGTTCCTTAAAGAGGTACTTTTTATTTATTTTGGAGGTATTTTATGAAATTCATGAAATCCAAAGACATTCGTAGAATGTGGTTAGACTTTTTTGAAAGCAAAGGCCATCACGTTGAACCAGGTTCTTCTTTAATTCCAAAGAATGACCCAACTTTGTTGTGGATTAACGCTGGTGTCGCGGCTTTAAAGAAATATTTTGATGGTAGTGAAATCCCACCAAGTAGAAGAATCACTAACGCTCAAAAATGCATTAGAACTAATGATATAGAAAACGTGGGTGACGCTACTCACTTAACATTCTTTGAAATGTTAGGTAACTTCTCAATTGGTGACTACTTTAGAAAAGAAGTCATTCCATGGGCGTGGGAAATGCTAACAAGTGAAAAATGGTTTAACTTTCCGAAGGAAAAACTCTACGTTACATATCACCCAGATGATTTAGAAACTAAGAAATGTTGGATGGACGCTGGTGTCCCTGAAGACCATTTAATCATTAAAGAAGATAACTTCTGGGAAATCGGTGAAGGCCCATGCGGTCCAGATACTGAAATCCATTTTGACCGTGGTGAAAAATACGATCCAGAAGGCATTGGCTTAAAACTATTAATTGAAGATTTACCAAACTATAGATTCGTGGAAATTTGGAATATTGTTTTCTCGCAGTTCAATAGTGAACCAGGTAAAAAGAGAAGTGAATATAAAGAACTTCCAAGTAAAAACATCGATACTGGTGCGGGCTTAGAAAGATTTGTGACCGTTATCCAAGGCACAGATACCTGCTATGAAACAGATTTATTCTGGCCAGTCATTGAAAAAACAGAAAAGATTAGCGGTAAGAAATACGCTGATAATATGCGTGCCTTTAGAGTCATCGCTGACCATATTAGAACAATAACCTTCGCTTTAGCGGATGGTGAATCTTTCTCTAATGAAGGTCGAGGCTACGTTTTACGTAGACTCCTTAGAAGAGCGGTCAGATATGGCAAACTCCTAGGCATTGAAAAACCATTCTTATTTGAACTCGTGGATGTCGTTGCTAATAACATGCAAGATTACTATCCATATTTATTAAATAAGAAAGACTTCGTCGCTAAGATTGTTAAAGCGGAAGAAGAAAAATTCATTAAGACTTTAACTAACGGCGAAACTCTTTTAATGAAATTAATTAAAGAAAATAAAAAAGTCTCAGGTGCTGATTTATTTAAGCTCTATGATACATTCGGTTTCCCTAAAGAATTAACTTTAGAAATCTGTGAAGAACAAGGCATTGAAGTGGATGTTGCTGAATTTGAAAAGCTCATGAAAGAGCAAAGAGAAAGAGCGAGACTTGCACGTGGTGATCAACAATCCATGAATAAGCAAGCTATCGACTTAATGAAGTGTGACTTACCTTCTAAGTTCAACTATAAGAGTGAACCAACCAACGCAAAAGTTATCGCTTGCTTCAAAGATGGTGTCAAAGTTGATGTTATCGATGATGAAGGTGAGATCATGCTTGATGAAACTAACTTCTACGCTGAAAGCGGTGGTCAAGTGGCCGATAATGGTGTCATTGAAAATGACAACATGTCCGCGAAAGTGACTAATGTCATTAAAGCTCCTAACAAGCAACATCTCCATTCCATCAAAGTCATGTTTGGGGAAGTGAAAGTGGGCGATAAAGTCGTCGCTAAGATTGATGAATATAGAAGAACATTAATCGCTCGTAACCATAGTTCCGTTCACTTATTGCAACAAGCTTTAACAGAAGTTTTAGGTGATCACATCGCGCAACATGGTTCTTATGTCACTGATGAATATTCTCACTTTGACTTCAATCACTTCAACAAGATGAGCGCAGAAGAAATCGCCGAAGTCGAAAGAAAAGTCAATAACTATATTGCCCAAGCCATCAAAGAAGAAACATTTGTCCTTCCAATCGAAGAAGCCAAAAAGATGGGCGCTAAAGCCTTATTTGATGATAAATATGGCGATACAGTGAGAGTGGTCACCTTTGGTGATGTCTCTAAAGAATTCTGTGGTGGCACCCATGTGAACAATACATCAGATATCGGTGTCTTCGTTATTGAATACGAAGAATCTATTGCCGCTGGTGTTCGTAGAATTCAAGCCAGAACCTCAATTGGAGCGTACGAACTCTTAAAGAAGAGAGAAAACATTCTTAATCAATCTAGAGATCTCCTTGGCATTGGTTCCATTAATGATGTGCCAGCAAAGATCAAGGCCTTACAAAATGATAAGGATGCTTTAAGAAAAGAAAACGAGGCTTTAAATCAAAAGCTCGCTAACGCCACAAGTGGTTCATTACAAAATGAATTCGTTAATAAAGATGGTTTAGATATCTTGGTCAAATTCTTAAAAGACCAAAAGAGAGATTCTCTTTTAAAGATTATCGATACATTAAAAGCTAATAAAGATAACTATCTCATCGTTTTAATCGGTGAAGAAAATGGTGGTTATCCAATTACAGTTGCCGCTAGTAAACTCGCTAACGATAAAGGCTTATTAGCCGGTAAACTCGTTAAAGAAATCGCTGGTCTTTTAGGTGGCTCTGGTGGTGGCCGTCCAGATCTCGCCTCAGGTGCGGGCAAAGACATCTCTCGCCTTAACGAAGTAAAGGATTTATTATTAAAATAATGAAGAAGTATTTAAGTCTTGATTTAGGCACTAAAACTTTAGGTATCGCTTATAACGATGTCCTAGGTTTTGTCCATGGCTTAGAAACATTCCGCTTCGATAAGAATCAATATATCGTGGCGAGAAAACACGTCATCGAATTAAGTGAAAAGATGATGATTAACGACATCGTTATCGGTTTACCTCTCCACTTAAGTGGAGAACAAAGCGAAATGAGCCAAGTCGTCCTCCGTTTTATCGAAGATTTAAAGAAAGAAAAACCAACCCTCAACATTGAAACAATGGATGAAAGATTATCTAGCGTAACCGCTAATAAATCAATCTCCGAAAGAGGGATGAATCATCAGCAAAGAAAAGATAATGTCGACCGTATCGCGGCGTGCGTTATTTTAGATACATATTTACGCATGAAAGGAAATTAACATGGAACCAAAAAATGAAACCCAAATGGTTGTCGTTGATGCCGACAACAAAGAACACTTAATGCAAATTCTTTTCACCAGTGAAAACGAAGAAAGAGGCACCCAATATGTCTTCTTCTATGACACTGAAGATCCAGAAGAAAACGTCATCGTTATGCGCTATAAAGGCGACCTTGATAAAGGCGAACTCGAACCAATCGAAGATGACGAAGAATACGACGAAGTCGAAGAAGTCTTCAACGCCTGGCAAGACGACCCAAAAATCCAAGAATTAAAGAATAATTAATTATTATTGGTATTATTAAATCGATATTGATATAATATCGCTTGCAGAAATGAGGTAATTACTATGGCAGATAAACAAAAACTTACCAAAGCTGGTTATAAAAAATTACAAGAAGAATTAAAGTATTTAGTCGATGTCGCACGTGAAGAAGTCAAACGTCAATTAGCCGAAGCTCGTGCGCAAGGTGACTTAAGTGAAAACGCTGACTACGACGCTGCTAGAGGCAAACAAGCCGAAGTCGAAGGTCGTATTAAAGAAATTGAAAACATCTTAGCCAACGCTGACATCATCGAAGAAAGCAAAGCTAGCACCAAAAAAGTTGGCTTAGGTTCTACAGTGACCATCCGTTTCGTTGATAATGGTAAAGAAGTCTCTTATATGATTGTCGGTACCGTTGAAAGCGATCCAGTGAACGGCAAAATCTCCAACTCCTGCCCATTAGGCGAAGCCTTAGTCGGCAAAACCGTTGGTGATATCGTTGAAGTTAAAGCCATCAAAACATACAAAGTCGAAATCTTAAAAATCGAAATTAAATAATTTTTTAAGAAATTTTATCCAAAAATCAAAAAACCTCCATATTGGTAAAGTAGAGGAGGTTTTTTTCATGGCAAAAATCTTAATCGGTGTGGTCGTGGTGGCATTCATTGTCATTATTGGCTTTTTAGTCATCGACCCAGACCTTAACCAGGTCAACAACAACAGCGCTATTACGGAGGTCATTGATACCAGTGGTAGCAAATACACAATTGAAGGTGAAGTGAATAAAGCTGGCACCTACGTTTTAAGTGATGGCATCACAATGGGCGATTTGATCGCCGCTGCTGGGGGAGTAACCAGTAACGCGGATGATTTAGCCTTCTTCGATGAAGCGCCCCTTAAAAGCGGTTCTACCTACTATATTGCAGGTAAGTATGATGAGACTGATATCTGTTCTAAAACAGAAATCGCTAAAGTCAACATCAACGAAGATGATGCATCTACTTTAATGAGCGTTAACGGTATTACTACCTCAATTGCTAGTTCAATCGTCTCCTATCGTAGCGAGAATGGTATCTTTGATACCTTAGAAGAACTGATGGATGTTTATGGCATTGGTAACGCCACATACCGTAAAATTCGAAACTATGTAATCTTGCACGCGTGATTATCTTTTTAATCTTTCTTTCATTCTGGCTTGGATTGTCTATTTCAAGTGCTTATATAGCACTTTCGTTAGTAGCGATAGTCTTTCTTCTTTTCGTCTTGAAAAGGTTTTCAAAGGTCTCCTTTTTTATCTGCTCATCCGCATTAGCCCTTGGTCTTGCTGTATCCTTTCTGAACATAACTACCCTCCCAACAAAAGTTTCCTACCAAGGACTGGTGTATTCCACCAGCGAAAACTATTTTCTCTTTAATTCGGGAGGAGAAAGACTATACGTCTACGCTAAGAATCATGAATATGATATTGGCGATATTTTAACCATCGAAGGAAAGAAAGAAGAATTTGATTTTACAACACTAGAATCATCATTTGATTTCAAAGATTATCTCAATAAAAGAGGCGTTTATCGTTCTTTAAAAATCAACAAAGTTAAGATCAATTACCATAACTTTATTCGCATTCATCAAAGAAGAGAAAAACTCCTTTCGATGTTTAACAAAGAGCAAAGAAGCATAGTGGGTGCGATCCTTTTCTCAGATGGCGATGATAGTGAACTAGCCACTAATTTAAGGGAGCTTCACTTGGCTAGGTTTTTAGCAGCTTCTGGTATCTTTATCTCCGCTTTCCATTTCGTTTTAAAGAAGATATTCGCTCTCTTTTTGCAGGATAAATATGCAGACATTGTTTCTATCGGCTTATTAAGTCTATACAGCGTTTTTACTTTTCCGCGGTTTAGCGTTATTAAAGTAATGCTTTTACTAATTATCAGATGGATCAATAAGCATCCGTTAAAGGAGAAGTTTTCATATCTAACTATCATCGGTTATTTAGGGATATTTTGCTTACTTTTGAATCATCATCTGGCTAAACAAGATAGCTTTGTTTTAGGCTTTTTAATTCCTATTATTATGTATTTATGCCGCTACATAGGCGGGAATAAGAAAATTAAGGCTAAAATCTATCGGTATTTGATAGTATATTTGCTATTTCTACCTTTTGAAGTCAATTATTACAATAAAATTGTAATCTTATCACTTCCTTTGCAAGTGGTGTCTACGCCTTTGTTTCTTGCTATCGGAGTAGTTTCTCTATTATGCTTCTTCTATGTTCCTCTCTATAGTGTGGATAAGTTTTTAATGTCTATTCTTTCTGGCTATGCTTCTATTATTAAGCCATTATCTTTTGGCATCAATATGCCTGAACTTAATCAGGGAATACTGCTAATCTATTATGCGATATACTTTGTGTGGCTATACTATTTATCGCACGATTTTATTCCACTTCAAAGAACTGTCCTGATTGGCCAGATTTCGTTCTTACTTTTATTAGCGGTACCATATAAACAAATCATCAGTAGTGAGGTTAATTTTATCAGTGTTGGTCAAGGCGATTGCACGCTCATTAGAGATAGGGGAAAAGTCACTCTTATTGATACTGGTGGACTCACCTATATGGACGTTGCTAATGACTCGTTAATTCCATATTTAAGAAAGAACAAAATCTACAAAATCGATGCTGTTTTCATTACGCATTATGACTATGATCACTATGGAGCACTAGAGGAACTAGCTAAGGCTTATAAAATCAATAATCTCTATGACTATAATTCCGTTTTTCCAGTGAAAGTCGGTCGTTTAACTTTTAATAACTATAACTATTATGGTGAAGGTCGTTCAGAAGAAAACGATAAGTCTTTGGTGCTGTCATTTCACATTTGCAAGAAAGATTTTGTAATATGCGGAGATGCCACTAAATACGTGGAAAAAGAAATCATGAAAAATGGAGACAACATTCCTTGTAACATTGTGCGCATTGGTCATCATGGCTCTAATACCTCCACAAGCGAGGAGTGGATTAAATATTTAAGTCCTGAAGAAGCAGTCATTTCTGTAGGTAAGAACAATAAGTTTGGTCATCCTAATAAAGAAGTGTTGTCCGTTTTAAATAAATACAAAATTAAAATCCATAGAACTGATTTAGAAGGCACTATAAAATATTGTTCCTATTTTAACTAGTTAAAAGTTAAGTCATATTCTATAATTAAATATATGATTTATCTTATCAGTGGTCGCCAAAATATCCGTCTTAAAAGTCAGATGAAAAGCATCATCAAAAAGTCGATTAAAGAAATCGATGAGATGAACTATGTTAAACACGACGCAACATATGTTTTAGTCCAAGAAATCGTTGATGACGCTAATTCCATGCCTTTAGGCTATGACCATAAAGCGGTGGTCGTGGATAACTGTTATTTTCTTTTAAAAGAAAAAAGTAAAGTTAAAATCGAAGGTGACCAAGATTATAAAAAGCTCATTGAATATATTAACCATCCAGATGATATGGTGGATCTCATCTTTTTAGTGAACACTAGCGAAAGTGAAATCGAAAAGAAGAGTGAAATCTATCAGGCTATTGAAAAACATGGCCAAGTCATTACCTTAACCGAGCCAAAAGAAAATGAATGGCATCAAGTGGTGGCTCATTACTTTAAAGAGAAATGGCCTAACACCAAAATCGATAGTGATGCGGCCTATGAATTAGCAAGACGCACCGAAGGTGACTATGCTTCGCTATTTAATAATGGTAGTAAATTGGCCCTTTATACCGATCACATTCGCTTTGATGATGTTGTTTTAATGGTGACAAGACCTTTAGAAGAAAATGCTTTCCTACTCTTTAATTATTTAATAGATAACAAGAATATGGAGGCTGTGAGCCTTTATAGAGACTTAAAGAATAGTAATGTTGAACCAGTGACTCTGATCTCGATGATTGCCAATCAATTCCGCCTTTTAAATAGAGTTTCTTATCTGGCTAGACATGGTTATGACCAAGACGGTATTGCTAGTGAATTAGGTATTAATTCAATTAGAGCAAAAATACTTAGAAAGAATAGTATGGTAGTGTCTCAAAAGAGCATCAACCGTACATTAGAAGATTTATATCAACTTGATTTACAAATTAAAAGCGGCCTTGTGGACCGCTTCTATAGCTTTGAAATATTCTTAATTAATTTCAAAAGAAATTAACTATCTGAGAGAGTTGACTAAACGGGATAATTCGCCTTTTTGTCTCGCGGCGGTATTTTTGTGTTGCACGCCATCGCCCACAGATTTATCAATTAAACGGAAAGCAGCGTTTAAAAGTTCTTCAGCTTTCGCTAAATCTTTAGCTTCAACGGCTAATCTAACTTTCTTAATGGAAGTACGGATTGCGGATTTTGCAGAAGCGTTTCTTTGACGAGCTTTTTCGTTTGTCTTGTTACGTTTGATTTGTGATTTTATGTTAGCCATAAAGTTACCTCTCTTTTTAAGTGCCGTGTGATATATTACCAAAACTGCACAAATAATGCAATTATTTATTTAATAATCGTTTCTTTTACTTCTTTAAGTGGGCGATTTCTTCAACGAAATCGTTTACGCAAGTGAGAACGCCATACTTCTCTTCGCTGATTTCAATACCGAATTCGTGATCGATTTCTTGCACTAATTCAACATAGTTCATAGAGTCGCCACCTAAGTCATTGATCCAGTGGTCTTCATCATCAATCTTGAAGGTTGGTAAGACGAGAACTTTGGAGAAGAGTTGTCTGACTTTTGGAAGGATGTTCTTAATCGCATCTTCACTAAGTTTTCTTGTTTTTGGTGAAACTTTCTTCGCGTTAATCAATACAAATTGATTAGAACCGTTTTCAATCTCTTTCTTGATGACGAAACGTTTGACCTTCATGTTGTTAGCGATTGGAAGTTTGTTTTTCGCTAAATAGATGTTATCAATCTTCACGTCATGTGGAAGTTTAATGCCCTTAATAGTGGCTTCTAATTCCTTAATGCCTTCTTCAGTGGCCTTATCATCGAGTTCGAGAACGAGAGTAATGTCTTCGTGAAGTGCTTTATCTTTACTAACTGTACCTAAGACAGAAAGATTTGTAATAAGTGGTAAACCTCTAAAGTACATTTCGAGTTCATCTGGGAAGATGTTTTCCCCGTTCGCATTGATGATGACATCTTTCATTCTACCTTTGATTAAGTAGCCATTATTGCCTTCTGCGACAATATCACCTGTATGGAAGTATCCATCATCTAAAACTGTTTCAGCTTCATTACCAGCGATGATTTCTCTGATATGAATTGTAGGAGATTTCACTAAGAGCTCTCCATCGCCATTGATTTTATATTCAACGCCGTGTAGTGGATGACCGATTTGGCCTAAAAGACGTTGCTTGACATCTTGAGATAATTCAACGGAAGTGACACCGATTTCGGTCATGCCATATCCGTTATAAAGTGGATAGCCTAAACCATTGATGGTTCTAAGAGTTTCCGCGGAAAGATAACCGCCACCAGAGATACAGTATTTGACTTTATTACCAAGAAGCATTTTCTTGACTTTATCGCCGACGACTGGATTAGCGGCTAAGCCGGCATCTTTGAATTCTAATTCTTTTAAGTTATAAGCAATTAACTTCTCTAATAGCTTTTGCTTATCTTCACTTTGCATAGCAAACTTTCTATTCACGGATAAGGCTAATGAATCCCAGAAGAGTGGGACGCTATAGACGTGAGTAATACCAACTTTTTGACAAATTAATAAGATATCGCTTGGTGTATTGCTCTTTGGGAAGACGAGAGTTTTGCCATAGAACGTATACCATAAAAAGACAGCCACAAAGCCAAAGATGTGGTGGAAAGGAATCATCGCTAAGATCTTCACTTTGCCGTATTTCTTTGGATACATGATATCGACGCTTTCTTTGCCCATATCTAAAGAACAGCAGATTTGATGAACGAAGTTTTCCCCATTAAAAACCATGAGTTTAGCGTCGCCAGTTGTGCCACTAGATGAGAACACAACTTCGTTAGCCCACTTATTGGAAACCTTACCATCGTTAGAACATTGTAGGATATTGTCCACTCTGATTTTTGCGATAGCGTATTCGTGGTTATCATCGCTAATGAGAGCGACGGCTTGAGCTTGTTTTGCAAGATTTTCAACGTTGTCTCTTGGTGTTTTGGCATCGATTAAGACTGGCACAAAACCACTCATCAAAATAGCCCAGAACATTTCACCCCAAGCTGGAGAGTTAGCCATCTTTAAAACGATGCGTGAATTAGCAGGACCTTTGATCTTTGTGTTTAGGTAGGAAGCAAAGCGTTTTACGTTTTGATCCATCTTTTGATATTTATAATGTTTGATCTTGTTGTTTAAGTTGAAATACTCAGCGTAGACATTCTTTTTGTTGTTCACAACGATTTGACGATAGATGTCGCTGAATTGGCGCGATGTGTTGAGTAACTGCGCTGCTTCTCCTAAAAATGTGGAGATTACTTCTGCATTTTTAATCATATTTATTATTCCTTATATTAATGTATAGAATTTCACTTCTACCTTATTTTCTTCGATATTGAGAATGGCGTAAGAGCCTTCATATTTATCCCTGGCAAAGCTTATCGCACCGGGATTAACAAATAGTATACCATTTACGACTTCATTTCTTCGAGTATGCGTATGCCCATGTATGACAATTTTGGCGTTATGTTCATTTATCACGCTCTTTGAGACATAAGGAGTATGTTGAACGTAAATATTACCATATGGGGATGGAATAACTAAGAAGTTTTGGAAGTCATAATAGTGGTCACAGTTTCCTCTGACCGAGATAAAAGGCTTCAAAGACCATTCATCTTGCTCACTATCCCCAGCGTGCAAATATAGATCCATTTTTGGATACATCTTAAAGAGACGTTCCAAAGCCTCATAATTACTGTGACTATCACTGACTAATAATATCTTCATTGGTTCCTTTTCCTCTTTAATAAAAGCAAAATATTATAAGCTGTTTGTTGATTATCGTGTGAATAGCAAATGACTATTTTAGTGTTTTCTCTTTAAAAAGAGCATAATACTTTATAGCATGTTGAAAATCGATAACAAGTAAATTAATATAAGGGTAAGTATAAAGCACAGGTTTTGTAACATTTAAACCTTTTTATACGTGTTTGTTAAATAGATTTAACATTCTATTTTAGGAAAGGAGACAAAATCTAATGAAACAAAACAAATTCTTAGGTGTTTTGGCAATCGCTCTTTCGTTAGCATTAGCAGCTTGCGGTAACGCAGGTGGTGAATCTCAACAAGAAGAATGCAAAAAACACACCTGGGGAGAATGGCAAGTTGTTCAACCAAACACATGTACTGAAGATGGTTCTCAAAAACGTGTTTGCTCTGTCTGCGGTAAGGAAGAAACAAAAGTTATCAAAGCCGCACACACATGGGGTGAATGGAAAGAACTTGAAGCCGCTACATGTCAAAAAGAAGGTTCAAAAGAACGTGAATGTTCAGTTTGTCACCAAAAAGAAACTGGTGTCATTCCAAAAGCTGACCATACATATGCCCAAGACCCAGACAAAGCAAACGTTGAACCAACATGTACCGCAGCTGGCACAAATTATTTCAAATGTACAGTTTGTGGTGAAACAAAAGAAGAATCTGTTACTGCTTTAGGCCACGATTGGGGCGATTGGGTTGATACCAAAGCCGCAACATGTGACAAGCCAGGTGCCCACAAGCACGTCTGTTCACGTTGTAACGCTGAAGAAGAGGAAGAAGTTGAAGCTTTAGGCCACGACCTCGAATTAGTCGGTGGCGAAACAGAAGCTCCAACTGGTGAAGCTACTGTTCGTGTTTACAAATGTAAACGTTGCGGTGAAACTTATTTAGGTTTCAAAGCCGATGAACCAAGTGCTGCATCATTACCACACTTAATGGTTGGTGATAATGGTGGTATGAGATTCTTTGGTCGTCCAATTGGTAACTCTTTAGCCTTAGACGCCACCGGTAAATCCGAACACGAAGAAAACAACGAATGCGTTTATTGTTCTACTGAAACAGGTGACTTCTTCGAATACATCTTCACATTAACAGAAGATCAAGCTAACTTATTGTCTACTTGTAGATTATATTGCGATGCTAGACCAGCCGATCACTTAAGTGGTGACTTCTGGGCCTATGGTCGTAGTGCTACAGACTGGACTCCAGGTTATTATATTGATGGTGCTCCTGAACACATTCAATATAACGACGATGGCACAGTCAAGATGGTCAAAGACCACGCTAGATGCGTTGATGCCTCTCCAGAAGATCGTACTCAAGCAGAAGGTGCCGAACTTGAAACAGAAGTCCCAATGGGCGCTCGTATTGAAGACTACCGTTATGTTCTTTATGTTGACGATGTCATTCAAGAATTTGATGCCGACACCGCAGTTCCAGCTGAAGGTAGTAGCACAAATATGGTGAGAAAAGAATACGTCTTACCATTCACCTTCCACTTACACAAAGGTCAAAACAAGATCAGCTTACGTATGGCCGGTGGTTACAGATCCGAATTCTATAACTTCATCTTCAGACCATATGTTGAACCAACTCAAATTACTGTTAACGAATCTGCTCTTGAAATCAGAGAAGGCAAAACCGCTCAAATTACAAGCTCATTTGAAGGCTTAACATACAAATCATCCAGTAACTCTGTTTGTACAGTTGATGAAAACGGTGTTGTCACTGGTGTCAAAGCTGGTACAGCCACAATTACCGTTTCTAAAGAAGGTAACTTTAAAGATGCTAAAGTCGCAGTTACAGTTCTTGAAAAAGAAGGCGTTATTTCACTTGCCTTAGATAGTGCTGTTATTAATCCAGCGGAAGGCGGACTTGAAGTTTACAATTCATCTTCTAGTGGCCAATGGTATAGAAACTTTGTTAAAGATACTACTTTAACATATACATTCCAATCTCAATTAGCTGGAAAGTTTAACATTCAATTAGGCTTAAGAGGTTCCAACATTGTTTTCGAAGATAACTTTGCTATTAAAGTCAATGGTGATAATGTCACTGTTTCTGCTAATGTCAACACTAGCTACAGTGCTGTTGATACCATTGTTGGCCAAGCCAATTTGAAAGCTGGCGAAAACACAATGGTTATTACTGTTCTTGCTGATAACGCAATGTATTTGAAGACTCTTAAATTTATCCCAGCAGAATAATCGTTCAACATAATTAATGAACAAATAAAGGCTAGAGCACTTGCTCTAGCTTTTCTTTCACGGTTCATTTTGTTTCTTCATCACTTTGTTGCATTAGTCGTTATTTTGCATGTTTTAAGCTGAAAACCAATTATGCTTAAAAAGCATGTTGAAATTAGTTGAGAAGTATTTTAACATAATATCAAGTATAAAACTTGGGTTTATATAATGAGTAAAACCTTTTTATACGCGTTTGTTAACTAGATTTAAGTTCGAAAGAAAGGAGAAATAATCTAATGAAACAAAACAAATTCTTAGGTGTTTTGGCAATTGCTCTTTCATTAGCTTTAACCGCTTGCGGTAATTCAGGTGAATCTAAGCCAGTAGAAGAATGTAAAAAACACACATGGGGTTCATGGGAAGTTGTTCAACCAGCCACATGTACCGAAGATGGCTCTCAAAAACGTGTTTGCTCTGTCTGCGGTAAGGAAGAAACAAAAGTTCTTAAAGCCGGTCACACATGGGGTGAATGGAAAGAAACAGTCGCCGCTACCTGTCAAAAAGAAGGTTCAAAAGAACGTGAATGCTCTGTTTGCCATCAAAAAGAAACAGATGTTATCGCTAAAACCGATCACGATTGGGGCGATTGGGTAGATGTTGCACCTGCTTCATGTACCGAAGCTGGTTCTCACAAACATACTTGTAAGAACTGTGGTGAAGAAGAAACAGAAGCCGTTGAAGCTTTAGGTCACGATTGGGGCGATTGGGTAGATCTTACTCCAGCAACATGTACAACCGCTGGTTCTCACAAACACACCTGTAACCGTTGCAATATTGAAGAAACTGAAGATGTTGCACCTTTAGGCCATGATATTCAATTAGTCGACGATGGCACCGAACCAGACCCAGGCAAAGCAAAAGTTCGTATGTACACATGCTCTCATGGTTGTGGCACATCCTACTTTGGTTTCAAAGCTAGCGAAGTTACTAGCGAATCTAAAGACCACTTAGTCATCGGTGATGATGGTGGTGCGAGATTCTGGGGCCGTCCAATCGGTAATGATGTTGTCTTAAATGACCAAGGTGACCCAAGTGAAGATAGTCACGAAGCAGTTTTCAATGATCAACAAACTGGTGACTTCTTCGAATACGTCTTCGATTTAGATGAAACACAAGCTGGCAATTACTACTGCTACTGTGATGCCACTCCAGCTCAATGGATGAGAAACAACAATATGGACTTCTTTGCTTGCAAACCAGGCGATACAGACTGGACAAGAGGTATGTATATTGATGACATCCCAGAAACTGAAGAAAACGAAAAAGGTACAGAAATCGACGACTACAGATACATCCTTTACGTCGATGGTCAACCAAAAGCTTTCGATGATACTATCACCAACCCAGTTAGAAGTGATAATAGAGGCGAATACGTTATTCCATTCCTCTTCCAATTACACAAAGGTGAAAACAGAATCAGCTTACGTATGGCTGGTGGTTACAGATCCACATTCTATAACTTCACATTCAGAGCTGTTCTTCCAGAAGCTGAATAATTCATCGAATTAAACTAACAATTAAGCTCGCTTCTTAAGCGGGCTTTTTTGTATGTCTTAACTTTAAAAGATGCTATAATGTTTCCATATGGAAAAGAATAATCTCAAACTAGTCTTTATGGGCACTCCCGAGATATCCGCTTATGTCTTTGAAAAGATGATTGAAGATGGATATCATTTTGTGGGTTTGGTGGCCCAACCTGATCATCCAGTGGGCCGTAAAGGCATCATCGAAAAGGTCCCTACTAAAGTAATCGCGGAAAAATACAATATTCCCGTTTTTCAACCTATTAAAATTCGCGATGATTATTCTTTTATCGATGTTATTAAACCTGATTTAGTCATCACTCTTGCCTATGGGCAAATCGTCCCACAAGGATTCTTAGATAAAATACCAATGGGCTGTTTGAACCTTCATGGTTCATTGCTTCCTAAGTATCGTGGTGCTTCCCCAGTGCAAACCGCTTTAATCAATAATGAAGAAGTGACTGGTGTGACTCTCATGGAAATGGTCAAGGCCATGGATGCAGGTAGAATGTACGCTAAAAAAGAAGTCATGATAGCTGAAAAAGATAATGCTACCTCTTTATTCAATAAGATTAAAGAAGCCGCGAAGGACCTTGTTTTAGAGGCGTTGCCTCTATATATCAAAGGAGAACTCAAAGGCGAAGAACAAGATGAATCCTTAGTGACTTTCTGTTCAACTATTAAACCAGAACAAGAAAAGTTAGATTTGGGACTAACCGCTAATCAAATAGTTGGTTGGGTGAGAGGTTTAAGCGATGAACCAGGAGCCTATCTGTATTTAAATAATTTAAAATTAAAGATATATAAGGCAAAGAAAGTGAATGAAGTTGTGGACCATGAAGTCGGTGAAATAGTTAAAGCCGATAAAAACGGACTATATTTCCAAGCAAAAGATGGCCAAATCGCCATTTTAGAACTACAAAAAGAAGGCAAGAAGAGAATGGATTACCGTAGTTTTGTTAACGGCAATCAAAACCTTTTAGGCCAAAAACTATCATAGATGGAAAAGTCTTTGCGTTTGTCTGTCCACCAATTAGTGGACTTTTTACTTAGAAGCGGCGATATTGATAATCGCGTTTTTAATCGTTCTTCGATGACAGAGGGTAGCCGCCTTCATAGTGTTTATCAAGCTAAGCAATCCGCTAATTACATGTCCGAATATCCTTTATCAATCAATCTCACTGTCGATGAGATCGACATTCTTTTAGAAGGTCGAGCGGATGGTATTATCAAAAGAAGTGATGGAACATACGTCATTGATGAAATTAAAACTACCGTCGAAGAATTAGAAAAATTCCACGCTGATAACTTAGAATGGCATCTTGGCCAAGCCAAGTGTTATGCTTTTATGTTCGCTAAACAAAACGACTTAGATTTTATCGGCATTAAATTAACATACATCCGTCAAGGAAAAGAAAAGGAACAATTCATTGATCAATACGTTTTTAACTATCTAGAATTAGAACAATTTGTCCTTGATTTAATTAATGAATATTTAGAGTTTTATAACATCATTTTTCAAAAGATAGAAAAGAGAAATGCGAGCATTGATTCTATCGATTTTCCATTTAAAAAATACCGCAAAGGACAAAGAGAACTCGCTAAGTATTGTTACGCCGTTGCTAAGAAAGGTAGCCGTCTATTTGTAGAAGCTCCAACGGGTATTGGCAAGACCATGTCCACCCTTTTCCCATTCATCAAAGCTCTCAAAGATGATGAGAAGAGCAAAATATTCTATTTGACCGCGAAAACGAGCGGTAAAGAAGCTGCTCATCAAGCAATCAGAATATTAAAAGAGCAAGGCTTATCACTTAGTGATATCATCATCACCGCTAAAGATAAGATTTGTTTTTGTAAAGGCAAAGCTTGTAACCCAGATGAATGCCCATATACAAAGCAATATTACGATAAGATTCAAACTGTTTTACGCTATGCGATTCTCACATATGATGATTTTGATTTAAGCACGATTAATCAGATTGCTTATGATAATCAAATATGTCCGTTTGAATTCGAATTAGACTTATCTTTATTCATGGACGTCATCATCTGTGACTATAACTACTTATTTGATCCTATCTCCTATATGAAGAGATATTTCGATGAGGATTCTTCTCACTTTTTAGCTTTAGTGGATGAAGCGCATAATCTCGTTGATAGAAGTCGTGATATGTATTCATCGTCATTATCCTACCAAGCCTTTAAAGAAGCCCGCAAATCAGTCCGTCATAGCAAACTTCATAAACTCAAATTAGCGCTTTCAAAAATGAATAAGATGTTTAAAGAATATCTCGATGATGAGGATGGCAATCACATCGTCAGTTTCTTTAATGACTATACCTATAAAACGATTTCTTCCTTTATTACGACAATGCAAGACGTGAACAAAAATGAAAACAAAGAGGTCAGTAAGGAATTATTATCGTTCTACCTAGACGTCAATCGTTTCAGCCGTATTCTCGAATTAGTTAATAAAAACTATTTGCTTTTCTATAAGAAAGAAAAAGATGATGTTGAACTTAATGTCATCTGCTTAGATGCCTCTAGTTTCCTATCGGCGTGTATGAATAGACTTCAAGGCACAGTCTTGTTCTCTGCGACATTATCCCCATTAGACTATTACGTTGATACCTTAGGGGGAAACGAGAAAGACGCAAGATTAGTGCTTCCTTCTCCATTCCCGAAAGAAAATCTCAAGATTGTTATCGTCCCTAACGTTTCAATCCGCTACAAAAAAAGAGAAACTTCCTATCAAAAAGTCGCTGATTATATTAAAAGCTTTGTTGGAAACAAAGTTGGTAATTATTTCGTCTTTTTACCAAGTTATGAATATCTCAATAACTTAATGCCATATATCGATATCGAAGACGCCGATATCTTTAAGCAGGATCGAGAGATGAGCGATGAAGAAAGAGAAGCGTTCTTAACTAATTTCCAACCAAGCCCAGAAAAGACCGCTTTAGGTTTTGTGGTGGTTGGTGGTGCATTCGGTGAAGGCATTGACCTTGTCAGTGACCGCCTTATAGGCGCAGTCATCATTGGCATTGGTATGCCACGCATCAACTTCATCAGCGACCAAATTGCCGAGTATTACGATAACAAAGAATATTCTGGGCATGACTATGCGTATTTAAACCCAGGCATGAATAAAATTATGCAAGCCCTTGGGCGTGTCATTCGTAGCGAAAGCGATAAAGGCGCGGTTTTGCTCATTGATGAACGCTACTTAAATAATGAATACCGCGATTTATTCAAGGCTGAGTGGCGGGATTATGAAGTAGCTTTTACCCCCTCTGAGGTCAGTGATATTTGTAAAGATTTCTTTAAAGAATAATTCTTTAATGCTAATATAAGGTTTATGAAAAAGAAAATGGACTTTGCTACAAAAGCAAAACTCATCTACAGTGGTGAGATATTAATATTTGCCGTTCTCTTTCTAGTTTTAGCAACTTTAAGGTTTTTGAATGTAATTCAATATAACGGAACACGCGTTAGGATTTTTAACTGGGTGACCATCTTTGGTGGTACTTGGATTGTCGTAGACCTCATTTGGGCTCTATTCGATAAGAAAAGACAAAAGAGGATTGCTATGATTGATAAAATCATCCATGCACCTGCTGGTATTTACCTTATCGCATTCGACTTATATTGCTTAATTACTCAATCCACCGATTCAGAACTATATAGATTCGGCATCGCTAGCGTATTAGCGTATCTAGGTTTATGCTACATGTTCGAAGCATTCTACCATTTCAAATATCCTGTTCCAGGCATCATCGATGCTGTTGAACAAGAAAAAATACAATCAGAACAAGCTTTAGAAGAAGAACAAAAAGAAGATTCTTCTAAAGAAGAAAGTGAGGAAAATAATAATGAACAAGAAGGCTAAAACATTTCTAATCTTATCCTGTGTCTTTGTCACAGTTGCATCCCTTCTCTCCTTCTTACATCTCTATCTCTCCTATGGTGTTTATTCTCTATTTTTCACCAATCCAGATAACTTAGGAGAAGCTTTAGGCGTTGTCTTTGGATTAATTATCTTTATCGCCTATTCATTAATTCTTGGTATCGCCATTTTAGTTTCTGGTAGTTTGACACTTGGTTTTGTCATTCCGTTGATGAAAATCGATGGCAAAAAATGGTATTCCATTGCCATTATGGTTGTCGCTATTGTGGCAATTTGCTTAGCAGTCTTAGCGTTTGTCATGATTCCAGTTGTTTCTCATGTACATTCTGAGGCCAGCTCATCATCAAGTAGCAGTGAAGCTATTTCCGAATCAGCACAATTATTATTAGCAATGTTATAAAAACATGGATTTTTCCCAGAAAAAAATTAGAAATTTTTCTATCATCGCTCATATCGATCATGGCAAGTCCACTTTAGCGGACCGTATTTTAGAATTGACTGGAGCGATTGAGGCCAGAGAGATGAAGGATCAAATCCTTGACTCCATGGACTTAGAAAGGGAAAGAGGCATTACCATTAAATTAAATGCCGTTACACTTGGTTATCATGCTGATGATGGAGAAGACTATGTCTTCAATCTCATCGACACTCCCGGACACGTCGACTTCACATATGAAGTTTCACGTTCGCTCGCTGCGTGTGAAGGCGCATTACTCGTTGTGGACGCTACACAAGGCGTAGAAGCGCAAACACTCGCTAACGCCTATTTAGCCGTCGATAACGATTTAGAAATCTTACCAGTTATCAACAAAGTTGATTTACCTTCCGCCAATATCAATATGGCTAAGGAAGAAATCGAAAAGAAAATCGGAATTCCTTGTGATGAAGCCGTGGAAGTCAGTGCTAAAACAGGCCAAGGGGTCCACGAATTACTCGAAGCCATAGTGAAAGGCATACCTGCCCCAAGTGGCGATGCTAATGCCCCTTTAAAGGCCCTTATCTTTGATAGTTATTACGATCCATATCGTGGTGTCATCGTTTTAGTGCGCATCAAAGATGGTTCCGTTAAAGTTGGTGATAAGATTCGCCTCATGCAAGCAGGAAAAGAATATCAAATCATTGAACTTGGTATTAGAACTCCTAAAGAAATCAAGACTGATTCGTTGATTGCTGGTCAAGTCGGTTACATTGCCGCACAAATTAAAGACATCAAAGATGTCCGTCCTGGTGATACCGTCACTTTGGTGGACAATCCAACCCCAGAAGCCTTACCAGGTTATCGTATTATGAACCCAATGGTGTATTGCGGTCTTTATCCAGTGGAAAGTGATGATTATCAAGACTTAAAAGATGCTTTAGAAAAGCTCACATTAAATGATGCTTCCTTACAATTCGTCGCTGAAACAAGCCAAGCCCTAGGCTTTGGCTTTAGATGTGGTTTCTTAGGTCTTTTACATATGGACGTAGTGCAAGAAAGACTCGAAAGAGAATATAATCTCGACCTCATCCTTACCGCGCCTAGCGTCATTTATAAAGTACATATGACAGACGGGGAAGTTATCAACCTTGATAACCCAAGTAAAATGCCTGACGCTAGTAAGGTCGCTTTCATTGAAGAGCCTTATATCAAGGCTAATATCATGACACCAAAAGAATATATTGGTCCGATCATGGAATTATGTCGCGAAAGAAGAGGCATTTATGAGAACCTCGATTACTTTGATGATACGAGAATGATTTTAACCTATGAACTCCCTCTTTCAGAGATTGTTTATAACTTCTTTGATAAGCTTAAGAGCTACACAAAAGGCTATGCGTCATTTGACTATGAATTTTCGGATTATAAACGTGCAGATCTAGTAAAACTAGATATCTTACTCAATGGAACAGTCGTGGACGCGCTCAGTAGTATTATTTATCGCCCAGATGGTTATCATCGCGGTTTAGGCATTATTCGTAAGATCAAACAAGTTATTCCACGTCAACAATTCGAGATTCCAATCCAAGCCGCCATTGGTGGTAAAGTCATTGCTAGATGCGATGTTAAGGCCGTTAGAAAAGACGTCTTAGCGAAGTGCTATGGTGGTGATATCTCCAGAAAGAAGAAACTTCTCGAAAAGCAAAAAGAAGGCAAGAAGAGAATGAAGAAAG
>JBGUXN010000053.1:0-2142 GCA_045222195.1 Bacilli bacterium | reverse complement strand
TAAATTCGTTATCGGTGGTCCTACAGGTGATACAGGCGTAACCGGACGTAAAATTATTGTTGATACATATGGTGGCACATGTGAACATGGTGGTGGTGCTTTCTCTGGTAAAGACCCAACCAAAGTCGATAGAAGTGCGGCCTATATGGCAAGATACATCGCTAAGAACCTTGTCGCTGCAGGTGTAGCTAGACGCTTACGTGTACAACTTAGCTATGCTATCGGTGTTAACCAACCATTATCCATCAACGTTAGAACATATAAAACATCCCACTATAGTGATGATAAAATCCTCTCCACAGTGAGAGAAGTCTTTGACTGCAGACCAGGTATGATTATCAAACAATTCAATCTTACCGACCCAACATTTAAGTATAGAGAACTCACAAACTATGGTCATTTTGGTAGACCAGACCTTGATTTACCATGGGAAAAACTTGATAAAGTCGAAGAAATCAAAAAGCTTCTAAATAACTAACCTTTTATTTATAAAGCCGAAAACCGGTGCTATAATGTAAGTGACTGAACTTCTGTTTCATAATTTGGAAGGAGGTTACAACATATGAAATACCAAATTATCGGCAAAAACATCCAAGTAACAGACGCCATTTCTTCCGCTATTAAGAAGAAACTCTCAAGAATGGATAAGTTTTTTCTTATTAATGACGAAATCGAATGCCGTGCTGTTGTCAGTGTGCATGGTGAAACCCAGAGAGTAGAGATTACAATCTTCTTACCTCAAATGCCACTCCGTGCGGAAGTCGAAGATGCAGATTTATATGCTGCCATCGACTTAGCCATCGACAAACTCGTTGGCCAAATGCGCAAAGTTAAAACAAGAATGGATCGCAGCGGCAGAGCCTCATTCGCTGAAGCAGTCCAATTCCAAGAACTTGAAGAAGAACAAGGCGACAAAGAAGAAGATGTCGTCGTTAGAGCAAAATCTTATTATTTACAATCAATGAAGATTGACGAAGCCATTCTTAGAATGGAAGCCTTAGGTCACGATTTCTTCCTCTACCTCGATGAAGAAGATGATCGTATCAGTGTCGTTTATATCCGTCGTGATGGTGGATATGGCGTCATCCAAGCGGAGAATCCTATCGCCTAATCTAAACAAAATAAAAGAAGCGGACTTTGTTCCGCTTTTTTTGTGCCTAACACACATGAAGAAAAAAAGTGCAAAAATATGTGACAATGTTTTTCACGCGTGTATAATATAGGAGCATGGCAAAATTACTAGCTATTGATTTAGACGGAACATTGTTCTATCCAAAAAATATTAGAAGATGCATCTGCAAAAAGAACGTCAAGTTTTTGCGTAGATGGATTGATGCAGGTAATAAAGTCGTCTTAGTTACATCTAGATCCACTCAGTTCACAGAGAGATTAAAAGACGAAATTAAAAGACCTGTAGATTTTATCACATGCTGTTCAAGCCAAATCATCGCTAACGATAAGATTATTTATAATAAAGCGATGCCAAATGCCGAGTTAAAGAATATCATTAACCGCATTGAAACAGTGTATGAACCAATCGCTTTATTAATGACTAGTGAAAATCATCCATGCATTATTAAGACCGGTCGTAAAGTCGCATTCTTCTATATCTGGTTCTATAAAATCTGGTGGTGGTTCCAATTCTCATATCGTGAACCATTCATCGCTGATGATGATTTATTCAATAAAGAACTTGATGGATCAAAAATCTATAAGATTATGACCTTCATTGGTCTTAAGAAGAAAAAAGCGCAGATCAGTAAGGAACTCAACAAGGAATTCCGTGAACAATTCCCTGAAATCGAATCTTCCTGGACTGCCCAAGTTAATGAGTTAACCCCTCAGGGTTGCAATAAAGGTAATGGTGTAGAAAGATATTGCCAGTTAACGGGCATTGACGCTAAAGACGTCTATGTCGTTGGTGATTCCGGAAATGACATCACTATGTTCAACAAATATCACGAACATAGTTACTGCATGAAGCGTGGCCATCCAAGTGCGAGGAAATACGCTAAATACATTATTTCCAGGGTCTACAAATTAGAAAATCTTATTTTGGAAGGAGAACAACATGAATAACTTTAGTTTATACACCTTTAGACTTTATCACTACTTACTCACCATCCGTGACACTCTTGAATA
>JBGUXN010000052.1:0-6255 GCA_045222195.1 Bacilli bacterium | reverse complement strand
CAACCTACTGATTACGATTCAGTTGCTCTACCAATTGAGCTAAGTCGGCAGGTCTAATTCGCTTTAAGTCGCTTAAATATAATAGTAGAAAACTATTTATGTTGCAACAAACAATTTATTTTTTTATAAGGCTATGCCTTTTTGCGTCTAGGAATTGGAGAGAAGACAAATGATAAGTTTTCTCTTTTACAAATTCTTTGAATCGCGAACTTTCCTTGTGTCATAGCAATTGGTAAACCACCAGGGCCTTGCATCCATTGACCAGATAAATAGAAATTATCTAAGCCTTTGACTTTGCCGTGATGGGCAAACATCGCTTGTTTATGGGTAAAATAGAAACTCATATAGACACCATTAGAACTATTGAGGTAGCGTTTAAATGTATAAGGTGTAGCGACATCTAAAGTTTCTAATGACTTGCCTAATTTAGGGAAACGTTCGCTAATCTTTTGTTTCACAAGTTCAGCGATATGATTCTTATATTCTTCATAGGCTCTTCTATTCTTCACTAAATCGCGATAGAAAGGATATTCCGCACTACTTTGGGTTAATAAAACGGAAAGAACTGTTTTATTGCCACGTGTAAACGTTGGATCATAAGCATAACTTCTAATTGTAATGTGGTTATTAATCACACCACCAACTTCAAATGAATCACAATCAAATGAATATGGGATTGGTAAATTATCATCTTTATCAACAGCGTAGTTAATTAATATACAGCTTGGTGAATGATTCTTTTTCGCAGTGAATCTTTTCTCAAAAGATGGAAGAGGATATTGATCTCTTAAGAGCTTCTTTAATGTGTAATTAGTGTCTAAACAAGAAACGACATAATCACCATGGATGACTTGGCCGTTGCTTAACTTAACACCAGTGGCTTTTCTTCCTTCGGTAAGGATGGTTTCCACATTCGCGTTCAATCTTAGAGTACCCCCTAAGGAGAGGAACTTTTCTTTCATGCGTTCCACCATTGGTTTACTTCCACCCATTGGGATACCACCATCACCAGCAACCACTGTAGCGTAACTATAAATCATGGAGAACAAGTTATTACCACCAGTTTGGCAACTCGTTAACGCAAATCTAATGACAGGTGATTTGAATTTAGAAGCAAACTTACTTCTTGTTTGTTTCATAGAGAGAAGATAACTTGGCCACACCTTTAGTACTTTAAGGCCCAATTTAAGCTTTCTATGAAGCGGAATTAATTGTAATGGTAAATCTAATGGGAGCTCCACAGTTGTGAAGTCTCTGACCATTTTAAAGAACTTATGGATTATTTTAGAATCCACTGGGGAAACTTCTTTCCATTCCTTTTCCGCTCTATCGAGATCTCGCCACATGGTGACCTTTTGACCTTGATATTCAAAAGTACCCCAACTTGGTAAATATAAAATGTCATCTTGGCTTCTAAAAGCATCAAGGTTAGTCCACATTTCATTTAAAAGCGTGCCTTCTTTAGTACCAGTTAGCCAATGGATACATCCATCAAGGTAATATCCTTTTCTATACCAACCAGTACACATACCCCCAACAGAAGGATTCTTTTCTAACAAGATAGCGTGGAAGCCATGTTGCTCTGCATAGATACCCGCGGATAATCCTGAGACACCCGCTCCGATGATAACGATAGTTTTTCTTAAATCCATGGCACAATATTACAAAATAAAAAGAATATTAGCACTCTACTAATACTCTTTTTTAACTCTACTAAGTGAGTCTCAGCTTTATTTTTGCACTTTTCTCTTTATAAAGAGAATTAAAGCGACGATTTCATGGACCACAAGTGGCGCTGCACTTAAGGCAATAATGATGCCCCAATGTTTAATATCTAATGGGAAGCAAGAGAAGAAACCGTTTAATCCTGGAATATTAACAACAGCGACTTGTAAGGCGACACCGAGAACGAATGAAACCCAAAGTAACCAGTTCTTACTCCAGAAGTTATGGACAAATGATTTTCTTAATGAGGTCATACCTAACATATGGAAGAGTTCTGATAAGGACAAGACACAGAACGCTGCGGTTTGAGATTGCATTAAGACTTCATGACTTTCGCTCATAATACGCGCAATGTCTTCAATAGATGTCGCACCGTGCTCAAAAATCGGAATCATTAAGAAGGCAAAGACTGTGGTGATGGTAATTAAAATACCATAACCAAATGTGATGAAATAACCACCACGGGAGAATAATGATTCTTTTGGATTACGTGGTTTATCTTCCATGATGCCACTTTCTTTTTCGTCCGCACCAAGAGCGACCGCTGGTAAGGAGTCAGTAATTAAGTTGACCCATAAGATATGGATGGCTAATAAAGGTGTTGGTAAGTTGTAATCGATCAAGAATAAAGACATGATCACAACCGCGAACATCGCTAATACTTCAGCGATATTAGTGGACAATAAGAACAAGACTGTTTTCTTAATGTTGGTATAAATACCACGACCTTCTTCCACCGCTTTTTCAATGGAAGCAAAGTTATCATCGGTTAAGACCATATCAGCGGCACCTTTAGCAACGTCAGTGCCAGTAATACCCATAGCAATACCGATATCGGCTTGTTTTAAGCTTGGAGCGTCGTTAACACCATCGCCTGTCATCGCAGCGATATTTCCATTTGCTCTAACTGCGGTAATGATTTGAACTTTATTTTCTGGAGAGACACGGGCAAAAACGTGGACGGTCTTTACTTTTTCTTGTAATTCTTCTTGTGAGAGATTATCGATTTCATCGCCTGAAAGAGCTTCACCATTTTCATCAGTGATACCTAATTCTTTAGCAATCGCTAAAGCGGTTGTCTTATGGTCACCGGTAATCATAATGGTTGTAATGCCGGCTTTCTTAAAGATATCGACAGCGTTTTTACATTCTGGTCTTGGTGGGTCAATCATACCAACGAGGCCGATGAACACTAAGTTTTCTTCTTTGAGTTCATCAGCGTAAGAGTACGCTAAACCAAGGACACGGAGAGCGGATACCGCCATAGAATCAGAGGCGGCCATGATGTTCTTTTTATCTTGTTCGGTAAGGTCTCTTACATTACCGTTAATTTCAATACGAGTAGCGACTTTTAAGATTGAGTCAATCGCACCTTTGGTGAAGATGATTTTCTTACCGTTATAAGCATGTTGAGTGGACATCATCTTTCTTACAGAATCAAATGGATATTCATCAACACGTGGCGCAACAGTTTCTAAATCGCGCTTATGTTGGTTCATCTTATTAGCGTATTCCACTAAAGCGATTTCAGTTGGATCACCATATAAACCTTCATCAACAGAGGCGTTAGAGCATAAAGACAAGCCCATTGATAAGAACTTACAGTCATCTTTTAAGATATCTTCACCATCAATTAGCTCTTCATTAATATAGGCTTTCACCACTGTCATCTTATTTTGTGTTAATGTACCTGTTTTATCAGAGCATACCACACTGACAGCGCCTAATGTTTCAACAGATGGGAGTTTTCTAACGATTGTATTAGCGCGGACCATCTTTTGGACACCTAAAGCTAAAACAATTGTCACGACCGCTGGTAAACCTTCCGGCACAGCGGCAACCGCTAATGAAATAGCGAACATGAAGTTATCAATAATGCCATCAAGCCAACCTTCTGTGTCTAATGGGTAATGGGCATTATATTTAAATAAATCAATCAATTGAACGAGGAATAAAACAACGACAATAGCGATTGTTAAAATTCCAAGGAATTTTGAAAGCTTAGCGAGTTGTTTTTGTAATGGTGTTGTATCATCTTCACCTTCAGAAAGCATCTTCGCGATTTTGCCAGTTTCAGTATCAATACCAGTTCTAACGACAATACCTTCACCACGACCGTATACAACAGGTGTGGACATATAAACCATATTAACTCTATCACCGACACCAACTTCGTCAGTGAAGATGATATCAGCGTCTTTTTCTACAGGTAAAGATTCACCGGTTAAAGATGATTCATCAGTTTTTAAATTAATGGCTTCTATTAATCTTAAGTCCGCAGGGACTGTTCTGCCTTCTTCTAAGATAACGATGTCACCTGGAACGAGTTCTTCTGCTTTAAGCTCTATGAGCTTTCCATCTCTTCTCACCACACAAGTTGGAGAAGACATTTTCTTTAAGGCCTCTAATGATTTTTCGGCTTTATTCTCTTGAACTGTACCAATAAACGCGTTAAGCACACAGACACTCAAGATGATGACTGGATCGGCAAAATCAAATGATTCTCCGTGTTGAATGACACCATATAAAGAGATGGCGACGCTTAATAAAGCGGCCGCTAAAAGGATGAAAATCATTGGGTCATTGAATTGACCTAAGAACACTAAAAAAAGCGGGGTTTTCTTCTTTTCTGGTAATTTATTAGGTCCGTGTTCTACTAACCTTTTACCAGCTTCTTGGCTACTTAGACCTTGAGCAACATCACTACCTAGTTCGTTCAAGACCTCTTTAGCGCTTTTTGTCTCGTACATAAAATACCTCCAAAAAGTCTAAGCGTCTTGCTCATAAACTGGTTAGTCCCGGGTTTTCACCGTGTTGACGAGATACTAACTTCGCTACTCCCGCTATTATTCGATGAAAAAATCATATCATTAGACATGATTTAAAACAAATAATTATTTATCGATATTGGTAATAATACCAGAGAAGATGATGTTATCGCTACTGGCCACAACGTAGCCAAATTCTTGATCGACAATAAAGTCTTCATATACTTCTTTATATTCGTCTGGCCCAACTGCAGTAGCATACGCCATATATGTGACCGCTGCACCTTCAATACCGGATTTATCAACTTTTAATTTAGCGATTTGTTGAAAATCTGAACAATAGACATAATCATCAGTTAAATTAGACATGTTACAAGAGCCACCAAAGATAGAAGTGACATTAAGTTCTTCTTTGAATACTTTTGCTAAATCGAAATTACCATTAGCCTCATATTCTGGGAATAAGCATCTAGTGAAATATCTTTCTAATTTTTCATTATCTTGATAAA
This sequence comes from Bacilli bacterium, assembly GCA_045222195.1. Classification (GTDB taxonomy): domain Bacteria; phylum Bacillota_I; class Bacilli_A; order RFN20; family CAG-826; genus RUG14515. The sequence continues at coordinate 1,253 of JBGUXN010000052.1, read as the reverse complement.
CATAGTTATTATAATCGACAACATGATTAATGGTGTCTTTATTAAAGATGTCTTTAATATTCTTGCCTTCATTAGGCTTGATAAAATAGATTCTGAAACCACTGTCAGTGGATGTATAGAAAGCCGAATAATCATCATTATTCATGGTGCGGCATTCGTTATAATTGCCATATAGTAATTGTTTATTGGATGTTGAGCCATCACTATTCTTAAATTGATAAGTAGCAGGAGCATAATGCAAATCACTACCAACTTCATTCCAAATATCTTTGAGATAAATGACATTCATTAAAACGAATAATGTCGCAGGATATAACTGCAAGTCTTGATCGATTAAACCCTTAGTGGCTTGTTTAATAAAGTCTCTAATGGCTTCATTTGTTTCTTTGTTTTTGCCATTAAAGTCCGCTTCATAGGAATAACAATAATAATCATCTCTTAATGCGTCTAAACAATTATCTTTTAAGTTTGTTTCATCATCCGCCCAAATGGAATTAGCAAAAAGAAGACGAGCGGTATTATAACCCATGTTATTTTTGACATCTTTATAAAGATAGTCATAGTACAACTTATAGTTGCTATTAAAGGTATTGTAATCAATGCCTATCGCATCTAAGAGTTCTTGTCTAGTTGTTCCACTTGCAGAACGGATGGCTAAGCCTAAACATAATTCCACTGATAGAGGAGAAAAGACAAAGTTTTCACCACTCTTATATTCTCTTTTGGCAATGATGCCGCTCAACTTAGCGGAAAAATCTTTCATCTTGTTTCTAAAAGAAACAAAGTTTGCATCATAATAATAATTATAATTGAATTTATGAGATAAGCCTTCTGGGCTTCTTAATTCTTTAACACCATCCAATTTAATTTCGTATGGATCGTCCACTGGTGGATCAATGCTTGTATCATCAGAAAAGTCGCTCCAAGAGCTAGTGTCGTGATGAGAGGTGTTTTGATTCTCGGAACTTGAATCATTAAAGGAAATAACACTAGATGTATTTGAACAGGCCACTAAGCAAATTAGTGAACCTAAAGTAGCCAGGATTTTAATCGCACTATTTTTCATATTTTTTCATCTCCTGCCTATATGACGATTTATAAGGCAGGAATCGCTAAAAATTATTATATCACAGAAAATAAAAGCCCACCATATCGGTGGGTGTATGTTTAAGATGGTGCCCAAGGTCGGAATCGAACCGACACGGTATCGCTACCGCTGGATTTTGAGTCCAGTGCGTCTACCAATTTCACCA
>JBGUXN010000051.1:0-13889 GCA_045222195.1 Bacilli bacterium | reverse complement strand
CTTAGAATATTTTTCGCAGCGTTTATATCTCTATCATGAATAGATCTACATTTAGGACAAGTCCATTTCCTAATAGCGAGGTCTTTAGTGATAGAGTTTTTATATCCACATATAGAACATAATTGACTACTTGGATAATCGTTAGGAATTTTTATTACTTTCCTACCATACCAATTAGCCTTATAAATTAGCATAGAGACAAATCTTGACCAAGATACATCAGATATGTTTCTAGCTAATTTAGAATCTTTCATCATGTCTTTAACTTTCAAATCTTCAATACAAATGACTTGGTTTTCATCAATGATTGTTTTTGAAAGTTTATGTAAATAATCGTTACGTTGATTTTGAATATGTTTATGCAATCTAGCAACTTTGATTCGTTGTTTGTTTCTATTGTTGCTCCCTTTAACCATTTTAGATAGTTTTCTCTGTTCTTTAGCAAGTTTCTTTTGAGATCCAGTTAGATACTTATGGTTTTTATATTTCTTACCGTTACTATCAACGATTAAATCTTTTAATCCTAAATCTAAGCCAATCATTTTATCGGTGGCTTTCAAAGGTTTCTTTTCTTCTTCCACGAGTAAAGACATATAGTACTTGTTATCAGTGGTTCTAGAGACTGTTATTGATTTAATCGTTCCGACAAAATCTCGATGTTTTTTAATTCTGATACGAGGACATTTAGGAATGTTTATGAAGCGGTCATTAACAGAAAATTTAATATTCCCATTTACCATGTTTGTCGTATAGCTTTGATCATTTCTTTTACTTTTAAAGTTTGGTTTATCCTTATTGTTTTTATAGCTTTGTTTTATAAAATCTTTAAACGCAATGTTTCTATTTAATTGAGCATTACTCAAAGCAAGCGAATCTACTTCTTTTAAAAATGAATAGTCTTCCTTATAAGAGGCAGGAGTAATATTTTTAAATTTACCAGTATTTTTATATATCTCGTTCATATCAGACAGAGACTTATTATAAAAGAAACGAACACAGCCAAAACATTTAGCAAAGAATACTTTTTGCTCAGTGTTTGGATAGATTCGATACTTATAAGCTTTTCTAATCATGAATTGTAGAGACAAATAAAAGGGACAAAAAATGCATTATGGCATTCCATATTCGTCCCTTTCTATCTATATTATATCAATTAATTGATATAAACACAATATATTTATAATTGTTTAGATGATTTAAATTCAGTTTTGCAATTCATCCCCCACCTATAGAGGTAGCCATCAAATTGATGTGGGGACCTCTTGCTGAAATATGTTAAAACTGTATTATGCGACATTGAAAACATTCTCCTCAATTATATTGTGTTCTTTGAATTCAGGAATGACACTGATGCCCATTTCTTTTTCTGCCTGTTCGATATTTTTGAAGTTAAGAAGATCGCTGCCAACAAAAAACGGCCTTTCTAAACGTCTTTTTCTTAAAGAGTTATATCTTTTATCATAAATAGGAAGATTGTTGATACGGCAGAGATAATCAATTAAAGAAACAAGATATAGAGCTTGTTCTAAACCATTGTTTTTGCTATAAAAATCTATCTCTTTATCTTTAATGATGTCTTTGATAAATAATTCATAACCTTTTCTTTTTAAAGTGTGTAAGGTATTGTTTCTAAAATAACGGAAACTAACGAGTTCGTGGTCATCAAAACTCGCTAAATAATTGACATCAATATTAAGACAACTTGAAATCGCTAAAGCGTTTTTTAATGAAACGTTTTTAATATTGGTTTTTCCATTAAGCAAATCACATATTGTCATATATGGTATTTTAGTGGCTTTGGATAAATAGTAACCAGAGATATTTCTTTTGTTTAAATATTGTTTTAATGTCATGACTAAATTATAACGGAATTTCGTTATATTATCAATAATAAAAAACCAGATTTTTGCTTATCTGGTCCATTATGTTTATTTAAGATGATTAATGATTAAATCAATGATTTCTGGATCTTGATTAGTTAATCTTTCTAAAGAAACATCTTTAAAATAGTTAACTTTATCTTCATCAGTGATAATCTTTTTATCTTTGATTAAAGAATAATATTTACCAAATACTTCATTCATATAGTTAACCGCATCATCGGTATAGTTAGGATTATGTTTGCGGTTATTAAAGATTTTGAATGATAAGTTTGGATTACTCAGTTCTTGAACTAGTTTCGTGGATGTAGGGAAAGGCACCATAGCGTCATCTTCACTATGGATGAATAAAATCTTATCAGAAGTACTCTTTAAATAGGCAAAGTTATCAAGGGTGGGTAAATCCTTATAAACTTTCTTTTCGTATCTTAAAATGCCTTTTAGAATGAATTTTGATTTCACAAAATAAGAGCATTCATTATAGATAGAAATAAATGGGGATATCGCTACCGCTTTCTTAAAGTCATCTCTTAAATTCATTAAGTTAATAACGGTAAAGCCACCTAGGGAATGGCCCACTAAAAGGATCTCTTCTTTTATATTAAGGATATTTAATAGTTCTAAGACATCACTTGTGGGTGTGTTTAAAGAGAGTAAAGCTTTACCTTCACTTTCTCCGCATCCCATATAATCAAGAGTTAAGACTTTATAGCCCTTTTTAGCGAGTTCATCGATTTCACGGAAATAGGCACTATGACCACATGATAAACCAGGTAAGAAAAGAAGGATTTTATCTTTCTTATAGTTTTCATAATAAAAATAGAAATAGATGACTTTACATCCTTTTTTATTTATGAATTCATATCTTTCTTCTAGAAGACCAGGAAAACTAGATGTTTCATAATATGGAACACCCGTCATTTTGTCGTAGCGGCAAACGAATTCTTTAATGTAATGATGTGAAATAATACCCATATATTGTTATTAGTATAACAAAAACATTAAGCAATATAAAAGGACCAGAATTTTGAAGTTCTGATCCTATTATTTTGTTATTTACCCTTTAAACGGGGGTTACCGTTAATTGCAACTAGGCAACGATGATTTGGACACAGTTTGCAATGTTAGCGTGTTGAGTATTCATATTGAAGACTTTCAACAAGATAACACCATTTGCAGTTGTTGCACTGTCAAGGTGGACACCAGCAGCGGTTAAGAATTCTGTGACACCTAAGTCAATCGTAGATCCATCACTCATTAAGAGCTTGAAGGATGTGCTTGTAGTGAGTGTTAAGTTTGGATCGAGGATTGTTAACTTCACGTATTCGGTATTATCGATTGTTTCAAATGAGATACCATAACGTAACGCCACAACATTGGAACCGGCTTTGTCTTTGTAGACTGGGCTAAGCATTGTATCTTTAATTGGCTCATAATCACCACCATCTAAGATTTGATTGCCTAAGTCATCTTCCCAATAGGCGAAGTATTTGTTTGGAAGTTCGCCATCTGGACCGAAAATTTCATCGTAGGTAAGGAATGAACTATCGATTTCATTGCAATCACCAAAGAATGGTAATGTGACAGTTTCGCCTTTATTGACATTATCTAAATCAGCTTGATCACCAAAGCTATCATAGAGTGTAAGTGTGAATTCTTGTTTTTGGTACATAGCGATGAGATTGCTGTGGACACCAGAGACATCTGGGAATTTAACAATCATGAATGGGTTTTGTCCAGCATGGTTAGCGGCTTCAGCAGTGGAAATCTCTGATGCCACGGAGCTACCGTAACCAACTTGAGTAATCATAAATTCTTTTTCATTACCATTTGCGTAAAGATATGTAACCGCATCATTTGCTTTGATGACAAGATCATCGTCGACGATGTCGTTGAGAATGTACTTAATGGAATAGCCATCAAGAACGTCATATCTAACACATTGATATGGAGTCATGATTAAGTTAGCGGAATCAATCCATTTAGCGTATAAAGTTCCATCCGTCTTATTAACTATATTGAGAACTTGGTTGAAACCAGACCATGGACTGCCTCTGAACAGGACGTTACCAGTAGGAGTTGCTGCCCAACCAGCTAAAGTCTTGCCTTCTGGAGCTTCGAAGTTCTCCATGAAGAAACTGTTAACATCATTGACACTATATTGATGATGATATTTAGCGCCTCTGAAGTCCTTACCATCGAGATAAGTAATTGGATCTTCGCCTTCAACGTTTGGATTGAGGCTGATGGTATATGTAGATTGAGAGAGGGTCGCATGATAGGTCACTCCTTGAGTGTCATAATCAAGGAAGTAGTATGTTTCACCTGGTTTGACTTCAAAGCGGTGTGCTCTATCGTTTGTGCCGTGATAGAACCAACCACAGTTGTCATTTGCATAGCCAGAACCATTGTTAACACCACCATAGCTACGATAGTCGTTAACACGATAACCATTTTCGTCAAAGATGTATGTGTAACTTGCCATGTAGGTACCTTTAGATGGGTTACCAGCAGCATATTCAGTAGCGTTTTTGAATCCTCTAAAGATTGAGAAGTTCTTTTCTGTGGTATTTGTGACCTTGAAACTTTGATATCTGCCGGTATTCTTGACAAATTTGTACATTTCGGTTTCGGAATCATAAGTCATGTCTTCACAAATAGCATCGAAGTCCATATCGAAGAGACCATTCCAGTCCCATGTTGAATTATACTTAACAATAGTATTAGTTGATGTATCCTTACGATATGCGTTAGTGTAAAAGCTCACAAAACTATCAGCGTACCACGCATGTAAGTGTGCGTCTAGCGCACTGAAGTTCGATCTTGATTTCCAATATGGATCGACAGAAAGGATATCAAGCCAATCATCTTCTTCTAACTTGATAGTAGCGCCAGATTCATCAGATTGATTCATCACAAAGTAATATGGGCTATCAGGAATTTCTGCACTACGATAACAGAATTCTGGAGCATATAAGTATTTTGAAGTACCAGCTGCATCTCTGAATCTCCAGTAACCAGCGCCAATTTCGCTTGGATTGTAAACGGTATCCTTAACATAGTGAGCAACAACATCGCCATCTTCGTTTTCAATAGTGACATAGTTATACATTGGATCAACACCATATTTAGCGGTGTATTCGTACATTGTGTAACTAACTGTATCTAAACCAGTAATGTTAATATCTTTTGAATCAATTTCTTCTCTCTCGTAAACGAATGTGAAGTTATTGATTAATAACGCAGCACCATTGTTGGAGGAACCTTTAACCTTTAAGAAATATTCACCAGCTGGGCATGTTTTAGTGGTTGTAAGTGTATAAGACGCGCTGTAAAAACCACCGGAAGAAACTGATGTGCCATTTGAATTATAAATCCAGAAAGCAAAACTGCCACTGCTAAGAGCGAATTCCATTCTTATTTGAGAATCGCTAGCAAGGCTGAATCTATATGCAACACTTTCATTACTGCCGAGTTCAACGACATCACTTGGAATGTATTGGTCGGTATTTTTAACAGCTTGTTGAAGAATAGCGCCACAAACTGTACATTTGATTGGAGAATCCCAATAAATTTCGTTGCTGTTCTTTGTATGAGCGGCTTCACCACTCTTAACGGCGTGACCACATGTAGCGGCGTGCCAGTGTGTGGATTCATTATATGTCCAAGTTGTAGCGAAGCTATGAGCTTCGTTATTTAATTCCGCTGGAGCATTTTCAACGTAACCACAGATAGAGCAAGCTCTGTGTTTTGTGCCTTGAGTTGTACAATTAGATGGATTATCGATAACCCATGAACCCCATGTGTGTTCAGCAACGTCTTTACGTGAATCATCATGACCACATGTTGCGGCGTGCCAGTGCTCAGTAGCGTTCTTGCTCCATTGAGAGGAGTAGACGTGTGTATGAGCTAACACTGGGATTTCTTCAGTATAACGATAGCCACAGATTTGGCAGTCACGGACTCTGATACCAGGAACTGTTTCTGTTGGTTGTTGGGTAACGCCCCAGGCACCCCATTCGTGATCTTGAACATCTTTGCGTAAGTTATCAGCGTTTGCATCTTCGCAATTACATGTTGCAGCGTGCCAGTGTGTGGCACCATCGTAACTCCAACCACTATCCCATGTATGGACGTGTTCCGCTAATGGGAGAGTTTCGACTTTCACATAGCCACAGACACCACAGGTGTATGTTTTGGAACCGGCAACTGTTTCTGTTGATTCAACAACGACTGGTTCACCGAATGTGTGATCCTCGAAATCTTTGAAGGAATCAGCGTGTTCGCATGTTGCGGCTTTCCAGTGAGAAGTTTCGTTTTTGCTCCACTCGCTAGCATATGTATGGACGTGAAGTGTTTTGTCGACTTCTTCTGTTTGTTTATAATCGCAAACTGAACATGATCTTTCTCTTAAACCTTTTGAGGTTTCGGTTGGTTCAACTGTTGTTGTCCAATTGCCGAATGTGTGTTCTGCAACGGCAGTACGGACGTCGCTATGGCAAGTAGCATCATGCCAGTGATAGTCGGCGTCTTTTGACCACGCTTCAGCAAAGACGTGAGTGTGATCTAATTTGGCTATAGCAGCGACTTGTTTGTATTGGCAAACAGTACAAATTCTGCTCTTTGAGCCTTCCGCTTCTTGTGTAGGTTCTTTGTCGGTATTCCAAGCACCAAACTTGTGATCTTCGACATTGCTCATGACATCAGTGTGTTCACATGTCGCTTTGTGCCAGTGAGTAGAATCACTCGCTTCCCAGTTTTCACTGAATGTATGTTCGTGAATTTGGGAAACAGGAATCTTTTCTTCACAGCCTGCGAGAAGTGAGACACCAAGCATAATTGCAGAAGAAGCGATTAATACTTTTAATGACTTTTTCATAAAAGATCCTTTCCTGAGGGTTTTTCATTAGTATTGATAGGCCCCTCAAGAACTACCAATTAAAAGAATACAGCAAAAAATTAATGCTAGATTCTTATGGGACTATTATATGTGAGAGCGCACATAAGTGTATATATAAAAATATTAAGATAAAGCGATTATCTTGTGATATTTTAAAAGAAAGATTATTTATAATCTTTATAATTATGAGTAAACAAATGTGACTATTTTGTAAACTTTATAACGAATTATGGTTTTTGTTTAAGGTCAGAACAAACCTTCAAAACTAGTTCTTTGATGTAATCAGGATCTTCTGAGTCCACTACTAACATTGCTTTAGCGGTAGGATATGGGATTCTTTCACTTAATCCTTCTTCTAATACTGATTTAGTTTTTTTAATAAGAAAACGATTGTCGTAGATACCACCGAAGATGATGTTATCTTTATAGAGAATATATTCAGACATCATATATTTATAAGTGATGCCTTTTACTTCTCTAAGTAGTTCTAGGATATATATTAAGTAATCTTTACTACTGGCCATATGAATATTATAGAGGATTTATTTTATAAATGCTTCCAAAAATGTTATAATTATTGTGTTAGATATATGCAGACTAGTAGCGCGTCAAAAGACCGAAGAATGAAACACTTCGAGAGTAGGTATAAACTTGGCTAAAACGCAAAAAGGACACCCGTATATTTAACTGGTAGAAGGTGTGTTAGCTTCTATCAATGTGGAAAGTATCGCCCAGTTGGCGGCTAGTATATCTAATGATAAAGGGCGACCATTAGGACACGGTCTTAGAAAGAACCCCGCTCACGCTCCACACAATAGTAATATTGAGCATGTGGCCATCCAAGAGAGGATGTAACACCAGTAGTTAAGTTGCTTGGGATATAGCAAATGTTAGCTACATTCATGGTGTTTTCTCTATGGATGGCTTTTTATATATCTCCTTTTGAAGACACTATTAGTGAACTATAGAAAGGAGTAATTATGGAAAAGAAAATTATAGTCACACAAGATTTTAAAAACTGGGTTGATACAATAGCCAAGAATTATAGGCAAGCCCAAATCAAGGCCGCGATTCGCGTGAATTCAGAATTAATTGAATTCTATTTCGAACTAGGACGAGAAATGTATAATTCATCATTCAAAAAGAAGTATGGTGATCAATTCTTTGCTACATTAAGCAACGAATTAACCTCTTTGGTAAAAGAATCAAAGGGTTTTTCGCCGAGAAACCTTAGATACGTCTATTCATTTTATACTATGTATAAAGATAATAGTAGAATTTTGCAACAACTTGTTGCACAATTAGCCTGCGTCCCTTGGGGTCACCATTGTTGCATTATCGATAAATGTAAAGATACCAATGAAGCGCTGTTCTATATTCAGCAAACCATTGAAAACAATTGGTCTCGTGCTGTATTGCTAAATATGCTCGATTTAAAACTATTCGAGAGACAAGGCAAAGCATTAAACAACTTTAGTGCAGTTCTACCTAAAGAAGGCAAAGATTTAGCAAATCAAATAACTAAGGATCCATATATTTTTGATTTCGTCGAATGCCGAAATGATTATGACGAAAAAGAACTCAAAGACCTTTTAGTGGATAATATCCAAAAATTCTTGTTAGAACTAGGAACAGGATTTGCCTACTTAGGTAGAGAATATCGCCTTGATGTCGGTGATAGCGAATTATTCATCGATATGCTTTTCTATAACATTTCAGTGCATGCTTATGTTGTTATTGAGATTAAGACCACTAGTTTTAAGCCAGAATTCATCGGGCAACTAGGAACATATGTGGTTGCAGTTGATCATCAACTAAAAACAGAAATAGACGCCAAAACGATTGGTATATTGGTTTGCAAACACAAAAACGAAATTCTAGCGGGTTACGCTTTAGAATCATCCACTCAACCAATTGGTGTTTCTTCTTATGAATTATCTAAATTAATTCCCGAAGAGTTCAAAAGCAGCTTACCAACGGTAGAAGAAATAGAAGAAGAATTAAAGACAAAACAGCATTGAAAAAGTGGTTCAAACAAATTGGCTCACAGTCCGTGATCCAAAATAGGAGATTGAATAATGAAAGATAAATACGATTTTTCAAAAGGAAAAAAGAATCCTTATATCAAAGGCTTAAAAACAAAAATCACAATTAGTCTCAGCAACGAAGTAATCGATTATTTCAAAGAGTTGTCGAAGGAACTATCTATGCCTTATCAAACTCTAATTAATGCGTGCTTATTAGACTTTGTTAAAAGCAAAAATGAGTCGAAATAACCAATGAAAGCAGATTAGATTGCAACCTGACTTTAAATTAGGGCACAACCTGTGCCCCAAATATAAAAGCATTATTGTTTGATTCTTAGGAATCTAAACTTTCTCACATAGTGCACGATTGTGGAGCACACAACAAAGCCCACAGAAATACCAACGAGTGTTAACACTAAGTCTGGACCAAATTGAGTAATTAATTCACCATTACCCCAAACTAGACCTAAGGCGACATAGTAGAAAAGATCACCAGGAATAAGAGGCACTACTGCAGGATATAGATTTAATGTGGATGGTTCTTTTTTAACCATCGCTAGAATTTCACTATATAAAGCGGCAAAGAAAGCGGCTAATAAAGTATAGATAAAACGATATGGAATGATTAATTGGAAAAGGATGTAAACCACTCTCACAATCACACCACCTAACGCGGCAAATGGTAAGTCTTTTAATTGAATATTAAAGACGATACTAAATCCAGCGGACGCTAGTAAAGTTAAGATAATTAATTCAAATGATGAAAGCCATGGATCTAGTTCATTTCTTAAATTAAATGTCTCTTGGATTTGAGGAGCACCCATTAAGCTACCTAGTATAGCGTAGGCTGCCGCAATACCAGCGACGATAGAACAAACTTCTAATAAGACTTTTAATAAGTCAATCGCACCATTCATCTCATTACCACAGAGTAAGTTTCTAGCGCAGTTAACCATTGGAATACCTGGTATTAAGAAGAAGGCATTAGTGATACATACGATATAGAAGTTTACAAATCCTAAAGCGTGGAACCCCATCGCTATCATGGAGCATAAAAACATACTTATGAAATTAGTAATGATTCTATTGATATGAACTTTAGAAAATAGTTTCGATAAACCAAAAAGAAGTAATGTATTAAGTTCAACGATTAAGATTTCTTGCCATCCTGCACAGAAGATACGGGCTAAGCCCGCCATAGCGACAATAAAGCCAATCATGACAAACCACCAAGGGAAGTCATTTGACTTCACAGCGTGCAACAAGTCATAAAGAGTTTCTTCTTTTGGTTTTTCTCTTACCACTTCAAAAGAGAGATTATTGAGTTTCTTTAATCTTTCTAAGTTGATGGCTTGAGGAGGAACATCGGTTTGACGATGCGCATATGTTTTTTCTTCATCTTTTGCGGATATTGATATCCTTGTTGTTAAGTTAGCGCATGTCACATCATGGAGGCCGTACGCATGGCACACTCTTTCGATACAGTGATCCACACGTTCGATATTAGCCCCACTGACGATCATTTCTTTACCGAGTTCTTTACAGAAATCTAATACGTAATCAATCTTTTTCATACCAAAAGAATATACCTAATATATTGGTATTGCAAATAGACAAAAAGAAAAAGCGCTTATTGCGCTTCATCTTATTCAGCAAACATCGCTGTTGATAAGTATCTTTCACCAGTATCTGGGAAGATGACGACGATGGTTTTGCCAGCGTTTTCTTCTCTTTGCGCTAATTTGATAGCAGCGCTTAAAGCCGCACCAGATGAGATGCCAATTAGGATGCCTTCAGTTCTTGCGGATTCTCTACCTTTTTCAAAAGCTTCTTCGTTAGCAATAGGCATGATTTCATCATAGATACTCGTATCTAATGTTTGAGGGACGAAACCCGCACCAATACCTTGAATCTTATGTGGACCAGCCACACCTTTAGAAAGGACTGGGGAAGTTTCTGGTTCCACTGCCACTACTTTAAAGCCTTTAATCTTTTCTTTTAAATATTTACCTGTGCCTGAGAGGGTACCACCTGTACCAACACCCGCTACTAAGTAATCAGCTTTACCTTCTAAATCTTCATATATTTCTGGACCAGTGGTTAAATAATGGATTCTTGGATTAGCCATATTGGTGAATTGACTTGGAATGAAGGCATTAGGTATTTCTTTTGCGAGTTCTTCCGCTTTAGCGATAGCCCCTTTCATACCTTTACTACCTTCGGTTAAGACTAATTCCGCTCCATAGGCTTTTAAAAGATTTCTTCTTTCAATAGACATTGTTTCTGGCATGGTGAGAATGATTCTTAAGCCTTTAGAGGCGGCCACCATACTTAAACCGATACCAGTATTACCACTGGTTGGTTCAATTAAGACTGTATCTTTATTAATTAAGCCTTGTTTTTCTGCTTCTAAGATCATGGCTTTAGCAATTCTATCTTTGACACTACCAGCGGGATTAAATGATTCCACTTTAGCGATGATTCTTGCTTTTAAACCATATTTCTTTTCAATGTTTACTAGTTCCACTAGTGGGGTTTTACCGATTGTATCTAAGATACTTTGATTGACTTTCATACTTTTTTACCTCAATTTTACTATTCCTATATGTTTAATAGGTTTACAATATTATAACACTGGTGTATAATGGTGTCAATGAGGTGAAACTTATGAACAAAAAAGTATTAACAATTCAAGATATATCATGTTATGGACAGTGCTCCATCACTGTCGCTTTACCTATTTTGTCCGCTTTTGGTTTTGAAACAGCGATTTTACCAAGTGCAATTTTAAGTACGCACACAAGTGGATTTAAGAATTTCACAGTGCATGATTTAAGCGATGAAATTACTTTAATTATCAATCACTGGAAAAATGAAGGCATTAAATACGATGTCTTATATAGTGCGTATCTAGGTGAAGTAAGACATATTGATTTAGTTTTAAATATTAAAAAAGAATTATTAAAAGATAACGCCTTATTTTTAGTGGATCCAGTGATGGGAGATAACGGTAAATTATATCCCGCTTTTGATATGAGTTATGTAGAAGCGATGAGACGCTTAGTTAAAGAAGCGGATATTATTATTCCTAACTTAACAGAAGCGTGTTATTTAGTTAATGAAGAATATAAAGAAAAATATGATGAATCATATATATTAAATATCCTTAATAAATTAAATAAGATGGGCGCTAAAAATGTCGTCTTAACTGGTGTTTCTTATAAAGAAGGATTTATTGGTATTGCTTCTTTAATTAAAGGGGAATACCACTACTATGAACATCGTAAGATTAGTAAGTCATATCATGGTACAGGTGATGTCTATACTTCTTCTTTCTTAGGAGCATATCTCAAGAACAACGATATCCATGAAGCAATTAAGTTAGCCGCAGAATTCGTAGTCAAAGCTATTGAAAATACCTTAGATGATCCTAATCACAATTATGGTGTGAAGTTTGAACCATTATTAGCCCACTTTGCAGGAGGTAAAAGATAATGAAACTATCTTCTAAAAGTATCTCCGCGATTAAGATGTTCATCGATTTGGGTGAACATCAAGATGAAGGCTTTATCTCTTTGGTGGACATCGCTAATAGAAAAGACCTTTCTAAAAAATTCTTAGAACAAATTGTCATTCTTTATAAAAAAAGCGGCCTTTTAATTGGTAATAGAGGTAATCAAGGTGGCTATAAGCTTGCGAAAACCGCTAATCAAATTACTTTAAAAGATATTATTGTTGTTTCTGAGAATAGCTTATTTGAAAAGCAAAATGACGCTAGTGTCATTAGTGATGTCATTAAAGGCGCAGATAAGATGATTGATGAATATTTTTCCTCTATCACTTTATCTTCCTTAGTGGAAAAACAAATCGATAGTTATTCACTTAATTACTGTATCTAAATAGATTATTTACTCAAAGAAAAAGAGCTGATAAATCAGTTCTTTTATTTTGAAAAAAATAGCAAAATCTGCTATAATAAAGGTGTCCATAGAAAAGTAGACCACGGGCGTCTCCTTAAGTGGGGTTACAAGCGCATTGTGGTTAGGATGTATGGACTGGTATGTTATGTGTTGGGACATATCAATGTGGAAAGTATTGCCCAGTAGGCTATTAGTAGCTCTTAGTAGAAGAGGTCGCGCTCATGTAGACGCTCTAGGGAGGAAAGTTAGCTCGCGCTCCACACAGATAAATTAATCTGAGCATGAGGCCATCCAACGGAGGATGTAACACCAGTAGTTAAGTTGCTTGGGATATAGCAAACGTTGACTACATCCATGGTGTTTTCTCTACGGATGGCTTTTTATATCTCCTTTTGAAGACACCACTACTGTCGAAGAAAGGAGGTGAAAGCATGGGCAGATTAGATAAAGAATCCTACGAAGGAAAAAAGTATCATTTTAGATATTATCGGAAATCGGTTAATCATCCGTTTTTGGTTGCGTTGGTTGTAGAGTCAGAAGATGAAAATGGCAAAATCTATATAAGTGGATTTAACATGACAAGATCTATTGAAATGGTTTTAAATAATCCAGATAAGTTCTTGAGAATTGAAAATCCTAATCCTAATGATGATGCGCCAAGCTTTGTATGCGTCGATCCAATTAAAAACAAACCTTTGAAATTATTCACGAGACCAATTAGAGATTGGGAATTATCTGATAACGATGAAAAAGCGATTGATTATTTAGTAAAAACGAGACTGCTATAATAATCGGGGAGTGGTTGAGAGCCACTCCTTTCTTATAAAGAAAAAAGGCCCTTTCGAGCCTTTTCACATCCAGTCGCTAATCCCAATTAGCAGGTTTCCCTAATTGACGAGGATGCTGTGCGTGTTCAATCTTCCGATTTGGGAGTCACGCCATCGTAATTCGACGCCCATCCTGATGAGCCTGGCATCAGCCTGCATGACCGCTAGGACGAATTACCTTGTGTGTGAACAAACTAGTATTCAGGAGTAACACTTAATCAAAGAGGGGTCATCCTCTATTGAACAATTTCTGGTGCCCCCTGGCGGAATCGGACCACCGATTCATCCTTACCATGGATGCGTAATACCATTTTACTAAGGGGGCAGCATTAATA
>JBGUXN010000050.1:0-13294 GCA_045222195.1 Bacilli bacterium | reverse complement strand
TTGCTTGCCATATAAAAACCTCCTAACGTATAGTTTACGCTAAGAGGTTTTTTATTTCCTGTGAACTAAATTGGGTTCAGTTTAATTACGTCCCTGTTTTTAATCTGTTTAAGATAATAATTATTCAGCCTTTTCTTCTGGCTTTTCTTCCACTGGAGCTTCTTCAGGAGCAGCTTCTTGTTCAGCTTCTGGAGCTGGTTCTTCAGCAGGTTGTTCAGCAGGAACTTCTTCAGGAGCTGGTTCTTCGACCTTTTCTTCTTCTTGAGGTTCTTCTGGTTGGGTTTCTTCCACTGGAGCAGGTTCTTCAACTGGCTCTTCAACCTTCGGTTGCTCTGCTGGTTTTTCTTCAACCACTTCTGGTTTTTGTTCAGCGACAACTTTGTCTTCTTTCTTGTTGAGACCACTTAAACGAGCGCTTCTACGTTGTTCTCTATCAGCGGCTCTATCAAATGTCTTAGCAAAGATAATCATGACGACGACTGCGGCCACCGCACCAATAGCGATGATGATTAAGCCCCAGAAATAGAGACTTAATTTAAATGTGGATTCAAACTTTGTGGCGAATTTATGAAGATCCGCTAAATCGTTATATTTATCGATGAGTGATAAAGCGACATAGGTGATACCCCATAAAATGACGAGGCCACAAATTAAGTACCAAATTACTTCAAATATTGAGACTTTCTTATTCTTTTTAGCCATAACAGTTCTCCTTAGTTAGCTTGAGCAGCGGCTTGTTGATTCTTAGTGACTTCTTCCACGACTCTTTGATATTGACCTTTCCAGATGGTTTCAACTTTCGCGGCTTGCGCGTTGAGTTTGTTATTGAGATCATCAAAGATTTCTTTGAAACCTTTGTTATCTGGACGTTGTCTTCTACCTTCAGTCATTTCAATGACTTTGAGTGTTTCGTCTAATAAATCTAATGTTTCGTTATCTGTACAACGGGTATGTTGTCTAGAGAAACGGAGATAACCCGCCATTTTAACGAGTTCGTTTTGCACGATGAAGTTAGATTGTGGGGTTGGTTTACCTTGTGATTCGGTCATCACTTTTTGGAATTCGCCAAATGATTCTTCAAATGAGCGCATCACTAACATGGAAAGGATGATACGATACATTCTTTCATCATCGTTAGCAAGGTCCACCATCATTGGATCGATTTCCTTATTGCTTTGGCCATAGGCGATATATTGGAAGACGATGTCTCTAAGAGTTTCGGTGAGACCGACTACCATATCGTAAATAGTGACGACTTGGGCGACATCCACTCTGACGAGGTCGCCAGATGGGGTTAAGATAGTACTGTTTTCACTATAAAGTTCATCGATGAAGGATTGAACTTTTTCTCTGATCTTGTCACCTGTTTCGCCATTATTCTTCAAGAAATCACCGAAAGGTGTACCTTCTTGTAAGTTTTCCACTAAGATTTTTTTACGATTTTCGTAAACTTCCACTTTGTGGTCTCTTTTAATGGTGTACTCTAAAGTGTCACGAAGAGTTAAGAGATAGTGATAAAGTCTAAAGGTGTATAAACTAAAGTTATTCATGGTTTTCTCCTCTCAAAATAAGCTTTTCTAGTTTGTAAACTCTAGTAATGATGTGCTTAGCGTATTTCCTCGCACTTGGATGGCCACGCTTCATGCAGTAGCTATGTTCGTGATATCTGTTGAACATAGTGATATCATTTCCGGAGTCTCCAACGACATAGACATCGTCATCATTGATATTCATCAATTGACAATATCTTTCTACACCGTTGCCTTTATTACAACCCTGAGGGGTTAATTCATTGACTTGAGCGGTCCAAGAGGATTCAATTTCAGGGAATTCTTCGCGGAGTTCCTTGTTGATTTCCTTACTAATCTTACTCTTGTTCTTCCTAATGCCAATAAATGTCATTATCTTATAGATTTTAGCATTATTTAATTCATTCTCAAACATTTCGTTATCAACGGTATATGGTTCGCGATACGAGAATTGGAACCACCACCAGAGGCGATAGAAGTTTAAGAAGACTTTGGAAACCTCTCTTGTATACTTAATTACGCATGGATGATTTTCACTAGTCATTAATAAAGCGATAGGTTCATATGTTTCCTCGATCTTCTTTAAGATACCTTTGAGTTCATCTCTTGGCATCCATTTATCAAAGATCAATTCATCATTAGCGATGATCTGAGAAGAACAGCAGTTTAAAAAGTCCACTGGACGCTTAATTTCATCCTTAAGTTTAGCGGTAAACTGCGTGCTTCTAGAGGTCACTAAAACGAGTTTATTACCAGCGTCAATCCACTTACGTAAAAAGATTATATTCTTTTTACAAATACAGTGTTTGATTCTTTTTGGATAGAACAATGTGCCGTCTAAATCTATTGCTAGTAATTTTGCCATGCGAGTATATTATACACGCGAAGAAATCTTTGTCATCTTTTTTTGCAAAAACATAATTTCTAAGAATATAAAAAAAGCGGAATTTAATCCGCTTCTTTCTTATTGCCTTTAATTAGGCGATTGGGTTCTCCGCTTGGATGACGCCATATCCACCATCACGACGGATATAGACGACTGAAACGCGGTCATCATCTTCATCAAGATAGAGGAAGAAGTCATGACCTAAGGCTTCCATTCTGAGGATTGCTTCATCAATCTTCATGGATGTTAAATAATAGGATTTAGCTCTAACGACGATGTCTTCTTCTTTAGAAGGTTCTTCGTCTTGTAAGTTTTGGAACTCAACAGCACTAGCGAATGATTCTCTTCCACGAGAACGATCCATTCTAGTTTTAACTTTGCGCATTTGACCGACTAACTTGTCGATAGCTAAGTCGATAGCAGCATATAAGTCAGCATCTTCGACTTCAGCGCGGAGTGGCATTTGAGGTAAGAAAATGGTAATCTCCACTCTTTGGGTTTCGCCGTGCACAGATACGACAGCACGACATTCTACGTTGTCATTGATGAGGAAAAATTTATCCATTTTTGAGAGTTTCTTCTCGATAGCGGAAGAAATGGCATCAGTGACATGGATGTTTTTGCCGATAATTTGGTATTTCATATGTTGTAACCTCCTTCCAAATTATGAAACAGAAGTTTTAGCCAATTTAATTATAACACTGGTTTTTCAATTATTTTATTAAAATACGCATTATTTGAGAAGTGTTTTTATTTCATCGACTTTATCAAGCTTCTCCCAAGGAAGGTCTAAATCTGGTCTCCCAAAGTGACCATAATTGGTCAATTCATGATATTTGAAGGTTGGATTTGTGAGATTGAAATTCTTAATAATCATGCCTGGACGGCAATCAAAAACTTGTCTAATAACAGATAAGATTTTGTCGTCAGAATAATTGGACGTTTTATATGTTCGACAGTTAATAGATAAAGGAGTATTCACACCAATAGCATAGCTAAGTTGTACTCTTAAGCGCTTGGCTACACCCGCAGCCACGAGGTTTTTAGCGATGTATCTCGCCATATAGGCAGCGGATCTATCAACCTTTGTTGGGTCTTTACCAGAGAAAGCACCACCACCATGTTCACAAGTACCACCATAGGTATCAACGATGATTTTTCTACCTGTGACACCAGTGTCGCCTGTTGGACCACCGATAACAAATGTGCCAGTTGGGTTGAAGTAAATCTTAAAGTCAGTGTTTAAGCCAAATGACTTAGCGACTTTCTTCATGATGTTTTCAACGACATAGTCTTTGAAGGCTTTTAAATCGATATCTGGATCATGTTGAATGGACATTAAAACAGTATCAATACGGATATTATCTTTATCAGTGTAATCGATGGTCACCTGTGACTTCATATCTGGACGAGCATGTTTAAAGACACCCGCTTTTCTTTGAGCAGTAGCTTCACGGACGAGCTTATGGGCAATGGAAATCGCTAATGGCATATATCCCTCTGTTTCATCAGTCGCATAACCAAACATAATACCTTGGTCACCCGCACCGACATCTTCTGGCTTTTCTTGCGAGACACCAATAGAAATATCATGTGATTGTTCCTTAACCTTCACTTCTACTTCAACAGTGTGATAGTCTGTGCCTAATTCAGGTCTATCGTAGCCGATGTCTTTTAAGACGTCTTTGACAATCTGCACATAGTTTGGTTGTTTCTTACAGGTGATTTCCCCACCAATTAAGATGTAGTTGTTACTAGCGAAAACTTCGCAAGCCACTCTCGCGTTTTTATCCTCTTTTAAGCAAGCATCCAAAATAGCGTCTGCGATTTGATCGCACACTTTATCTGGGTGTCCTTCACTGACTGATTCGCTTGTAAATAAGATCTTTTCTTTTTCCATGCTGATACCTCGATATAAATAAAACCCTCCCACATTATGGAAGGGTATATTGCTTTCCTTCAACTTATCGCTCAAGGTTGTGGGAACCTTGCTAGAGAAGAGCACTTACTACCTGGAGAGTTGCTATTGCGTTTTTTCATTCTCTACTACGCAATTCTTGATAAGCAAAAATATTATAGGCTATTTTAGAAAATAGGCAAGCAATTATAGATTTTGTTCAAGTCCTAACGCTAATTGATCAGGACAAGAGGTTTCGCCTGTTCTAGAACCACGGCATTTGATGCCTTTGAGCTTTGCGATGACATCTTCAACTTTCATGCCTTCAATCAAGCGACAGATACCTTGAAGATTGCCTTGGCATCCACGCACCACTGAAGCATGAGTAACAATACCATTTTCCACTTCAATGGTCATTTCTTGTGAACAAACGTTATTTGGTTTAAAGGTAATAACCATAATTACTTAATTAAGTTACCGTAAACTGTACCAGCACAGCCAGCGGCATTGCTTTCGTCTGTGTCAATGTGCGCGGCTAAGGCGAAGTCATCTCTGACTCTGACAACGACATCACCGAAGACGAGGCTACGGCCTGGGCAATTAACTTCTAATTTAACGATTTGACCATTTTCCACGCCGAATTCTTTAGCATCTGCAGGTGTCATATGAATATGACGTTTCGCAACGATGCAGCCTTCTGGTAATTCGATTTCGCCAGCAGGACCTACTAATTTGATGGCTGGGGAACCGGCTAAATCACCAGATTCTCTGATAACGGCTGGAACGCCTAATGTACGAGCGTCTGTCGCAGACACTTCAACTTGACCAGCTTTTCTAAATGGTCCAAGGATGGAGACGTTTGGAATGGTTTTCTTCGGGCCAACAATGTCTAAACGGGAGAAAGAGACAAATTGACCTGGTTGAGATAATGGCGCTCTCACTTCTAACTTAGCATCAGCGCCAAATAAAATATGGAATTGTTCTTCTGTGACGTGAATATGACGTGCACTAGTTTCAACTAAGATTTGTTTCATTAAAGATTTTCCTTCTTTCTTGCGATATGTATTCTAGCAAATATTTCCTTATTATTCATTAAATATGAAAAGAAAATAATTTTAGGGGTTGCAATAATTGATTTCTTGTAGAAAAATAAGGCGAGGAATTTAAACGTGGAAGAAGAAAAAGAAATTAATCTTACTGAGCGTGTTTTATCGGCAATTCAAAATCGTAAAGCTAGTGAACTAAGAGAAATCTTTGAAACAGTCCCTAATATCGATATTGCTGAATCTTTAGACGAAGTGGATGACGCTGCGGTTTTTCTTTATATCTTCCGTACTGTTTCTAGTGAATACACTGGTGACTTCTTCACTGAACTAACAAGTGAACAACAAGAGTTGATCATCAATGCTTTCACCGATAAGCAATTAATCGAATTATTAGAAAACTCCTTCGTTGACGATATCGTTGACATCGTGGAAGAAATGCCGGCGAATGTGGTTAACCGTGTTCTTAAAGCCTGTCCTCCAGATCTAAGAAAAGACGTCAACTCTCTTTTAAACTACAAAGATAACACTGCTGGCTCTGTCATGACCACTGAGTATTTGGACATGAAAGATGACTTAACAGTGAAGGATGCTCTCAAGATTATTCGTAAAAAAGGTAAAGACGCAGAAACCGTTTATACCATCTTCGTGCGTGACAATAAAAGAAACCTTGAGGGCACTATTAACTTGGATGATTTAATCTTCGCTGATGAAGATGAAAAATTAGAAGATATCATGGATCGTGACTTCGTGACATGTAACGTTAACGATGACCAAGAAGACGTCGCTAACATGTTCAAACGTTACGACCTTAATGCCATGGCGGTTGTTAACAATGAAAATAAAATCATTGGTATCATCACCATCGATGACGTCGTCGACATCATCGTTGAAGAAGCCACTGAAGATATCGCTCACTTAAATCAAATCTCTGCCATGGATGAGCCATATTTAAAGACTCCTGTCCTTAAATTAGTCTTGAAATGCGCTCCATGGATTATCGCTTTAATGATTTTACAAGTGTTCTCCACTTTGATCCTTTCCACATTTGAAGGCGCTATTGCTTCATTTGCCTTATTATCTGTTTTTACTCCACTTATTATGGACGCTGGTGGTAATGCGGGTGGTCAAACCACTACCATGATTGTCCGTTCTATCTCTCTTGATGAATTTGAAAGAGGCGACTTCAAGCGTGTTATTTGGAAAGAATTACGCGTAGCCGCATGCATTGCAACAGTCATTGGCATCTTCGTCTTTGGTTGGATTATGTTTGAAATGGCAGTCGGTATCGTTGATATGTCATCCTCATTAGAAACATTAGCCGCGAAAGGTGTTACAGCAAGTAAAGGTTTAGTTATGGTTATCGTGGCTGGTCTTGTGGCTTGCACATTATGCGTGACCATGATTGCTTCTAGATTAGTAGCGTGTATGTTACCATTCCTCGCTAAAAAGATTAAACTTGACCCAGCCGTTATGTGTGGCCCAGTGACCACTACGATGGTTGATGTTATCTCCTTATTAGCTTATTTCTTCTTGTGGACATTCTTATTTGGACCACAACTTGGATTCTAAAATATGAAAGAAAAAAATGGCAATTTGTGGGAGCTTATTAAGTTCCTAATTACTGGTGTTGTCTGCGCTGCTGCGGACTTTTTAACCACCTCACTTTTCTTAAAGATTTTTGATTGGTTAAGTATTGAATGGTTAAAGTCTGCGATTGCCTTATTAGCCGGTTTTATCGTCGGTGTTATTTTAAACTACATTTTATCAACATTTTGGGTGTTTAAAGGCAAGCAAGATAGATCAGTTACTAAGTCCACTAGATTCATTATTTTGTTTGTAATCTTTAGTGCGATTGCCTATGGCTTAAGTTATGGCACATACGAATTATGCCGTTTTGTCTTTAACAGTGCTTGGGCTATCAACATTAACGAAGCCACTATTAGTTATATCTTCCAGTTCACCTTCTGGGGAGATGCCTTGTTCTGGCTCTACTTCTTAGCGTTCTTCCTCAAGACTCTTGTGGGTCTTATCTGGAATTACTTTACGAGAAAGTACATCCTTTATAAACGTAAAGAAGAAAAGACTGAGCAAATCGAAGAATAGCGATTATCACACATAAATCGTGCCATTAGCAAAAAATGGCATTTTTTATTTTCATTTAAGTTTTCTATAATACGATTAAGACATGAATAATAGGATTGCCCTCATTCCATCTTATGAACCAGATGACGCTCTTTTAAAGGTAGTCGATGAACTTTTAGAGAATGATTTTACTGTGGTTGTCGTCAATGATGGTAGTAATCCTTCATATAATGAAGTGTTTGAAAAACTACCAAAAGAAGTCCACTACTTATCTTATGAAGAAAACCAAGGTAAAGGGCATGCCTTGAAGCATGGTTTAAGTTATATCAAAGATAACTTCGATGAAGAATCGTTTGTTATTACCATGGACTCTGATGGCCAACATAAAGTTAATGATGCAATTAGAGTTATTGAAGAATGTGAAAAAGAAGGTGGCTTAGTATTAGGCAGCCGTCATTTTGGTAAAGGCACACCATTTAAATCAAGATTTGGTAACTGGATGGCACGCACCACTTTCTTAATTTCTACACATCACAAGATCTATGACACTCAAACTGGTTTAAGAGCGTTTAGCTATTCTCTTATCGATCAACTCCTTGAAAGCGGAGGGGAACGCTATGAGTATGAAATGAACGTTCTTCTTGATTTCATTAGAAAAGCGATACCTATTCACGAAGTGAAAATCGAAACCATTTATATCGATGGTAACGCTGGTACCCACTACAATCCGTTTAAGGATACGATGAGAATCTTTAAAGAAGTCATTAAGTTCTCGGCTTCTTCATTAATCGGTTTCTTAGTAGACTATTCCTTGTTTGCTTTATTGACACTTATTCCTTGTGAATGGGAACACTGGGTCTTAGCGTGTCACGCGATTGCTAGAGTGGTCAGTGCTTCTGTTAACTTCACTATTAACTATCATCTCGTCTTTAAAAAGAGAGAAACTCTTTGGAAAGCGATGCTTAAATATACAGGCCTTGCCATCTTCATTTTATTCGCTGGGATGGGTTTATTATGGCTACTTGCAGAGTACTGGTGTTGGAATCCATATCTTGCGAAAATCCTCGTTGAAGTTACAATGTTTATAGTTAGTTGGTTAGTACAAAGACTATTTGTCTTTAGGAAGAGAAAGAGTAAATGAAGAAATTCGTCTTGCCATTAATATTTGTTTTAGCGGGTATGAGTTTTGTGACTTATTCTTTTCTTGATACCTTTATCATTCCAAAAAACACAAGAGCGGTTTCTTTTAATGATGATGATTTCTGGGGTGTTTCTTCTAGTTCATCAAGTTCATCCAAGAGCAGTTCTAAATCGAGTTCAAGTGAAAAGCAAAGCAGCAGTCAACAGAGCAGTTTCTCCTCTGATGACACAAATATTTCTTCAAACGAATACTACGAGAACTTAACAGAAGAACAAATTGCTTCTTTATTCACCGCTGAACCAACATTTGAAGAATATAGACACTATTCTGATCCAGATATTTATATTGATGTCACCACTCATCGAGACGAAGCAGATACAACTTATTACTATGTCGCTGATATTCGTCTTAAGAATTTAAGATATTTCAAAACCGCTTTCGCTAACGATACATATGGTGAAAACGTCAATCAAAGAACAAGCGACCAATGCAAAGCACATAAAGGATATTTAGCCATCAGTGGCGATAATTATGGCGCTCAAGAAGCTGGCTATGTCTTAAGAAATGGACAAATCTTTAGAACTACTAAAAGTAGCTCTAATTTGGGTAGTAATCCACGTAGTTTAGCGGAAGATCTCGCTATTTATAGAGATGGCACATTTGAAATCTTTGATGAAAAGACCACAGATTTACAAACCATCGCTGATAAAGGAGCATGGCAAGTCTTCTCCTTTGGTCCAGGTTTAATCAAAAACGGTGTCGTCGCTGTTGATGAAAATACCGAAGTTGATAGCATCATTAAAAACGGCGTCACTAGCAAATGTCAGAGAATGGCCATTGGTATCATCGCTCCACTTCATTATTGTTTTGTGGTATGTGATGGAAGAAGCAGCGAAAGTGAAGGTTTCTCCTTGATGGATATGGCCCAACTTATGAAAGGATTGCACTGCTATCAAGCTTATAACATGGATGGAGGCGGCTCCGCTACCATGTATTTAGATGATGGCACTGGTAACGCTAATAGATTAGGTCACCTGATTAATAAACCAAATCAAAATTACTATAACCATAGTTCAGGCACAAATGTTCAACAAAGAGGGGTAAGCGACATTGTTTACATCGGAAAAGAATCCTAAAACAGTTCTTAAAGAACTCATCCTTTATATTGGCATCACAGCATTTATTGCTTTGTTTGGTTTTATTTATGAACAATTCAGCCACGGCGTTAATTCTTTATACATGTGGTTGGCCTGGCTTTGGGTTTTAGGTTTTGGTGTGGTTCCATATTTAGCGTTATATCTCTTACCAATCAAAAGAGTACCTGGAACACTCGCGGAATGCGTTTATAACTTAGGTGTCGCTATCTTAACAACCAGATCAATATTCCTTGGAGTTTTACAGATATACGGGAAAACTAACTCCAAAATGGTCGTTGTTTATGCCATCTTAGCGATTCTCTTTTTAGTAACAGGTGTTGCCCTATACATTTACGGTTTATTCTCTAAAAAAGAAGAAACAAAAGAATAACAACTGTTTCTTAAGAAAGCACTTTGAAAAAAAGAAGTGTTTTTTTCTTTTATTTATTAATTAATGAAATTAAAATAGTAAACGTAAAAAGGAAGGAAATACATAATGAAAAAGTTTTTACAATTTGCAGGGCTCATTTCCGCTGTCTTAGCTATTGCTGCTTTCATCTTCATGATGGCTGGTAACGGTTTAGTTAATAAAGTCAGTGATTCCACAACTTACACAGTCAGTGGTATTAGAGCCATTTTCGGTGGCAAGGAAGAAACAATTCTCGGTACCGCTGAATACAAACCAGCCGCAACTGCTTTAATCGCTTGGATTCTTGTCTTAGTCGCGATTATTATCTTAGTTGCTGGCGTCGTTTTACCACTTCTCAAAGTTTCTGCTTTGGAAAAATTTGCTGGTTTATTAAACCTCATCGCCGTTTGCGCTTTAGTCGTTGCTGGCGTCTTATTATTCTTCACACAACCAGTGTTTAATCAAGCCAACAAATCAAGCTTAGGCACACTCTATGATGATTACAAATTATCAGTTGCCTTCGTCTTTGCTGCTATCTTAGCCATCGCTGGTGGCGTTATCGCTATCTTACCAGCCGCTATGGACTTCATTGGCAAAAAGAAATAATTAATTCTCATTATTTACAATAAGGGCGCTCATAAAGCGCTCTTTTTGTTTTATTTTATTTTGTGCTTGTCTTTTATATTCCTATTATTCTAAAATAATCAAGCAGTTTGATGCGCGAGTGGCGGAACTGGTAGACGCGTACGTTTGAGGGGCGTATAGGGATCCCTGTGTGAGTTCGATTCTCATCTCGCGCACCATTTGAATAGTTAGTCCCAAGTTGGGGCTTTTTATTTTAATAAGTGGGTATCTATTGTTTTTTTTCATCGAATCATTAAAATATTTGTCATAGGAGGAAACTATCATGTTGGTATTCGCTATTGTTGTCCTAGCTCTTGAAACTTTATTTTCCGGTATTGTTGTTGGCATCACTCAAGGTGGAACAATAACTTATGAATTTGCGATGTTCACCATTTTCTTCTATGCAGTATGTACGATATGCGCGATTATCGCCTTAATCATGAATATCAAGGCTTTGAAAGATTGGCTAGCAAGTAAACCAAAAGCTATTGTAGGAACAATCCTATCAAGCATCGCCATATTATACGGCGTAATCTTCTTTGCCTCACTTATCGCCGGCATTGCCGCAGCATAATTAACACAATAAGAAAAAAGGAACCGATTTGGTTCCTTCTTTTTTTACATCTTTGATGTATCAAATCCTTTTAAGACTTTTTCAAGTGGCTTAATTACTTTCTTGATATTGCCATCTATGAATGGGTTTCTTAAATGGTTCTTTTCTAATAATTCTAAGAATGGATATTTACCACCACACTTACAGAGTTTGACGTATTTCTTCCATGTCTTATCGTGGTTCTTCATATTTTCAATGGCGAATTGGAAGGCCACTACTTGGGCTAAAGTATAGTCGATGTAATAGAATGGAGAACCAAAGACGTGTCCTTGTCTTAACCAACGTGTACCTTTGTTAGCGACTGGACAATCATCATACTTCTTATGTGGAGTATATTTTAATTCTAATTCACGGAATTTAGCGCATCTTTCATCGTGAGAAGCATCTGGATTTTCATAAACCCAGTGTTGGAATTCATCGATTGTCGCACCATAAGGCAAGAATTCGATGGAATCCGCTAGGTGAGAATATTTATATTTTTCAGCATCTTTACCGAAGAAACCATCCATATATGGCCAAGCAAAGAATTCCATACTCATGGAATGGATTTCACAGCTTTCCATGGTTGGTTGGCGATAATCTGGGACCTTAATGCCTCTACTTAAGTAGCATTGGAAGGCGTGACCACCTTCATGTGTTAAGACGTTGACGTCGTGTTGAGTACCATTGAAGTTAGCGAAGATGAACGGAGAACCATATGATTCAAAAGCGATTTGATAGCCGCCTGGGGCTTTGCCTTTTCTGGCATCTAAATCCATGAGTTCATATTTCATCATGAATTCAAAGAATTCTTTGCTTTCAGGACCGAGGTCACTATACATCTTATGAGCTTCATTGACTAAATATTCACGGTTGCCCGCTGGAGTTGGATTGCCATTAGCAAACATTAAGTTATAGTCATAGGCTTGTGGTTTTCTGATACCGAGGTTCTTCATTTGTAGTTTATAGAGTTTATTACAAACTGGAACGACGTCTCTAGCGATTTGGTCACGGTAAACCTTGACCATATCAGCGTTATAATCGGTTCTACCCATTCTGATATAACCGAGTTCAGTAAATGTCTTATAACCGAGCTTATGGGCGATTTCAGTACGAATGTGAACAAGGTCATCGTAGATTTGGCCAATCTTAGCTTCGTTTTCGCCTAACCATTTATCCATGGCGATGGAAGCTTCTTTTCTGGTTTGTCTATCTTTATCTTGAGTGTATTTACCAAGTTGAGAGAGGTTTAAGGTTTGACCTCTGAATTCAATTTGGGCACCACCAACGATTTGATCGTATTCACTAGATAATTTATTTTCCTTAATTAATTCTGGGATGATTTTTTCATCGAAGGCCTTTAAGGAGTTTTCATATTTCTTGAATAAGAAAGAACCTAATTTCTTTTCTAATTCTGGACGATATGGAGCGGCCACTAAAATCTTGCTCATTTCATTAGCGTATTTGCTCATGACTGGGCTTAATTCATCAATCTTATCTTGTGCGGCTTTATATTCTTCATTATCGGTATAGCAAGAATAAAGAACGTAGATGATGCACATTTCAGTGCCTAAATCTTCAGTATAATTATCGATTCTCTTAATGACTTTTAAAGCGCTAGGAGCGTCATTACACGCTCTTAAATCTTCAACGAATTTGGCCATTTTCTTAATGACTTGCTTTTCATTAGGAACGATAAATGGATATTCTGAGAACTTGATTGGTTGTTTTTTCATAATCTAATTCCTTTCTATTAAATGTTATCTTTCTTCTTCAATCTAAAGATTTTAAAAATGAAACGTGTCGGGAAGAAGTTAATCCAGAAGTTATAGCCTAAAACATCAGCGTTATACATCATGAGGTGTTGACGATAAACTTTTTCAAGTTCGTTGATGTTAGTCATGATATGAAAATATTCTTCCGAATTTAGACTAGTTTCATTCGCTGTCGCC
>JBGUXN010000049.1:0-2462 GCA_045222195.1 Bacilli bacterium | reverse complement strand
CTCTTACAATCAAAAAACACATCAAGCCTATCTCCAGACAAGAGATCATGTTCAGTTTCCGAGAACTTTATCCCTTTGATGCCTATTCTTTCAGGATGTTTATGTATGTATTCTTTCAGAGTCTTATGCTCCTTACCTTCTCCACCGCTACCATAGGTACTAGCTTTTATTTTTGATAGCTGTTTTTCTGAAATAACCTTTGCAGGCTTTAACCCTATTTCCTTAAGCACCCATGACCAATCATATTTATGGGCTTTCTCGTTACAAACTCTTACTATAGAACGCTTTAAGTCATTGGATATCTCTTTTTTATAATCTTCTATAGCATAGTTAAACCCTTCATTTGGCAATCCAGTTGATTTATCTTGAACCAATCCATTTAATGTTGGTATTTCTTCACCCGAACTATTACTTAATTCTTCAATAATGTCATGGACTCTCCCCATAACACCTCCTAATCGATTTGTGTTATGCCCTATCGCAATTTTTAATTGTGAATAGTAGTGAGGCTGGTCCCATGCAGCTTGAGCCCATCGGACTAACACTGGTATGGCTTTCATTGCCCATTCTCTATTAGTAGCCATATAATCTTTTAGAAACTAAAACGGTATATTATGTTCTTTACAATAAGCCTCAAGTTCTTCGTCAGATTCGAATATCTTATCACATATCTTTTCGAAAGAATTACGAGATATTGTCGATATTGAATTAAATTAAAATCTCATAATTATAGCATAGCTTCCCATTAGCATCTCTACCTTCTGTTTCCTTCACGCTTTGTTTAATCTTATCACTGAGTTTTGCAATTAATGCTTCATCGGAAAGGCTATCAAGCTCTGCATAAAGAGGGGAATGACGATTAATGCGTCCATTTGCCATAAGTACACCAAGATATCTAAAGATGCATGATCTTACTCTTTCTAATCTTTCTTCACTTATTCCATCTTTATAGCGATCTATGACATCTTCAAGTTTACCACCATGAATGAGAAATCTCCCCATCATAATGATCTTTTTTTCAACATTACTATTTGACCATTCTGATCCGAGGTCATCCCAATATTCTTGCATTGCCAGATACATCTCTGCCTCCAGCAAATCGTCTTCATAAAAAGGTCTTAACGTTATCATATCATCAATATTATTAAACCACTATACTCATTTCCTCATCACCCAAGTTGTGCAATTCAACAAACCACCTTTCTTAGCTATTTCATTGTAATTTATTTCTTCAATAGTTTTATTGGGGAATTGCTCTTGGAGTATGCTTTTTACTTGGTTATCTTCTTCTCTACCAAATACAGGAAGCACAATCAGATCGTTAACTTCCAAGTAATTAACGTATACGCCAATTGCACTTTCGGGATTATCAGGATCGGGTTCATCCTCAAAGAAAGGAACCTCAACGAATGATATATTGTTGTTCTCCAATATCTTTTGAGTATTTTTCCACCAATCCTTTTTATATTTATCATCGTATTTGATACCAAGCACTTTATCCCGGTTCACAAACCTAACCATTCCATCAGCATGTCCTGTAAAATCTACGGTTTTATTTAAGGATGGTATTACTATTATCTCGCATTCTAACAGCTTAGCAAGTTTTCTTCTAAGTTCATCTCTGGGTATATCAGGGTTTTCTGAATAGATCCTATCTGACAAAATGGCCCGTCTATCACAAATCAAGACATTTCCACCATCCAAATTAATATCAGAGGTTTCTGCATCTATATCATTCATTTTACAAACCTCTTCTACATCTGAGCGAGACTCTTCCCATTCTTTCTTGCCTTTAAGATAACTCGGATCATATTTAAATTGTATCAGCTTGCCTGATGGTGTCTGAACTGGCATATAATCGCGACACCATATATCTTTTGTTGCCTTGAGAAAAGAGTATTTTACTTTGTGCTTGTTTAAAATACTTATAAGTTTGTCGCATGTGTCAGGATGTTTCTTTTTTAGCATCTCCGACAAGAAAACAATTTGCTCTCCCGAGGGATTTGACTCATTTACATCTGGCTTTTTAATCTCAACTGGTTTCATTGTAGTTTGAGTAGTTTCTTCTTTAACGCATTGCATCTTTTCAGAGTATTTTGTTTTCAAATTGCTACTAATATAGTCCAATACGCTTTTGCTCATGTGGTCAGTCGGTTCAATATTATTGCTAACACAAATATCTAGTAGCAAATCTTCTGGACCACGCTTTCCAAGAGAGAATGCTTGAATATATTCATTCTTAATTTGCTTATTAAAGAAATCATACTTATTTAGTTTCTTTAGAAGTTTCTTTCGCTCTGGGTCTGTTGTTTTCTTATTTAAGATCTGATCAAAGACTTCTTTTGCCGGACGTTTTTTGAAAACGTCAACATCAAACACTTCAAACTTAAATCCAAGAGCCAAAGCAATTGAGAGCAAAAGGCCCAAAATGCTAAGAATTAATCCGATATCCATAAATATAT
>JBGUXN010000048.1:0-3777 GCA_045222195.1 Bacilli bacterium | reverse complement strand
AACCTTCGATTTTGATTAATTCTTTTAATAAACCAACGATAGTTTTCTTTTCTTTTAGATCGAGACCATATCTCGTGGTATCTTGTTCTAAAACGATTAATTCTTTATAACCAAGATTCGCAAGAGATTTGGCTTCGTTAATGATGCTATCAAATGGGCGAGAGACATATGGCCCTCTGATTAATGGGATAGCGCAATACGTGCAGCAGTTAGAACAACCTTCACCGATTTTAAGATAGGCACTATAGGTACCGGTGGACACTAAACGATAGTCATCATTTAAACCTTCATAATTAGTGATGTCTTTATCTAGTGTCGCTAAAAGTTGGTTAAATTTTGGATAATCTCTAATTGGAATCCATAAATCAACTTCTGGGATTTCTTTTTTAAGTTCATCTATGTAGCGGTTTACGAGACAACCTGTGACCACTACTTTTTGTTTATGACCGATATTATCTAAAATGACATCAATACTTTCTTTTTTACTAGCTTCAATAAAACCGCATGTATTGATAATTAAAATATCCGCTTCTTCTTTATTAGAAACGATTTGATAATGGTTTTTTATTAATAAACCTAAGATATTTTCGCTATCGACAAGGTTTTTCGCGCAACCTAAAGAAATGAGAGCGACTTTCTTCATTATTCACTCCTTAAGGCGATGACTGGATCTTGTCTAGAAGCGTGCATACTTGGGATTAAACCAGATAAGACGCTTAAGAAGATACTTAAACCAATCATTAATAACGCAGTTAATGGCATTAAGATGACAATGCGTGGAATGCCAAATGGGCTAACGACGAGATTAATGATGATACAAGCGATGTAAGTGATAAGAACACCGATGATGCCACTCATGAGGCCGGTGACAAGGTTTTCGGCGATAAATAGACGCGAGACGTCTTTCTTTCGTCCACCAAGAGAACGAATGACACCGATTTCCTTGACTCTTTCCATGACCGAGATATAGGTGATAACCGCAATCATGAAGGAGGAAACAACGAGCGATAATGAGGTGAAAACAATTAACGCAGTCGTAATAATATCGATCATTGTATTGATGGCAGTAATGATGAGAGAAATAGTATCATTATAGGTTAATTCATCTCTGTCCGATTTATGGAGCACTTTTTCTTGTGCGGAACCCGCATATAAAGTGATATCTTGTTCAGCGTTCCAAGCGTCCAAATAGTCAGTGACTTTGTCTTTCATCTTGAAACTCACTGGATAGATACTCATCTTTTCTGGGAGTTCTTCAAAAGTATAAGAAATTGTTTCGTCTTCATTAGTGTGTGCGATTGGTTTTAAGCCGCTTAAAGAACGGATATAAACTTCATCTTGATTAGCGTAGTCGACACCAGTGATAGAAGAGAAGATCGATGTAAATGAATTAGCGAAGTCTCCGTTTAAACAAGAGGCATAGCCAAATGTATCTTTGACTGGATGGTCTGGATCGCTCCAATCGGTATAACCGAAGGTGACATAAGCTTGATAAGTAGCACTTGCTTCAGCGGCACTACCGATGAAGGCTTCAATACCATATGTTGGGTCAGTGATGATGTTGCTATTCTTAGAGTCCTTCATGTACTTATCTTGGAACTCTTTGGTGTAATAAACACCACGAGAAAGTGAACCAAAGTTAACACCTTCTTTTGGTCTAAGGATACCGGCGACTGATAATTCAGTAGCCCCTGTCCAACCAGATTCCACTTGCGCTGGATATTGATAACCAGTGACAGTTTCCATTTGGTCAGTGATTTCTTTATTACATTCAAATTGAGACATATAGTTGACTCTGGCGGTTGTTGGATTACCTTCACCAATATTTAAAAGTGATAGAGAAGTGAGGCTAGATGTACTGGCACCAGAAATAATTGCTCTAGCGTCACTAGAATTAAAGGTAATAAAGGAACCACTTGATGGATCGGTATCAGTATCTGGATCAGCGATTAATTCTTGGATATCTTTACCACCCATATCCATTGGATTAAAACCATCTTTCATCTTGATCGCGTAGATGTTTTCATAGCTGAATGGATTAAGTTTGATATGGGTACCGGTATAAATGATGCCATTTACTAGAGTACGTGACATGTTGCTACTATAAGTTAAAGAATAGAACTCATCGTTAGAAGAGTTTCTTAAAACGATGCTATAGTCTTTATATGGCCTCACAGGGATATCATCATATCTATAGATGGTATCGTGTGGATAATAATAGAATTTCTTTTTAAGAAGATCATCGAAAGTAAACGATGTTTCATATGGATATTTAGCGTCTAATTCTTCGTCAGTCATGACACCAGGATTATTGTGTTTAAAGACTGATTTTTCACAAATATTTAAGAAGGATTCCCCATCGTAATAACCGAGTTGACCAAAGACTAAGTCCGTTAAAGTGGTATCGCTACCGACGACGAGCAAGATTTCATTTTCATTTTGTGGGAAGTGAGAATTACCTAATAAGTCATATTGACTGAGGATGTATTCTTCATCACCAGGAAGAAGATTCATAAAGTCAGTGAATAAATCAAAGTAACTGGAGTATTGACTGAAGCCCTCCACTGTTTTCATCTCAGCGATATATCTTTGTGTTAAGCCGTTCACAGAGATGAGGATTGGATCTGTATTTTCATCTTCTTGCCAAGAAGTGAAGATGTTATTAGTGACGTCAATGCTATAGTCATATGAAATAGCGGAGACATATTCTTCTGGGATTTCTTTAACAAATTCCACGAGATCATCGTTAATGGTATTAGTTTTGACACTTGTTAAATCGGTATAACGATCAACGAGATAGTCAATCATGGAGTTAAGACCTACGCGAGTGGATGTATCAAATTCCATAATCTTACTATCAGTATCGGAATAAAGGCCTGTCATTAATGACATATAGTCAATGGATTCTTCTTGAATAGTAAGAGGATAGCTAGAAAGCATATCATCTTGCATATTAGAGATGTAATGACGGACACCATAGGAGGCAGCGAGAACAGTAGAAACACCGAAGATACCAATGGAACCCGCAATGGCGACAAGAATTGTTCTTTTTGATTTAGAGAAAAGGTTGGCAAATGAAAGAGAGGCTGCAGTTAAAAATGACATGGAGCTCTTTTTCTTTTTACCTTTACTAACTTCATCATCTGGATATTTCGCTAAAGAGTTACAGTTTGGGCAGCGTTCTACTTTATCTTCAATAATGGCCCCACATCTTGGGCATCTATATCTTTTCTTTTTCTCGACTTCATTACCATCGAATGGATTAGTGTCACCAGTGATTTTGCCGTCAAACATATTGACGATACGGGTCGCGTATTTTTCGGCGAGGTCTGGGTTATGGGTGACCATGATGACTAAGCGATCTGAGGCGACTTCTTTTAGTAAGTCCATGATTTGGACAGAAGTTTCACTATCAAGAGCGCCGGTAGGTTCATCGGCTAAAAGGATTTCTGGATTATTAATTAATGCACGAGCGATGGCCACTCTTTGCATTTGACCACCAGAGAGTTGGTTTGGTCTTTTCTTTTCCATGCCTTTAAGACCGACTTTTTCTAAAGCTTTTAAGGCACGGGCTTTTCTTTCTTTACGGTCCACACCACCGATGGTCAGAGCGAGTTCAACGTTCTTTTGCACGGTTTGGTGACCGATTAAGTTATAGGCTTGGAAGACAAAACCAATAGAGTGGTTACGATATGTATCCCAATCTCTATCGTTATAGTTTTTAGTGGATTTATTTTTGATGACTAGATCACCATCGCTATAGCGGTCTAAGCCACC
>JBGUXN010000047.1:0-11487 GCA_045222195.1 Bacilli bacterium | reverse complement strand
TTCGTTAAACACTTTGTCGCTAACGACCAAGACTTCAACCGTATGGCTAATATGGCTTGGATGACTGAACAAACATTCCGTGAACTCTATCTCCGTTCATTCGAAGAAGCAGTTAAGAATGGTGGTACAGTTGGTATCATGACATCCTTCAACCGTATTGGTGGTATTTGGACTGGTGGTAACGAAGCCCTTATCCAAGGTGTTCTCCGTAAAGAATGGGGATTCCGCGGACAAATCATCACCGATATGACTGAAAATAAGACCAATATGGATATTGGCTTCTCATTCCGTCATGGTGGTAACCTTAACCTTGGTGGTGGTAACACAGTTGCTAACTCCATCGGTACTGCTAGCAATACACCAGTACGTGTTCAATATCGTTTACGCGAAGCAATGCACGAAATCGCTTACGCGTACTGCCACGCTATGTGGAGAAACGCCACATATAACGCCGCTGCTGATCCAGCTGAGGCAATTGTTTCCATTCCACCAAAAGATAGCTACTTATGGTGGCAACCAGCGGTTGTCTCACTTGATGCTTTCGTCTATGGTGGTCTCTTAATCGGCGCTACAGCACTCGTGATTGGCATGTTTAAAACTGTCAATTTCGCGGGAAAGGGGAAAGAAGACAATGAGTAAGTTCTTAGATTTAATTAAAAAGCATCCAGTTGCCTCTCTTTCTATCGTTGTTGGTGCGGTCGCTCTCATTATTACTGGCTCAGTATTCATTTCTAGTCGCGTTAAATACAATAAATACAGCGAAGAATATGAGGATATGAAGACCAAACTTCTCGCTAATACTCCTCAACTTCCTGAAGAAGTATTTAAAGATAACGAATATGTCGAATATGATGATGCCTTTGCAGGTGCTTCCTCTAGCAAATCAGAATATGGCAATATGTATCTATTAGGTGCTAGCGATGCCACAATCGATCTCGATGAAGGCGAACCAGCATTTGCCAAATTAGGTGATACCGCTTGGGAAGTCGCTACCGGATTTAAAAAAGGCGGTTCTATCAAGTATGCGATTGAAACCGCTTCAAACGGTATGTCTGATATCGACGTTTACTTAGCCTTAGGCGAAGTTAAAAACGTGCCAATTGATAACCTCATCGACTTTATCACCATTAAAGTAAATGGTTTACCAGTTACCACTGTTGACTTTGATCTTCCAAGTAATGGTGCATTACAACAATTAGTGCTTAAAAACACTAACCTTATTAAAGGTGAAAACACATTAGAATTTGCCACTTCCGTTAGCGATGGTAGTGATAACTTCATCATGCCAGCTATCGCCGCGGTGACATTCATTACTGATGTCGATCTCGCATAATTCTAAATTAACTAAATAATTAGGGGCGTAGCAATACGCTCCTTTTATGATTCTTATTTCTTTTCGTAAGATTATATCTTAAAATATATAATACCGAAACACATGAAAGGAGCGCTTATGGAAAGTAATGTTTTTAAGCGTCACCTGATAACTAAGCTTGCGGTGGCAGGCGGTTTTCTCTTGCTCACAATAGCCGCAGTTATCAGTATTACGATTGTAAACGCTAAAGTCATTGCCCCTAACGAAGGCTTTATTACCGCCACTTTATGTAAAGTTGAAACTGGTAATGCCAAAAATAGTATGGGTGATCGCTTGGCGATTGAAATCGAACAAGAAGGTGCTGTTCTCGCCAAAAACGATGATGATGTGTTGCCATTAAGTAAAGAACAAAAGACGGTGAATGTCTTTGGCTTTAACTCCGTTGACTGGTACATCTCTAACTCTGGTTCTGGCAGTGCTGGTGCTGGTTCTGCACAAAAAGAATGGGGCATATTAGATGCCTTTGATGATTATGGTGTGACATATAATCAAGACCTCATTTCTTATTATAAGAACTGGTCTAGCAAATTAGATAAACAAGCCTCTTATAACTCTGAACACAATACAACGTACCGTTTAACTAACCCAAGTTTATCTAATAACGCTGACTATAAAGCGGTTTATGATGCCGCTCTTGGTGAAACAGATATCGCGATTGTGGTTATTTCTAGATATGGTGGCGAACACTTAGATCCACCTCATCAACAAACAAATAACTACAAAGCTAGCAACACTAAAAACTTAGAACGTGGCTATCTTGAAATCACATTAGAAGAGGAAGAACTCTTAACTGCAGTTGGTCAAGATTACGATAAAGTTATCGTTCTTATTAACTCCACTAATACAATGCAAATGGATTTCATGACTGAAATCGATGGTTTAGATGCATGCTTACTCTGTGGTCCAACTGGTACAGTGGCCGCGAAAGCTATTCCACAAATTCTTTGGGGTGATATCAACCCATCTGGAAGATGCGCTGATACATGGCCAATGAAACATTATTACAATATTGCCTATTACACAAACGGCTATTGGCCTCAAGATGGTGACACAAGTAAAGCCATTGAAGGTATGTATTATACTAACGTCCCAAGTGGTGCTAACTTAGCTAACTCTAAAGCAAACAGTGGTCACAATCATGCTTGCTTTGCCGATTACTATGAAGGTATCTATGTCGGTTATAAATGGTTTGAAACCGCTGACGCTGAAGGATACTGGGATTCCTATGGTGGTTATGATAACGTTGTGGCCTATCCATTCGGTCATGGCTTAAGCTATACCACATTTGATTGGGAATTACTCAATAGTGAACCTGCTAAAAACGCTAATATCCTTGCTAATCAAGAGATTAAATTACAAGTCAAAGTCACTAATACTGGTTCTCGTCCAGGTAGAGACGTTGTTGAAGTTTATTTAGACGCTCAATATTATCCAGGCGAAATTGAAAAAGCCGCTGTCCGTTTAGTGGGCTTCCAAAAAACTAACTTATTAATTCCTGGTGATTCTCAAATCTTAGAAATTACCTTAAAGACACGTGATTTCATGTCATTTGACTGCTACGACGCTAACGATAATGGTCACGCTGGTTATGAATTAGACCGTGGTAGTTATGAAGTTAAATTAATGACCTCTGCCCATGTTGCTAAACCAGGAAATACCAGTGTTAAATTCAATGTCCCAGATACAATTGATGTCGATGAAGACCCAGAAACAGGTAATGAAGTGAAACCATTATTCACTGGTGAAGACGCTGTTGATGGTGTTTCTTGTGATGGTTTATCAATTGGTGAACCAATCGAATATGCTCATAGGAATGATTTCCCAGAATTAATGACATCCGTTAATCCAACAAGACCATGGAATAAAGGCTTAGAAACATGTGATGATTCTTCTAAACCAACCGCTTATTCCACTAATATGGCTAGAGAATGGGATAACGCCACTGTTGATTGCTTTGGTAACGAACTCCATTTCAACGGAGAACCAACATTTGGTAAGTCTGGTGATTTAAGAGTCATGGATGAAAAAGGCCAAATTACTGAATTAGGCAAATTATTAGTCGAAGACTACGACGCTCCAGAATGGGATGATTTATTAGATCAATTATCTTGGAACGATGCTCAAACCATTCAAAAAGGTCAATCCTATAGCCGCCCAGGTATGCAATCTGTCGGTTTAACTAAAGCTGGCAATGCCAACTTCTCCGATGCTGAAGGTGCTTGCCAAGTTGGTGCCGATCTTGGTAGTGGTAAACGTCCAACTGCTTATCCAGATCCATGTGTCCAAGGTCAAACCTGGAACGAAAATAT
Source organism: Bacilli bacterium (assembly GCA_045222195.1). Lineage (GTDB taxonomy): Bacteria > Bacillota_I > Bacilli_A > RFN20 > CAG-826 > RUG14515. Next base: position 7,806 of record JBGUXN010000047.1, on the reverse strand, counting down.
GTGTTACTTATTCGGTTTATCTGAAAGTAAAGATATGACATTAGGTGGTAAAGACTATTTATATGGTCCTGCCTCTAATATTCATAGAGTTCCTTATGGTGGTAGACACGCTGAATACCATTCAGAAGACGGCTTCTTATCTGGTAAATGCTTAGCCGGTGTCACATCTGGCTTAGCTGATGGTGGTAAAGGTGGCTTCATTAAGCACTTTGCCGTCAACGACACAGAATATCACCGTGTTGGCTTATTCACCTGGTTAACAGAACAAGCCTTACGTGAAATCTATTTAAGACCATTTGAAGAATCTATTAAGAATGGTAAAGCCTCTGCCTTAATGACATCGTTCAACCGTATTGGTGCCATTTGGTCCGCTGGCTCTCAGGCATTAATGCAAGGTGTTTTAAGAAATGAATGGGGCTTCAAAGGTATGACCATTACTGACTATACAGAAAATGGTACCTTACAAGATGCCAACCAACAATTTAGAGCGGGTGGTAACTATATCCTTGCTTCTTCTAACTGGACAAATGTTGAAGAAAGAAATGCCTCCTCAACCTCTTTAAGATATAGATGGAGATTAAGAGAATCCGCAAAACAAGTTATCTACGGCACCTTAAAGCCAAGATATGATAACTTCTTATATAACTCTGATACATCGCATAAAGCGATTATCTCTAGTGCTAAATCGCCATGGGTGTGGTGGAAACCACTCTTACACTGTGCTGAAGGCTTAGTCATTGTCATCTTTGCCTTTGGTGCGGTCTGTGCCTTACTTCCAACCAACCCAGAATTTAGAGCCCATCTCTTTAGTAAGAAAAAAGAAGATGGACCGGCTGCAAAATAAGGAAAGGAGGAACGTAACATGAAAAAATTTGGTACATGGTGTCTTAATCACCTCGGTCTCCTCCTTGGCATCGTCACATTTGCCGTCACATTCGCGGTAATTGGTGTTACCATGCTCAATTCGCATAATGCCTATATTGCCTATGAGAAACAATTTAATCAAACCGATCTTGAAGTGAGATCAGTTTCCGCTGCTCAACCTAAACTCATTGAAATGAATGATGCATTCAAATCTGAGTATAAGAACAAACTAAGTTTGGCCGCGGATGAATTAAATGTTTCAACTTCACAAACAGAATACCTTAACGATGATTACATCGATTTAACCGAAAAGGGTGGCACAATTAGTGTCAAACTCTCCTTAGAAGAAAAATCATTCGTCGATATCGACTTTGAAATCGCTACTGAATACGTTAAAGCCGCCAGCGGTGATGAAGAAGAACAATTCGGTATTCAAGACTTATTAAGTAATGTTCAATTTATCGTTAACGGCGAAACAATGGAAGAAGAAGGCGCTGAACTTGTGGAAGAAGGTTGGCATCACTTAGTGATGGTCAGCTTCGCTCTTCCAGAAGGTGAAGTCAGTGTTGAAATGAAAAGCGTTAACGGTAAAACCGCTTTAATGCCTCAACTTAGATCTATGACATTCTTCTCCAGTGCGGTTCTTTCTATTCCAGAAGAAGCCGATGAATAGGTAAATTCGTTACAAAAAACTAAGCGATGTCCACTGGATGTCGCTTTTTTATTACATAACAAAATTTGTGGTTGCCATATCAAATGAGAGTGATAGACTTATATTCAAGAAAAATATGATGAACAGAGCATTTTATTATTTCGTTAGCTATTATTATCCAAGAGGTAATCGATAAGATCTTGGCCTTTTAGCTATTGGGTGTTATTGATTACCTGAACTAGTAAATCAGTGACACCGATAATAAAAACTAAAGAAGGAAATATATGGTGTCACAAAATGGCACCATTTTTATTTAATCAAAGGAGGACACTACAATGAAAAAGATTAAATTATTCGCTCTATTACCATTATTATTTGCACCATTAATGATGACTGCTTGTCAAAAAGCCGATGTCAAAACCATTGGTATTTGTCAATTCGTCGCTCACCCAGCGCTTGACGCTGCGACAAATGGTTTCAAAGCCGCAGTAGAAGAAGGCTTAGGCAAAGGTAACGTTAAATTTGACGTGCAAGAAGCTGCTGCGGATGCTGCCACATGCGTCACAATTGCTAACTCTTTTGTTAACAAGAACGTTGATCTCATCATGGCCAATGCTACACCAGCCTTGCAAGCTTGCGCTAACTCAACATTAACTATTCCAATCTTAGGTACATCCGTTACAGAATACGGCGTTGCCTTATCCATTAAAGATTTCAATGGTACTGTTGGTGGTAATGTTTCTGGTACAAGTGACTTAGCGCCATTAGATGGTCAAGCCAATATGGTTACAGAATTATTCCCAGAAGCTAAGAAAGTCGGTTTGCTCTTCTGTTCCGCTGAAGCTAACTCTTTATACCAAATCGACGTTGTGGAAGGTCTTTTAAAGGCAAAAGGCTTATCTACCGAAAGAATCTCTTTCGCCGATTCTAACGAGCTTCAAAGCGTATTATCTGGCAAGATCAGTGGTTTAGATGTCTTATACATCCCAACAGACAACGCTTGTGCGGATAATGTGACCGCGATTGATGCGATTTGCAGACCAGCTAAACTTCCAGTTATCTGTGGTGAAGAAAACTTATGTAAAGGTTGTGGTGTGGCCACATTATCAATTGACTACTTCAACTTAGGCAAAAAGACAGGTCAAATGGCCGTTGAAATCTTAAAAGACGGCAAAGACATTTCCAAAATGCCAATCGCTTATGACGAAAATCCTGTCAAAAAATTCAACAAGACTATTTGTGAAGAATTAGGTATTCCTGCTCCAGAAGGTTACGTAGAAGTCGCCTAATGTTTCTAAATTATTTAGGAACGTTACCTGGCGCTGTTACCCTTGGACTTATCTGGGGTGTGATGGCACTAGGTGTCTTCATTACATATAAAGTTTTAGATATTCCAGATTTAACTGTTGATGGATCATTTGCTACCGGTGGGGCAGTGTGTGCAGTGATCGTCATCAATGGTGGTAGCTTCTGGCTCGGCATATTACTCGGCTTCTTAGCTGGTGTATTATGCGGCCTAGTCACTGGTTTATTACATACTTTACTCGGTATACCCCCGATTTTAGCGGGTATCTTAACTCAACTATCATTATGGTCCATTAATCTTAAGATTATGTCCAGCCATTCCAATACCTCCATTTCCGCGCGTTCATTTACTGTTTTATTCTCGCAGTTAAATGTCTATGACGCGTTATGGAAGATCGCCATCATTATCATTTTACTTGTCCTTGGCTTTTATATCTTCTTTGGTACAGAACTCGGTGCTTCAATCAGAGCCACTGGTAATAACCCAAGAATGTCGAGAGCTCAAGGCATTAACACGAAATTCAATATCGTTTTAGGCTTAATGCTTTCTAACGGTATTGTCGCTTTAGCGGGCGCTTTACTCGCTCAATATCAAGGCTTCGCCGATATTAATATGGGTCGAGGCGCCATTGTTATCGGTTTATGTGCGGTCGTTATTGGTACAGCCATCACTAAACATATTTCACCAAACTTCTTAGTTAGAATGAGTGGTGTTGTTTTAGGCGCGGTCATTTACTATTTCGTCTATCAGACTGTTGTCTTCCTCGGTTTCGATACCGATTTATTAAAGATGCTAGCCGCGGTTGTCGTCGCTATCTTCTTAGGTGGACCATATCTATACAAAACATATTTCTCCAAATGGTTTAAAGCCAAGAAGAAAGAAAATGTGGAAGTGAGGGAATAATTATGATTGAAATTAGAAACTTACTGAAAACATTTGATAATGGTTCCGATAGTAAAACTATCGCTATTAACCATTTAAATTTAACACTGCAAGAAGGCGACTTTGTCACAGTTATCGGTGGTAATGGTGCGGGTAAATCCACATTAATTAACATTATCGCCGGTAGTGTCCCCCAAGACGAAGGCGAGATTCTTCTTAATAATAATGATATTAGTAAATTACACGAGTACGATAGAGCCCCATACTTCGGACGCGTGTTCCAGGACCCAATGGTGGGCACCGCTACTGATATGACCGTTATTGAAAATCTCGCCCTCGCATACGGGAGAGGTAAACCAAGATCACTCTTTAGATGGTCTTATAGAAAAGAAGATGTCCAATTCTTCGTTAATGAATTAAAAACATTAGGCTTAGGTTTAGAAGATAGACTCTATCAAAAAGTCGGTCTTCTCTCCGGTGGTCAAAGACAAGCTTTAACTTTGTTAATGGCGACAATTAGAAGCCTTCCTTCCTATAACAAGATTAAAAAGGATTACGTCAGATTCTTTGATGGTGATAAGAAACAAGCCAAAATCGATATTACTCGCATCTTCAAAGAAGCTTTTGATGATTTCAAAGTCAAAAAACAAGAAGTCGCTAAAAGTAATCTTTCTAAAGAAGAAAAGAAAGAAGAGATTAATAAACTAAAATTCGAACTTGATAAAACACTCAGATTCTATGACGTCACAAAACCTGTTCTTCTTTTAGATGAACATACCGCTGCCCTCGATCCAAAAACCGCGGAAAAAGTTTTAGAAGTCACAGAAAAGATTGTTACTGAAAATAACTTAACCACAATTATGATTACTCATAATATGAAAGACGCGATTAGATACGGTAATCGTCTCATTATGATGAGTAAAGGTAAGATTGTCGCTGATATCGGTGGAGAAGAAAAGAAGAACTTAACTATCGAAACATTGCTTAATATGTTCGTCACTCACAGTGGTAATGATATGTTAAGTGACTCCGCTATCTTAGGTGATTAATTTACATATGTGCGCACTTTTATTAGACAAGAATTAATTTTTGGTATAATATTCTTGTGCTATGAAAATCGCATTGTGTTCTGAATCTACATTAGATCTCTCAAAAGAGTTAATACAAAAATATGACATTAACGTCATTCCATTCGCTGTTTTATTAGGCGAAGACGAATACAAAGACGGTGAAATCACCGGTCCAGATATTTTTGAATATGTGGAAAAGAATAAAATTCTCCCACGCACATGTGCGATTAATGAATATCAATATAGAGATTGGTTTAGAAGTTTCTTAGATAATGGCTATGACGCAGTTATCCACATCTCTTTAAGCGCAGGCATCTCTTCTTCTTATAGCAACGCTGAAAAAGCCAGTCATAAATTTGATAACGTTTATGTCATCGACTCCGCTAGCTTATCAACTGGTATTGCCCTTGAATGTATCTATGCTCGTAAACTCATTGATAAAGGCTTAGACGCAAAAGAAGTCGCAGAGAAAGTAAAAGCACGTATCCCTTATGTGCAAGCTAGTTTCGTCATTCAAACACTTGATTACTTATATAAAGGTGGTAGATGTTCTGGCTTAGCAAGATTAGGTGCCGCCATCTTAAGAATCAAACCACAAATTATTGTTTCCGAAGGTAAAATGGCCCCTGCCAAAAAGTACTTTGGTAGAAAGAGCCAAGTTGTGGAAGCGTATTGCAAAGACACACTAGAACAATTTGCTAATCCAGACTTATCAGTGGCATTTGTCACGCATACGCATGCGACTCCAGAAATGGTGTCTGTCGCCATTGAAGCCTTAAAGAATAGGGGATTCAAGACCATTTATGAAACATTCGCTGGTGCGACAATTACCAGCCACTGTGGTCCAGCCACAATTGGTATCCTCTTCATTAACGACGGATTAAACGATGATTAATATAAAAACCGGTTTAGTTACCGGTTTTATTTTTCTTATTTCTAAATAAGAACCAGAGAATCTCCAATACTTGAAGTGGGATTGCCACGATGAAGATCAAGTAGAGGTTCATTTGCATAATCACATAAAATGTGAGATAGATGCTCAACGCGCCTGTCCAAATAATTGCTGATGTCGCAAACATACGAAGTAAGCGGTTATGATAGATGAATTCCCATACTAACCAAATAATGGAAACCACTAATAAGCCATAGATAAATACTAACCAAGGTTTAAAAGCAGTGCTATCAGGAAGTAATGTATCCAACAAGAAGAAAGTTAAGAAGGTCACTAATAAACCAATACCTATGGAAAGCAATCTAATAAAGATTTGTTTTCTTTTTTGGGAATGTTTAGCAATCTTTTTATGCTCTTCACTATAGAAGTCATCAACAGTGATGCCATAGAAATCCGCGAGTGATTTTAAAACAAAGACATCAGGAAAACCTTCGCCTCTTTCCCATTTAGAGATGGATTTATCAGAATAGTTAAACTTTTCGGCGAGTTCGAGTTGAGTGAGACCACTAGCCTTTCTATAAAAGACTAGGTTCTTGGCTAATAATTCTTGTTGTTTGTTTTCGTTTTCCATTGTTAGAGATTTTAAATGTTATTTCATAAAAAAGCAAATATTAGTCTTTTTGCTTCAAGAATTGTTTTAAGAAGAGAATGAGTTTCTTGTTGACAACTGACATAGCGTACATCTTATTAGCGTCGTTAACAGCGTTTTTAATCATCTTCGCTCTCTCTTCTTTAGAGAGATTAAGAGCTTTATTAATACCTTCCACTAAATCTTCAGTGTCTGAAGAATTGATCCAAATACAATCTTCTTCAAAGTATTTTTGTAATTTGCTGTTTTTGACAGAAAGGGCTAATGAATTGCTGCCTAAGTAATCAAGCATATTGACTGGAATTAAGTAACGATCGAAGTCTTCTGAGTATGGGCGAGGATTGATGTTGAGTAACGCTCCGTTTTCTAAGGAAAGAATTTCATCAACATTGGACATACCTAAGTAGATGATATTTGGATTGCTTTCGATAGCCTTTTTAAATCTAGCTTCTTCAAAACTATGATAACCAGTGATAACTAACTTTAAGTCATCTCTATTTAAGGCATTAAAAGCGTTAACTAAATCATAGACACCATATTTTTCTTCAAGTGAACCATTATAGAAAAGATATTGTCCATATTTAGAGACATCAACTTCTTTAAATTTGGATTCAATGACGCCTTCTAACAATATACTAGCGCGGCTCTTTTCGTTATAAAGTTCGTTTAAACCAGATGTTAAAGCGACATAACCAGTGAGGTTGTCCGCCATGGAAAGAAGGAATGTTGTATATGATTTTCCAGTGTTGTGAATACCACTTGGAGTGTTATTGCAAATACCAATAATTGGCAAATTAAATTTCTTTGCTAATGAAGTTGAACTGTTAAGGATATATGGATTAAGAGTATCGGTAATGATAATACAATCCTTTAAGTTCATCTTAGAAAGAAGTTTCTTTGCTTGTCTTTGAGCGGATAAGAATCTCGCTACTTTATGACGCTTTATTTCTAAATAATGCCAAGTGATTTTACCTTCTGGTGTATTAGCCGCCGGTAAACCTTTTAACTTGCAGTATTTTTTAGAGAAAGGACGAATGGAAATAACATCCACTTCGTGAGTCATCGCTAAAGAACGGATAATGCGATTATGGATGTTTTGAATATTCGTGTTTAAAGTCGTATTCCAGTTTTTACTGAATGATACGTAGTCTTCTTTCTCACATGCGGTTGTAAAGTAAATGATTTTCATCTTATAGGAATATGTTTAGAACTCTAAACATGCATATTATAAAAGTTTCTATCAGCATTTCAAATAGGAAAATGCTACAATCATTTCATGAGCAACGTTGCAAAATCATGGAGTGAATTCTTTAAAGAAATCCAAACAGAACCATTTTGTGAATCTTTAAATAAGTTCCTTAACGAAGAGTATCAAAACTATACTTGTTACCCACCAAGGGAACTGCTTTTTAATGCTTTTAAATTAACACCATTAGATAAAGTCAGAGTGGTCATTGTTGGCCAAGATCCATATCATGAACCAGGTCAAGC
>JBGUXN010000046.1:0-40870 GCA_045222195.1 Bacilli bacterium | reverse complement strand
AGTTTATGTCTACTCCAGAAGTATTTCATTCTTCGACCTTATGACGCGTTCCGGCTCTGCATATATTGGACATGATTATTATAGCATGAAATCATTAAAAAACCTAGCATTAGCTAGGTTAATTATCTTTTTTCTTTATCCTTGTTTTTTCTTATTGAAGACTGGCCAGAAGGCATCTTCTCCATAATCGATACGGTTAAGTTTCATGAGTTCAATCATATCTTCTTCTTTGATTTCAAAGTCGAGTTTCATGTTGTCTTCAATATGTTCTTTACTAGATGCTTTTGGAATAGAGATGGTATCTAATTGTAATGTGTACTTAATACATAATTGAGGGACTGATACTTGATATTTATCCGCCATAGCTTTGATCTTTTTATCATTTAAAGCGCGACCATGAGCGATTGGAGAATAGGCTTCCACTACTATGTCATTTTCTTGACAGAACTTAATAACATCAACAGGGGTTTCACCAATATGTAATAAGATTTGATTAGCCATTGGTTTGATCTCACAGTTATTAATGATGTTTTCTAGATCGTCCACTAAGAAGTTAGAAACACCAATGGCTCTTAATTTACCTTCTTTATAGGCTTCCTCCATTGCTCTCCATACTTCTCTATTTTGTTTAAAGTATCTAAATGGACCTCTAAATAGAGCCCAAGGTTGAGGACAATGGATTAACATTAAATCAATATAATCAACACCTAATCTTTTAAGCGATTCATCAATTGAAGCTTTCGCCTTTTTATAAGATTTAATTTCCGCTTTGACTTTAGAAGTGATGAAGATTTCTTCTCTTTTTAAACCAGATTGTCTGATTCCTTCACCAACGCCTTCTTCGTTGCCATATGCTTGTGCGGTATCGATATGACGATAACCAGCATTAAGAGCCATCTTAACACAGTTAGCGGCATTTTCATTTTTAATGAGCCAAGTACCATACGCTAAAGCGGGAGCTTTGACTCCGTTATGTAAAACAAATTCTTTCATATTTAAAACCCTCTAGACTAATTGTGTCACAGAGGGTCAATTTCTTCAAAGAGAAATGCTTTTATAGTTAGCGTTTTTCCAAAGCACAATACACTCTTTACGAATGCTCTTGTAGAAAGGTAAGCTGTCTTTCCAAGTGTTGAACTGTTTATAATCTATCTCAATCGCGGATATAACTTTTCCAGTCACTAATTCATATTTACTAACTGCATCAATCATTTGATCTCTTTTTTGTTTAGATGTTTTTTTAACAAAGATAGCAATATCAATGTCTGAATCAGGACCTTCTGTACCACGGGCATAGGAGCCATATACCACTACTGCGACAGCGTCATCTTCATAAATGGTTTCTAAATCTTTAATTAGGTATAAAAGATTATTCACAACTGGCTTATTGCGAAAGAACTTGTTTTTACCTCTTTGATTAATATATTTGCCTTCTTTAATGCGATTATCTACTGGGTATGGTGTATCTTTTTTAATAATCCATTGATTCCCCACTTTCATTCCAGGTAAGCGACCAGAAAGAAGAAGACGTCTAACATTTCCGACATCCTTTTGATTTTTTAAGGCATATTGCGTAACAGATAAGTATTCTTCCATAGCTCAACATTACAATAACACGTTATCGTGTAAATGTTAAGTAAAATAAAACCACCTTTGTTTTTAATTAGGTGGCTTTACTAATACTATTTATTGTTTTCTTCTTCTTTTTGGATTTCTTTTAGTTCTTTTTGGTCGTGTTTACCACTTGTTTCATTGTAGAAATTAACAACGATGGATGTGATGACCGCGACGACCACTAAGCCATACATACCTAAGATCACTGTTAAGATTCTTCCAATTGGAGTAATCGCGGTTAAATCACCAAAACCAATTGTGGTCACTACTGCAAAGCAATACCATAAAGCATCCGGGAATGTTCTGATGATATTAGTAGCGCTTGGATCAGCGGCTTGTGGCTCAATAGTCATAAAGACTAAAGAGAAACAGACAATGGTCACTAATAAGCCAAATAAGACTTCTAGTGAATATGTACTTAAAATGATTTTGAATAAGACTTTAACTTTTAAGTTTGCTAAAGCAATGGACATCGCTTCAATAAAGGCCACAATAGCGATAAAGACGCATTCCACAACGATGATATTTTGTAGTTGCTCCATGTTTTCGTTTGGAGTAACGAAGATACCAATAGCGAGAGAAACCGCTAAAAGGATGATTAAGCCGTTAAGGATAAGACTTCTAATAGAGTGATCATCAATGATATTGAAGATACGGCCAATGATTAAAGTCAAACAATATAACCCAGCGGTTAAAACGAATAAGAATGGGTTGTTCGCAGCGAACAAAACCGCGATACCTAATGCAACATCAAAACCAATCATCACGAACGCTTTGATTAAGTTAGCTTTGGTGCGGTCTTTAAAGAATTTAATAACACTCATCAAGCCAGATAATAGGAAGATACCCAAGATGAAGAATGGAACACCAGTAGGAATATCGCTTGCTCCTTCATCAATGGCTTTAGTAAAAGTGATAATTGTTAAAACTGAAAGTACTAGAATTGCCGCGGCCACTACAGTGCTTGTCAATGTGACAATTAGTCGCATAAATGGAAATTCGCGTTTCTTTTTTTCTTTTCTTGCCATAATATAAATCCTCTTTTTTTATTAGGCGTTAGGCACGACGTGGTCGAACACGCATATTGTGCCTACGTTGAATGTGCCACTTGTGACAGTGATTGTGATAGTATGCTGGCCAGCTGTCATATTGTATTTACCTAAGATATTGAACATGTACGCTGTTCTATGGTTTTGATCTGTGACACCAAAGCCTGCAGTGAACAATGTTTTACTATTGGAAATTGTTTTTTCGACACCATCAATTTTTAATTTGATGCAGCTTGATAATAATGTGGATGTGTTCGTATCAACACTATTTGGGTAGCCCATATAGACCACAATATCTTTTTCACCAGAAGTAAAAGTATCAGTCATACTAGCTTCTTTGTTTGCTGAAACTTGATAGTAAATTTCTGGGTCTTTGTACTCACTACCACTCTTTTGAGTACCAGTGGATGATAAAGAACTACCTTTTCCAATTTTTGCAGTTGTTGACAAATCGGCCTTATTTCCAATTGTCATAATATCAATGATTGTATTTAGAGTCTCAGGAGAACAGCCAATTGCCAGCAAAGCATTATATGTTTGTTCTTGGTAAGTCGCACCTGGCATCGCTAAAATTTCATCGATATATTTAGCAGGATCATCACCGTTTGTGTCGTTTGATTTATGTGGATATCTTTGACCATCGATTGGGGCAAAATTAGAGAAGCAATAATCTTGGAAAACTTCATTAAATGGAATACCAAGAAGACCGCCAATCATCATACCGGTGATACCAGTTCTATCGGTACCAATACGGCAATGATAGAAGACTGGGTAATTGTCTTCATCAGCAAGAGTATCCATAACATATCTAATTCTTTCAGCGTTTCTCGACAAATTGGAATATGGATATCCTTTATTGTTTACGTTTTTGCCATAATCCATAAAGGCATTAACAACATTGACTCCACCGCCTAAATTAACGTTATTACCTGTACCATTGGCAACGTTGATTTCAGTTTTGACTTTTAATTGATTACGCAATGTGTTCTTGCAATCATCATTTAATTGAACACCCTTATTGTTAAAGTTATTACCAGCGGTTCTATAAATCATACCTTGTCTGATTCTGCCACCAGCATAAGTTGTTCTACCACCCATGTCTCTACAGTTTGGCATATTACCAACTTTTAAGTTACGTGGAGCTTGATCTTCAACTTTGAAAATCTTGGTTTGAGAGATTTCTTGTGTTCCATCAGAGAAGTTAGCGATGACTTTAAAATAGTTATCACCAATGTATGGGTTATTGAAGCTAACAGACTTGGAAGTTGAACCTTCTACAACATAGTAGTCACTTAAATCATCATATTGGCTGTATAAAAGCGAATAAGAGGATACTGTTTTGCCGCTAGGAACATTGTAATTCCAGCTCACAGTGACTGCTTGAGAGTAAGAAACATCAGTATTACCGTTTGCGTTGAAGGAAGATAAATCGCTTGCGGTGATGTTGTAATATTGACCAGAGAAGTTCAAGTAATTCTTTTGGTCGTTTGTATGAATTTGTTGTGGTGTGTTCAAGGCTGCTTCATCAAATGAGAAATTGCTGGAAGCATTACCATAAATAGACCACACTTTTGAATAAGAATCGAAATAATTCTTGCCATCGGTTGGAATGCTGGTGAAACCTGTATAATCGGAGCCACCATTCTTGTAGAATTGAATTTCGTTATATTGAGAATTATCAATGAATTGAGCATATTGAGGAAGATTTTCCACTGTTTCAAGATAATTCATGCCGTAAGGGTTGTAGTTATTACCGTTTTTGAGTTCGAGAACAGCATCGTTTTCACCCCAACCAAGTTTGCCTTGGAGGTAAATCTCTTTTTCAAAATAGTATTGGTCACTACCATTCAAATAAATGTTATAGGTACCACTATTAACGACATTAAGACCATCATTGGTGGTAAACAACGAGAAGTCTGGATCACTTCTTCCTAAGCTTTGATTACCACAGACAGAATATGTTAAATCGTTTTGATTGACATAAAGCACTTGGAGTTTATCGCCAGCATTAAGTCTAGCAGAATACAAAGCAACTTTATTGCCATTGAGATTACCTGATTCAACAGCTTTGCCATTAACGAACGCTAAACAGCGATTATTGTTGCCAAATGAATATGTGTTGTGCTTGTCACCATCAGCAACATTAATTGATCCAATTTTGGAATTCACACTATTGTCACCATTATTAACTGAAACAAAAGCATCAATGTAGTAATCGGAGTAAGAAGCAGGGATATTGAACATGCAATAAACAGCATAGCAATCATATGGTTTGGTGCCATCGTCTGCTTCAACATCAAGAGCAGCAGCAGGCATATCACCACCATTGACGACAGAATAAACTGTTGTTATTTCAGTGGTTGTTTTCTCTTTTTCAACTGTGCCACTTAAGTTGTGGACACTTCTCGTCCAATAAGCACTGTCAGTAGCTGATTGCAATGCGGCCACAAATCTCACTGAGAACGTGCCATCGTTATTTGTTTTTCTTTGGAAACCAATTTTGGGTTGATATAAAGAGACACCATCATCCAAAGATTTGTATGGGTTTAGTCTGATTGCTTGTAATTGACTAGAAGAAATAGAACCGAAAATCTCTTCATGAGCTTTGGTGTCTTCTATAAAGTAATTGTTGTTTGTTTTTGAAACGCTTGAGCAACTAGAAAGAATGAGAGCAATAGGCAAAAGCGCTACTAAGTATTTTTTCTTCATACTAGTTGTTGCCTCCCCAGTCTTCTGCACCAGGAGTTTCTCCCCAATCATCAGGGGCGGTTCCACGACTACTATAAGTAATAATGTCGTTATTATCAAAATCAATTATTGTTGCAATAGGTCTAACAAAAACTTTCTTTTCATCCATATTGTCTTCCTCCAAATAACTATGATATTTCATATTGTATATAACAATGCGCAAAAATAAAAGTGACCATTTTTCGTGGTCACATTTATTTAATTCGCGTGTTTATTATTCAGCGTCGATAACTTCCGCTTGTTGCTCGCGAGCTTGGTTACGTCTAATTCTCGCATCAGCGATTAAACCTAAGATACCACCCGCCATAGCAAAACCAGTTGTCATTGCGCCTAAAACAATACAAGCAATGTAACGGCCTCTAGAAGTTTCTTTTAAAGCTTTAGAATCAACGATAGCCGCAGCCACGCAAAGAGCGCCATAAATGAGAAGGCCAATGCCAGTACCAAGAAGCATGGATTGCACGATTGTCGCCGCTACTTCAGGGGCATAGTCACTATTAACATTACCGCTTTCTACCGCTTCCACGATCATTTGGTGAATGCGTGGAGAGACACCACATGTGATTAAAAATGGAACTGTAAAGATGAGGAGTGCTCCACAGACGATGCATAAAATCATCCCAATACGGAGCATGGTGTTAGATATTCTTTTCATAATAATTATTCGCCTTTCTTGTTAACGCCTAATAAATAGATGCAGCCACAGCCGACTACGACTGGTAAAAGGATCATCCAGATAAAGCCGTATTCGACGAAGATACTCCAACCGGCACGCATAATACCCGCTTCAATCATGAATAAGATGGCGGTTGTGAAGGATAACGCCACTACTACGATACCGATAAATAAGCTTAATAAGCGGAAGATTTTAAGTCTTAAAATGATTTCTAAAATGACTAAAACAAGGATACCAACGAGACCTATACCAGTTAATAGTAAGAAGATACTAACGAAAACTGGGAAGAATTCGCCAGCATCAGCGAATGTTTCCGCTAAGAAGAAGTATTGACTTGGGGCGGTTAAAACCCAATAACCAAGTAAGAAGACAAAGAATAATTTGGCTAATTCTTCCTTCTTGATAAGAATGAATAATGGCGGTAAAGCGCATAAAGCTGTACCCACAAATAAGGTAATAATGTTTGTTAAGACATTCATGAATTGTCCATCAATGCTCATCGCTGTACGAATGGCAAACCATAAAGCGTAGGCAAATGCACCACCGACGAAAATCCATTTGGCAGGTTTGGATAAGATTTCAAAGACTTTATTAGTAAACTTTTCCATAAAAACTCTCCTTTTTCAACGAACTTATTATATGCGTAAATAAAAAGGCTGTAAACCTTAGTGCTTACAGCCATTTTCATGTGTAATATGTGTTATTCCATTGGTTCAACGTGGTCAAAGACACAGATTGTACCGAGATAGAATGTACCACTAGTAACGTAAATACTAATTGTGTGGTTACCATTAGAGAAGTTATATGTACCTAAAAGGTTGAACATATAGCCAGTTCTACCATTTTGTTGTGTTTTACCAAATCCCGCTAAGAACAATGTCTTATCGACGATTGTTTGTTGTATACCATCAATTTTTAATTGAATGCAGTTAGCAAGTTTCGTGGATTTGTTAGAATCTTGAGAACCTAAGTAGACAACGACATCTTTTCGACCACTGGTTGTCTCAGTGGCAAAGCTTGTTTCCATGCCACTAGTCATTTGGTAAGAAATGGCAGGATTCTTATATTCACCATCTACCTTCTGACTAGCAGTAGAAGATAAACCATTACCAATACCTATTTTTTGGTTGTTATTGAGGTTGGCTTTTGGACCTTCTGTCATAAAATTGATAATTCTATCGAGCTTTTCCGCTGGGCAACCAATGCTCAATAAAGCGTTATATGTTTGTTCTTGGTAGTTCTTACCTGGCATCTTTAAAATTTCATCGATGTATTTAGCTGGGTCATCACCGTTTGGATCAGATGGTTTATTTGGATATCTTTGACCATCGATTGGGGCAAAGTTAGAGAAGCAATAATCTTGGAAGACTTCGTTAAATGGAATACCAAGGAGACCACCAATCATCATGCCGGTGATACCAGTTCTATCGGTACCAATACGGCAGTGATAGAACACTGGATAATTCGTTGGATCTGAGAGAATATCCATGACCTGTCTCACTCTTTCAGCGTTTCTTGCTAAGTTAGAGTATGGAGTTGCACCATAGTCCATGTAGCAGTTTTTAAGTGTTACACCACTGAAGTTAAGGTTATTACCATCGCCATTAGCGACATTGATTTCTGTTTTGATTTTTAGTTGTTTTGTAAGAACATTTTGACATTCTGAATCAACGCTGGATCTATTGTCGAATCTATTACCCGCACCACGATAGATTAAACCTTGTTTGATTTTGCCACCGGCATAAGTGGTCCTACCACCCATGTCTCTCACGTTTGGCATGTTACCAGCACTTAAGTTACGTGGGGCTTGTGTATCAACTTTGAAGATTTTGACTTCAGATTCTTCTTCGGTGCCATCGTTAAGTTTAGCGATGACCTTGAAATAGTTATCGCCTAAATATGGATTGTAGAAACTAATCTTTTGAGCGGATGTTCCTTCAATTGTATAACCATCACTTAAATCTGAATTTTGTCCATAAACGAGGTTGAATTTTGAAACAGTTTTTCCTGTTGGAGCACCATAAGTCCAACTAACTGTCACTTTGTTTGGTGTGGAAACGTTAGAATTGCCATACGCACCGCAGGATGACAAATCGCTTTCTGTAATGTGATAATATTCCTTATCAAGATTCAAATACTTCTTTTGATCAGCTGTGTGAATCTCTTGTGGCGTGTTCAATTCATCATCATCGAAAGTAAAACCTTCTGAAATGACAGGACCACTTTCGGAACCTTGACCACCGGAATCTTTTGATCCTTCACTTGGTTTTCCACTTTCATTTCCACTTTTACCACCATTACTTGGTTCATTAGCTTGACCACAGGCAGTGAGCAAACCAAAAGCAAGAAGAAACGAAAGAAGTTTGAATGTTTTTTTCATAATAAATACCTCTTTAGTATCCTTTTCTATGAACTATAAATTTCGTTCAACAACACTATACTAGAATTTATGTTCACATACGGACGACAATTATTTGTTATTTTAAAGATTATTACGCGGATAATAAAAGTGACCACAAGTGGTCACAATTATTGTTTGTTAGTTTTGATTAGTCTTCTTTTCTCTTTTTAAGAGTAAGAATTGCTACACCACCAAGAGTGACGAAGCTCATGAATGATGCGATAGCAACGATGGAACCACCACAACCTTTTTTGTCATTGGTTGGTTTAGCTGGATCAACAGGAGCCACTGGTGTGTCATCGATTTCTTCGGTTGGGATAAGGGCAATAGCGCCGATATTAAGATTGTTGTTGATACCAGTAATGGCTACTTGTGTATAGCCTTTAGAGACTTCCACTGTACCTAACATCACAGGAGCGTAATATGTTCTACCTTCACCTTGACCAAAGCCAGCATCAGCGAATGTGATTTCATCGATTTCGAGTTCATCGCCATCGAATTCAGCGTAGATTGAATCCGCAATCTTTTTAGAAGAACTGCTATCTGTGCTACCTAAGTACGCTAATAATTTGGCTTCGCCACTATAATCTGGATTGAATTCAGCATAGACAGTTTGATCTGTGCCTAATGTGTAGTATTGCTTTGGATGAGCGCGGGAAGCATTACCTGTTGCTGTAGCAGCGATTTCTTTCATTTCTGTACCATCGGCTTCAAAGTCTTGCGCCAAGACGACTTCTTGGTGATTGTGGTTACCAGAAGCTTTTTCACCTTCGGTGAGAATATCGATAATGCTATCGAGTTCTTCCGCTGGGATACCAATGCTTAATAAGAAGTTATAGCACTTATTTTGTAATTTTTCGCCTGGATATGTCTTGAGATCACCCATGTATTTTAAGATGTTATCTCTACCGGCTTTTTCACCGATATATCTCTTTTCTTGGATGTTACCAAAGTTAGAGAATAAGTAATCTTGATAAATATCGTTTTCAGAGACGCCTAATAAGGCAGAAAGCATAATAGCAACGAAGCCAGTTCTATCTGTGCCAATACGGCAGTGATAGAAGACTGGATAGTTATTTTCATCCGCGAGAGCATGGAACACTCTCTTTAATGGTTCGGTATTGCGGTACATGTGGTGCTTACCACCATCGTAATACATATAAGCATCGACAAAGTTTTGCACGCCGACTTGATTAGAACCACTATTATTAACGTTGATTTCGGTTTTGCAGCCTAAACGGGTAAGTAATTCTTCTTTACCAGCAGAGGTAATAGTATCGGTAACAACGGCTCTACCATTGCCCCAGCTATTTGTGCCGCTGGTACGATAGATGAGACCTTGTTTGATGTAACCACCATCTTCAAGTTCTCTAGCGCCACCCATATCACGGCAGTTAGTCATGCCATCGATTTTAAGGTTACGTGGATAAACATTGTCAACTTCGTATTTGAAGATTTTAGAAGTATCATTTGTGCCGTCAGAATAATTCGCTACAACCTTGAAATAGTTATCGCCTAAATAGGAATTGTAGACGTTTAATTCAGTGGCAGTTGTACCTTTAATAGCGTAGCCATCACTGAGGTCGGCTTCTTTACCAACCACAACATCATAACGAGAAAGGGTTTTGCCACTTGGATCTTCAAAACTGCATTCAAGTTTGACTGGTTCTGGATCAGAGAGATGCTTTTGACCATCTGGATAGTTAGCTTCTGGAATTGAAACGTAATCGCCATCATAGGAAAGATATTCCTTTTGTTGAGCGGTATGAATTTCCTTTGTTTCTTCTAGATTGGTAAGAATGTTAAAACCTTCGACATCGTTAGCATTAAGGACTCTATTTCTCTTCATGCCTCCGTTAGCGTCGTTAACACAACCAGTTAAAAGAACGAGGGAACTCAAAAGGATTAAAACATTATTAAGTTTTTTCATAATTCGACTCCTTGTGTCCCTATAAATATAACGCAAAAAGTAAACAAAAGAAAAACGATATCTTTTCTGACATCGTTTGTTTCTCGTTTATTTTATTGTTCCCTTTTTGGTTTCTTTTTAATGTTGAGCCAGAAAAATAAGGATGCTTGTATTGGCGCACCAATGATAAAAATCGGCCACAAATTCATTGATAATAAACTAAGATAAGTCGCGGTAATTGCACCCCAAACAAAGATGCTCATCGCTAGGAAAGAAACTAACCTACGATGGAAGTATTTCCTGTTGAAAATTGCAACGAAGATTGCACTAACCGGAACCGCCCAAATAAAGGATTGCCATAATGGTGTTTCGTGTCTAAGAAGTGAAATGACAAAAATGACGACCGCTAAAACCCAGACGAATGAAACTGCCAGTGCTGTGATTGATACTTTATTTTTAAAACTGAGTTCTGATGATTCGTCTTTGACAAAGGAGGCGTTATCTTCATGAGTGAGGTAATCTAAAGTCACTCCATAAAATTTACATAGTTGATATAAGACTTCAATATCAGGCAAAGTATCACCGTTTTCCCATTTACTCACTGCGCGGTCTGTATAATTAAACTTTTCTGCTAATTCGAGCTGGGTTAAGCCCTTTCTTTTACGGAGTTCGGTGAGATTATTACCTATGATTTTGCGTAGTTCTTCCATACACATTAAATTATAACTATTGCAAAGTTTTGTCCATAGAAAAATTAATTTTTCTCTTTTTAGGAGAGTCGCTCTTTTTTCTCTCTTTTCAGGGTTTCTTATAATTCAGTGATTATTCTAATCATTAAATGGATAATATCTAGCGGTGAACAAAATGGACGAAAAATCACCTGAATTACAAACTAAGAAAACGACTAAATCTAAATTCAAAACATGGGTCATTATACCGATGTGTTTTGTTTTAATCGCGGCCGCAGGTGTGACAACCGGTATTGTTTTAAAACGACAATTTGGTCAAACCGAAATAGATTATTCCGGTTTCAATCCAGAAAACTTCAGGATGGATGGTAAGGCCTTACTTAAGGAATACCAGAAGAATCCAAAGAAAAATTTCACCGAAGCAGAACTAGTCAATATTGGCTTAGAAAAGTATCGAGAATGCGATAACTGCTGGTCCATTGGTCTCGGTGTTGCAGATACCATCGTCAATCAAACCATTAGAAACGCTCAAATTAAACAAGGTGACCACTACTTTGAAGAATCAATCTCATATAGCAAGATGGTGAACGTCGCTAATAGAGTGGATCAAGTGGGTATCGATACTAATATCTCGCTTAATAAAGGTAAGGCCAGTGGTACTGAAGATGTGACATATAAGAAAGATATCACCACCTATAAAGCGGAAGACTATAAGAAAGCCTGGGGTAAGACATTAGATGAAATGTTTATCTATCTCATCTGTAACGAAACCGTTCTTAAGGAAGGTTCAAAGATTGAAAAGAGCGATGACCTCATCAAAGTGACGGTTAACTTAGACACGGATATCTCCACTTACTACTACAAAGTGCAAATGAAAGAGATTTCAGCCTTAGATAAATTACCGGTATTTGAATACCTCGTACATACATATACATTTACTAAAGACATGACATTACTCCACTGCAGAGTGGATGAGAAATATCAAGCTAGTATGGGTGTCACCGCTACTATTAGAAACACGATCGAGTATTACTATCATGCAAATGAAGTGAGAAATATCCCAAATGAAAACGAAACTGTTGATTACTCAATAGAAGGAGAAAATCAGTATGAATAAGAAAATTGGCAAAAAGATTATTGGCATAGGCGTTGGAGCGTTAACGTTCTTCGTCTCTTTAGGCTGTGCATATTTTTTAACACCAAATAGAGTGAAACAAGGCAACTTCGTCACTATTGAAAAAGATGAATTTGATGAAAGTCATTTCATGAAGTTCATTAATCGCTTCGCAGAAGACACTGGTATCTCTGAAAGCGAAGATAACGAAAGAGAAAGAAGTTACTATGGCATGCACGCTGACTTTGAAAACTTCTCTTTGGAATTTGATAACAATAATGTGGCCTTTAATGGTGATCTCGACTTCTTAATGAGAGGTTTAAAAGACATTAACTTCAACTTTGATTTAGATGTTAATTGGAATAATCGAGAATTGCCACTGCAAGTGGGTTTAATCGATCAAACCTTCTATCTTGGTCTTAAAGATTTAAGAATGAAAGTTAGTTCTGTCACCATGGATGAACTCGTTGGTGATCCAGAAAATGAAGAATATGGTTTACTTTATAACTTATTTATCGCTTCCGAAGAAGAAGGTGGCATCAACTTTGATATCGAAAGTTGGTTAGATGATAAGTTTAACGAAGTCCTTGAAAGCTTATTAGGTAACTTTGATATTTCCGATGTCGCTTCTCAATTTGCCTTAGGTGGTTTAGATGAAGGCGTAGCGGGTATCGGCGTCAAAGTCGATGAAAAAGAGACGACAGAGGGCTATGAATTCTTAGTCAATATCGATATTAGAAAAGAAAACGAAGAAGGGGAATTAACGGATTCCGCATTCAATGTTTTAATCGATGTTAATAAAGAATATCGCTTAACAAGAATTGATTTAGGCACGATTGATTTAGGCACCATTAAGTTAACTGGTGCGATTAATATCAACTGCATTAAAGATTACATAGTCCTTAATCCAGAAGATGTGAACTACGCTCACTATAATGCCGCTTATAACTACGTTGAAGTGATTAACTATAAGGGTTGGTTACAAAAGATTGCTAACTTCTTAAATGAAGATAATCAAAAGTTTGGTATTGATTTCGCATTTAACTTAAGTGGTGAAAATACTGAAATCGGTGCGATTACTGGTAATATCAACGCTGACTTCTCCAAGATTATCGATTTAAGTAACTATAAAGTTAAAAACGGTTTGAAGAATAAACTTGATTTAGGTTCTAAAATTAGAAACAACGCAACCTTTGGTTTGAACGTTAATATGTTTGGTCAAACCGGCGAAGAATACGGTAACTTATCCGTTAAATATGTGGAAGGTCAAGGTTATATCAACTTAAACGAATCAGTGGATGAAGATAATAACTTAGTGTCCGTTTTAAAAGCCAAGATTGATACTGAAACCATGAACTGGTTATTCGATGAACTTCCAGATATGTTTAAGGATGTTTCTGATGAGGCTAACACCACTTCTGCGTTAACAAGTATCTTCTCATTCATTACCGATAGCGATTTAGTGAAAGGTATTAAAGATGGTGATTACGCTGTCATCTTAGACATGCTCAAAGAACTTAAAAACGATGAGAATGGTATCGAATTAGTGCTCGATCTTTCATCTTTAGGTTTAGGGGACAACGCTACTGTATCTTTAGTGTTAGACGCTAGAACTGGTGAAGATAATAAGATTCTTAATCTTGCTATCAACGATGTCGAATTAGGCTCCTTAAAGCTTGACGCCACTATTAAGAGCAATGGCTATCAAGATGTCGAAATCGGCGAAGAAAGTAGTTATGATTCCTTATCGTTTTTGCCAACTGTTTTTGATCAAGTCCATGACATCATGGGTGAAAAGAAATTAGGTTTCACTATTGATGGTTCTTTATTAGATGAAAAGAACTTAGGCATCACTTTAGAAGGTGAAGGCCAATTAGACTATGGCACAAAGTTTGGTTTTGGTAATTTAACCATTAACCAATACAAATATGAAAATAAAGGCTTATGGTATTCTCACCAAATCTATTTAGATGTTGATAATAGAGATGGCAACAATGCAAATAACAATGTCTTCTTCGCCTATGGTGATTTAAATAGTAATAACATCAAAGGCAAGATGACCATGGAATCAATCTTAGACATGATTGATGTCATTAAGACATTTATTGGTGATGTGGAAGATAATCCTAAGTTCTCTAAATTCGTTGAACCAATTATGAAGACATTATCTTTAGGCGAGTTCTCTGACATCATCAATTCTAAAGACTATTTGAGATTCGCGAAAAACGATGTCTTAAAGTCTGTTAGGAGAACAGGTGATTCTATTAATATCGTCGTAGGTGGCGCTCTCTTTGGTATGTCTGGGGATATGAACATTAAAGTCAACTTAAAAGATGACAAATTAGATTCTCTAGAAATCATCGACTTAGGCATTAAAGAACAAACACTTAACTTAAAAGTCGCTCTTAAAGACTACGACGAAAATAAAGTTTCCAAATTAAAAACAACCGATGCCTATATCGATTTCTCCACAGTTAGTTTATTAGTGAAGTTCGGTTTAAATACCACGAAGAATGACTACTATCATTTAAGTGCGGATATCTCCTTAAATGCTTTAGCCATTATTAACGCAAGCTTTGAAATGGATGTCCATATCTTAATTAAAGATGAATATGTAAAAATCTATGGTTTAATTCCAGATGCGAAGTTATTAAACCTCTTAGGTAGCGCTGTTCAAGATTATGGCGTGACTGCTCAATCCGTAAAGAGTGAATTCACATTTGAATCATATGATGAAAATGATCCAAATAGAGAAGATGGCGTTGGTGGCTATTTCCATATCAAGACCACTGAAACAAAGATCTTAACTGGTAGAAAAGTCATTAAGCACTATAAGACCACATCTAAAAACTTAATCAAGTCCGATAACATCATGGCCTATTTATTAAATGACTTATTGCTTATTAAGACTTCTGTTACCGATATGATTGGTGATGTTTCCACTGATAAAGATGAATACGCTCCAGCGGGTGATTTCACTAACTTATTCACTTCTACTGGCTATTCCTATAACGGAAGTAAGAACCAATGGAAAGTTGGTATCAACCTTAATGAAATTACTGGTATTGATGCATTAAGAGAATTAGAACTCACCATTAATGGTCGAGACGATGAAACTCTTGCATCTTTAGATGCTTCACTTAATATCAAAGCTTCATTAGTGACCATTTCTTTAGGCGCCACCATGACACTTGATAGACTTGATCCAACCATTACTAACTGGTCTAATAGCATTGAATCAGCGTTCAATACGATTAACAACGTGAACTTCCCACTTAGTAAACTCAATCAACCATTTGAGTATATTGAAGAATAAAAAAGAGGTAGGCTAAAGCCTACCTTTTATTGTGTCCTAATTACCAATACATGATGTTTTTACCGATTGATGTTTTGTTATTAATATCGGCTTCAAAACATCTATAGATATCGTTAACGGAATTAATCTTGTTTTGAGAGAGCACCATGATGGATAACTCTTCTTGGACGTCTTTCTTACTAATTAACTTAGCGACATATTCAAAGTCCGCTTTATTGCTTCTAGTCACGCCCTTAAGCGATAAACCTTTATCTAATACTACGCGTGTATTGATTTGGACCTTTTCTTCACTGACGCCCATCAAGATTAAATCTGCGCCTGGAATGGCTAAGCTAATCATTTGATTAATCGCCTCTTCAGAGAACTTGCCGCCCACACATTCAATAAGGGTATCGAATTTATCACCTTGGTATTCGGATGCTTTTGCTATCTTAGCTTTCTTAAAGGCTTTAAGCTTATTGTCATCAATACCGAATACTGTTAAATCTAATTCTGGATGAGAATTGATAAGCATAATATAGACGATATACGCCATAATGCCATCACCGAATAAAGCCATCTTTTCTACTTCTTTAAAATTGATTCTTCTCATGGCTGCGTGCGCGACACTTAAGAGTTCAGAGAAAACAGCGATAGATGGATCGATGCTATCTTCATACTTCACTAGTAAGTCAGGAGAACAAGCATAGAAGTTTCTTAAGAATCCATCCGCGGTACTACTTCTGAATGTGGCTTTTTGATAATAGTTATCGCCTAAATCTTCTCTAAAACATCTACGATTCATTTTATCCGTGTAGTAGTTTTCATCAACGGAATTAGGAACGAGAATAACTTTATCGCCTGGTTTAAATTTTCCAGTTGGATCTTTAATAACATGCCCCACTGCTTCATGAATTGGTGCTAATGGGTATTTATGATTTAAGACATTGATATCGCGGTTACCTAAAAAGTAACGGATATCCGCTTTACAGATGGCCATTGTATCGACTTTGACTAAAACGGATTTATCGTCTAAATCAATCGCATCGATAAATTCTTCAATGACACCAGGAGATGTGACTTTAAATATATTAATAAACATTAAAGAATGACCTCTGTTTTACCAATCTTTAATAATGCTTTAAGCATCATCAAATCATCAAATGTTGTAATCTTGAAGTTTTGTTTGCTGCCTTCCACAAGTCTCACTTCTTTGCCTAAAGAAAGGACTAATTTACAGTCATCAGTGACGTTTTGCACTGAATGGGTTTTAACGTATTCATGAGCATCTAAGATTAAAGATAACTTAAATGTTTGTGGGGTTTGACCTTGATAGAGTTCGTTTCTAGCTGGGATATCGGTGATAGATTCTTCGTTAACGGATCTAACGATGGTATCGCTAGCTTTGATAACTGTATCCACGGCGTCATATTTTTCACAGACTCTGATATTGTCTGTAATGATTCTTTGAGAGATAAGAGGTCTTGCGGCATCATGAATTAAAACGATATCGTTCTTTGGATCTTTAGATAAGGCCTTAACAGCTTGAAGACCATTATGGACAGAGATTTGACGGGAATCACCACCGGCGACAACCGCTTTAATCTTGCCTAAATCGTATTGTTTGCACCACACTTTTACTTGATCGATATAGGATTCATTAGTGACCACGACAATAGCGTCGATTTCATCGTGTACTTCAAAAGCCTCAATGGTATGAATCATTAAAGGTTTTCCATAGATTGGAAGGAATTGTTTTGGTTTATCAGCGTTTCCCATACGGGAACCACTACCAGCGGCGACAATAAGTGCAATATTCATAAGTATGACCTCCACTATATTTTATGCTTTTTAAGGTATTCTTCATAGCCCATCTCTAATGAGAGACCTTTGTTGTAATGATGACCAATCTGCTTTTCTGGTGGCGGAGGGGTCATATAATCGCCATAAAGATTTCTTAAATATGTATCGTAGTCTTTTAAAACATAAGCTTCAATATCTTCGAACGGCACTTTCACGAATTCATCGTACAAACTAGTGTCCATCGCCTCTTTTTTCATATTAAAGCCGAAGTAATTACCACCCATTACTGATTCTTTTAATGGAATCTTATGGGCAATCTTTTCAATGCGTTTATTACGGTAATGAGCGATATCAAAGACATAGAATAAACCAGCGACGATATTTAATAAGATGTCTTTAAAGAATGTGTCTATTCTAACTTTTCTTCTTAAGGCAGGTAAGTACGCTAAATAGACATGCCACCAAAGATGTTTGATTTTCTTTTTAAATGTTTCTCTTGGTTTAACAACTTTAGAAAAACCATCAATTGGGAAAATATCAATCCAAACACCATGGTTGATGCGATGGTTCTTGTATTGAGATTCAATGAATGTTGTAGATGAATCTCTTAATTTACCAAAGTTATAGATATAGCACGGATCAGTCTTAAAGGTTTGGATGAAATATGGCGTACCTATATATTCATCTTGTAAAAGTACGAACTTATCATAGTCCTCTCTAGGCATGCCAACATCAATATCATCATCCCAAGGGATAAATCCCTTGTGACGAATGGCCCCTAAAGCGGTCCCGCCCACCAAAAAGTAACGGAGATTGTGTTTCTCACATACTTTTATGAAGGCTTTTAAAATATCTAATTGTTTCTTTTGGAGCTCGTTCATATCTATTTGGCTACGAAAAAAGAATAATTGTTTATTCATTTTTTTACAACAAAATACTCATATTTCGTGGGTATACGATAATTGTTGTATAAAACGAATTATTATAGTTGATTTGAAAACAATGAGGCTTTTAAGCAAGAAAAAAGGTCAACGAATCGTTAACCTATTTTTCATTATTGTTGTTCGGTTTGTTCAATCGGTTCTTCAGGGGCTTTTTCTTTCTTTTTGAAGATGATGCATTTGCCACTTAAAACCATGAATAACGTGTAAAGAACAAAGAGTCCACTGAAGATGCCAAGAGCAATATAGCAACCACTCACTGAAGAGGCACTAAGATTGAGAAGCAAGAGTAACGGAGCCACAAACACCATCGCTGGGAATTGGCTGACGATATAAACATTGTTCATCGGTGTTTCATAGTTAGGATCGATTTCTCTTAGAAAAATCATACCGTTTGAAGCTGTACCAGTAAGAGCGCCAAAGTTTGTTAAGAATGCTTCATGTTCAAATCCCTTGAAGCAGATCTTGCACATGAGTCTGATATAGATAAATGTCGCAATTGTACCAACAAGACAAAGGACAATAATAAGCCAGATATATTCGGCAACAACATTGATATCAATTGCGGCCACGCCAGCCACAATCATGACGTCGAAAGCGAAGCCAGAAATTCTATCCATTTGATAGTTGTTTACATATCTTTGTTTGATTATTTTCTTATTAAATAAGAAGTTTAAGAATAATTTGATTAATGTAGCAGTGATAACACACCAAATAAAGTTGAAACCCCAAGCAACAGAATCAAATAATTGAACATTAGTAATTTTGGTTAACCAATAAAAGAACATCATAATACCAAAGGCTAAACCATACGCAAGCAAAACAAACGCTACTTGGATGGACATTTTGTCAACTGATTCACTATCGCTGATTTCGTTTTCGTCTTCAAATTCTTCAACAGTTCTTTGTGGGTTCGAACCACGTAATACGATTTGTTTTTTATGCTTGAAGATGTTGATGTATGCAACACCACCTATAGAGGCAACAATAAAACCAATGGAAGCAATGGTTAAACCAACACTACCTTGACCATTGAAAGTGTTTTCCATTTCAGTGAAATTAACATCCCAAGATAATGCATTACCCGGACCTTGGCCAAATCCTAATGGGAGCAAAGCTCCAGCATCATAGAACATATTTGTTCCTAGCCAGAAGAAAATTAAGGAAACAAGTATACCTAAAGCACCTTGTAACATGTATGTACCACCAGTTAGAGCGCCGTTTTGTATTGTGTGAAGTAATGATGCCTTGTTTGACTTTTTGGCGGTTTTAAAGGCCATTGCGGCAAAACCAATAGCTAAAGCATGATAGGTAATAATCTGCATAATACGCTTATCGACGAGTTGAATACCCATCGCTTCAAAGCCAATATTAGCCAAAAATAGTAAAAGACCACCAATTAATGCCGAAGGAACGTTGCCTTTGCGTAAAAAAGGAATAAGTCTTCTGAGCATATTGCCAAAAAGCAAAAAGCCTAACAGCAAAATTATTTGTAACATGATTTTCCAAACGGAATCATATTGATCAAAGTTAAACGACCAACTCATGAGACTTCCTCCTCTAATGTGAAGTAAATATCAACATTATTTTGATGAATTCGAGTATCTAATTTATTGAACATAAACATATATTTCAATGGGTTAAATCTATCATGGCCTGTAACCTGGTATGCATTGCCATTATGAGTGAAGCAAAGTTTGATCCCAGAGACAGGGGAAGCAATCTCAATATTGGCTAAATCAAAATTAAGATTACCTATTATCAAACACTCAGGAGTTAGGACCATTTTTCCCTTAGCAATTTTGCGCTTTTTCTGATCAACTTCTGAGGTGAAAAGAGTGACATTTTCGTCCCAAAAAATCGGGTCATTATTTGAATAAGAAAATTGTTTAACCCACATTTTTTGATAGTTATACCATTCGAGTAATTTCGTGAATTTTACGCTTGAATTGCGGACTTTAAGGTGCAAATCCTCAGTGAATTCCGCTTCAAAACCACATTTTTGACATTTAATCAGTTCTTTCTTACTGTATAAAGATTGTGTCGCATTGCATGCAGGACAGAGGAAAAACATCCTCTCTAAATATTCCGCTCTTCTCTTGCTCTTGTATAGATTGCCAGACTCGCTATCATAGACCTTAAGATTGTCTTTAATCAAGGCTAAAAGTTCCTCGTCTGGAACATCTTTATAATCATCATATTTAAGTACTTTTTTAACTTCGCCATAGAATTTACCATAACGAATTTTATGTTTAAATCTTGGCCTTGTTCCTGTGCCACCATGAAGGTTAAAGATATAAACAGTCTTTTTCATCTTTTTCAATAGCTTTGGAAGGGCTAAGGAAATCTCGTATTGGAACTCTGCATAAGACCTATTACCTTCAGGGAAAATGATTAAAGATTCATTGTTATTGATGACTCTTATCATTTCCATTGTGGCTTTCAAATCCACAGCACCTTTACGTTTTGGAATAGAACCAAACCATCTAACAACTTTGCCAATGATGCCTTTTCTAAAAATATTATCAGTGGCCAACGGTCTAAGAAGACGGGTAAATGAAAAGTTAACTAAAATAGGATCAATGTCCGTTTGATGGTTGCATAAAACAACAATCGGTTCATTCTTCTTGATTTTAATACGGTCTTTATGACGATATCCAACAAAGAAATAGCCAACAAAACGAAAGATTGATTGTATACAGACAAATGAGAAATGACTCATTGCTTTATTTTTCTTCATAATACTAATATTATATTAAAAATTTTGAATCTATCAAATCATTATATGATTTAGGGGTTTTCTCACGTGCGCCTTGTTTTGCGTTATCTATTAGAGATTATTTGTTTTTATTTAAAACAAGAATACAATTAATACGAAGGGGAAACATATTATGAAAAGTAACAAACTCTTTTTGTTGGCTATTTTATCGACTTTAGCTACAAGTTTATTGGTTGGTTGTAACTCCTCAAATAACAATAATAAAAGTTCAACCGAACCAGAAGATGTTCCGTTAGAAATTGGTGATACCGTCAAAGAATGGACAAATGATGATGACTTTGAAGAATCTCCAATCGATGTCGAAGACAGTGCTCAAGGTACAGTCAAGATTACAGATAAAATAGGTGAAGATGATTCCTATTCCTTAGAATGTGATGTTAAAAGCGAATATGTTGAATCATATGCCGCTAAGAATTTATATTTCACAGAAGATGATGCTAAAAATGGCGACATCATCTCTTTATATTTCTATTTACCAAAAGATCATAACGTTGCCACTATTCAATTAGAGGCTTTAAGCATTTCTAATTTTGAGACAACTTTTTATGGTGGTTCTTCTGGTGATAGCATCAAAGCCAAAGAAATAACCATTGATGATAGCAAAGAAGAAAAATGGATTAGAACTGAACTCTCTTACGATACATTAGAAACTTTGGGCTCTATCAGATTCAACTTCACTCGTAAAGAAGTATCTAAAAACGCTCACTTCTATCTTGATGTAATCAACATTACTTTAGGCGAAGAAACAGTCCAAACTGGTTATCAGTATAATGATGAAAGTTTATATTATGCCTTTGAAGACTATTTCAAAGTGGGCACATGTATGTCCGCGACCATGTTACGCAATACTACATTAAGGAAAATATTAGTAAATGACTTCAATTCTGTGACCGCAGAAAACGAAGGGAAGCCAGAACAAATCTTAGATCAAGCTGCTTGTCAAGAAGCCGCCAAAAAAGATAAGAGCAATGTTGTCATTACAACTAAACCATTTGAAAAGTTATATGACTTCGCAGAAGCGCATCATATTGGCGTCAGACACCATACGTTCGTTTGGTATTCTCAAACACCATCTTGGTTCTTCAAAGAAGACTACACAAATGATGGTAAAACAGCAGGCCGCGAATTAATGCTCAAGAGAATGAGAAACTATATTGGTACCACAATTGAAACATTAAACGATAGATGGCCTGGCTTAGTTTATGCTATCGACGTCGCTAATGAAGCTATCGATAATGGCATTAGAAAAAATAACAACAACTGGTATAGCACAGTTGGTGAAGATTTCGTCGCAAGAGCGTTTGAATATGCTTATGAATTTAAAGATGAAGATCAAGAACTCTACTATAACGATTATTCCTTTGATTACAATCAAAGTAACTGTGAATTCGCGGTCAATACATTATTAACTGAACCAATTCAAAAAGGTTGGATCGATGGTGTTGGTATTCAAGGCCATATCGATGATGATCAAAATATGGATGTCGTCATTAACGACGCGAAGATGATTAAAGAAAAAGGTCTCAAATGTCAAATTACCGAATTAGATATCGAAACTAGAGGTAATGGAGATAATAAATGGATTAAGCAAAAAGATGCTTATAAACTCTTAACAAAGAGAGTCCTCGAATCTAATGAAAAAGAAGAAACAGATATCAACGCCTTTGTTGTTTGGGGTATTACCGATAATCTCTCTTGGAAGAGACAAAACAATCCATTATTGTTCGATCAAGACTACGCGAAAAAGCCTGCCTATTATGGCATGCTTGAAGCCCTAGAAGAATTTGAACAAGCATAAAGAAAAAAGAAAAAACGCTCAGGATATTCTGGGCGTTTTAATTTGCATTTTTTTAATCAACTATTTGGAATAGGAGATTTTAACAGTTGTGCCATCGGCTTTATAGGAAGTGAGTAAGCCGAAGCCATTGAATTCTGTTGTGGCTTTTGTGTCTTTGACGACAACTTTGAATGAACTACCAGCGTAGTATTCATAGTTATCACTTTCACCAACTAACGCAGCTGTTTGAGCGATGTAACTAGAAGCGGCTAATTGAACGGCAGCACCGTTTTGATCTTCGGCATCGAGTTGCCAGCCACCATTGCAGATGTACTTAACTGTGCCTTTAATTTCGATGGCCACACCAGCAAGGTTGCTGGAGCTATCGATTTTAACACTGGCTTTCTTGAAGCTGTGTTCTTTAACAGCAGTAGCTTTTTCGTGGAATTTTGCGTAGTCACATTTAGAAGCGCAACCCATTAAGCAGAAAGATGCAACCGCTAGCATTGGTAAAACTTTAACGAGTTTCATATAAATTTCCTCCAATAAACTCTTATGTGTCTAACACTATATGTGTTTAGAATCACTTTTTATTATAAATTAAGAAAAATTATTTGGAAATATTTTTAAAAAATCAGCCAGATTCAAAAAATTTTCAATATTGGTAAAGTAGGAGGACTAGTTATGTCGAAATTTAAAAAATACAATGGTTCTGATCGTTTTCACTTCAGAATCTACAAAAGAAATGGACAGCATCCTTTCGTTGTCGTTATGGTTACAGAAGAAACAATGGAAAATGGCCATTATTTGATAAGTGGATATATGATTACTATGACTTAACGAAAATGAAAAAGAGACCAAAATCGTATGCGAAGCTAAACAAGAATCCAAATCCAAATGATAATGGAGATTGTTTCATATTTCTCAAACGTTTTTCTAATATCAAAGACTCGCGATTCAGCAAGCCATATAGTAATTGGCATTTATCAAAAGAGGACGAAGATTTCATCATAGAATTAGAGAAAAGACTTACATAAAAAAAGACGGCTTTTACCGTCTTTTATTCGTAAACGGCCATCCTTCTCGAAGGACAGACAATAAGTCGCGCGTGGCAACGGACCTTTTACTTCGCCAAGAACGTAAACCGAGAGTCTTGACTATGCCACTTGAAGCATTTCCCGTAGAATCAACTTCATATCTATTATTACCAGTAGACTGGTAACGGGCTGTTTGGTGGATCCGACGAGGATCGAACTCGCTACCTCCTCCATGCCATGGAGGCGCTCTCCCAGGTGAGCTACGGACCCATAACTGCGCCATATCATTATACATTAAAAGCCTTTTTAGGCAATATCATTTTTTATAATTTTATTATTAGGTATTTTATGTTAATAATTATGCTATGGAAAAAGCCACAAAGATATTATTCAAGAGATCTGTTTAAACGCCATTAAAGCCAACCAGAATAGAGAATTTAAATTTTAAAAAGAAAACCCTAGATGAATCTAGGGTATTTTTAAAAGATGGCGCGCTTGAGACGATTTGAACGCCCGACTTCTTCCTTAGGAGGGAAGCGCTCTATCCAGCTGAGCTACAAGCGCAGGAATTCTCCTATTTGTTGAAGAATTCTAAGATGTCATTATAGACAACTTGGTGTTCCTTTTCATTAAGGATTTCGTGGCGCATGCCTTTATAAATTTTAATGGAGACATCTTTTAAACCAAGGCCCTTATACATCTTTTCTAAGGCTAATGTGTATTTAGAATAGTTAGAGACTGGGTCTTCTTCACCAGTGATGATGAAGAGCTTTTGATCTTTACTAACTCTAGAGACATTTTTCTTTTTAAACATTGGGGCCATACCTTTAACGAATTCTAAACAGAAGCCGTTTGTAGGACCAAAACCGCATAATGGGTCAGCAATGTATTTATCGACATTTTCTTCGTTATAAGAAAGCCAATCCCATTCTGTTCTTGGGTTTTTGATTTTCTTATTGAAGTTACCAAACATTAAATTATTTAATAATTTAGCCTTTTGATATCTGTTCTTTTTGTTGTTGACCATTTTCGCCACTAATAAGCCTGGGCCAACCGCAGGGTTTTTAGCGCCCGAACCACAGAGAACAACTTTTTCAACATGGCCTGGGAATCTTTGAATGTAATCTTGACCCATATATGAACCCATTGAGTGAGAGAAGATATAAGTTGGTAAGCCATTCTTTTTGGCTTCTTCAATCATCTCATTATGAGCGCATACCATTTTGGCAAAGCCGTCTTCTGGCCAATAGCTAGCGTTGCTAAAATCTTCAGCGACGTTTTCACCTTGACCATATGTGTCTAATGCATACACGTTGTAGCCGTTTTGGTTTAAAAACTTGGCGAAATCATCATATCTAGAGACATGTTCTTCCATGCCTTCGAAGATAACGACATTGCCTTTTGCTTCTTTGTCAGCGGCCCAACTAAAACCTTTTAGTAAGTCACCACCATTGACTGTTAAACTGATACTTTTTCTTTCTGACATAACTATTTACTCCTTATCATAGCCATTTGGATTACTTGATTGCCATTTCCATGAGTCACGGCAAGCATCTTCTATATTCAATTCAGTTTTAAAATTCATTTCGACATACGCTTTATGTGCATCAGCGTAGTTTTCATCCACATCACCTGGACGTCTAGGACAGATTTGATATGGAATTGCAATATTATTGGCCTTTTCAAATGCCTTAACGAGTTCGAGAACAGATGTACCTTTACCAGTACCTAAGTTATAAATCACTAAGCCTGGTTTTTGTTCTAACTTCTTCAAAGCACAGAGATGGCCTCTTGCTAAATCAACAACATGAATGTAATCTCTCACACCAGTGCCATCCACAGTGTTGTAATCATTGCCGTATACATTTAAGTGTGGACGTTTACCCACTGCAACTTGAGTGATGTATGGCATTAAGTTGTTTGGGATACCGTTAGGATCTTCACCAATGAGGCCAGTTGGATGGGCTCCAATTGGGTTGAAGTATCTAAGAATCGCGATGTTGGCATCTGGATGTTCTTTTGAGTAATCTTTTAAAAGAAATTCAATATCTAATTTGGTTTGTCCATATGGGTTTGTACAACCACCAACTTTGTCGGTTTCTTTTAGTGGGACGTGGTCTGGAACGCCGTACACTGTAGCACTAGAAGAAAACACTAAATTGTGGACATTAAATTCGCTCATTAATTGAAGCAAGATTTTAGATCCACCAACATTGTTTGCGAAATATAAATCAGGTTTTTCGACTGATTCCGCAACACTCTTAAGACCGGCGAAATGGATGATGTCTGTAATTTGTTCATTTTCAAACACTTTTTTCATCGTTTCATAGTCTTGAATATCCGCAAAATAGAACCTTGGTTCCTTGCCAGTAATACGATAGATTCTGTTTAAAACTTCTGGTTTTGAGTTGCAATAATTATCAATGATCACCACATCATAACCGTTTTTAAGTAATTCAACGACTGTATGGGAGCCGATATAGCCGGTACCACCAGTGACTAAAATTGCCATATAGTTTTAACCTCCAATTTGATATTTTTCTATTATTGTATGTAAGTCTTTCTTCTCTTCTATTTTACCAAATTATCCTAAGAGAGATAAGAACTCTTCTTCATCTAAAACGGTGATGCCAAGAGCGTGGGCTTTATCTAATTTGCTACCTGCTTCAACACCAGCGATGACAACGTCTGTCGCCTTAGAAACTGAGCCAGTCACTTTAGCGCCTAAATTCTCTAAGATTTCTGTCGCTTCTTTACGACCGTATTTACTAAGTGTTCCTGTTAGAACAACTGTCTTTCCTGAGAAATAGGAATTCGCTGCAGTTGCAGTTGAGCCTTTATATTCGAAATTGAGATGTTCTTCTTTAAGAGCGTTAATCAATTCAATATTTCTTTCATCTGAGAAATAATTCCTGATTGATCTAGCAACAATTGGACCAACATCAGCGATTTCTAAAAGTTCTTCTTCACTAGCATTCATTAAGTTATCAATATTTTGATATTTTCTCGCTAAGGTCTTGGCCATCTTAGCGCCTACTTCTTTAATGCCTAAGCCAAATAAGACTTTCTCTAAGGAGTTCTCCTTGCTCTTTTCAATCGCGTTGATTAGATTATCAACGGATTTAGATTGCCAACCATCTAAAGCGATGATTTCATCTCTATGTTCATATAATCTATAGATTTCATTGATGCTTCTAAAGAAGCCTTGGTTAAAGAACTGTTCGGCCACTCTTTCGCCTAAGCCTTCAATATCCATCGCATCTCTACTAGAGAAATGAATAATACCTTCAATCTTTCTTGCATCGCAGTGTGGATTAACACAGAAATGCATGGCGTCTTTCTTTATTAGAGGAAGGCCACATACTGGGCAGTTATTAATCATTTCAAAAGGCACTTCTAAACCGGTACGTTTATTAACGACTGGGCCAACAACTTCTGGAATAACATCGCCCGCTTTTCTAATGATGACAAAATCACCAATCTTTAAGTCTTTATCTTTGATAAAATCTTCGTTATGTAATGTCGCTCTTTGAACCACAGATCCAGACACTCTAACAGGAGAAAGAACAGCGTTAGGGGTAATCTTACCAGTTCTTCCAACAGTGAAGATAATATCTTCTAATTTGGTGATAACTTCTTCTGGTGGGAACTTATAAGCAATAGCCCATCTTGGGGTTTTCGCGGTATAACCAAGTTTATCATATAAAGCCATATCATCAACTTTGATGACGATACCATCGATATCATAACCAAGGGTTGGTCTTTTTAATGTATATTCATCGATGTATTTGAGAACTTCATCAATACCATTACAAAGTCTTCTTTCAGGATTGGTTTTAAAACCAAGAGAATCCGCCATCTTGAGAGCTTCGCTATGATAACGGATACCGAAATCAGAAGCATTGACAAAGTAATACCAGAAAGCGTCTAAGCCACGAGAAGCAGCGATTGAACTATCTAATTGACGGATGCTACCTGCAGCCGCGTTACGCGCATTAGCGAAAAGCTGTTCACCCTTCTCTGCTTTTTCTTTATTAAGTCTTTCTAATGACTTCTTTGGCATAAAGACTTCACCACGGATTTCGAAGTCCTCATTTAAATTGATATGAGATGGGATTGATTTAATAGTTAAGATATTTGCGGTTACGTCTTCACCAGTCACGCCATCACCACGTGTCGCAGCGTATTGTAAATTACCACGATAGACTAAAGACATGCCAAGGCCGTCTATTTTCATTTCCGCCATATAAGTTACTTTATCTAAACCAGTGGCTTCTCTGACCTTTTTATCAAAGTCTCTTAAATCATCTTCATTAAAGGCGTTAGCTAAAGAAAGCATCATTCTTTTGTGCGTGACTTTAG
This sequence comes from Bacilli bacterium, assembly GCA_045222195.1. GTDB lineage: Bacteria > Bacillota_I > Bacilli_A > RFN20 > CAG-826 > RUG14515. The sequence goes on along the minus strand of JBGUXN010000046.1, from coordinate 12,676 downwards.
CGAATTCATCTTGGACAAGGCCACCTACTCTTTGCGATGGAGATAAAGGAGATTGATATTCTGGATGCTCGTTTTCAAGCATGATTAATTCTTGCATTAAACGATCATATTCAGCGTCAGCGACACTTGGATTATCTAATACGTAGTATTCGTAGTTATATTGTTCTAAAAGTTTTCTTATCTCATCGATTCTTTCTTTGACTGTCATGCTTTATGACCTCCTTTAGAAACACTTGGGTGGGTACCTAAGATTGATTTTTCTCCATGTTCTTCGAAATTAACTCTAATGATGTCATCGCCTTCTAAGGCAATCACAACACCCCTACCTAATTTCTTATGTATGACAACATCGCCAACGTGCCATGATTCGACATCGTTTTTAACATCGTCAAAGTCTTGTTTATATTTTGGTGTTTCATCTTCAAATGAGAGATGATCGCCATCATCAAAAGTAAATACTTTTTGTCTTTCAGGTTTTTTATTACTTCTAAAGATATTGTTTTCTCTTGTGACGAGTACTTCATTTCCAGATTCTTTTAAGAATTGAGAAGGACCTAAACTAGATTGAATAACGTATGAATAGTCATTACTCAATGTGAGATAGAGTTTTTGTTTGGCTCTTGTCATAGCGACATAGGCTAGTCTTCTTTCTTCTTCTATAGCGAGATAGCCACCTTCATTCATAGCGCGCATATTTGGGAAGACACCTTGATTAAATCTCACAACGAAAATGACGGGATACTCTAAGCCTTTAGCGGTGTGAACAGTCATGAGTGTGACATAATCTCCATCCACGACTTCATCTTGAGCGGATAATAACGCGATGTTTTGTAAGTATTCATCAAATGTGGATTCTGGATTGTTCTTTAAATAGTGACGGATGTCTTCAAATAACGCTCGGACATTCTCCACTCTTTCGTCACCATCATCTTCTTTGAGTAGGTATTCTTGATAGCCTAAAGACCAGATCATATCTTCTAAAATCTTAGAGAAGACTTCTTCGTTTTTAGCGATGTCATTTCTCGCAATTTCGATATTAGTTATCATGGTTTTTAAAGAGTTAAGAATACGTGGCAAAATCTCTGATTCTTTAGGATCGACATCACGGATATATTCATAGAGTGATTTATTAGCGGCTTTAGCTTCTTCTTTGATTAACTGTTCAGAAGCTTCACCAATACCGCGTTTAGGAACATTCATAATTCTTGAGAAAGAGATATCGTCTTTTGTGTTCACGATTAAATGGAAGTAAGACAAAACATCTTTGATTTCTCTTCTTTGATAGAACTTAGTGCCTCCATAAATCGTATAAGGGATTTGATATCTCGTTAAAGCTTGTTCAAAGTCCATGGTGATGTAGTTAGAACGATAAAGTAGAGCGATATCTTTATATTCATAACCACCATAGTCTTTAAGTTTTTTGATTTCTCTAGCGACATAGTCCGCTTCTAATCTACCTGATGGAGAAGAATGGACGTTAACTGGATTACCTAAGTTTTCTTTAGTGTATAAGTTCTTAGTTACTCTTAATTTGTTATGAGCGATAAGTTTATTAGCAGCGTTTAAAATAGCTTGGGTGCTACGATAGTTTCTATCTAAGACGATGGTAATCATGTCATAATACTTCTTATTTAAATCGAGAATGATGTTTTGATTAGCGCCTCTCCAAGTATAGATAGTTTGATCTGGGTCACCCACGACATATAAGGAGGCTTCTGGTTTCTTTAAGTATTTGACCATCTTATATTCGACATCATTAGTATCTTGGAATTCGTCAATTAAGATATGATCAATCTTATTTTGCCATTTGGTTCTAATATCTGGATAATCTTCTAAAATACGGTTAGTTAGAAGAAGTAAATCATCAAAGTCTAAAGCGTAGTTTTTATATTTTTCTTCTTCGTATCTTTGATAGATTTCTAAACAAGTTTTTTCGTCTTCAAAAGCGGGTTTAACAATTGTGATATCATCCGGATATTTCTCTAAGAGTTTTTGCTTGCCGATATAGCCTAAGGTCACACCGACGATTTTATCCCCGCGTTTGAAACCCATTTCCGCGGCTATATCTTTCACTAACTTGGTTTGGTCTTCTTCATCGAGAATAGTAAAAGAAGAAGGGAAACCTAAAATAGAGATTTCATGTCTTAAGAAGAAGGCCGCAAAACTATGGAATGTTCTAATTGTTAAATCATTAGAGGCTTCAGGAATCATCTTTAAGACTCTAGATTTCATTTCGTTAGCGACTTTGTTAGTAAAAGTAATCGCTAGAATCTTCCAAGGATCCACTCCGAGTTCTGAGATTAAATAAGAAATACGATATGTTAAAACACGAGTCTTTCCGGAACCCGCACCAGCAATAACTCTAACGTGTTGTGCTTCGGTTGTTACAGCATTATATTGATTTTCATTTAAATCATTTTGATAATTCATATATTGTTAACAATATATTAACAAAGAAAAGCACGTGAATGCAAATAATATATTAAATGTGCGTAAGTCTGAGCTCATTTAGTAATGTGAGGCATTCATCTTTGCCAGGAACATTGGCCTTAACCATACTCTCGTCCACCTCAATAATTGTGGGAGTCCCAGCAATGAATAGCTCATCGATTGAGGTCATACCAATTGTCTCATCAATCTCATTTTTGATAGGTATTTTTGTCTCAGATTTTTTGATGTCGAGGAAATAAGTTTTGAGGATTTCCGAAATAGCAAACTCTATCACGTCCTCCATAATTTCGTGACAATGAGGACAAGTTTCACTATAAAAGAAGATGAGATAATTTGTCTCAATTTGACTTAAAACAGAAGACCATTTGATCTGCTGAGTATAGACAATTTCATATTCGTCGAATGCGTTTTTGCTCATTTGTTCACTCTTTGCCGGTGCGCAAGAAGCGAACGTTGCCACTAGAAGAAGCGGCAAAATGCGCAACTTATGATTCATACCATTAGTATATTAGTTTTTGTGAGTATTTTCACAAAAATTTGCAAATAATGTAAAATAAATATATGGCTCTCTTACAAAAGAAAACAAGCTTAGTTCATCACATCACTTACATGGGAATTATGACAGCGATAAATCTCATCTTTATCGTGCTTGCTACTTATGTTCCATTCTTGATGTTTATACCAATAATCTTCTTACCTTTTGCTAGTGCAATTGTTTCATATTACTGCTTGAAGAGATATTACATTATCTACGCTGTTGCTAGTATTGGTTTGTGTTTGATTTTTAATATCAATGATACGATTTTCTACGTTGTTCCAGCGGTCATCACAGGTTTTGTTATTGGCGTTATGCTAAATAAGAGAATCAACCCTTTTTGGTTAATCCTTGTTTCCACAGTTATTGAAGCGGCATTAACATTTGCGTTTATTCCATTAATCAATTTGATCAGTAATGTTGATATCGTTAGTGCCTTTATCAGTGCTTTTAGATTAGATAGCTTTGCCTATAAGACAGAACTTACTTATTTATTCATCTTCTTTATATCCTTATTACAATGTGGCTTAACGCACTTTGTTTTACTTAGTGATGCGAAGAAAATCGGTATTGAAATCAATGTCACGGTTGACTCATTTGCCCCATATATTATTGGTTTAGAGTTGATGCTTATCTTATCTTTAACATTTGCGTTATTTTACTTACCACTAGCGCTGATCTTCTTAGCTATTAGTTTATATTTTGCTTTGTTTCTACTCATCGATATCTTGGTTAGTAAGAAAGTTATCATTTATGTTTTACTAGTGGTCCTACTACTTGTCTCTTTCTTCTCATTTGCCATTTTCTATACCAAATTGATCGCTCCATTTGGCATTTTATTAATTGTGTTATTCCCACTTGCGGTTTTACTTGTAAGTTTTATCAATAATTATTTGCTAAAAGCAAAGAGTAATCTAAAATAATAGGTAATATGGTGAGTTTATTAAAGACATTTGGAAAAGGTATCTTGTACGTCCTAGGACTACCATTTTTTATCTTGGCCCTCCTTCTTTTTGGTGTGGCGGGTATATTTGCTTTCCTTTTCTTGTTCTTTAGATCAATCATCTATTTCTTCACTGGTCAAAAGTTCTTCCCTGAACTAGCGGAAGATAAACAGTTAAGACTTCTTAAAGAAGGTGGCGTGCAACCTGAGCCAGAAAAAGAAATGGAAAAAGACATCATCATGCCATATCAAGATATGGAAGAACCTGAACCTGAACCCACTCTTGAGACAATGGTTTCAGAACCTGAACCAGAGCCGGAGCCAGTTACCCCTTCTATTGAAGACGCTTGTTTCAAGCCATCTTTTGAAGCGGAACCTGAACCTGAAGAAATCGTTGAAGAAGAAATTCACGAAGAAGGCCTTAACGATTTATTAGATGATGAGCCAGAAGAAGAACCATTAGAAACCAATATTCCAATAGGCGATGAAGAACACACTATTTTAGAAACCACAGAAGAAAAAGAAAGTGAAGAAGATCTCGTGGAAGAACTTGAAACATATGTGCCACGTTCCTCTAATTATGCGGATGATTTTGATGATGAAGACACCGATGCTGGTGTGGATATAAAGTACGATGTGGAGTAGAGCAATGAATCTAGTTTTCTTAATACAATTAACAGAAACTGATAAGCGCATCTTGATTGCATTATGCTTGGTGCTCATTTTAGTGTTCGTCCTCATCGGTTTATTGGGTTCTTTAATTATTAGAACGATGAAATGGCAAGGTAAGAAATGCGATACATTAGTTAGTGATGTCGTTGTCTATAAGATTGTCACCACTCCTCAACAGTTGAAAAAATACGCGAGAAAGAAAAACGGTAGATATTTCTTAAAACAAGCTTGGATACCAATTCTCTTTATCGTCATTGGCACTGGAGTTTTAATTGTCCACAACATCATTAATAAGAACTGGGCCTATAATCCATTTAATTCCACAGATGGATTTGGTACACTCCTCTTCCTTTGGGACTTTAAAGATCCAGATTCATACACCACTGTCTTTGGTTTAAAAGTTTTAGCCAAATGGCCACCACTATATAACAATCCACACTTTATGATGGAAGGTATCTATTCTTATGTCGCTATTCCATTCTTAGTGATTGGTAGTATCTGGTATCTCGTGGTCGCTCAAGCCTATTTAGCAAGAACCATTAGAATGCATAAACTTAGTAAACAAGTATTCGAAAAGAGTTTGGAAGGATTCAACGGGAATACCCAAATCTTAGGACAAAATCCTCAACCAACAGATAATCAAAACAACACTGAAATCAACATTTAAAAAAGAACCCATCAGGGTTCTCTTTTATTTTACTAATTGGACTGCGAGTTTGATGATTTCAAATACCGCGTAACCAAATAAGATGACATCCACGCCGATTAAGACCCAGAGCATTCTGTTTTTTCTTCTCGTACGACGAGCTTCTTTTTCAACTTGTTCCAATTCTTCAACCATGGAGTTCTCCTAGTATTTGATACTGCCACTTGTACGTGGATATGGTTGCACGTCTCTAATATTTTGCATACCAGTGACATACATTAAGAGCCTATCGAAACCGATGCCAAACCCAGCGTGTTTGCAACCACCATATCTTCTGGTGTCCAAATACCATTCGAGTTCTTTATCGTTACCGAGTTCTTGCATTTTCTTAAGAAGGAGATCGTATCTTTCTTCTCTTTGAGAGCCACCGACGAGTTCACCAACACCTGGCACTAATAAGTCACAAGCGGCAACTGTTTTACCATCATCGTTTTGTCTCATATAGAAGGCTTTGATTTCTTTTGGATAATCGGTTAAGAATAATGGGCCCTTAACGATTTCTTCAGTGAGATATCTTTCGTGTTCGCTTTGTAAGTCCATGCCCCATTCGATATTGTTGTTATCAAACTTATGGCCTTCTTTAACAGCTTTCTTCAAGAGTTCAATACCTTCAGAATAGGACATTCTCTTAAATTCACTATTGGCAACATGATTTAATCTATCAATTAATGTCTTATCAATCATGGTGTTGAAGAAATTCATTTCTTCTGGGCACGCTGTAAGGATGTAGTTGATGCAGAATTTAATGCAATCTTCGATAACATCCATATTGCCTTCTAAATCAGTGAACGCCATTTCTGGTTCAATCATCCAGAATTCAGAAGCGTGACGGACGGTGTTAGAGTGTTCCGCTCTAAAGGCAGGGCCAAACGTATAAACATCTCTAAATGCTAAAGCAAATGGTTCAACGTGTAATTGACCAGTGACAGTTAAGTTAACTTTTCTACCATAGAAAGAGTTTGGATCTTTTGTGTCGTGAGTCACAACATCAAAAACGTTACCCGCGCCTTCACCATCATTAGTGGTAATTAATGGGGTATGTACATAGATAAAGCCATTGTTTTGGAAGAATTCATGAATCGCAAAAGAGAGGACTGAACGCACTCTATAAACGGCTTGGAATGTGTTAGCACGTGGTCTAATGTGAGCGATTTCTCTTAAGAATTCAAAACTATGTCTTTTCTTTTGGAGTGGATAATCATCATCGACATCACCTTCTAAAGAACAATCATCAACAGCAATTTCAAATGGTTGTTTATTTTCAGGAGTTAAAACTAAACGACCATGAACTTTAATAGCCGCTCCTGTTTTTAAAGAGGATAAGATATCATGATTATTGCTCTTATCTGTATAGACTAATTGGACACTTTTAAAATAGGTGCCATCATTAAATTCAACGAATCCGATTGAGCCATTATCACGATTTGTTTTGACCCAGCCTTCTAATTCTAATTCTTCTAAGGAATCAATTTCTTCTTTATCGCCGTTGAGAACGATATCATAGAGTTCAAAGTTTGTTATTTTCATAGGTTCCATATAAATATGCTCCTTGTATATCTATTATATTCTTTTAAAGCGACGAGTCACTTTAATTTTCAAATTTATTCCAATCTTCAATGGACCAGTTTGGATCAACTCCAAGGTCAAGTCCCGAAAAGACTTTCATATCGTATAAATGTTCGGCTACTTTAGCAATCATAGCCGCGTTATCAGTACAACACCACATCGGTGGAATAATGATATTAGCACCTAGTTTATCGCACACTTTTTGCATTTCCGCTCTTAAGTATGAGTTAGCAGAAACACCACCCGCTAGTACGACTTGTTTAATATTAAATTCCTTAATAGCTTTAGTGGCTCTATCAAGAACAATACCCACCGCTACATCTTGGAAACTACGACACATATCGGCTATTCTTATCTCTTCGCCCTTTTGTTCAAGGTTATGAACTAAGTTAATGACATTGGTTTTCAAGCCAGAGAATGACATGTCGTAGGTATTTTCACCTCTTAATGGAACAGGCAAGTGATATGTATGTTCGCCTTCTTTGGCTAATTTATCAATTGGAATACCACCTGGATATGGTAAACCAAGCACTCTTGCGACTTTGTCATAGCATTCGCCAATCGCATCATCTCTAGTTTCACCAATGATTTCAAAATTCATATGGTCTTTCATTAAGACGAGTTCAGAGTTACCACCAGAGACAACTACCGCTAATAATGGGAACTTAAGTTCTTCATTGAATTCATTAGCATATATATGACCAGCTAAATGGTGAACAGGAATAAGTGGTTTATTATATAAGAGAGCTAATGTCTTAGCGCATTGCATGCCTACGTGAAGTGCTCCAATTAAGCCAGGTCCACGAGTCACGGCAAAAGCATCAACATCTTCAAGTTTAATATCTGCCTTTTCGACAGCTTCTTTTAAAACTAATGCAATATTTTCACAGTGGAGTCTCGAAGCAATCTCTGGCATAACACCACCATATTTTTGATGGACTTCAATTTGAGTATTTATGACATTAGAAAGTAATTTGCCATCTTTCGTAATAGCAACACTAGTTTCGTCACAACTTGATTCAATCGCTAAAATTAATGCCATAATTATTTAACCTTCAAAATCATATAGTAAGCATCATCACCGTTGTCGTAATAATGAGGTTTTGTTACTTCAATTTTAAAACCATATTTCCTGTAAAAATTAATCGCAGGAGCATTGTTCACTCTGACCTCTAAAGTCAAAGTTTGAATCTTCTTGGCATAACAGTCATTGTAGATTTCATCCATCATGGCTGTTCCAAGTTGTTTGCGTTGGAGATAAGGATGAACAGCAATCTGACAAATGGTCGCACTATCAAATGTTTCCCAATAGTCACAGAAGCCCACTACTCGATAATCATTTTTGTCATCAAGAGAAAGTTCGATTACCCAAAAATGAGCCACTGGATTTTCCTTAATTTCATAGAGTATATTTTCGTCTTTCCAAGCGCCATGAGGAAAACACAATTTCTCAATCTGCATGATGGTTGGGAGATCATTTATAGTAGCTTCTCTAATATTAATAAATAGGTTTTGCATACTCATCCTTCATGTACACAGGCTTAAGACTAAGTGGGTTAATAGATTCAACAGCATTCTTAAGGTTAAGCATCTCTTGAATGTTGTTAGATTGTATACCTTCTAAACCAAGGTATTTAGTGTCACCACAAACGCTATAATCTGGGTGATCTTTAATATAGTTTAAGACCTCATCATTCTTCATAATTTGGTCTTCTAATAAAATCTTTTCATCTTCATAAACACCAATGTAAGAACGTCCACTTCTGGCATTTATCAGACAAATGGATGGATTTTTGCAGTCTTTTTGAACTCTAAGCGAGGAAATTGCGTATAATTTCGCATCCAAAGCGGTTGCAATGGTCTTTGCAATAGTTATAGCAATTCTTACGCCAGTATATGAGCCAGGACCTTTAGCAACAACGACTTCTTTAATCTCGCTTTTATCAACCTTATATTTCTTTAATAGCTTATCTAATTCAGGAATCATATATTCTGATTGCTGCTGCCATGCTTCATAAGAAATATAGTCTAAAAGAAGGTTATCACGAGCGATGCCAACTGATAGATTTGTATTTGATGAATCTAACAAAATTGTGATCATTTTTTAAGTCCTTCTAATAGCTTTTCGTCATTGCATTCAATGGTGATTTTTCTATCGTTTTCACCAATGTTGATGATGTTAATTTCAGCGCTGTTTTCTGGTATCAAACGAGGAATGAAAACAGGCCATTCAATAACCGTAATTCCGGTTTCATAACCAATGTATTCATCTAAGCCAATATCTGTGTCGACATCCGCTAAACGATAAGCATCAATGTGGATCAATGGTTTAATGCCATCGAAATAAATCTTCATGATGTTGAATGTTGGCGATTGAACGACACTCTTGATGTTGAGGCCACGAGCAATTCCTCTAACTAATGTGGTCTTGCCAGCGCCTAAATCTCCGGTCAAACAAAAGGTTGAACCTGGCAAAGCAAGTTCGGCAATTGTTTTTCCAAGCGCCATAGTTTCTTCAACGCTATGAGATATAAGTTCGATTTTCATCTTATTCTTTTTTAGTGCTTTCTAAATATTGGTTGAAATAACGATTGATGAGATCATCCTGGAATGGGAAAACTCTCGCTTTCATTTTTTCAACGATTAGTTTTGTTTGGTTTTTTAAAACAGCATCAAGTTCATCACTATAGTGATAACTGTTTTTATGATGTAAGTATTCTTTCTCGTCTAAGACTCTAATTTCATTGTCATGAAAGAGCTTAGCGTCTAAATCATAATCAATATATTTGATTGAATCTTTATCAATGATGCTAGGGGAGGCAATATTGCAGTAATAGCAAACGCCATCCTTTTTAAGCATGCAGATAACATTCCACCATTCTTTCTTTGAAAAAATGGTCACAGCAGGTTCTTTTGTGAACCAGCAACGTCCGTTTGCTTCAACGACTTTTGCCTTTTTAGAGGCAATCACAATGTAATCCGGGTTGTTTTCCAATACTAAACCACGGTCCCATACACGATGTAAAGCACCGTTATGCTTGTAACAACGGATATTGTACCAACGACCAACCGAGGACATATTATTCCTCCGTTACTGCATCAATACAAATCTTGAAGTCTTCAAACGTTTGTTCGTAAGCAGATTTATCAAATTCCTTATCGAAAGGAACAGAAAGAATTGGATCATCATAGCTAATATAAACAGCGGTATGGCCACCCCAGAAGACAACATTTACATTAAGTAAATGACCTTCAACATTGAGCCTTTTTAATTGAGAGATAATTTTATTATCAATCACATCATGATAATTAGCATCTTGCGGACCATAAACTGAGAAGTCTTCTTTGTCTTCTAATAAGGCTAAGTCTTCAACGTTGTTTGGTAAATCAACAGGAGATTTAGGATTCTTAAATGTGAAGATGTAACGACTATCAAACTTCATTTGGTTTGGCACAGAAAGATATCTGCCCACAAATAAAGGTGGAACTTGTTGTTTTCTAGATGATGGTCTAGTTAATGCGGCTTCAGCATATAAGAAGTGATGACCCTTATAACTACCACGGATAACATTTCTGGAGTTAATACCAGTTGCGTCTTTATAGACGCCATCACCAATTAAATCATCCATTGCGAGCTTTTCTTCAGGATTGTTCTTTAAGTCTTTGTAATCAGGACCAGAGAACATTTGATCGTTAATAGTTTTCATCACGAATGGAACATATTCTTTAATCTTTGTTGGTAATTTTTTACGATTGACCAAATAGTAAACAATCAAACCGACCACTAAAGCACCAGCAGAGCAGTAACCAACGATCTTTAAGATTTGGTTATTAGAAATGATGAGGAACATAATACCGACAATAGCCGCCACAACAACAACCATTAAGATGTTGCTGACTTTACGAGAAGTGTTATAGGACTTATAGAGGTCCTTTCTCGCATCTTCGATAACTTCGTTATATGGTTTAGCTTCTTCGGCAGGTTGTTCTTCAACTGATTCGTTTTCTTTAATTAATTCGTCAGACATAGGATAAACCTCCAAGTTGCCTTAACTATAACACAAGAACATATAATTATGTTAATCATTTATAACTTATCGCTGTCTTTTTTCTTATTAACATAAGAGTTTTGTTGGTTTATCATTGTTTCTGGGAGCTGAACGAAATTCGGCTGAGAGGATTCTTCTTGGAATCGACCGTACCTGATCTAGGTAATTCTAGCGGAGGGATGTTTTTAATTAAATATTCTTCCCCTCAACTAGAAATCTGAGGGTTTTTATTTTAGGAGGGGTGTGTATGAAAAACACAACAACATTCGTCAGAGTCATATGTGAAATCGGTATCATAGCCGCATTAGGCTTTGTCTTTGATGAACTTCAAGGAATTCTATTTAAAGGAATATTCGTTAATGGCGGTTCCATTGGCTTTGCCATGATTGCCGTTTTAGTGATGGCTTATAGACGTGGGTGGCTACCTGCGTTACTCACGGGCTTACTCATGGGCTTATTAGACATAGCCACGAGTGCATATATATTGCATCCAATCCAGTTGTTATTGGATTACATATTTCCTTATGCATTTGTTTGCGTAGCTGCGGCTTTAAGACCACTCTTTTTAAAGAGTCAGTTAAAATCTGAGAAAATACTATGGCTAATTAGCGGCGTAGTCATAGGCGGCTTATGTAAATTTGCATCACATTATTTAGCAGGAATTATTTATTGGGCTGATCCAGGAAACTTTGCTTGGAATCTCAATGAAATGAATCCTTATCTATATTGCTTTGTCTACAACATCGCCTTTATTGGACCATCTATTTTGCTATGTGCTGGTTTATTAACGGTTATGTATTTAACTGCACCTCGCATCTTCTTAGAAAAACCAATTATTGAAAATGAAAAAGAAAACAAGAAAGACAAACTTCCAATCGTTTTATCAAGCATCTTTATGACTGGTGGTTTAGCGGTTTTTGTGATCTTCCTTACTAAATACATCAAGAGCTTTTATGACTATACAGATGGGGGCGCTTATGGATATGATTTCGACCCAAATAGTATGGTAATTTTTGTATTAGGATTTTTCGTATTAATTTTAGGAATTAATTCCCTTATTTCTTACCTAATGAAAAAGTTCTCATATCTAAGGATGAGCACCTCATTTTTGGCTATTGTTAGTGCTTCATTAATATTTGATATCGCTAGAATCTTAAGAGAATATCGTAAAGTTAAAAAAGACCCAACTTATGTCATTGATAACATGTATTGGATCTGGTTTATCGTGGGATTAGTTACCGTGCTTATTGCTGCAACTTTCTTTACTATTTCCTTAATTAATTATAGAAGGAATAAACAAGAAATTAGTTCTGCCAGTGTATCGGATTAGCGCCGTTTGCCACTAAATATTCATTAGCTTTCTTAAAGTGATTATTGCCGAACCAACCTCCATGATTTGCCGCTAAAGGTGATGGATGGATGCATTCAAGAATCAAATGACTTGGATTATGCAAGTAAGCTTTTAGTTTTCTCGCTGGTCCACCCCAAAGAAGGAAAACGATTGGTTGAAGCTGATGATCAAGAACTTCAAGAACCTTCGCTAAGAACATACGATATTCTTCAATATTATGGCTTAAAGCCTGATGAGCGCGCACTGATAAAATTGAGTTTAAAAGCAATACTCCTTGCTTGGCTAGGTAGGTTAAGTCTCCAGAAGACATATTCATCTTGCAATTATACTCTTGAGCAATCTCTTTATAGATGTTTACGAGAGATGGAGGAACCTTAATTCCTTCTGGTACAGAGAACGACAA
>JBGUXN010000045.1:0-18497 GCA_045222195.1 Bacilli bacterium | reverse complement strand
TAAAGATGTCGATACCTCTTCTCCCGCGATTGTGACCATCATCGAACAAAAAGAAGGCATTATTGGTTTGATTGCCAATAACTTTGTCAAAAAGTACAATAAACCAACCATCATTTTTGCCCTTGATCAAAGCGGGCAGTTCTTAAAAGGTTCATGCCGCGCTCCAGAAGGATTCAATGTCGTCGATACATTTAATCAAATGGATGACATTTTGGAAGCCGCTGGTGGCCACGCTATGGCGGGTGGTTGCACCATCAAAAAAGAGAATTATGAAATTTTCAAAGAAAGATTCAACGCATTAGCGAAAAACTGCGTTGTTGAAGAAAAAGAAGAAAGCATTATTCCTTTATATATAAATGATATAAATTACGACAATTATCTCCTTGTTGAGTCATTCTCACCATTTGGTGAATGTTGGTCCGCGCCAAAGTTTAGATTATCGCGCATTAAAGCTTCGTCTTTGATGTATTCAAGAGATGGTCAACATATTCTCACAAGCATCGGCAATAGCGCTCGCTTAACAGGTTTCTATTTCTCAAAAGAGAAAATGAGCGAGCATCAATATGTCGATATGGTTGGCACCTTAAGAGTGTCCACATTCTATAACAAAACAACTGTTGAATTCTTAATTAGTGATATTTTTGATTCTAAATAATCAAGACTACCACTAAATTATCATAGTATTTAAAGCATTTTGCTTGTCTTAACATTTTTATATGTTAGTATTTTAAACATTAGGGAGTTATTTAAGATGTTATTTGGAAAATACGTCAACAAATACTATCTGAAATACGCGATATTATTCATCATTGGTATCGCAGCTTTAATCGCGGTCGACTGGATCCAACTCTATATCCCTGAATACTTAGGTGAAGTCGTGGATATTTTACAAAATGGTGGAGACAAAAACCGCATTTTCACCTTGGGTCTATATGTCCTCCTAGTTGCTGGAGGTATGTTTTTAGGCCGTTTCCTTTGGAGAATCACATTATTCAACGCTTCTTTCAGGATTGAATCTGAGATGCGTCATGAAATGTTTTTAAAAGCGGAGGCTTTGCCTCGTCAATATTTCCATGAGACTAAAGTCGGTAGCATCATGTCTTGGTTCACTAATGACTTAGAAACCATTACCGAATATTTCTCTTGGGGCACAATTATGATGGTGGATGCCATCTTCTTAGGCATCATTACCACGATTAAAATGGTTCGTCTTGATCTTTGGATGACCCTTATCTGCTTTGCACCTCTTTTACTAGTGGTAATTTGGGGTTTCTTAGCCGAGAAATTCTTCATGAAGAGATGGGAGGAAAGACAAAAGGCTTATGATGAGCTCTATGATTTCGCCCAAGAAAATTTCACTGGTATCAGAGTTATCAAGGCCTTCGTAAAAGAAACCAAAGAGATTCACGCTTTTGCGAAAGTTGCTAGAAAGAACGCTGATAAGAACATTTCGTTTGCTAGATTATCGGTTATCTTTGATGTCTTTATTGAAGTTATTATTTCGTTAATCTTTGCCTTTGTTTTAGCTTTTGGCGGCTATTTCGTTTATTGTGGATTCAATGGCATTAATCCATTTGGTTTAGATATCGATTTAAGCGCGCCTAAACTCATAGAGTTTGTGGGCTATTTAGATATCTTAATCTGGCCGATGATTGCCTTAGGGCAAATCGTGCCAATGCGTTCAAGAAGTAAAGCTTCCTTAAAGAGAGTCTCTGCTTACTTAGATACAGAAATCAGAGTTAAATCTCCTGAAAACGCGATCAAGCTTGAAAACGCGAAAGGCGATATTGAATTTAGAAACTTCTCATTCCATTATCCAACTTACGATGCGAGTTCATTGCATAATGTCAGCTTAACGATTCATTCTGGCGAGACAATTGGTATTGTCGGCAAGATTGGATGTGGTAAAACCACATTGGTTAACGTTTTGCTCATGATGTATAACGTTGAACCAGGCACATTATTTGTCGATGGCCATGACATCATGGACTTGGACATTGCCAGTTTAAGAAATCAAATTGCCTATGTCCCACAAGACAACTTCCTATTCTCTGATACCATTGAAAACAATATTAACTTTGGTTTAGAGGAAAGCAGCGAAGAAAAGGCCATTGAAGGCGCGAAGTTCGCTGGTGTCGACGATGACATCCAAGGCTTTAAAGACCGTTATCAAACAGTCTCTGGTGAAAGAGGCGTCACGCTTTCAGGTGGTCAAAAACAAAGAATATCTATTGCCCGTGCTTACGTCAAAGACGCTCCAATTTTAATTTTGGACGATGCCGTCAGCGCGGTTGATACAAAAACCGAAGAAACAATTCTTCATAACATCATGACAGAAAGAAAGAATAGAACAACCTTAGTGGTGGCTTCTAGAGTTTCAACTGTCTCACATTTGGACAAAATCATCGTTTTAAATGAAGGTGAAGTAGAGGCTTTTGATTCACCTGCAAACCTCTTAAAGAATTCACCTACATATCAAAAGATGGTCAAACTCCAAGAACTAGAAAAAGAAGTGGAAGGAGGTAATTAATCATGGCTGAAGATAATGAAAAGCTTTTTGGCGATAAAAAGATCCCTGCAAAGATTATGTTCAAGCGCTTAATGCATTACATTTTGCCTGAATGGAAATCCTTCTTACTCGCTTTCCTTTTAATTATTATCAACGTTGGATTAGACATCATTTTGCCTCTCTTCATGAAGGAATTTACCGACGCAATTGGTAAAACTGATGTGGTCTTAGGGTTCATCATTGGTTTAGCGGCTGGTTATTTTGGCATCTGCTTTATCAATCAAATTCTCATTTACTTTGAGAGCATGATTTTGCAAAAAACAGGTCAAAGAATTGTCTATAAACTAAGAATGGAAGTTTTCGAACATATTGAAAACATGTCGCAGAATCAATTCAACATTATGCCAGTTGGTTCATTAGTGACTAGAGTGGCTAACTATACGACCTCCATGAGCGATTTGTTCACCAATGTTGTCGTATCATTACTTCGTAATTCCTTAACAATTGTTGGTGTTTACGGCATCATGTTCTACTTATCATGGAAGCTTTCTTTAATCCTCTTTGGCTTTGTTGTTGTTGTCTTCTTAGCCTCCTTTATCTTTAGAAAAGTCATCACGAAGATTTGGAGAAAGGAAAGACAATTAACATCTGACTTGAATACATTCTTAAACGAAAACCTTTCTGGAATGAAGATTATCCAGATCTTTAATCAACAGAAACGCAAAGAGAAAGAATTCGATGTTAAGAATACTCAACTCCGCAAAACAAAGTTCAAAGCAGTTTTGGCTTTTGCTAGTTACCGTCCATTCATCAACTTCTTATATTTCTCCGCTCTTGCAGTGACATTCTTTGTGGGTGTCGGATTAGCGTTGAGTGCTGGTGAAATCGTGGCTTTCTATCTCTACTTATCAAGGTTCTTTAATCCTGTCCAAAACATCGCTGATCAACTTAATCAGATTCAAAGAGCGACCACTTCAAGCGAAAGATTATTTAACCTTCTAGACGTGCAACCAGAATCTCTTGATAAGCCAAATCCTATCCATATCGATAAGTTTGTTGGCAAGATTGAATTCCGTCACGTATGGTTTGCCTACAATGAAGATGAATGGATCTTGAAAGATGTCTCATTTGTTATTGAACCAAAGCAAACTGTGGCCTTTGTTGGCGCAACCGGTGCTGGTAAAACCACAATTCTCTCTTTAATTGTCCGTAATTTTGAGATTCAAAAGGGACAAATCTTAATTGATGACATTGATATCGCTGATATCGAAGTGAAATCTTTAAGAAGAGCGGTGGGTCAAATGCTCCAAGATGTTTTCTTATTCACCGGTACAATCCGCACTAATATCACATTGCACGACGATTCCTTCAGCGATGATGAAATTAACGAAGTGTGTAAATACGTTAACGCAGACAAGTTTATTTCCAAATTAGATAAAGGTCTCGATGAAGAAGTGATTGAGAGAGGTGAAAACTTCTCACAAGGTCAAAGACAACTCCTTTCATTTGCGAGAACTGTCATTCATAAACCACAAATCTTAATTCTTGATGAAGCAACGGCTAACATCGATACAGAAACTGAAAAACTCATTCAGGAATCTTTAGAAAAGATGAAGAGCATTGGGACAATGCTTGTTGTTGCACACCGTCTATCTACCATTCAAAACGCTGACCAGATCATCGTCTTGCAACACGGTGAAGTCATCGAAAAAGGTACTCACCAATCCTTATTGAGACAAAAAGGGTATTATCATAAGCTCTATTTGCTACAATTTGACAACAATTAAATGTCTCAGCATTAATGTAGCTACTTTATTTTCATTTGAAAATTAAAGAAAAAGCTTTAAGATAATACATATGGAAAATAAGAAACCTCTCGTCAATGGTGGCTATCCTCTACACACCTTTCAGGAAGTAGAGGACATCTATATGCTTTATATTTCTTCTCCAGAAGACAGAAGAAGAATCCAAGAAGCATATGATTTCATTATGGCGAAGCACAGTAACCAGTTTAGAAAATCTGGCGAACCATATTATCATCACCTCATCGAAGTTGCTTATATCCTAGCGAGCCTCCAATGTGGTCCTAACACAATTATTGCTGGCCTTCTTCATGACGTTGTCGAAGACACCGATGTCACAATTGATGAAATCAAGAAGAGATGGGGCGAAGAAGTTAGTAAAATCGTCGATGCTTTAACCAAGATTCAAAGATTAAAGTTATCCAAAATTAATAGCGAAGAATTTGAAGCGGAAGATCATCGCAAGATTTTCCTTGGCATGGCCAAAGATATCCGCGTTATTTTAATTAAACTCGCTGATAGATTGCACAATTTACGTACCTTAGGCGCTCTTTCAGCAGAACGTCAGTACGCTATTTCTAAAGAAACAATTGAAGTCTTTGTGCCAATCGCTGAACGTTTAGGTTTGGATATCATCAAGAGTGAGATGGAAGACATTTGCATCTCTTATCTCGAACCGGAAAAGACCAAAGAAATTAAAAAACTTTTGTCAAAAAAGACCAAAGTTTTGCAAAAATCACTCGATGGCTTAAAGAAACGTATCGCTGACGTCTTATTCCAAAAGGAAATTCCATTTGAAATATCTTCTCGTGTTAAATCTATTAATTCTATTTATAGAAAAATGTATATTAAAGGCCATCCATTTGATGAAATTTATGACATTTTAGCTTTGCGTATCATTACCGAAACTGAGATGCAATGCTACGAAATCCTCGGTCTCATTCACCAGATGTATAAGCCTGTTCCTGGCCGTTTCAAAGATTACATCGCTATGCCAAAGCCAAACATGTACCAATCACTTCATACAACAGTGGTTGGTGGCGATGGCAACTTCTATGAAATACAAATTAGAACTAAAGAGATGGATTCTGTTGCCGAAACTGGCATCGCTGCCCACTGGGCGTACAAGGAAGGTGGCTATAATTCCCAAGCCGAACAAAAGGAAATTGAGAATAAACTTCACTGGTTTAGAGAATTCGTCGCTATAAGCAGCGAAGCTGAAGGCGAAAATGCTTCAGCCTACATGGATTCTTTGAATCGCGATATTTTCGAATCACATATTTTCGTTTTCACTCCTAAAGGCAAGGTTATTGAACTTCCTTCAGGTTCAACGCCAGTCGATTTTGCTTATCGCATCCACACTAAAATTGGTGATCAATGCGTTGGAGCATTAGTCAACGGCATTATGGTGCCGCTTAACACAGTCTTAAAGACTGGTGACATGATTGAAATTAAAACTTCAAGAACCTCACCTGGTCCAAGTGAAGGCTGGTTAGACTTCGTGGCCTCAAGCTCCGCCAAGAGTGCCATTAAAAAGTATGTTGCCAAGAAGAATGCTTCTCTTTTAAGAGAAGATAGAATACAACGCGGCAAGCAAAGTTGTATTGATGCCTTCCATGAACGCGGTATAGAAGAAGATGAAATGATTAAACTTCTCAATACCGGCAAAGTGCTCAATCACTATAATTGTGAAGATCTCGATGCCTTGTTCATTGCTGTTTCAGGAAGAAAGCCAACCGCGAATGCACTGATTGATTTCTTACATATCAAACGTCCGGTTGATTTGTCTATCAATTTGGCCAAGAGAAGAAATAATAAGAGCGATAGTTGCCCGGTATACTGTAAAGGCGCTGGCAAAGTCGCAATCGCGCTAGCCAATTGCTGTACTCCAATTCCAGGAGACGACATTGTTGGTTATATTACAAGAGGCAAAGGCATTTCTGTTCATAGAAAGAATTGCCCGAACGTGATGAACGAAAAAGAAAGACTTCTTGAAGTCTTCTGGCGTGACGATATCGAATTCGCCACCTATCCAGTGGACATTTCCATTGAAGCAAGTGACCGTAACAATCTCTTAGTAGATGTGATGGCGGTCTTCAACAACGCGAAAGTGGGTGTGAATAACTTACACGCTCGCAGTAACGCGCAAAATTTATCAGCCACGATTAGCGCAACAATCATGGTCTCTGATGCCAAACGATTACATGATATTTGTATATTACTTAGGGGTATCACTGGCGTCTATCGTGTAGCTAGAGTTATTCATTAAGGAGAAACATATGGCAGTTAATAATGTAAAAGGAACTCGCGACATTATCGGCGAAGAAGCAAGTGCTTTTAACTATATTGAGAATTTGCTCAAGCAAATATGCGAACTTTTTTCTTATAACGAAGTTAGACCTCCAGTGATGGAGTATAGTGAACTCTTTGTGAGAGGAGTTGGCGAATCTAGCGATGTCGTTAGAAAAGAAATGTACACATTCTTAGATAAAGCGGAACGTTCCGTCACCTTAAGACCAGAATTTACCGCTGGTATCATGCGTTTAATTATTCAAAACAAGCTTTTAAGCACAAGCGAACTACCAGTGAAATCATATTATGTTGGTCCTGTTTTCCGTTATGAAAGACCACAATTAGGGAGATATCGTCAATTCTCTCAATTTGGCGTGGAAGCAGTGGGTAACGATTCCCCTGAAATCGACGTTGAGACAATTGTCTTAGCATATACCATTTTGTCTTCACTCAATTTGGAAAATGTCTCAATCAGCATTAACACATTAGGCGATGATGAATCTCGCAACAACTATAAGAAAGCACTCAAGGAATACTTCACTAAATACCTTGATCAAATGTGCCCAGATTGCCATAGCCGCTACGAATTAAATCCTTTAAGGATTTTAGACTGCAAAGTGCCAGAAGATCAAAAGATTGTTGCTGGTGCGCCAAAGATGAAAGATTTCCTCTCTAATCAAGCCAAAGAGAGATTCAATAAAGTCTTAAGCTTGCTCGATGCAATGGAAATCCCATATCAAGTCGACGATACCCTCGTGAGAGGATTAGATTACTACTCTGAGACAGTTTATGAATTCCATTATGTCTCAAAAACCGGTAATGACTACGGCGCCATTGGTGCTGGTGGCCATTATGGTAAGCTCGTCAAAGAACTCGGTGGTCCAGATGCCGCTGGTGTTGGCTTCTCGTTTGGTGTTGATAGACTCTATTCCGTCTTGAAAGACGATTGTTTATTACCAAAGGGTCTAGATAATCCAGTAGAGATATACGTTATGCCACTAGGCGAAATGGCAAAGCCATTAGCCATGCAAGCCGCTACCGCGTTAAGAGTATCTGGTTATAGAACAGATTTCTGTTTCGAAGATGTGAAATTAGGCAATATGTTCAAGCGTGCTGAAAGAAAAGGCGCTAAATTTGCCATTATCATCGGCGAAAACGAAGTAAATAATAACGAAGTAATTATTAAGAACATGCAAACCACTCAACAAGTGAGCGTTCCATATGAAAAGCTCATCAGTAGCATTTGCCAAGAAATGGGCGATGAATGCTGTGGTGGTGAATGTCAATGTCATTCTAAGGAGAGTTAATCATGGAAAGAACTCATTACAACAATGAATTAAGTCTCGCTAATCTCGGTCAAGAGGTTTCCCTTTTAGGCTGGGTTAGTAAGAGAAGAAATTTAGGCGCTATTTTATTCATCGATCTTAGAGATCGCTCTGGTATCGTGCAAATCGTCGTTAACGAAGGCGTTGAAGTGCCAGATGTTAGAAATGAATACGTTATTCAAGTGAAAGGAACTGTTGCCAAGCGTGCAGTCGCTAATCCAAAACTCAAAACAGGGGAAATCGAAGTCATCGCAAAAGAAATTCTTCTTTTGAATACAGCGAAAACCACACCTTTAATCATCGCTGATGAAACAGACGCTTTAGAAGATACAAGATTAAAATATCGTTATCTCGATTTACGTCGTCCATGCATGCAACATTATTTCGACATTAGAGATACCATTAAAATGACCACACATAGCTTTATGCATTGTAACCACTTCATTGAAGTGGAAACACCAATGCTTTGTGCGTCTTCACCTGAAGGTGCGAAGGAATATCTCGTGCCATCGCGTGTCCATCACGGACAGTTCTATGCGCTCCCACAAAGCCCACAAATGTTCAAACAACTTTTGATGGTGGCAGGTTTTGAAAGATATTATCAAATCGCTCGTTGTTTCAGAGACGAAGACTTAAGAGCGGACCGTCAACCAGATTTCACTCAAATCGACGTTGAAACATCCTTCTTAGATCAAAATCAATTCCTCGCTTTAATGGAACAATTAATCAAGGAAATCTTTAAGAATACCATTAACTATGATGTGAAATTGCCTTTAAGGCAAATGACATACAAAGAAGCTATGGAAAGATTTGGTAGTGATAAGCCAGATACCAGATTCGGTATTGAACTTAACAACATCAAAGACGTTTTCAAGAATACTTCATTCGCTGCTTATCAAACCGCTGAAGCGATTAAAGCCATCGTGGTGCCAGGAGTAGCCAGTGTTACTTCACGTAAGGTGATTGATAACTTAACTCTTGAAGCCAAGAAGTTCGGATTAGGCGGTTTAACAGTCCTTAAAAAGGAAAACGGGGAATTAACCGGCTCATTCGTAAAATTCCTTCTAGAAGAAGAAAAAGCGGCATTAAATGCCAAACTAGGC
Organism: Bacilli bacterium; assembly: GCA_045222195.1. Classification (GTDB taxonomy): domain Bacteria; phylum Bacillota_I; class Bacilli_A; order RFN20; family CAG-826; genus RUG14515. Next base: position 9,466 of record JBGUXN010000045.1, on the reverse strand, counting down.
CTTAACGATGATGACTTAGTGATCATTGCGGCCGGTAATGACAACAGAGTAACGCCACTTTTAGGTGCTCTGCGCCTAAAATATGGTAAAGAATTAGGCCTCATCAAGGAAGGAACCTATGATTTATTATGGGTAATCGACTTCCCAATGTTTGAAAGAGATGTTGAAAGCGGTGCTATCAGCGCTACTCACCATCCATTCACTAGACCAAGAGACGAGGACCTTAAGTACTTAGATGAAGATCCAACTAAAGTCTTAAGCTACGCTTACGATATCGTTATTAACGGTTATGAAGCTGGTGGTGGCACTCTTAGAATCTATAACCAAGATGTCCAAAAGAAGATTTTCGAAATCTTGGGTCTCAGCGATGATGAAATCAAAGAGAGATTCGGCTACTTTGTAGATGCCTTACAATACGGCACACCTCCACACGCAGGTATGGCCTTCGGTTTAGACCGTTTAGCCATGATTTTAGGTGGCACAGACAACATCCGTGATGTCATCGCTTTCCCAAAGAACTTAGCAGCGGTAGACCCAATGACCAATGCCCCAACACCTGTCACAGAGGAACAACTTAAAGAATTGGGAATCAAAATTGAAGAGTAAACTATAAACAAAGTTTATTATAAACCGAGTTTTTACTAAATAATTACTAATAAGTGAGGTTAAGAAAATGAACAAACTAGACCAACTATCAATTGCTACAATCCGTTCCTTGTGCATTGATATCATCAACAAAGCCAACTCAGGTCACCCTGGTATGGCTCTCGGCAGCGCTCCTGCTCTTTATACCTTATTCACAAAGCACTTAGTAGCATCTCCATTAGAGAGCAAATGGTTTAATCGTGATCGCTTTGTCTTATCAAGCGGCCACGCTTCTGCCCTTCTCTATACAATGCTCCACTTATGTGGATACAAAGTATCAATGGATGATTTGAAACAATTCCGTCAAATCGATTCCTTAACACCTGGCCATCCAGAATATGGTTGGACAGATGGTGTTGATGCCACAAGTGGTCCTTTAGGACAAGGTATCTCTCAAGCTGTTGGTATGGCCATGGCGGAACAAATGGTCAACAAGCTCTACACCTTTGGTGATGATGTTTGCAACCACTACACATACGCCTTATGTGGTGACGGATGCTTACAAGAAGGTATCTCTCAAGAAGCTATCTCCTTAGCTGGTCACCTCAAACTCAACAAGTTCATCCTTTTATACGATGCTAACCAAGTTACACTTGATGGTGCGTTAGACTTATCTTTCTCTGAACAAGTTAAAGCTAGATTCTTAGCTAGCGAATGGGATGTCATTGAAGTCGCTGATGGTAACGATATCGACGCAATCGATGCTGCTATTAGCAAAGCTAAAAAGTCAAAAGATAAACCAACCATGATTATGATTCATACAATCATTGGTTTCGGCAGTGCTAAACAAGGCACAAATAAAGTTCACGGCAACCCATTAGGCGCTGAAGACGGTAAAGCTGCTAAATTAAGTTATGGATTCGATCACGAAGACTTCTTTGTTCCTCAAGAAGTTTATGATTTATTTAAAAACACCTTTGGTGCTCGCGGCGAAAAGGCCCTCAAAGCTTACAATGATAAGCTCGCCAAATTAGCCGAAGACAAGAAAACCAAAGACGAATACAACAGATTCATGGCCTTAAACGGTGTTGATGTTGATAAATACCTCCCAGGCGTTTATCCAGAATTCCAAGAAGGTTCTGCTAAATCCACACGTGTGGCCTCTGGCCAAGCCCTCAATTATTTAATGCTCTCCATGCCAAATTTATTTGGTGGTAGCGCAGACGTTGCGGGTAGCGTTATGACCAAACTCGACAATGGTGCAAACTTTGATGCCTCTAACAGAGCTGGTCACAACATTAACTGGGGTATCCGTGAGTTCGCAATGGCGAGCGCACAAAATGGTATGCTCTTGCACGGCGGTGTCCGTTCATATGTTGGCGCATTCTTCGTGTTCTCCGATTACATGAAGCCAGCCATCAGAATGGCGGCCTTAAGCCATGTTCCAGGCATCTACTTATTGTCTCACGACTCAATCGCCGTAGGCGAAGACGGTCCAACACATCAACCAATCGAACAAGCTGCGATGTTACGTAGCATTCCAAATGTTGATCTCATCCGTCCATGTGATGAAAGAGAAACTTATGGTGCTTGGTTTGCCGCTTTACAAAGTAAGAACCATCCAACCGCCATTATCTTATCTAGACAAAATCTCCCATTATTACCAGGTAGTGATGGCGATAAGTTAAAACTCGGTGCTTATGTTGTTTCCAAAGAACAAAAACAAGCTCAATTTGTCTTAATTGCGACAGGTTCTGAAGTCTCGTTAGCCGTTCAAGCTCAAGCTTTATTACTTGAAAAAGGCATCGATGTCCGTGTTGTTTCTATGCCATGCTGGTCTTATTTCGATAAACAGGATGCTGAATACAAGAATAGTGTCATCAACCTCCCAAGAGAAAAATGTGTCTCAATTGAGATGCTTTCTACCTTTGGTTGGGCCAAATATGCTGGTCTCAACATTGGCTTAGACACCTTTGGTGCTTCCGCTCCAGCAAAAGACGTCATCAAGAAATTCAATTTCACTCCTGAATACGTCGCTGAACAAGTTCAAAACCTCAAATAATATTCTTTAATTTATTAAAGCACTGCCAAATGGTGGTGCTTTTTCTTTTGTTTCTTCTCAAAGAGATGTACTTTTTTACGGAAAGTTTTGCACCGGCAATATATTTAAGATATATTATTAGGTAGGAATTATTTATGGCTGATTACATCTACATTGATAACTACGCTAAAAAAGGTAAAATTGCTATTTCGCAATCTGTTTTTGATTCACTCGTTAGCACAGCCTTAACAAATGTTAAAGGTATCTCTGTCTCCAGTGCTCACATGAAGAGAAATCAAAAGATCCGCCTTAATAGACCAGTCCAAACCACAATCAGACATGGTATCGTCCACGTTTGGGTGGCGGTTGATGTTGTCAAAGGAACAAACTTGCAAACAGTGACAGCTAATATTCAAGATGAAATCACTAATGCCTTCTTAATCGCCACTGAACAAGTGCCTTTTGACGTGCAAGTGAAAGTCATCTCTATTATTTAATAATAGAAAGTCTTTTTTTATGGAAAAAATCTCTCGTAATCAAGAAAATTTCATTATTATGACCGTTATTTATGATGAATTAGCGGATTTTACTGCTGGTAGCAACCAACCATTCCGTGATGTTAATGAAATTATCCTAGAGATTACCGATATTCCTCTTAAAGATCACAGTGACTATGTGCAGAACACAATCGCTAATGTCTTAAACCATTATGGCGAAATCGTCTCTGCCTTCCTTCCTAAATTAAACAACTGGAAATGGGAAAGACTCCCTCTTCTCACTAGAGCGGTTCTCTTGATGAGTTATGCGCACTTCTACTATGTAGAAAAGATTGATAAACGCATCGTCATTAACGTCGCGGTTGAACTCGCAAAGAAATACATCGAAGAAAAACAAGCTAAGTTTATTAACGCTATTCTAGATGAGGTGCTCTAATGAACGAGAATCGCCCAGTCTTCACCGTCAGCGATATCAATCAGTACATCAAAGCTTCGCTTAATAGTGATGAAAGTTTAAAATTCATCTACGTTAAGGGCGAAATATCCAATTTTAAAATGGCAAGTAATGGTCATTTTTATTTTTCTTTGAAAGATGATAAGTCCATGATCAGTGCGATGATGTTCTCAACATACGCCAACAAGATTGCTTTTAAACCAGAAAATGGTCAAGAAGTAGTTGTGTTTGGTTCCATTGATGCCTATCCAGGACGTGGAACATATTCCATCATCGTCTATCAAATGGAAGAAGTTGGCGCAGGACAAGCTTTGCTTGAATTAGAAAAATTAAAGAAAAAGCTCAAAGAAGAAGGCCTCTTTGATGAATCAAGAAAGAGACCAATCAACTTATTCCCTAAAGCAATTGGTGTCATTACCGCACCGAACAGTGCGGCTATCAAAGATATCTTGTTCAATCTTAAGAGAAGATATCCAATTGCTGATATCTATGTCTTCTATAGCGCTGTTCAAGGCGATAATGCTCCAAAAGAACTCTTAAATGCGTTCAATGTTGCCCAGACATATCCTTTGGATACCATTTTAATTGGCCGTGGCGGCGGTTCTAGCGAAGATTTAAGCGCGTTCAATGACGAAACCTTGGTCAGGGCAGTATCACAGAGCAGAATGCCTGTTATTGCATGCATTGGTCACGAGATTGATTCTACTTTAGTAGATTTTGTTGCGGATAAGCGTGCATCCACCCCAACAGGTGCCGCTGAACTTGCAACAATCGACCAAAGAGAAATCGAACAACATCTTGCCTATGTTACTCAAGACATGGAAGAAGCCATTAGAGGCAAAGTAGAAGAGATGAGAGAAGACTTATCTTCTTATAAAGAAGATTTAAACACAATCATCGTCAATATCATTAAACAGCAAAAGCAATTATTGGAACATAAGAAGGCTACGCTTGAAGCTCTTAACCCAAAAAACGTTTTAGATAGAGGCTTCACCTTAACCCTTGATGAAAGTGGTCATCCAGTGAAAGCGAAAGATGTAAAAGTCGGAGAAACAATCAAAACCATCCTTAAGGATGGAACAATAGAAAGTACAGTCACAAAAGCGGAGGATAACTAGTATGCCAGAAGAAAAAATTGACTTTGAAAAAGAAATGAAGAGACTAGATGAGATTGCCAACAAGATTTCCTCTCAGGATTTGTCTTTAGATGAATGCTTGTCTCTCTATCAAGAAGGACAAAAGATCATCAAAACCCTCGAAAAAGCCTTAGCAGATGCCGCTGAAAAGGTTGAAAAAGTGATTGAAACCAAATAATTCATATAAGTTATTTGTAAGTATTTTATTAGTAGTTTTAATTTATTACTCAAAAAGTTTAGACCTTTCCATGGTCTTTTCTTTTGCGAAAATTATATAGTTTTTAGTTAACATAATCTATGATTCGTTTATAATGATAGTATGAGCAGTAAAGTGATAGTCCATATTGACCTAAACGCCTTCTTCGTGAGATGCGAAGAATTAAAGAATCCTGCATTAGAAGGCAAGCCAGTTGCCGTTGGCCACGATGGTAGAGGCGGCATTGTTTCAACGTGTTCTTACGAAGCACGAAAATATGGTGTGTCTTCCGCCATGCCGATGTTCAAGGCCAAGCAACTATGTCCAAAGCTAATCATCCGTCCAGTTGATTATCACTTTTATAGTTCGATGAGCAAAACCTTCTTTAACTTTGTTAAGCGTTATGCTCCTTTGGTGGAAGCCGCTTCAATTGATGAATGTTTCGCGGATTTCACCGAACCCCTTAAAAAAGAAAAGGATGCTATCGCGTTCTTTAGAAAGATGCAAGAAGACCTCTTGAAAGAAACTGGTCTCAAATGTTCTATTGGTGTTTCCACAACAAAATTCTTAGCCAAGATGGCAAGCGATTTTCAGAAACCTTTAGGTTTAACTGTTATCAGGAAACGCGATATTGAAAAAATGTTGTTCCCTTTGAAAGTCGAATCCATGTTTGGCGTGGGTAAGAAAACAGCTCCAAGATTAAAAAGCATCGGTATTCTCACCATAGGTGATTTGTATAAAAGAATTTCTGATGAAGATGAAGACACCAAAAACATCCTTGGAAAGTCTTTCTATACATTAAAAGAATGGTTAGAAGGAAAAGGCTCTGATGAAATCGAAATGGAAAAATGGGATCCTAAATCGATTGGTAATTCTACAACATTGCCTTTTGACTCTGATAACCCAACTCAAATCAAAGAACACTTTTTAGATTTATCTAAAGAAGTATCGCAAAGAGCCAAAAGAGAAGATAAACTTGGACACACAATTCAAATTGTGGTCAAAGACACTTCCTTTAAGAGTTTCAATAAGTCGATAACTTTAGATAACGCAACCAACGATTACAATATCATATACGATAACGCGTGCAAACTTTACGATAAGTATTTTAGGAACATTACCGTTAGATTAGTGGGTGTGACCCTGCAAAACCTCATCGATCCAAAGGAAATGGCCGTGCAAATGTCACTTTTCGACTACGAGAAGCACGAAGAAGAAAGTGCCACTAAATTACTCATTAACGAGTTAAATCGTTCTTTAAAAAAGCCGTTATTGAAACGCGCTAGTGAATTGGAGAAAAAAGATGGAAATAGTTGATGCAATCGATTTGTTTCACCAATACGTTTTAGTGGAAAAAGGTCTTTCTCCCCAAACCTGGGTATCTTATTTAGAAGATCTTCAAGCTTTTTTTGAATACTATTCAGAAAAGAAAACAACAGAAGACTTAACCGAGACCGACCTCTACGAATTCTTAAAATACGAATTGTCTCTTGGCTTAACTGTCTCAACCGCTTTGAGACGATTATCATCAACGAGAAGTTTTTATCTTTTCTTAAAAAAAGAGGGTTATTACGCAGGAAACATACCTGATATTGAAACGCCAAAGAAGCCAAAACATCTGCCAAATTGTCTCAGTGAAGATGAAGTTGAGGCATTATTAAATGCCCCAGATTTAGAATCTCCAAGTGGAATTCGTGATAAAGCGATGCTTGAAACGATGTATTCTTCTGGCCTTAGAGTTAGTGAACTTTTAAATCTTAAGAAAGGACAAGTCAATCTCTCCAAAGGAGTTATAACTGTTTTTGGTAAAGGCGCTAAAGAAAGAAAGGTACCGCTTTCTGATTATGCTATCGATTACATCAGGAAATACATGACTGAAGTTAGAAACAAAAGTGAGCACAAAGGCAGCGAATATCTTTTCCTTTCTAAGAAAGGTGAACCAATTTCACGCGTTTATTTCTTTAAACAAGTAAGAAAATATAGCGAACTCGCAGGTATTGATACTGTTGTGTCTCCACATACCTTACGTCATAGCTTTGCCACGCATTTGCTCAATCATGGGGCTCAGTTAAGAATCGTTCAAGGCATGCTCGGACACACCAACATCGCGACCACACAGATATATACACACGTATCAAGTGAGAAATTAACAGAAGATTATGATAAGATAATGAAGTGAGGATGATTACATGAAAACATATCGCTACAAAAGAATATTCATTATTGTTGCCGACTCAATGGGCACCGGCTATATGAAAGATGCCGCTAGATTTGGTGATGAAGGCTCCAATACTTTATTACATATTGGTGAAAAAATGCCAAACGGACTTAACGTTCCAGTTTTAAATAGTCTCGGTTTAGGCGATTTAGATCCAATCAAAGGCACAAACAAAGTTAATCATCCACATTCATTCATTATCAAGGCTAACGAAGTTAGTAACGGCAAAGACACCATGACAGGCCACTGGGAAATCATGGGTATCAACACAGTCACGCCATTTAGAACATTTACCGACACCGGTTTCCCACAAGAATTAATTGATGAACTTGAAGCTAGAACTGGTCATAAGGTTATTGGTAATTGCGCCGCCAGTGGCACCCAAATCCTCGTTGACCTCGGTGAAGAACAATGCCGTGATAATTCTTTAATTGTCTATACATCTTCTGATAGCGTCCTTCAAATCGCTGCTCACGAAGAAGTGACTGGCTTAGAAGAACTCTATAGATGCTGTGATATTGCTAGAGAAATATGTATGAAACCAGAATGGATGGTCGGAAGAATCATCGCTCGTCCATATGTAGGAACAAACAAAAATGATTATAAACGTGTTACCGGCCATCGCCATGACATCGCTTTAAAGCCAAGCGCGCCAACAGTCATGAATATTCTTCAAGACAACGGCTTTATGACGAGCTGTATCGGTAAAATCGGTGATATTTTCGATATGTACGGCGTAGTAAAGACGCAAAAAACCGTTTCAAACGAAGATGGCATGGATAAAACCATTCAAGAAGCTAAGGAGCATGACTTCACAGGCATCTGTTTTGTGAATCTTGTTGAGTTCGATAGCGAATACGGTCATCGCCGTAATCCAATCGGCTATGGCGAATGCATCGAAAGATTTGATAAGAGAGTTGGAGAACTCATTCCATATCTCAAAGATGACGACCTCTTAATTATCACCGCAGATCACGGAAACGACCCAACTTGGACAGGCACAGATCACACTAGAGAAAAGATTCCTTTAATCGTATATAGCAAATCCATTAGTGGTGGTGGACTCCTTCCAGAAAGAAGCTCTTTCGGTGATATCGGTGCCACAATTCTAGAGAACTTTGGCCTAAAAAAGCCAGATTATATCGTAGGAAAACCGATTTTTGAAATACTAGAATAAAATATATATTTTATAAGAGCGCCGTTTTATGAACGGTGCTTTTTTTATGTTTCCTCCCCGTTTCACTATGAGAACGAAAGGAGGGAAAACGCAATGAAAAACGAAGACGTATTAAAAACGCTCTCTAATCGTATGAGCAAACGTTCTCGTAAGTTGATGGTCGTTAAGAGAAAAGACCCATCTTCAATCAAATTGTTGCCAGAAGATGAATTAAAAGATCTTGCCGTTAAAGCAAAATACGACAATTTCTTTCACAAGCATTTTCAAACAAGAATTGCCATAACTCATGGTGATGTTTTCATGGTCGATTTGAATTATGAATGTGGGAACGAACTCAGCGGGCCGCATTTTGTGGTCGCCACAAACGATTCCAAAGCTTTAGATCCAATCGTCACAGTCGTTCCTTTGAAAAGTTACAAAGGCGTACTGAACCCAAGAAGCGATGTCTTGCTCGGAATAGTTGAAGGAACAACAACTGGGAACCAATCGATAGCCTTGATCAACCAAATTAAGGGAATCGATAAAAGCCGTATGATTGAGCATGTTTCTGACAAAACGTTGAAGAAGATTTTAGCTGACGAAAAGATTGCTGAAGACGATGAAATTGAAATCAGAGTCAAAACAGTCTATAGGTTAACTGATAAACAATTCAACATTTTGAAGAAAGCGCTGAATGACTTCATCAATTTCGGTTACATTCAGCACTAAATCCAAAATTAGTAGTTTTCTAGTAGTTTAGAAAACGAACGTTTTGGTGGAAAGAGAGACGAGGAAAAAGTAAAAAAATGTTCAAAACTGTTTCTAAATCTCTCTTTTCTTTACATAGTAATATATTAAGGATTTATTATTTTAGTTAACATAATGGCAATTATACGAAGTTGATATATAAACGCAATTTAGTGTGGAAAATGTGGAAAAGTCGATTTTTCCACTTCCATCACTATTTTCCATAAATCAGCTCTTAGTTTTTATGATCTTTGAATTCGCCAATTTTGAAAATCAATTCAAATGTAGTTTATGAGCTACAACAAAAAAAGACGCTCAATTGAACGTCTAATCTTCATATATTTTGAGACTTAATCAAGATAGAATTTGAAGCATTCTTCAGTCAGCCTATTGTTGATATCTTTATGCTTTTTGGTAAGGAATTCTCGGTTGGCTT
>JBGUXN010000044.1:0-24492 GCA_045222195.1 Bacilli bacterium | reverse complement strand
GTTTTTATATGTTTTTCTAACAACCCATCCCTGAGATTCTTTAGTTTGAATAAGTGCAGCATCAAATTTTTCTTCAACACCATCTTTGCTTCTAATTGCTGCTGCAGCTGCCAAAGCTTCGCCACTAGCTAAATGTTCCCAGTTCGTTGCCATAAACATCCTCCGCTATATATTTTATGTTTATAAACTTTAAGCATTATATCACAAATATAACGCTTCTTCACTATAGTTATATCTTTTTGGCCAGTAGTTATGTTTTTAACCAGTATTGAGAATAAGATTTCTTGATTTTTATCAAAAATGGTCCATTTTGAGGTGGACAATAAAGCCTATATTTATAAAAAGCTAGATTATATCTAAGAAAAAAAGAACTGACACTATTGTATCAATCCTATGTTAATAAATTGGTGCACATGGTCGGAACCTATATGGAAACACATACTGTTTCACCATAGGTATATCTGTTTCATCATAGGGGGTATGTGTTTCGCCATAGGTTTTTCAAACAATAGAATTTTTACAATGATTCTAAGATGGCGTTATAACCACTACCTATATGAAACAGTTAAAAATAAAGAAAAAATGAGCATTTAAGCCCATTTTCTGCAACAACCCTCTATCTGTACTTTGTATCAAAGTAATAATACTTAGGTGGCAGGGGTGACAAGAATCGAACTCGCATCAGCGGTTTTGGAGACCGTTGCACTGCCATTGTGCTACACCCCTATTATTTGCGCTTTGTTATTATTGCATAAATGAAGTTTTTTAACAAGAAAATCGAAAAATAATAATGAAATTACTCGTTACCAATTTTCTTTGCAAAGCGGGCGTTGATTTGTGCAGGTGTTAATCTGAAGACAATAGAAACTGGAATCAAGCCAATGATGGTAACCGCTAAAGAGATGGCTAAAACCACGAGAATGATTTGATAAACCGGTGTAAACATTGTATAAGGCACTAAAGGAACCACATCTAAGATAAACATCGTTAAGAAGGAAATAACACCACCAATGACCGTGTAAATGAGTGAAAGTAAGAACAACTCAATGATATAGATTAAACTCAAACGCAAGCGGGAATAACCAAGCATTCTATAGACAGCAATATTACCGATTTGATTAAGCATTGATAAGTAAGTGGACAAAATGATAATCAATAAAGCAATAATCATAATTACAACGGCAGCAATTCTTACATAGAAAAGAATGGTACTCATAACACTTGTTGCTTCGTTAACTTGATCTTGATAACGGTGAGTCATGTTGACTTTGATTTCAATGTCATTATTTTTTAATGTCGCGATTGTGTCATCGATTAAAGAACGATAGTAATTAATAGATTCTTTGCTGCCATCAGTAACGATATACATGTTGTTCCTGCCTTTAGCCGCTAAAACCTTACATTTAAAATAATCTTCCTGATTGATGACCAAATCAAAGAGTTTGCTATTAAAATAACCGGCTGTTGGTAAACCATCTACTCCAACATAGCTTAAAGAAGAGTAATCATTGCTTTTTAAAGAACGGCCCGCTGGTACTCCGGTGTAGGAAGCCAAAGCTTCTGGATCAATCTTTTTAGCGGTTTCAAAGTCTAATATTTTTGCGCGATAGTTACCATCTAAACGCATGAAGGTGATGAAATCTTGCCCATAGATAGTTGGGCTTTCATTACGACAAATACCAGTAATTGTTAAATCATAACGTTCACCAGCATTAAAAGTCTTACCAACAAAGTAACTATAGTTAGTGACCATATTAGAAAGAAGGGTGGTATTAACTAAATTCTTTAAAAGGTATTCATCAACGACGATCTCATATGGATTAGTTGGCATTTTACCAACGATTAATGAATTAGCTTTTAAAGAAGAAATGTGCTTGAAATCATGTTCTGGTACCTTAAAAGCAGAACCTTTAATTTGATAGAAGCCATTATATGAGAAGGCCAAAGAATCACGCGCTTCAAAGCGCACATCAGCAGGCTTATCGCTACCTTCGATAGCGCTTAATAAAACCCCTTGAGCAATTCCAAGTTTATAGTTATCCATTCTTGAACCATCAGGCAGTACTTCGAGGAAGAGATTGCCTTTTGAGGCAGTCAAATCACCGGATAAGTCAGCGTATTTAATAGCGTTGCCACATTCAAGAAGGACGATAAAGATCATCGCTAAAAGCATGGAGACGACTTTTAAGACACGCTTGATTGGGCTCTTCTTTTTAAAGTTCTCAAAGGTGCGTGAAAGCACTTGTTTAAAGGAAATCTTATTGTGGGAGAAGTTAATTGGTTCGAGTTCAAAGTTAAAGTTATCATCGACATAGTCTTTAATTTGATATCTCTCCTTATCGATGAGGTGTTTTTCGTTGTTTTTATCTAAGACGACGATATTATCAGAAGATTCGAGATAGATCTTTCCATCTTTGATGGCAATCTTCACATTAGCCGGTTCATTAGAGGAATTATCGCTATAAATATCAAAGGCAAAATTATCTTGTTTGATATTTGTGGTGTGCTTTAATTCTGGAAGATAGATATTTTGATCAATCGCCAAAGATTTGGATTCGGGTTTCTTAGGGGCAAATTGCTCCACGACCACACCTTTATCTAGTTCAATAATGTAATCAGCGTAATAAGAGATGAGATCTTTCTTGTGCGTAGCGATAAAGACCGCGCAGTTCTTACTCACTTTCTTTAAGATGTTTAAAACGGTGAAGGTGGTTTTTTCGTCAAGAGAACCAGTTGGTTCATCAGCAAAGATGACGCGTGGACTTTTCACTAAAGCACGAGCGATAGAAACGCGTTGTTGTTCACCACCCGATAAGCTAGAAACTAACTTATTTGTATATTTAGCGATACCTAATTCATTCAAGACGTAATTGACACGCTTTTTCTTTTCGCTTTCGCTTAAATCAAATGAATCAAGAGCGATTTTAACGTTTTCATAAACAGTGTTTTTATCTAAAAGATAGTAGTTTTGGAAAACAAAGCCGAAGTTCTTAATACGAATCTTATCCGCTAAAGAGAAGCGGTAATGTTTCATGATTGCATCTTCAAAGGAGATTTCACCACTTTTAAAGGCATCAAGACCGGAGATGGTATTGATCAAAGTGGTTTTACCGGCCCCTGATTCACCGATGACAGCGACAATACCATTTTCAGGAATTTCGATTGTCGTATCATTAATAACGTGAAGAGGCTTACGACCGAAGTTATGGTAATACTTATTGAGCTTATTAACCTTTAACATACTAGAAGACGCTCCCCTTCTTAACGTTATTTTTCTTATCAAATGTTGTAACATATCTATGATAAATCATAAGGCCGAGAACAATGGCAATTGCTCCGACGATAATGAAATGATAGAAACGAAGATAGAGATTAATGCTATCCACGAAAGCAATATGGCATTGGCTGAGTATCAAGTAGATGATAAAGCCTAATAAAATACCAAAAATAGAGGCAAATGACACGCTTAAGAAAGATAAGCGATGGACGGTCTTTTTAGAACAACCCAATAAAGAGAATGTCTTATCTTCGATAATCTTGTTCTTTTCAAAGAGATAGCCAAAGAAGAAATAGACGACAGCGGTTACCAACATGATGATTAAAGAGGCTATCAGAATGATGGCGCGTAAGTTCTGCTTCTCTGCATCGAATTTCATTGATCCAGCGCGATAAGGGCTAAGGCAATCAAAGTTCTTATTTGTTAAATCAATAATGACATCATCAATATAGGAATAATTATCAATGTAAACACGAGATGTTGATGGTTCATATTTATCGATATACATATGATAGAGATCTTCACCGACATAAATATAATTAGAAGGAAGATCAGTGACTGGATCTCCTTCCGCTACTGTGACGGTGATACGATCATCAAAACCACCATTTAAATAAGCGTAGTAATAATTTAAGTCATCTTCATTAGGTAAACGATCCGCAGCACGCTCTAAAAAAGATTTAGACACTTGCACTTCTCTTGCTCCTAAAGATGGCTTATAAATCGGATTTAAAATGAAATAATCATTTTTAGTGTCGTAATCATTACCGAATGTTTTCCATTTATAGTTAACGCCAAAACGGAATTCACGGGTATCAGATTGGAACTGTAAATAATCGATATGTTCAATAAAGGAATTAGAGAAATAGAGGTCATCATCATCACCGTTTAAAATACCAGAAACGGTGAAAGTAAGTTGCAAATAGAAGTTACCTTGTAAGACTGGCTCATGGAAATAGACGAGTATTTCATCACCAACTTTATAATCACTATTTGCCACCACTTCTAAAAATCCAGTTGGGAGATGGCCTTCTTTTAATTGGTTCTCTTGCACTAAACCTTCATAACTCTTGATATAAAGGTCATCTTTTAACGGGGCAAAGACATAGACGACTTCTTGATCAAACTTACCACTGGCGACGATTTTAGCTTGATATTCATAATCGACATCTTCGCGATAGAAATAGTTCATTTCATTGGCTAAGCCATATAGTTGAGTGCCGTTGATATGATCCAATTTTGTAAGATTAGTCAAATCATTAGAAGCCATGTTTTCACGGTCTTTTTTCATGATTAAAACTTCGTTTTGATTGATGTTATTAAAGACGTCGCGCGATAACACCTTAGTGGAAGAAATATCCATATTTGCCGCGAATAAAGTAGAGACGAATAAGAAGGTCGCCACAAAGACGGCAAAAAAGGCAATTTTACTAATTGTTCTTGATAAGGAGTTACGTAAAGAAGCAAAGAAAAGACCGAAAGATTGGCTCTTCTTATTGCTACTAGCTTGAGTGACCTTATTATCTTCTTCCTTCACAGTTTCAAAAGAAGTGAGATGGCCTTTATATAAACGCATGAAATGAGTAGCGTAATCTTTCGCGTACTCATAGCTGTGCGTTGAAACGACGACGAGGTGATTGCGTGAATACTCTTTTAAAATTTGTAAAATTGCTAAACCAGTATTGATATCGAGGTTCGCGGTTGGTTCATCGCAGAAGACGATTCTAGGTTCTTTAATAATTGCTCTAATGATGGAAAGCTTTTGCTTTTGCCCACTTGATAATTGGCGGGCCTTGCTATTACGGTAAGCGTATAAATCGATCTTTTTTAAGTATTCTTCCGCTTTCTTTTTGGCCTCTTTAAAAGGCACACCAACGATGAGCAAGCTTTCAATTAAGTTATCAATAACTTTATGGTTTTCGATGAGGTGATAATCTTGGAAGACGAAACCGATATCGTTTTTACGATAGTTTTCCATGTCTTCTTGCGTGAATGTTAAAAAGTTCACATCATCGACATAATAGTCGCCTTCTTCGTAAGGTAAAAAACCTGAAAGAACATTGAGCAAAGTGGTTTTACCACTACCGGATTCGCCAGTGATGGCGACAAAGCCGGTTTCAGGGAAGGTCACACTGATGTTGCTGAGGGCTAATGAGCCTTCATCTTCGCTATGATAAATCTTGGTCAGGTTTTCAATCTTTAACATAATGTTAATATAATATGCATTTGTTAAGTATATGTAAAGAAAAACACTGCTTTGAAAAGAATATGGCTATTCGTCTAATAAAATTAACCCTGCCTCATTTGGATTTGCATATCCACCGCACAAAGTACAAACATTTGCGGATACAAATAAAAATGCATGCTCCCAAATGATAATGAACATATTAGGAAGCAAGCAAATATAACAAACGTAAAATTCAAACAAGAGAAGTTGTTGGGATTAATTCTCTTGCCTCTTTTTAATTGGCTGTTCATAATTCTTAAAAGCTAACACTAATATTCACACAAAAAAGTTTCTTCCAAAAGAGAAAAATCGTTCAAATCGTTTTCTTGCATGTTCTTAACAGTCATCCAATCGTCTCTAGAAATATAGTTTCTGCCATTATATCTGTTTATAAAGTCACTTAAGAAATAAATATCATGGTTGAACCATACAAATGGTTCGTTTTCTGGCCCACCAAAAAATATATTGGATTCTTCATCTTCGTTCTCGTATTTCAAATTGCAATCAACACCGAAGTATGACCCATATTTAAAACCAGCAAATATGTTGTAGATAAAAGCCCCATTAGTAAAAACAAATGATCTTTCAATATCTACTTCTGATGGCTTAAGTTTGCGTGCATAATTGCTATCTTTAATTCTGTCATTGATATATTTGCAAGTATCTTCCTGAAGAATTTGGCGATTCGTCTTCTTAAAATTCAAAGATCCGTTACAACCCGCAAGAAAAGAAATGGTGATAAGTAATAGTGAAATGAATAATGTTTTGTATTTCGAAACTTTTCTTTCCATATTAAAATTATACGACACAGTCGTAAAAAAACAAGATTTCGTATTTAACCGAGCTATTCAACGGAAATGAGTTCACCATGAGAATATTCAATTCTCATTTTAAAATATGGAGCGTGATTGATTAATAATGGTAAGAAGGCTTTATCCCCTTCCCACATTGGATAGTCATATATTTTATCTAATGGAATCCATTTTAGGGTTCCTTCATTACATTCGTGCATTTCACCATCGAAATCCTCTATTTCATAGACATACATCATCATTTGAATTTCTTCATCGATAAAAAGAACTTCACCAGCACACTTTAAGGAGCGGACTTCAAAACCCGTTTCTTCTTTGGTTTCTCTTATCGCGCATTCATCGATTGTTTCGTTATCTTTTCTTTTACCACCGACACCAATCCACTTATTAGCGTTGATATCATCTTTCTTTTTGTTACGGTATAAAAGTAAGTAACAATCATTTCTTTTTAAATAGATGACGGTTGTATCAATAATTTCTTCGTTCATTTTTTAATGATAGCACTTCTTTATTCCTTTATTAATATTAAGTGCAAAGATGTTTTATGAAACATAATGCTTTATTAAAAAATAAAAAAGTGTAAAATATTCGCTATAAATATATTTTTACCAAAAGGAGGTCGAATTATGAAAAAAATCTTAGCACTTGGATTTCTCACAGTCGCCATGTGTGCATGTGGTATTTCCCAGTTAAAAGATGCAAACAAAGTGGCTGAAGCAAGAGATGCCACAATTATCGTTAAGATGAGAAGCAAAACTGAAGGCAAAGATGCATCAGCTCTTTTAGCCGAACAAAACTCTTTACTTAATGAAATTGCCGCCACTGTGACCGCAAATTATCGCATCAGAAACAGATTCTGCAACATTTTCAATGGTTTCACAATTGATGTTCCTAGCGAGTATGTTAGCAATATTCGTTATCTTAGTCGTGTTGACAAGGTCGAATATGATAAGTTCCATCTCGTTGAATCATTTGGCGATGGCGCTACCTATGAAATTAAATTAGATAACGCTAATGCTACTGCTTCTGGCAAAACAATGGAAAAACCAGAAGGAACAAATGATGGTTCTGGCACATTCATTGCTGTCTTAGATACAGGTTTCTATCTTAAGACATTGGAAAACGGTACTCAAGAATATCACAACGTCTACGCTCCACTTGAAGGCGCAGATGTCGTCGTGACACAAGCTTCTTTAAAAGCCAAAATTGATGCCGCTGGGCAAAATAAATTCCATGGTTTCTATGATGCCACCCACTCCACCTACTACAATAGTAAAGTGCCATTCTATTATGACTATGGCGGTGACGTACAAGGTAGAACTGAAGTTGACTATGATGTCTTTGCTGAAGGTCAACCTCACGGTAACCACGTTGCTTCTATCGCTGCCGGTAATGCTGGTGCGGAATATGAAGGTATCGCTCCTAAAGCGCAATTAGCCTGTATGAAAGTGTTTACCACCTATATGGATGGTCAACAATATAAATCAGGCGCTACAGCAACCGCTGTTTTAAACGCTCTTGAAGACTGTTTGGTCTTAGGTGTTGATGCAATCAACATGTCCTTAGGTTCAAACCTCAATGACTTCAATGATAGTGAAATCGTTCAAGAAACAATTAGAACATTAGAAAAAGCCGGTACATTTGTCTGCGTTGCTGCTGGTAACGAAGGTAAGGGTACTTGGAGTAGTACAGTTTATGGTTATTGGGGCACCGATATGGTCGAAACTGGTATTTTAAGTGGCTATGCCAATAATGCTGGTTCTATGACAGTTGCTTCCACACAAGCTGATACCCAATTCTATGGTCAAGCTTTAATGGTTGATGGTGTCAATATTCAATACCACGATGAAGTTACTAACTATAGAACCACTTCTGGCGATGTAACATACGATCCAGAAAGACATTTAGTAGACTTAATTGCTAAGTACAGCAAAGATCAATTTGATTATGTCTATGTTGGCGGTTGGGGCGAAGTTAAAGACTATAATGGTATCGATGTTAACGGTAAAGTCGCGATTGTCAGCCGTGGCGAAACCACATTCAGAGAAAAAGTTGAAAACGCTACCGCTAAAGGCGCTGTTGCCATTGGTATCGTCGATAATACAACCGAAACAGAATTTAACATCAGAATGAGCTTTGGTGATGATGGTTTCACTCCTGCTATCCCAGTTATCTTCATTCTAAGTAAAGATAAAGATTTATTGCTCAACTCTGAAAGCAAAAAACTCAACATTGTTGTCAATAAAGAATTAGATAATCCAAACGCTCGTACTATCTCAGATTATTCCTCTGATGGTATGCGTTATGACTTAACAATTAAACCAGAAATCTCCACCCCAGGTGAAAACATCAAGGGTGCGATTCTCGATAGCGTTAACGCTTATGAATCAATGAGTGGCACTTCTATGGCCACACCAAACTTTGAAGGTGCTGTCGCCTTGATGATTTCCAATCACGTTGGTGATGCTGATTATCGTAAGACTATTAACGCGAGATTAATGTCCACTGCTGTTCCAATGCGTGATAATACCGCTGAAGCTAACTTTACAAGCGTCCGTCGTCAAGGTGCTGGTTTAGTCAACCTCGATGCCGCGATCAATTCTAAAGTTTATTTAAACGGTTTAACCGCAAATAACGAACCAAGTGGTCGTGCCAAAGTTGAATTATTCAACAATGAAAAGATCGCTGTTGGTAACGTTGATTTGAAGTTCTTAGCCGTCAATGAAGGCACTTCTGCTGTCACATACACCGCTAAGACATATGTCATGGCTCCAGGCACTGCTGAACTCGACGCTGAAAGATACGAAGATTTTGCAGGCGTGAAATTCATGACCATTCAAGATCAATTAGTGCAAACATTCACTGATACAGTGACAGTTAACCCAGGCGACAATGTTATTAACATTGCTCACCAAGTCGACGCTGACAAATTAGCGGCTTTAGATGCTGACTTTGAAAATGGTTGTATCTTAGAAGGTTATGTTATTTTAGAAGCCGCTGATCAAAAACAATTATCCATCCCATTCTTAGGATTCTATGGTAACTTGGGTGAAGTCTCTCCAGTTGAACCATTCACTTTCGAACGCGATGGTAGCAAGAAATATTCCTCTGACTTATTGAATTACTTACTTAACGTTAACGTTAATAAGCCAAAAGCCAATTACACATCCTATTTATTAACCGGTTATTATTCATCCACTAAAAAGATTGATGTCAATAAAGCTGTTTTAAATAACGAATCCAGAATTTGCGATTACTTAGATGAAAACGGCAATACTTTAAGAAGTGTTGGTGTCAATCCATATAGCGGCGAGAATGACCCAGACAATATCTTCTTAGGTAATAACGGTTTCTCTAACACTTTAGTCATTCAACAATACGTGACAAGAAGTGTTAACACCAATAGCATTCTCATTAAGAATAAAGCTAGTGGCCAAGTCGTTGGTACCGCTCACCTTAAAGACTCTATGTTTGGCGCCGAATATGAAGGTGCTGTGGAAGTTAAATGGCCACTTTATAAGTCCCATTTAGATACCACATATTATGATCAAGGTTACTACGCGCATAGAGCTTATGCTGTGGTCCCAATTTATAGCCTTGATAAGAGCAAAAACATCGTTCCTTACGCTGATGGTGAGTACGAATTAATCTTCTCCTATGATTTAGCCGCAGGTGGCACTTTCGAAAAGAAATATAACTTAACTATTGAAAGTGATTTACCAACTATTGCTTCTCGTGAAATCGTTAATAATGGCGGTAAGGAATACTTACGTATTCGTTATAACGAAAAGAACCTTTCTTACGTCAATATTAACGGCACAAAATACGAAGCTCAAAAAGATGATAAGGGTTATTATGTTGATATTTTAACTTCTGAATATCAAAACAAATCCATCTACGCTTTAGCGGAAGATAAATCCTATGCTAAGAACGGTTATATGTTCCACCTTAACGACGCTAACGAAGTAATGGTTCAAAGCCAATTATTGAACTCCAATATTTATGACTTTGCCTATAAAGTGACTGGTGAAAATACTGCGAACCAAGTCTTTGAATTCACATTCAGTAAAAATGGTAGCTCCTACTTACTTAAAGGTGATGCCTATTATGTGATGAAAGTTCCAGCCGGTTTAGATCCAGATACCTTAAAGATCTACACCATTAACGCTACTGGTGCAGAAAAAGAATTGAAATATGAGACTAAAGATGGTTACATCTCTTTCACTTCTGCAATCAGAAACTTTAGATTCGTCTCTGATGGCGGACAAGTCAATCCAGGACCAAGCGATTCTCAAGGCGGTAACAGTGGTAACGAAGGCAAGAAAGGCTGTGGTAGCTCTTTAATCCTCACCACCCCAATCATGTTATCCGTTGCCTTAATCGGTTCCGCTATTGTTCTTCTTAAGAAGAAAAAAGAACGTTAATCGTATCAAAACTAACGAGTGATATGTCTTAAGATGTATCACTCTTTTTTTGTCTTCTTTTAAGGGCATATAACGGCTTTTAAAGGTCAAACGATAAAATATTAAAACAATAAAAAAATACCCCGTTAAGAGGTATTTATTCTTTTTTAATTAGTATTGATACCAGAAGTAGAGGAACACCATTGAGGCGATCACATATATTGAACCAACGATGATGAGAAAGAGGAATTCAGTCTTCTTTCTTTCCGCTCTTGCGATATGGTAATCGTAATAGGTTTTGTATTTGACTTTTGTGGGATCTCTTTTGAACAAAGAGAAGAAGCGAGTGACGCCGTAAATAATGAGGTCAAAGGCTCCACCATTACTAGCTAAGACTAATAAGCCAAAGGCAAGGCAGAGAATACCAGAAACGAAGAAGGAATCAACGAAATAATGCATGAGAGCTTTCGTCTCAGGATTTTCAAAGACTCCCTTAACAACGAGTAGAATGAAAGATAATAGAGCACAGATAAAAAATGTAATGGAGTATTCTAAAATCTTCTTTTTCATTTTTATTTCTTACTATCAAGAGCTTTGATTTCTTCTTGGTATTTAGCGAATTCTTCGCTATTGCAAAGAATGAAGTGACCAGGAAGAATTTCACGCATAGTTGGACCTTCTTTAGAATAGTCGTGAGCGCTTAATGGATTATAAGTGATTCTCTTTCTCTTCTTTTCATAGTTTGGATCTGGAAGAGGAATCGCACTTAATAATGATTTAGTGTATGGGTGGAGTGGGTGTTTGAATAATTCATCAGATGTTGTTAATTCAACGATGTGACCATAATACATAACGGCAATACGATCGGAGAAGTATTTAACAACGGATAAGTCATGAGCGATGAACATCAATGTTAAGCCCATCTTTTCTCTTAATTCATTAAGTAAGTTGATAACTTGCGCTTGAATGGAGACATCAAGGGCACTAACAGGCTCGTCAGCGATAATTAATTCAGGATTTAAGATAATTGCTCTAGCAATACCAATTCTTTGTCTCTGACCGCCAGAAAATTCGTGTGGATAACGGGTGGCGTGTTCTTGCACTAAACCAACGAGTTCGAGAACGCGGTAAACTTGTTCGTTGATATATTTTTTATCACGAATGCCACGGATGATTAAACCTTCAGCGATAATATCGCGAACAGTCATACGAGGATCTAAGGAAGCGATTGGGTCTTGGAAGATCATTTGAATCTTATTCATGATACGATCTTTACCAGCAATACGCTTTTCTTCTTTGAACTTCGCATTTAATTCATCTAATTCTTGTTGTGCCTTAGCAGCACCGTTTTCATCGTTAGCGGCTTTTGCATTGGCTAATTCTTCTTTTTTTGCTTCGATTAAAGGAGTGTAATGATCCACCACTTTTTTAACTTCGAATTTTGCGAATTCTTTATTGCAGTTACGGTGATCGTATTTTGCATCTTTAATCTTTTGGATGTTTTCCGCTTTAACAGCATTAAAAGCATTGACGATTTCTTTCTTGCGATTGGCGAATTCTTCCGCCTTAGCGGCTTTTTCTTCTTCGCTTAAAGCTTTGAGTTCGTCGTTTAACGCTTTCATATCAGCGTCGTATTTAGCTTTGCCCGCTTTGATGGCGGTTTTATATTCGATGGTACCAGCGACGATACGTTTATTGTCGAAATAAACGGAACCACCAGTGGCATCGTATAAACGAATGATAGTACGACCAGTTGTGGTTTTACCACAGCCTGATTCACCGACAAGGCCAAAAACTTCGCCTTTATAAATTTCAAAGTTGACGTCGTCAACGGCTTTTAGGACGTGTTTGCCTAATTTAAAATGTTGTGAGAGGTGCTCAACTTTAAGAAGCACTTGTTTGTTTTCGTTTTCCATTAAAGTTCTTCTGCCTCCTTTTTCATACGTTGAATACGTTCTTTAATCACCTTTGGAGGTTCGACTTTTGGCGCATTTGGATGTAATAACCAAGTAGCAGCATAATGGGTTTCACTAACTTCGAAAAGAGGTGGCTCCATTTCATAGTCGATTTCTAAAGCGTATTTATTTCTTTCAGCGAAAGCATCACCTTTAGGTGGGTAAATCATATTTGGTGGAGTGCCTGGAATAGCTTCGAGTTTTTCTTTGGTCTCTAAGTCAGGCATAGAGGCGAGTAAGGCCCATGTATATGGATGACGTGGATCATAGAAGACATCTTCACTTGTACCATATTCCACGATTTTACCAGCGTACATAACAGCGATACGGTCCGCCATATTGGCGACAACGCCTAAGTCGTGGGTAATAAAGATGACGGAAAGATTTCTTTCTTTCTTAATCTTATTAATAAGTTCAAGGATTTGACTTTGAATGGTGACGTCTAACGCGGTGGTTGGTTCGTCACAAATCAAGATATCTGGGTTAGCACTAAGAGCGATCGCGATAACGATACGTTGTCTCATACCACCTGAGAATTCAAATGGGTATTGGCGATAACGAATTTCTGGTTCGGAAATGCCGACTTCTTTGAGAAGTTCGATAGCACGTGTTTTAGCAATACCTGGAGTGACGCGGTAAACAAGACGTGAGGCTTGTTCTTTGAAGAAGTCAATTAAGGCCACCATTTCTTCTTTAGGATTGAACTTATCTTCTTCTTTAAAGCTGCGTTCATATAAATCAATGAGGTCATTGATGATCTTCATGATGTTACTCTTGGTTAAATCCATATCAACAAGATATGGAGGGATAACTTGCCATGTTGGTTGTTTGCCCGCTTCGACAAGCTTATCGTATTTAGCTTTCATTCTCTCGTATTTAGCGATGTTACGTGGGTTGTGTTTCAAACCGAAGAAGTAACGATCGAATTCGTGTTTAAGAGAAATGCCATAAGAATATTCGGCACTATTTTTAACAATGCTTAAATAGTCAATGGAACCATTAACGGAAGCCACTGTTTCTCTGAAGCGTGGAGCAATGACTTTCTTATCAAAGACTTCATATTGTTCAAGTTCGTTAGCGAAAGTCTTAAGAAGTTCACATGTTGCTTTCTTAGCTTCTTGTGATTTCTTGAAGGCATATTCAATACCGTGCGCACCGAGTTCAATGAAGTTATCCATATACTCATCGTTTAAGTATTTAAGGGCCATTTCATCGAGTTCTTTGACTGGCATAGAAGTTTCGTCAAAGTCTGGATTACGGTATTTGTAATAACCTAAACGGAAGAAGTTTGGATGTTCTTTGGCTAAACCTTTTTCTAAGACCGCTACTAAGTTAGTTAAGATTTCAATCACTTTTTCTGGTGAAAGTTCTTTATCTTTTAAAGCATTAGCAAGGGCTAATTTAACATTATTAAATTCTTCATCGTTGCTAACGACGTATGGATGTAATGTACCATCAATTAAGCGTAAAGATTTACGCATTGTGGCTTTGAGATCAACTTTTTGACGATGAGTCAAAAGGAAGATTACTTCGTTAGTTTGTGTCTTTAAGGCGATGGCGTTACTATTAGCCTTATTGTAAGCGGCTTCTAAGCGTGTGGATTCGATGCAGAAATCATCGAATGTTTTACATTGAGCAGCATTACCTGCGGCGTCGTTATTATAGCCATCAAGACTTTCTTTTAAGAGTTTTAAGTGAGTATTGAATTCGTAGCGGGAATTCTTTTGTCTGGCTTTGCCATTAAGAATCATCGCTTCAGTTAATTGTTTACCAACACGCATGATTGGGCTTAAAGAAGAAAGTGGATCCTGGAAGATCATGGAGATTTTATCACCACGAATCTTGTGGAAGTTTTCTTCGTCGATTTTCAATAAATCTTGGCCGTCATAAAGGATTTCACCACCTTCGACGATGGAGTTACCCGCTAAAATACCGATGATGGCTTTAGAGGTGACGGATTTACCAGAACCAGATTCACCAACGATAGCAAGTGTTTCGCCTTTATATAAATCAAACGAAACGTTTCTAACAGCCTTAAGAATGCCACCTTGTGTACGGAAGGAGACTTGTAAGTTCTTAACTTGTAATTTCTTTTCTGCCATAAAACTATTCCTCCGTTCCTCTTAAAGATGGGTTGAAAGCATCACGCAAACCATTACCGAATAAGTTGAAGGACAACATTAATAAGGAAATGAATAACGCTGGATAAACAATCATATGTGGGTATGTGACAAGGTATGGTTGACCACCGGCAAGTAAAGTACCAACGGAAGTCATAGTACCTGTTTCAAGGTTGATAATACCTAAATATGAAAGTGATGTTTCAGAGAAGATAACACCTGGAATAACAAGAACAACGCTTGTAATGATCGTGCCTAAAGCGTTAGGCAAGATGTGTTTAAACATAATTCTTGGGTCTTTGGCGCCTAAAGTACGCGCCGCTAAGACATATTCCTGGTTCTTAAATCGATAGAACTGCATACGGACCGTGCCAGACATACCAATCCATCCCGTCAAGAAGAATGAGATGAATAAGAGCAGGGCGTGGTTAACGGTATCCATATGATATTTCAAAAGGGTAATGACAATCATGAATGGAACCGCGGAAAGGATTTCGACAATTCTTTCCATGATTAAGTCAGCTTTGCCACCATAATAGCCTTCGATAGCGCCATAAATCGCACCAACAATCATATTGACTGCAGAAACTAAAATGGCGAGGATGAAGGAGAATCTAGCACCACTTGCTAAACAGGTGAAGATATCTCTACCAATATGAGTGGTACCAAAGATGAAGAATGGTTCTTTGATGCCATCTTTGAGTTTATAGGTGTGGATGTACTTATAATATTCGAAGTAATTAACGCGAATTTCATAGGAACCATCGGCTAAAACACGAGCATAATCGTATGTTTTAGCGCCACCTTCTTCAATACGCATTGAAGATGTATAACCATCGTTACCACTATAGGTAGCATAAATGTTTTGCAAAGTGACTGTACCATCTTCATTAATGGTATAGCTTTCAGGAACGGTTAAGCCGTTTTTCTTCTTTGTGGCGAACCAGTAGTTAGCGTTATTTTGATCCGCTGGGTTTTCTGGACGAGAACGATATTTGGTAATTGGATAAACAACTTGTTTTTGCTTTTCGTCTTGATATTGTTGAATCATCTTGAATTCTTCAGGGGTCACACCACTGACGAATCTCGTACCAACTTTATGGATACTATCTAAACGGAATTTGTAAGCATCGATGATCGTGCCATCGGAGTCTTTTTGCTTCACCACTTTATATTTGTTGTTCTTAATAGCAGGGTGACCTGTTTCAGTACCCATACTGGCATAATAAACGAATGTGACTTCATTTAATGTTTTTTCCGAACAGCCATCAAGGAAGTTGAGATTTTGGGTGATGTGGCTCTTTGGCAAAACGTAAGAGTAAACTGGATCGGCATCGGAAACCTTATATTGGGATACCGTTGGTGCGATAATCGCATAGAGGAATAAAACACCGATGACCGCTGCGGCCACGATTGAACCTTTGTTACGCGCAAAACGACGGAGAGCATCTTGGAAATAGCTCACTGGTTTAGTGACGAGCTCTTTATCTTTTAAGCGCTTGTTTTCGTTGACGAGAACGAATTTCTCTTTGGAAATATTTAATTCACTAGCCTTCATAATTATCTCGCCCCCATTCTGATACGTGGGTCAATGACACCATAACTTAAGTCAATGACAATAGAAGCCAAAAGGCCAATTAAAATATAGAAACCGGATAAGAACATGAAAGAGTCGTAATCTTGGAATGTAATGGCGTTTAAGTACATGCCACCAACACCAGGAATAGCGAAGATCTTTTCAATGATTAAGGAACCAGACATAACGCTGATGAATTCACCAACGATGGATGGGAAGATTGGTACCATTGCGTTACGCAATGCATGTCTTGTTGTAGCTTGAGCTTTAGTTAAGCCTTTAGTTCTCGCTAAGAGCATGTAATCGCTCGTTAAGACTTCAGTTAACTCAGCACGAGTATATCTGGCATAACCAGCAATTGAGCCGAACGAGAGAGCCATGACAGCAGGGAACATACTTCTGAACATTTCTGGGGAGAAATAATCGTAGCCAGACTTCATCGTGAGCGGGAACCACGCTAACAAGAAGCAGAAGATATATTGCACTAAAAAAGCATAAACGAAGCTTGGAACAGAGATGAAGAGCATGACCACTGTTGAAATGGTATGGTCTTGCCATTTATTCTTTTTTAGAGCAGCAAAGATACCTAAGCCGATACCGATTGGGACGGCGATTAATGTGGAATAAACGTTAATTAAAATTGTTGGAGGTAATTTCGTGGAGAAGATGCCAACGACTGGTTTATTACGATATTGAGGAATATTGAAGCAAACACCAAAGTCGCCATCAATAACGATTCTTCTAATATAGTTAATTAATTGGATTGGGATTGGATCATAATACCCACGGTCCTTAAGTTGATTCTCAATAATAGTTCTATCGATGCCTTGAGGGACTTCGATAACAACTGGTAAAGATTTAATGAGCACGAAGCAAATAAGCTCGATGATGACAAATGTCAAGAGCAAGAGCCCAAGACGCTTCATGATGTATTTAAACATATACATAGAACTTTACCTCCTTTTTAATATTTCTAATAATACACGCACAGGCGCATGCCTGCAATAGTTTAAAGTGTGGGACAACGGTCAGGCTGTCCCACACTAATTAATTAATCAATGATAACAAGGGAGAAAATTATTGCTTGTAGTTGAATGTTGTTTTAACTTTTTCCCATTCAGCATCATCGTAGTTGTACTTGAGGTACTTGATACCGCCGTAACCAACGAATGTGTTGTAATCTCTGGTGATGTAGTCAACTTTGTAAGATAACAAAGCAGCACTGTAATCGGAGACTGTTGGGACGGAGTAAGCCTTTTCAAGGACGACTTCTTCGATAGCGGCGATGATCTTTAATCTTTCTTCACCATCGAGGTAACCTTCGCTGAAGTTTTGTGGAGCGTCGGTTTCACCCATTAAGCAATTATTCCATTGACGGACGGAATATTCATATTCTTGACCGTTAACGGTTAATTTGAGCATTTCGTGGTCTGTATCCCAAGAAGCACTGTACATATAATCTGGGTTCAAGTAGGCATCCATTAAACCTGGAATATCCCAAGCAGAACCTGTCCAACCAGCGGCTGGAGCGATATCGTAAGCACCGTCTTCTTTGAAGGCTGTGGACCATTTGCTACCAAATTCTTTAACTTCGCATTCGATTCTGCCTTCTAATGGAGTATCTTTTGCTAATTCTAAGAATGATTTGCTTAAGTATTCAATGATTCTTGGATAAGAACCGGTATTGGAAGAGACACCGAATGTGATGACGACTTTGTCAGTGGCAGAAATCTTACCAGAGGCTAATTGTTCGTTGTAAGCTTCGGTTAATAATTGTTTGGCTTGAACCATATCATAACCAGTAATGCTATCAATAGCGTCATCGAGGGATTCGAACTTACTTGGATCGACATTGTAGAATCTACAAATCATTTCTTTCCAAGCAGTTGAAGAGGTGTATTGACCACCATTTTCAATGTCGTAGTAATGTAAGCTGTTGAATAAGCTTAAGCTTGGTAAATCGGCTGTGAAGCATGTAGCAGCATATTCAGCACGATTGAGACCTAATGATAAGGCTTTTCTGAATTTTTGGTTAGCGATGATTTCTTTATCAACACCATCGGATTCTCTAGCAGCTAAAGCTGTTTCAGAGGATTGGATTTGGAAGGACCAAACGGAATCGCCAGGAGTATAAACGGCTCTCTTAGAAGCTTTATAGTCATCAGCGATGGAGAGGTCGATACCGATAGAGATGGCATCACCGTTTTGGAATTTTAACCAAGCTGTGTTCCAGTCTGGGACTGTTTCACAAACGATCTTATCGGTTTGATATAAACCTTTGTATTGATCTAAGGCATAACCGAACCAATTTTCATTCTTTTCAAGGACGTATGATTTGTCGACTTGATAGTATGTGAGTTTGTATGGGCCCCATGAACGTGTGGACGCTAAATCGGAGTTATAGGTTGATGTCCAGAGTGTAGCGCCTGTGGCTGGTTCATGTTTATTCTTTTCAAATGTTTCTTTGTGGACGAGTGGTAAGCTACCCATCATGTAGGCGGCTCTGTAATTTAATGTACCATCATCGTTTAAGAGAACTAATGGTTTGTCTAAGCAGAGAACAATGTTCTTGTCATCTGGAGCAAAGATACCAACATCTTTCCAGTCATAAGCTGGGATATCAGCACCGAAGTAGCACCATTCTTGCCATTCTTGATAGGCGTATTCACCTTTATCGGCATAGTAGCCTGCTTCATCATCATAACCGTGTAAGAAAGCTGTGGAATCAGAAAGGGCTTGTTTTAATTCAGCATCTAATCTGATGACATCTTTACCGGAAGTTTTGAATGCGTTATAAATCTTTTCTGCTGGTGCATAGTTGATCATAACTGGCGCTAAGTTCTTACGATCTAATTCGATAGAACCATCAGCGCTCTTGAAGACATAGGAAGAACCATCGGCTGTATCTTCAACTGTTAATGGAATTCTATTGTCGCCATCTAAGTAGTAGGCTTCATCTTGTTCGCCTTCTGCTGCAGCTGGTTTATAGAGAATGACGATTGTTTCTGTAGCGTCACTCACTTTGTAGAACATTTGGAAACCATTTTCATCAACGGCTTGACCAATTGTGAATTGACCTCTGTGGCCCCAATATAAGACATCATTAGCGATATAGTAATCGTAATAATATTTGAAACCTACGGCGGCTTTGCCTGTCCAGTTTGGGCTATCATCGAATGGTAAGCCGATATCATAGAAGACACCGTCTTCACCTTTATAACCGTAACCTTCTTCACCACCGTAATCTTTAACTAGACTGTTATCGATGTATGTGTAGTCGTCACCGGTTACTGGAATTGTGTAAGCGTGTGAACCTTGGAACACATAATCTTTCGCGCCGTGGATAACGATGTTGTTTTGGTAGAAACTAGAGGCACGATAGTTTTGGAATAATGGGTCTAATTGTTGTTGCATGGAGTACACGAAGTCTCCTGCGACGATTGGGTCACCATTGTCCCATTTGAGACCATCTCTCAAAGTAATTTTGTAAGCTTGGTTCTTGGCACCTTCACCGATACCAAATTTACCAACTTGTTCTGCTGTAACGTCTTCTAAAGCTTCGGCAGCACTGTAATCGATATCGAATCCACCTTCGACGATCTTACCATTTTCGTCAAATTTGAAATCGAATTCGAAGAAACTAGAAACGATATAATTTAAAATTTGAGTGTCGTTTGCATCTCTATAAGTTAATTCGTTCCAGTTGGCAGGAGAAGTAGTTGTATATGTATTATACGTATAAGTCTTCTTACCACCATTGTTGCCTTTTCCGCAGCCTGTTAATGCAAGAGCACCAGCAAGAGCTAAGAATGTTAGGCTTTTGAATTTCATACATTTTCTCCTTTCTGGCATACAAGTATATGCCCTCATATGTATTTGCGTTTAATTTAGCACAAAAGAAAAAGTGTGTAAAGTGCAACATCACGCAAAAAATCAACAAAAACGGGTGTTTGTAATATCCTCTCTATAAAATGCGAGTACGCGTAAAGGGCGCTTTAGCGTAATAAATCCATAAATTATTTATAGTTTTTAAAGTAACATTTTGGGCAATAATGCACCGTTATTGTTAGTTAAAGTAACAAGAAAGTAAGAAAAAAACACCAAATTGGTGTCATTTTTCGTAGTTGGTGTGGCCAAGAAGACTTGAACTTCCATGAGTTTCCTCACTGGCTTCTGAGACCAGCGCGTCTACCAATTCCGCCATGACCACATGGGTATATTTTACTACTTTTTGATGAGGTAATAATAATCGACGTCGTGATATTGATCGTGATAGAAGATATCATCTTTTCTTCTGCCTTCATAGATGAGCCCACATTTTTCAATGACTCTTTTAGATGCAGTGTTTTGAACGATGTGAGAGGCCACCACTTTATGGACTCCAATATCAAAGCAGAAATCAATCATCGCTTTGAAGGCTTCTGTGGTGTAGCCTTTGTTCCAATGCTTTTTGCCAATAGCGTAACCTATTTCAGAGCTATGGCTTCTAGCATCAGGCACGGAACATTGAAGAATCATTCCAATGACTTCATGAGTATCTTTTAATTCAATAGCGAATAAGTATCTCTTGTTTTCTAAACAAAAGTTAATGGTTTTATCTAAAGTCATCTCTGATTCATCTTCTTTATATTTATCAAGGAAGTAGCGTAAAACATCTTTATCGTGGTTAATGTTCACGAAAATATCATGAGTATCACTAACTTGCATAAAGCGAAGAATTAATCTTTCAGTTTCCAATTTGACACTAGGATCAAATTCCTTCATGTTTTACCTCCTTACATAAGCAAATGGTCGGAAAGATGGGATTCGAACCCACGACCTCTTGGTCCCGAACCAAGCGCACTACCAAGCTGTGCTACTTCCCGAATTAAAAATCAAACAGTGACAGTTGATCACTCTCACTTAAACTATCTAAAACACCCATGTCCGCTAAATCTTGGACATTTGTACTTGTTAATTTTGTTCTTCTTAATAAGTCTTCTTTAGAGAAGAATTCGCCTTCTTTTCTAGCTTCCACTACTGTAATAGCGTTGTTTTCGCCTAGACCATCAATGGTAATGAACGGAGGAATAAGTGATTTAGTGTCATAGTCGACGACGAAACGAGTCGCATCACTGCGATATAAGTCGATATTAGAGAACTTGTAGCCTCTTTGCACCATTTCTAAAGCATTGATTAATGTCTTTAATTGCTCTTGTTCTTTTGGTGAGAGCTTTTCATTAGACACTCTTTGACGAGTTCTAAGTTCTTCAATCTTACTGATAATGGCATCCTTACCTCTAATCATCGTTTTGATGTCATATTGCTTACTACGCACAGTAAAGAATGTGGCGTAGAATTCGAGTGGATAATAGATTTTGAAATAACCCACACGGACCGCCATGGTGACATAGGCAACAGCGTGACCTTTAGGGAACATGTATTTAATCTTTTGGCAAGAATTGATGTAGTAATCAGGAACTTTCTTGGCTTTCATGATTTCCAAATATTCATCTTTTAAACCTCTACCTTTACGGACATCTTCCATAATCATAAAGGCGATATTACTTGGAATTTCTTTGCTTCTTAAATAAGTCATAATATCATCACGACATCCGATGACTTCTCTTAAGGAAATGCCTTTAGACACTAATTCTTTAGCGTTACCTTCCCAAACACCTGTACCATGGGTTAGACCTGAAATAATAACTAAGTCGGAGAATGTTTTTGGATTGGTTTCCTCTAAAACACCACGGACGAATTCGGTGTTAAATTCTGGGAGCGCTAAAGCGCCAGTCTTGGCATTTGTGTAGTCATGATCCATACCTAAAGCCTTCGCACTACTAAAGAGCGAGAGAACTTTTTGGTCATTCATTGGGATATCAGTGAGCTTAACACCAGTTAAGTCAGACATCATCTTTAAGGCCATTGGGTCAACGTGACCTAATAAGTCAAGTTTAAGAATTGTATCGTGGATGGAATGGAAGTCGAAATGGGTTGTCTTCCAGTTAGAATCCATATCATCAGCAGGATATTGAACAGGGGTGAAATCGTAGACTTCATGATCAGTAGGAATAACGACAATGCCACCTGGGTGTTGGCCTGTTGTACGTTTGACATCAACGCAGCCAGAAGCTAGATAAGCAATCCTCGCTTTAGGAATATTGTTTACACTACGTTTGGCGTCTTCTTCATTCATGCCTTGCTGCATGAATTTTCTTTCAAAGTAGCCACGCACAAAGCCGAACGCAGTCTTATCCGCGACCGTTTCAATGGTGCCTGCTCTAAAGACGTTATTTTCACCTAAAAGGACCTTGGTGTAGTCATGGGCTTTACTTTGATAATCACCAGGGAAATTTAAGTCAATATCAGGAACTTTTTCCGCGTTGAAACCAAGGAATGTTTCAAATGGAATGTCTTGTCCATCATGGACCATATATTCACCACAAACTGGGCATCTTCTTTCTGGTAAGTCATAACCAGATTTATATTCAGGCATGGTTTCTTTTGTCCATTCCAAATGTTTACATTTTGGACAGCGGTAATGTGGCGGCAATGGATTAACTTCAGTGACGTTGCTCATCGTCGCGACAAAAGAAGAACCAACAGAACCACGACTACCGACAATATAGCCATCTTCATTCGCTTTCTTAATAATCTTATGAGCGATGTAATAAATGACAGAATAACCGTTAGAGATAATACCATTAAGTTCTCTTTCTAAACGGCTTTGAATGTATTCTGGAAGTGGATCACCATATAATTCATGCGCTTTTTTAAAGCACATGTCACTTAACATTTGGTCACAGTTTTCAATGGTTGGAGTATATAGTTTATCGTTAGGAACAGGCATTAATGGTTCAATCATATCCGCAATCATGTTTGTGTTAGTGACTGTCACTTCATAAGCTTTTTCTTCGCCTAAGAAAGACATGCATTCAAGCATTTCTTTGGTGGAACGATAATGTTGATCTGGGTTTTCAAATGGGGCCACTCTGCTACGAGCATATGGATTGAGTGGATGAGGGACACCACCGATACCTTTGGCGGAGATATAGACATCTCTAAAGATTTTATGATTCTTGGTGAGATAATGGACATCACCAGTAGCGCAGACTGGTTTACCAATTTCTTCCGCGCACTCCACAATATCTTTAATGTGAACAAGAAGTTCATCTTGATCCATTTCACCCATATTGATCAAGTAGGAATAGTTTTCTAATGGTTGGATTTCAATGTAATCATAGAATTCCATGACCATCTTTAAATAGTCTGGACCATAGTTACAAGCGGTTCTAAATACTTCCCCATTGAAGCAAGCGGAACCGATGATTAAATCTTTTCTTAAGGCTTCGATTTCTCTTCTTGGAATCTTTGGTACCTCAGCGAGGTAATCAATGTGAGAATATGAAACGAGTTTATATAAAGACTTAAGGCCTTCTTTATTTTTCGCTAAGACAACAACGTGGGTTGGTCTAATGTGTTTTAAGAGTTTAACTGGGGTTTCTAACTTCGCTAAATCAGCGTGAGTTAAATGTCTATTTTGTTTTGTCAACAAAACAAGCATTGGCATCCAGACATCGTTTAAAACACGGGCGTCGTAGTCCGCTCTATGGGCTTCATCTTCGTTATAGGCGACTTCCATATTGCGGCATAAACTACCTAATCTATGGCTCTTAGATTCTGGGAATAGATATCTAGATAAAGATAATGTATCGATAACAGGATTCTTTAATAAAGGCATCCCTAATCTTAATAAAGTTTGTTGCAAGAATGAAAAGTCGAAGTCTGCATTATGGGTGACTAAAACTGAATCACCAATAAAGGAAAGGATTCTTTGAATGGCTTTATCCACTGTTGGTTTATCGGCAAGTTCAGCGTCTGTAATACCAGTCACTTCCACGATTTTTCTTGGTAATGGTCTTTCAGGATTGATATAGACACTTAATTGTTCGGTGACCATACCATGTTCGACTTTAACACCACCGAATTGGATGATTCTATCATAGTAGCAGTTTAAACCAGTTGTTTCTAAGTCGAGAACAACATAGCTAGCTTTATTTAATTCGATTGGTGAAGGATTTTTAATATAATTAAGTTTATCGTCCACCATATAGAATTCGACGCCATAGAGCATCTTAAT
>JBGUXN010000043.1:0-2964 GCA_045222195.1 Bacilli bacterium | reverse complement strand
CATCGCACCTTTGGAATAATGGTTTAAAGAGGATATACCTTGTTGAGCTTTTGGTCCTTCCCAGCCCTCCCAAATAGTGCCTGTATTTTCTTTAGCCATATATAACCAACCAGGCATTTTTTCATTTAATAAGAGCTTATAAGCATAATTTGGATCAATCTTCTCTAGGACATAGAGAATGAATGGAGTAGATAAGAATCCAGTTCCAAGTCTCCAGTCATAGTTGTCTAAAGCTTTGATCAATCTTTCTTTAGCAAACTTCTTTTGCTCATCATTTAACAAATTAAGATATAAAGGTCTAACTTGTTTGCATTGTCTATCGGTGTCTAAAGTGTGTCTTGGCTTCGTCACTAATTCTTGATAGGCACGTTTCACACCATCGCGATATTCTTCAAACAACGTGTTGTTCTCGGTTCTACCAATAAGATTAGAGATTTCTACCATTAAGGACATCATCCAATAGGTATAGGCCATACTTTCTTCTGGATGTGGTTCTGCAAAGTCGGTCCAGACAAATGCCTTAACATCGTTTGGCTCTGCCCATTCTCCATAGGATTGTCCATTATTAACACCATATTTTCTGTTTTCTTTTGATAAATGTAACGGTTTTGCATAGATGGCATATATTCCTCTAGCGGAGCCACATCTTTTAATCATGAATTTCGCATAGCGAACCATATTGTCATAGTTATCTTTTAGGATATTAATATCTCCATATTGAAGATACATACGATAAGGAATAAGAATACCGGCATCAGCCCAACCAACCGAGCCATTCATGACATCCATGAACCAATCTTCAGCAGAGTAAGGTGCAATCTGTGGTAATCTTCCGTTTTTGTCTTGTCGATCATAGATATCTTTGACGTGCTTTCTAAAGAAAGCATGACAATCAAATAAATAAGATGCAGTGTCAAAGATGATTTGTGAATCACCAGTCCAACCCATTCTTTCTCTGGTTGGACAATCAGTAGGAATATCAACAAAGTTGCTTCTACATGATCTCACTGTATTGTCATAGAAAATGTTGACGAGTTCATTTGAACATTCAAATGTTGACACTCTATCCATTTCTGTAGAAATAGCGAGTTGTTCAATTCCAAGAACCTCTACACCAACATTTTCAATAACTTCTGCGTATTTGAATCCGCCATAGAAGAACTTGGTTTCATATTCATTGACTCCTTCTTTTAAAGTGATAACCACTTCTTGAAGAGGAGTTTTCTTTCCTTTTCTAATGCATTGAACATTCTTAAGAGTAACGTCATCATTCTCATCAAGCATTTCACCTAAAACTAAATGAATTTTACTTCCAGACTTCCCTTGAAGTTTTAAGGCAATATTGCCAGCAACATTGTTTTCAAATTCATAAACCATTCTATCGGTTTTAGAATTGGTCGATTTCACTGGTTTGTTTCTTGAAACGACCACTACATGAGTGTTGTTACTTGATGAGATTTCTTTATCATATGAACCAATTCTCACTTTTCCTTTAAATGAAGGAGTTTTGTTATAATCAACAATCTCTCCATCTTTTAAATCAGCGAAAACTATTGGCCCATCATTAGACCAACTCCAGCTTTCATCAGTTACAACTTTTTGATCTCCGACTTCGAGCTGAGCGAGTACTTGGGTGTATTTTCCAAAGACATATGTGAAACCTTTTGCGCCAATACTTCCTCGATACCATCCATCTGAAAGAAGAATAACAATTTCATTACGTCCTTCTTTTAATAAAGAAGAAACATCGTGTGTATCGTATTGAACTCTTTTTCTTGGATCAGTGCTTCCTGGAGTAAGCAAAGCATTGCCAACTTTATGTCCGTTGATATATGCCTCATAAATGCCTAAACATGTGATATATAAGATAGCGCCTTTAGTGTCTTTGACTTCAAATTCTTTTTTAAAGTAATCAACTGGATATCTTTCTTTTTTAGAAACTGAATAATCACCACGAATCCATTTTGCGGACCAATCTGATTTGTTGAGTAAACCAATAGAGAAATGTTGTTCTTCACTTTTTGAAGACCATTTACCATTTTCATTTTTAACACTTACATAGTAAGTGACATAATCTCTACTTTTTAAAGATTCTTCAAATTCATAATGAGTGGAACTTGTTTCTTTTAAAATCTTGTGTTCTTCTCCACCATTGATTCGATAAGTAATCTCAAAGGCGGTTTGGTGTTTGATATCTTCTCCCACTACATTCCAAGTAATGTTTGGACGAACGATATCAATACCTAACGGATTCTTTAAATATTCAGTTTTTAAATTGATTACTTTCATTTTTTTATCCTCCTAGGGACAGGAAACCATTATTGGATTTCCGCTAATTCTTTTTGAATCTTTTCGTAATAAGCTTCGCCATGAGCTTCTTCTTTAGCCCATCGTTCTTCAAACTTTCTTTGTTTTTCCGCTAATTTAGCCTCTCTAGCCGCTAATTGTTCAGGAGTCATTTTAGATAACTTCTCTTGAAGTTTCGCCTCTGCTTTTGCCTTTTTGGCAGCTTCTTTTTCAGCGTTAGCCTTCTTAGCGTTTTCTTTCTTAATACGTGTAGCTTCGGCTTTATCGTCGTATTTCTTTAATTCAGCGTCAAAATCAAGTTTGGAATTCTTTTCACATTTAACTTTAAGTTCTTCAATAAAGATATTTCTTGCGTCAACAATAAATTGTTGTTCTTCCATTTCGGCTTTGGCTTCAGGTTCAATCCATTCTTCACCACGAGCTTCACACGCTGCTTTTTGTCTTTCTCTGATTTTCTTGTGTTTCTTTTCAATTGTCTTTTCAACAGTCAAGAAGACAAGTAAACCAGCAAGAACTAAACCTGTAATAGCTTCTAAACCAACGAACGCAAAGGTGAAGAAATTATTAACGCCTGCTGATTGATTGAAGGCAACAGTTGCTTTTGGATCAGTTAACGCCGCAATTTGATCAGGAGTTAATTGAGTTCCGGCTTGTCCG
>JBGUXN010000042.1:0-13977 GCA_045222195.1 Bacilli bacterium | reverse complement strand
GCATGTATTAGGCACGCCGCCAGCGTTCATCCTGAGCCAGGATCAAACTCTCAAAGTTTTATTCTAGTTCAAAATAATTATCTGGTTTTTGTTTAATTTAATTAAATAAATTGACGTTGTGATGTTTGTACATCTGTTTAGTTTTCAAAGATCAGTTGCACGTTATTACTACGTAATATCAGGACCGGTCTCCCGGCACGTGCTTTGATATAATATCACTGCATAAATATGTGTGTCAATGACTTTTTCACATTTTTTTAAGTTTTTTATGGAGTAATATAACGCGGCTTTTCAGGCACGCTTTCACCATTATACCTATATTTATTTTCTGGTCAAGTTTAAATTATAAAAAATTTAATTTTCTTTGCGTGTACGCGCGTATTTATTTAATAGATTTATTAGTAAATCGATTACATAAATGAAAAAAGACACCCCTATCGAGCGTCTCAATTTAATGTTTTTATTGATGGAATCGGATTATTCCGCTGGTTCAAGCATGATATTACGAATTGTATCAATTGTGGTTTGAGAAACATTACACTTTGTTTTCAAATATTCTTCCATACCTTGCTTAATTGTTTTTGTGGTTCCCCAGCCTAAATCATTTTTTAGATAGGTCACCATGCCTGGCCATTCGTTCCATGGACCATTTCTTAAGTGACTACGATAATTTCTAGATGGGTTAGAACTATAACTTGTTAATTCAAAGTCAATGACTAAATCTGTATAAGACATGCCTAATAACGCTCCAAGCATGAATCCCACGACACCAGTACGATCCGCACCACCATAACAGTGGTAATAAACTGGATGTTGATCAGCTTGCGCGAAGGCTTCAAAGACTTGCTTAATTTGTGAAGTATTGTTTTTCATGCCGTTAGCATAGCTGCTAATGCTAAGCATTTTATATGAGATATCGTTGTTAACAGCGAAATTACAATAATTCTTCGTGGCGGGATAACCATTGGTTTCGCCACTACTTCTTAAGTCGATTTCTAAACCGTTGACCATACCCATATCTTCTCTAAAGGCTTTTTTAGAAGCATCGGTTTGGGTGACGATATGATCGTCTCTAGCATCCGTTTTACCTGTATCATCGGTATAGCGTTGAGAACCATACCAACCAGTTTTGTTATTGATTTCCCCACCTCTATAGACCATGCCTTGTTTAATTCTTTGGCCACTAGAAGTCATATAACCACCATGATCACGAACATTAAACATTGGTCTAGCATCAATCCAACGTGGATAATCACCTGTGGTGAAATCTGAGATAGCGGAGTCTTTCCCGTCCGCGGACACTTTAAAATAGTATTTTTGATTAACTAAGAGGTTTTTAATGCGCACGGTGGTATTTGATGTGTTCACGCTCTTTGCGTCGCTTAAATCGGCTTTTAGACCATAAGAAATAGTATATTCCTTATTCTTAAGGGATTCAGAAGGGACGAATGAGATTTCGATACCTTTATTTTCATCGCTCTTTTCCCCTTTTGTGTAGTCCGCACCAACAGGATCTAAGTAATTGTTTTCTGTTGTACCATCACGATAACCACCAGTGTTGTCTTGATAGTTGTTGTTGCTTGGTAAGACGCCTTTAGTTAAGTCAACACCAGCCGTACCATATAAATCATTTAAATAATAATCTGCGTCTGCGCCTTTTTCTTTAATAAGCTTTCTTTGTTGAGCGCGCATATCATCGACGTACTTCTTGCAGTTAGAGGACATCATCGAATTATCACCACTGATGATTAGATTGAAATTCTCCCCTTCAATCACTGAGGATTCAATAGGCGCGGAAGATTGTTCTTCGCTACTTACTTCTTCAGATGAATCATCAACATAACTAATGGAAGTTAATTCCGTAATGGAAGAGTCTTCCTCTTTGGATGACTTATCTTCACTATTTGGTTTATTACCACAGGCAGTGACGCATAAAGATAAAAGCATGACTACGCTTAAAATGATTTTCTTATTATTCATAATCGATGACCTCTTAAGATTAATTGTATTATTTCTTTAATAAGAAACCAACAAAAAAGCGCCTCGTATAGAAGCGCTAAATTTTTTAGATATTAACTTATCTTCTTCTTGTGAATATGGCGATGTAATAGATAACACGCACCAAGATAGAGATGAAATCACTATAGAGAATATAAGCACAATAATAGATGAGATTTTTACCTTGATTATCGGTTCTACCAGCGATGCTACTAATTCTTGCCACATCCCACATTGTCATAAACATGAGGAAGGCAAAGATCATTAAGTTCACAATCCAAGAAAGGGCCACATTCGTTTCAGAAATTTGACCGAATAGAATCATGAGGAAGTTGAGCCCGGCTAATAAACCCGCACCAATGAGAAGGCCAATCATGACCACCCAAATGCCGGATAACTTGCCTTTGCTAACGTAGCCTAATAAGGCCATTAAGCCAAATATACCAGCGGTAATACCGAATGATTCAATCAAAATGATTGGTTCAAACATCCAGGTAAACATCGATAAAAGAGCACCCATCAAAACCACATAGATCATTAAAGGCACAATAATATTGTGTTTGCCTCTAATAAACATGATTGGTAAGACAAATGACATGATTAATAAGACAATGGCAGAGCCAATCATAATACCCACCATGGTGTAGATAATGTTGACGTCATAAATAAGAGCACCATCACTATCAACAGTCGCGGTCTTAGTTAATAGATACATTAATCCATATCCTAAACCTGCCGCTACCACTGTGGTAATGAGTAAGCAGATGAACATCATGCCAAAAACTTTGGTAAGGAAAAGACCTCTACTTTGCTTGTCTACAAAGTCATATTGGTGTTCTTTGTTGTATTTATCATCGTAAACGGTATGTTGTTGCATGTTTCTCCTAGAGAATGTTATTTAATAAAGCTTCGTAAGAATCGATCTTTAAGGAAGCACCACCAACTAAAGCACCATCGACATCTGGGCAAGAAAGGTACGCTTTGATGTT
The DNA here is from genome assembly GCA_045222195.1 of Bacilli bacterium. Taxonomy (GTDB): domain Bacteria; phylum Bacillota_I; class Bacilli_A; order RFN20; family CAG-826; genus RUG14515. Next base: position 10,990 of record JBGUXN010000042.1, on the reverse strand, counting down.
TTCTGGTTTAACAGAACCACCATAGAGAATTCTGATTTCATCAGCGACGTTACCAAAGAGTTCTCTTAAGACATCACGGACAAATTTGCAGATGTCTTGGGCGATTTCTGTGGAAGCGTTTTTGCCGGTACCAATGGACCAAACTGGTTCATAAGCAACGACTAAGTCTTTGACTTGTTCAGCGGTTAAGTCTTTTAAGCCGTCTCTAACTTGACGACCAACGACTTCTTTAGTTTGACCCGCTTCAAATTGAGCGAGAGTTTCACCAACACAGTAGCAAGCGATCATATCATTAGCGATTAAAGCTTTGATTTTGAGATTGCACTTTTCATCAGTCTCATTATCATAGGTTCTTCTTTCACTATGGCCGATTAAGGACCAATTGATGCCAAATTCTTTGAGCATTGGAATAGAGATTTCGCCAGTGAACGCACCTTTTTCATTGAAGTGCACGTTTTGCGCGGAAACAATCATATCTTTGCTAGCGTTTTCTTTAACCGCAGCGAGAGATAAGTATGTTGGGGCAACACCTAAATCGATGTTATTTTCTTTAGCCTTCTGGGCTAATGGTTTAGAAGCAATAGCAAACTCTTTAGCTTCGCTAGAGAGCTTGTTCATCTTCCAGTTACCTAATAATAATTTTCTTCTCATAACTATTTGATGATATCAATGCCTGGTAAGTGACCATCGTTTTCAATCATTTCTAAGGAAGCACCGCCACCTGTAGAAACATGAGAGAATTTTTCTTTATAACCGAATTGTTTGACAGCCGCTGCGGAATCGCCACCACCACAAACGGTGAAGGCTTTGTCGTTCTTGGCGATTGCTTCACAAATGGCTAATGTACCTTTTTGGAATTCTTCTTGTTCGAAGACACCACTTGGGCCGTTCCAGAAGATCATTTTCGCTTTAGCGATTTCTTGAGCAAAGAGTTCTCTAGTCTTTGGACCAATGTCTAAACCTTGGAAACCATCTGGGATATCAACAGAGTTGATAACTTGGATTGTGGTTCTTTGCTCTGGATCAAAGGCATCGGCGATGACTGTATCGACTGGTAAAACAATCTTGCCATTAGCGTTCATGACACAGTTTTTGGCGTAGTCTAATTGATCTTCTTCAACTGGGGAATTGCCGGTTGCATGACCTAAGGCTCTTTGGAATGTAAAGGCCATGGCACCACCGATTAAGATCTTGTCGCATTTCTTTAATAAGGATTCGATAACTTTGATTTTGTCAGAGACTTTTAAGCCACCGAGGATCGCGACGTATGGTCTATCTTCATCTTTGATTTCAACGCAGCGTGTTAAGTTAGCAACTTCTTTTTCCACGAGGTAACCAACTGCCACTGGTTTACCTTCTTCTTTTAAGATGGCTGGAATGCCATATGTGGAGGCGTGCGCTCTGTGAGCGGAACCAAAGGCATCCATGACGAAGGCATCACCTAAAGAAGCCCAGATCTTGGCGAGTTCAGGATCATTCTTTTCTTCACCCTTTTCATAACGGGTATTTTGCATTAATAAGACTTCCCCGTCTTTTAAGGCGTCAACCGCACTACTTAAGGCTTCACCACGTGTTTCGGCGACGAAAACGACTGGTTGATTTAATAATTCGCTTAAGCGTTTAGCAACTGGAGCCATATTGCCATCTTTGATTTGTTTGGCAAATTTTTCTGGATCTTCTTGTGCTAATTTGTGTTTCACTTTACCCAAGTGAGACATTAAGACGACTCTGGCGCCCTTAGCGATTAATTCTTTAATGGTTGGTAAAGCGGCTACGATACGATTATCATCGCGGATTTCCCCGTTTTTAAGTGGGACATTAAAGTCGACACGGACGATGACTCTCTTACCTTGTAAGCCATTCATTTCTTTAACTGTTAACATAGTTAAAATTTCCTTTCTTTATAAATAACGGCACCCATAGCGAGTGCCGTATATTTCTATGGGGTTGTTAATTAATGATTAGTTAATTAGCACTTTTCCGCAAAGTATTTAATGGTGCGGACCATTTGAGATGTATAGGAGTTTTCGTTATCGTACCAAGCGACGACTTGAACTTCATATAAACCTTCACCAATTTTGCAAACCATTGTTTGTGTGGCATCGAATAAGGAACCGAATCTCATACCGATAACGTCAGAAGAGACGATTGGATCTTCGTTATAACCATAGGATTCGTTGGCAGCGGCTTTCATCGCAGCATTGATATCTTCTGGTTTTAATTCGCCATCATATTTAACAACGGCTGTTAAGATTGTTGTGGAACCAGTTGGGACTGGGACACGTTGAGCGGAACCAATGAGCTTACCATTGAGTTCTGGGATAACTAAGCCGATGGCTTTAGCAGCACCTGTGCTGTTTGGAACGATGTTCGCAGCACCGGCACGGGCTCTACGTAAGTCACCTTTTCTGTGTGGACCATCTAAGATCATTTGGTCACCAGTGTAGGCGTGGATTGTGCTCATGATACCGGATTGGATTGGAGCAAAATCGTTTAAGGCTTTGGCCATTGGGGCTAAGCAGTTTGTAGTACAAGAAGCAGCGGAGATAACGTTGTCTTCTTTTGTGAGTGTTTTTTCATTGACACCAAAGACGATGGTTGGTAAGTCTTTGCCAGCTGGAGCGGAGATAACGACTTTTCTCGCACCGGCTTGGATGTGGGCCATTGATTTTTCTTTGGAGCAGTAGAAGCCTGTGCATTCTAAGACGACATCGACTTTTAATTCTGCCCATGGGAGATCTTGTGCTTTTGGACGAGCATAAATGGTAATTTCTTTACCATCAACTGTGATGGAACCTTCTTTGAGGATGGTCTTTCCATCTTCGGCTAATTCTGGTTCTTTACTGGAAACGGTGTGTAAACCTTCACCGATAACACCAGCATAACCGCCTTGAGCGGTATCGTATTTTAATAAATTAGCGAGCATCTTTGGGGAAGTTAAATCGTTGATAGCGACGATTTCATAACCTTCAGCACCAAACATTTGTCTGAACGCTAAACGGCCAATACGACCGAATCCGTTAATTGCAACTCTGACTTTTGACATTTATATATGCCTCCTTTATTGTCACTGCGGTTATATTTTATAAATATAGAATATAAGTTGCAAGTAAAATAGAAAGAAAAATAAGCCCTTAAAAAGGCCTATTAACTTACATTTGCTATTGATAGCAATTATTTATAATTCTCTAATTCCTTCAAAAAGAGTGCTTAAATCGACCTCTAAGGCTTTGGCGATTTTATTTAAGACCACTACTGTTGGGTTTCTCATTCCTCTTTCTAAATCGCCTAAGTAATTGCGGTTAATTTCCGCTTCTAAAGCGAGGGCTTCAATAGAAAGACCCTTATTTTGGCGGAGATATCTAATACGGTAACCTAATTGTTTATTGATTGTCATGATCAAACCTCAAATAGAATTCATGGATAGAACGGAATAAATGATTGATATTACTTTTAGTAATTGTCTTCTTAAAACGTTCGCTCATCATGTCCGCGAGTTCTTGTAGAGATGCCGCTTCATTTTCTAACCTTAAATGGCAGAGTTCTCTTTCTTTGATGTTGCCTAAATTATCGATACCTAAGTACTTATCAATAACTCTGATTTCTTCTGCTTGTCGTTTGCCAGTTTCAATCGTTCTTTTCATGTTCGCGGTGTCCATATTGGTGAGACGGTTATAAGAGTTATTTAAGTCTCTATCCGCGCGAATATCTTCAAATTCTAAGCATGAAGAAACCGCGCCTATCATAATTAAGAAGTTAGAAATCTGATCGCTCTTTTTAAAGTAGAGGACATATTGGTCTCTACGAGTGGTTATTTTAGGTTCAATGTTACTGTTTTTATATCTTGCGAATAACTTAGCGAGCCATTTCGCATAGTTTTCACTGTTTAAAGCGATTTCTAGGTGATAATTACTGGTGACTGGGGAATTTACTGAACCCGCGGCTAAAAAGGCGCCAGCAAGGTATCCTGAGATAGTATCATCATTCTTGACGATGTTTTTAGAGATCTTACCTTCCATAAAAGAGATTTCTAAATCATCCATGATTGTTTCACTACTCTCATCGATTTCAATCATGTAGGTCTTGCTTTTATTTAAGTTATTTCTCTCTTTAACTATTAAGTCCGCTTTTGTGTTATATATATCATTAATATTTTGATAGACAAACTTAGCAATCTTTTGATTCTCCATGTTCAATTGGAGAAGAGTTCTTTTATGACGGAACACTAAAGAACCATTAATTCTAATGTATGCGGAAAGAAGCGCTCTTAAGCGGTCACTAGAAGGATAAGCGTTACTCACTAATTCTTCTTTAACTTGTGATGTAAAAGAGGTCTTGCTTCGCATATCTTATTTCTTTAAATATTCAATGATGGCTTTAGAGGCCATTTTAGCGTCCACTTCTGACAAGTAGATTTGTCTAATATCTCTAGGAAGAATATCACCACCAGCGTATAAACCTGGACAACCTGTTTCTTTAGTCTTTGGATTAACTGGAATGGTACCCCATTCATCTTTGACATTATCAATATAGATAAACTGTGAATTTGGGATTTGTCCCACAAGTGGGAAAACACCTTGCACTTCTAAAGTCTTTTGTTCACCGGTTTCTCGATTTTGAATCACCGCACCTGTGACTTTATCATCGCCAAGAATTTCCACTGGGATATATGGGGTTAAGATTGTAGCGTTTTCTAATTCGTTTAATTCATCAACGAGATATTTGCTACCTCTAAATTCATTTCTTCTATGAATTAAGTAAACGTGACGAGCTAAATCGGTCATATAAATCGCTTCTTTAAGTGCGGTATTACCACCACCGATGATTAAAACATCTTGGCCTTTAAAGAAATGGCCATCGCAAACAGCGCAGTATGAAACACCCTTACCGAAGAGTTCTCTTTCGTTTGGAATGCCTAATTCTTTTTCTTTTGTGCCTGTGGCCACTAAGACTGTTTTAGCGTGGTACTCACCGTTTTCAGTTTTAACGGTAAAAAGGTCATTTTCTTTAGTTAAAGAAGTGATGATGTCTGGAATCATTTCTACACCGGCTTTATTAAGCCAATTGAAGAATTCCATAGCGAGATCTGGACCTGGGATTTTAGTGAAGCCAGGATAGTTATCTACTCTTGGAGCAATGTTGATTTTGCCACCAGGTGTAAAGCCTTCGATAACAGCGACATCAAGTCCTGCTTCTTTTAAAATAATACCTGCGCGTATGCCGCATGGGCCAGCGCCTAAGATTAAAGTATCAAAGATTTTCATCGCTATTCTCCTTCACTATTTCTTTTTCTTTTGGTGTATTTTTAAACGATTCAAAAAGAATCGGCAAAGAGATTGCTAAAGTTAATAAGATGGACACACCTATCACTAGAATAATTAAGCCAACATTGAAGCCATTATATTTCACAATTGTTTCAAAACTGTTAGTGCTCATCATATAAGCACCGATGCCAGTTAAAGCGCCACCCACCGCTAAGATGATAAGAGAAGAAATGCTTCCTAGTTTCGTATCATATGGTTTGACTTCAAAGGTATTGTTCTTTTTCTTAATGATGTTACGAACAATGTGGTTAACAACAATTAAGAGTGTGCCAACAATGACATACACCATTGACCATAGCCATGACCAATAGCCTTTATCACCCATTTGATAATCCGCGCTTCTTAATGGTTCCATTAAAACACGAGTCATGCCGTACCAAATGATATAACCACAGCCGATATCACCTGGTTCGTGATATTTATGTAAAGCTTTATCAAAGACATGGGCTAAAACAAAGAAACCTAAAAGGTTAGAGACGCATTCAATAAAGAACAATGGGACATACATTTGATCTGTCCCTCTTAAGTCGAGACCAGTGGAACTATATTGACCGTTTCTCCAGATGATTTCTGGCAACCACTTCCAGTGGTCAACACTATCGGCTAAACCATGTACTTCACAGTTAAAGAAGTTGCCCCATCTACCGATGGCTTGAGCAATTAAGATAGTTGGTAAAACTAAATCAATCGCAAACCAAATTGACATTTGCTTCTTATAACGCCAAATGAAGAATAAAACACCAACGAGAATACCGCCAATCGCGCCACCCAAGATGGTTAAGCCGCCTTCCCAAATAGCAAAGACATGCCAGAATGGTTGACCAGCGAATTCTTTAGACCAGTTACCAATGACGTAGGCAATACGCGCACCAATAATACCCGCGGGGAAAGCGATGAAGAATGTGGATTCTAAGGTACCGTGTTTACCGTATTCTTTATACATGTAATGGTCACAGATGAAATAGACAAGAACTGCACCACTTAAGATACATAAGGCATAGAAAGCAATATTTGGAGAACCATTATCTGGACTGACAAAACCTTTGCTAAAGGAAATGCCGTACGCTAAAGGATATGATAGATAAGGTGCTAAGCCATTCGTATAAACGAAGAAAGAAAGAGTTGCCATAATAAATCCAATTAATTGGATTCTAAATAAAGCCTTATCTAACTTTTCTGGAATGTTTTTTCCATAGTAATGGACAATAAAACAGTTAATAGCGACTAATAAGCCACCGATGAATAAGATTTCACCAATCACTAATTCAACGATATGAAGAGCGTCAGGCAAAGCATTAAGCCATTGATAAAAACCAAAAGAAGCTACGAGGAACGAAATGACTGCACCCGCTACAAAAATAGCGCACTTTTTAAAGTGTTTGGCAAAATCAATCTCAATCATTGGAGATTTGGCTAAGCTAATTGCAAAATACATATTAACGCCGACACAAGCGGCAAATATTACTAAGAAGATAATGGCAAGTATCATATTATTCGTAATGCTCCTTCTTTAGAACTTTCTTTAAGTATTGACCAGTGTAGGAATTTTTATTTTCACTCACTTCTTCTGGGGTGCCTATGGCAACAATCTTGCCACCAGCATCACCACCATCTGGTCCTAAATCTATAATGTAGTCCGCCACTTTGATAACATCGAGGTTATGTTCAATAACTAAGACGGTATCGCCATGGCTCACAATTCTTTGTAAGACTTGTAATAATCTTTTTACATCATCGGTATGTAAACCTGTGGTTGGTTCATCAAGGATGTATAAGGTTTTACCAGTTGGACGTTTTTGTAATTCACTAGCGAGTTTCACTCTTTGAGCTTCACCACCACTTAATGTTGTGGCAGGTTGACCTAATTTGATATAGCCTAAACCGACATCATATAAGGTTTGGATGCGCTTTTGTAAACCTGGTCGATTGGAGAAGAAATGTAAAGCGTCTTCCACAGTCATTTCCAAAACATCGTAGATGGTTTTACCTTTATAAGTGACTTGTAAAGTTTCTTCGTTATAGCGTTTACCATTACAAGCGTCGCACTTCACATAAACATCTGGTAAGAAGTTCATCGGGATACGAACAACACCCGCACCACCGCATTTTTCACATCTTCCACCTTCAACGTTAAAGGAGAATCGACCTTTATCATAACCACGAGCTTTCGCTTCTGTAGTTTCCGCGAATAACGCTCTAATATCATCAAAAAGTTTGACGTATGTGGCAGGGTTACTACGTGGAGTCTTACCAATTGGTTCTTGGGTGATATCAATGACTTTATCTATATTCTCAAAACCTTCGATAGATTTGACTTCACCAGCGAAGATATTTGGTTCACCAGAGAAGTGTTCGGTTAAGTGATTATAAAGTGTTTGATTGATAAGTGAGGATTTGCCACTACCAGAAACACCAGTTACTGCGACAAAGCAACCTAAAGGTATATCAATATTAACTTTCTTCAAGTTATTACAAGTAGCGCCTCTAATTTTTATAAAACTACCATTGCCTGGTCTTCTAACTTTCGGAATTGGAATATATTCTCTTTCGGATAGATAAGCACCAGTAATGCTCTTTTTACAGTTTTCGACATCTTTTAATGGACCAGCGACGACAACTTCGCCACCATGGACGCCCGCTCCAGGACCAATATCAACGATATAGTCAGCGGATCTAATCATTTCTTCATCGTGTTCAACGACAATTAATGTATTACCGATATCACGCATTTCTTTCATAGTTTTAATGAGCTTTTCACTATCTCTACTATGTAGACCAATGCTTGGTTCATCCATGACATATAAAACACCGGTTAATTTACTACCAATTTGTGTGGCTAACCTAATTCTTTGAGATTCACCACCACTTAAGGTCATCGCTAAACGAGTTAAAGTTAGATATTCTAGACCGACATCGCATAAGAATGAGGCACGGTTATAGACTTCTTTTAAGACTAAGTCGGCAATTTCCTTATCGTTGTCGTTTAGTTTGCCTGGTAGGTTTTTGACCCATTCTTTTAAGTCTTTAAGCTGCATCGCGGAGACTTCATAGATGTTTTTTCCATCGATTCTCACACTTAAAGCGGCTTCATTAAGTCTTTGCCCATGACATGTTGTGCATTCATGGTCAGACATGAAGATTTCATAGTATTCTCTCATCCAGTCAGATGTGGTTTCACGATAAAGTCTTTCGAGTTTAGTTTTCATACCCTCGATGACTTGGTTACGATGCATTGTATTACCACTGCTAGAGGTGAGTTTATATTGATGAACAACAGGGGAACCGTATAAAACAATCTTTTGTTGTTCTTTGGTTAATTCTTCCCATGGCTTATCCATTGGAACTTTATATAAGTTACAAAGTAAAACGAATTCTTGCCATTCAAGATTTTGACTGCCAACGATATGAGCGTAATATCTTAAACCACCTTCATTAATGGATAGTTTTGGATTAGGTACCATCTTACGGATATCCGCTTCTCTTTTCATGCCTAAACCTTTACAATCTGGACAACAACCTAATGGAGAGTTGAAAGAGAATAATCTTGGCTCGACGCGTGGAACGGAGAAACCACAAATTGGACATGTGTGTTTATCGCTTAATAAGCGTTCACCATCACTAGTTAATATGATTAAAAGCCCTCTAGAGAAGTTTAAAGCGGTTTCAATAGATTCAAAAACACGAGAACGAATATCTGGTTTAATAATTAATCTATCAATGACGATATCAATACTGTGCTTTTTGTTCTTTTCTAAAACTGGTACTTCTTCTAGTGTCATGATGGAACCGTCCACTCTGACACGATTAAAGCCATCTTTTCTAATCTTATCTAAGACATCTTTTTGTGTACCTTTTTCTTGATGGACAATTGGAGACAATAATTGAATCTTTGTGCCTTCAGGATAATTCATTACCACATCAGTCATCATGGTCACACTGAATGAAATAATTGGGGTACCGTGTGTTGGGCAATAAGGAATACCAATACGGCCGAATAAAAGTCTTAAATAATCATAGATTTCAGTGACTGTACCCACAGTAGATCTTGGGTTATGGGAAACTGATTTTTGGTCAATAGCGATACTTGGAGATAAGCCTTCGATAGCGTCGACATCAGGTTTATCAAAGTTACCTAAAAACTGTCTAGCATAGCTAGATAAGCTTTCCATATATCTTCTTTGACCTTCAGCGAAGATGGTATCGAACGCTAAAGTGGATTTACCTGAACCGGATAAACCAGAAAAGACAATGAGTGAATCTTTTGGTAAAGAGACATCAATGTTTTTAAGATTATTTTCTCTAGCGCCTTTAATAACAATTTTCTTTTCCATATCTTCAGTCTTCGTTAATTCTATCAAATAAACGAAATAATGACTATATAAATACAAAAAGAAATAACTGCATCAGATAACATCACTTTTCTTTATGTTGTAAGCGAAACATCAGCTTTTGATTTTCAATCTCTCTTTTAAGCTCTTCCTCTGAAGGCAAACAAAGCTTGTATTTAGTGGCAAAGAGTTGTTCATTACCATTAAGTATTGAATACTTTGCAATATTGGCGTTTGTTTCATCACACAAAACAATACCAAGAGTAGGATTATGGAAATCTTCTTTTATTAGCTCATCATACATTCTTACATACATATCCATTTGTCCGACGTCTTGATGAGTGATTTCTCCTCTTTTAATATCGATGAGAACGAAGCAATTTAGTATATAATTGAAGAATACCAAATCTACATAATAATTATCAGGATCTGCATGTATCCTGACTTGTCTTCCCACAAAACAATAACCTTTTCCCATTTCTAAGAGGAATTTTTGAATATGAGTAATAATTGCTTTTTCTATTTTGCTTTCGTTATATTCGTTATTTTCTGGTATTTCTAAAAACTCTAAGATTAGTGGGTTTTTAACGAACTCTAATTTTTTATCAGCATATTTATTAGCGTTTTTTTCAACTTCTTTTTTAACTGCTTCACCACCATGAGTAATTAGCATGCGATCAAACATGTTGGTGTTTACGTTTCTTTGAAGAGCTCTAACAGACCATGATCCCTTGATAGCTTCTTCTTCGTACCATTTACGAGCTCTATCGCTTATAACAGTTAATAAAATCAAGTAATGTGTCCAGCTTAATAAAGATTGTCTCATCGGTGATGCGAAAATGTTCGGGTATGTCTTATAGAATTGCACAAATCTATATAGATTTGCTCTTTCAAATCCTTTGCCGTATTCGGCACTTAACCGTTTTGATAACTTCTTGATGATTTCCTGACCATAATTTTCGGTACGAGTATCTTTTAATTCTTCTTCTGCGATTCTTTTTCCTAGAAGCCAGTTTCTTTTAAGTAAGGCAATGTCGACTGCTCGATAAGCGGTCTCTCTCGCTTCTTTGATGATAGTTGAAACATCGTTATAGATTGTTTCGAAATTTGTTGTGATTAATTCGCCACTTTGTTTTAATAGTTCGTTGTTCTCTTTTTTCATTATTATTCTCCTTTCAAAAAGTACAACACTATGTGTCTTCAAAAGGAGATATAAAAAGCCATCCATTGAGAAAACACCATAGATGTAGCTAACATTTGCTATATCCCAAGCAACTTAACTACTGGTGTTACATCCACTCTTTGGATGGCCACATGCTCAGATTAATTTATCTGTGT
>JBGUXN010000041.1:0-25900 GCA_045222195.1 Bacilli bacterium | reverse complement strand
GACGATTTGGATAAGTTGTTTAGATAAGCAAATTAATGTGCAAAAAGGTGCTCATTGAGTACCTTTTTTCTTTATACTCGCGCCTTAATTGAGTATAGTTAATGTATGAATAATTTCGTTCCACTACGTATCATCTCTTGTTATTCTTTTTTGCAAAGCGGATTAACCATGGAAAAGATTGCTTCTAGCGTCTATAAGAATGGTTACTTTGGTCTTGGCTTAGCGGATAATGGAGTTTTATTTGGTGTGCCTGAATTTGTGAAAGCTAGTGATAAAATTAAAAAACCATATGTTATTGGTTTAGAACTTCACGTTAACGATGACTTTATTTGTGTCTACGCAATTAACGAAGAAGGCTACCACCACTTGATGGAACTTAGTACAGCGGTTCAAAAAGAAGAGTTTGCTCCCGATTTATTAAAAGAGAAAACATCTGGATTAATCGCTGTTATTGCGACTTATCAAGGCAAGTTTAAAGAACTATTTGCGAGTAAAGATGAAGGATTTGCCAGTTACTTATTCAAATACAATAAGCTCTTTAAAGATGGCTTATATTTAGGCATTGAAGTCATCAAAAAAGAAGATGTTAGCTTTGCTAATAACGTGAGAAAATTCGCTCACGAGCATTCTTATGACTGTGTGGCTTTCCCTCGTATTCTCTATCAAAAGAAAGAAGATGCGATTGTCCTAAAGATTGTGGAAGCCATTGAAAAAGATGAAAAGCTCACCGAGAAGAAACTTGATGGACAAAACTATTTCATGAAGATTGAAGATTATCAAAAAATCTATACCGCTTCTGAAATTAATAACTCGCAAAAGATTCTTCAAGCCTCCTCATTTAACTTCCATCAAAAAAGAGGAGAGATGCTCCACTACCCAGTTAATGACAGCGCTCAAACTTTGAAAGATAACTGTTTCAGCGCTTTAAAGAAACTTGGTTTTGGAAATAACGAACAATACGTTAAGAGACTTAACTATGAATTAGAGACCATTATTTCCCTAGGCTACGCTGATTATTTCTTAATCGTTCAAGACTATGTTAGCTACGCTAAAAATAATGGAATACTCGTAGGATGTGGTAGAGGTTCCGCTTCAGGTAGCTTAGTCTCATATCTTTTAGATATCACACAAATTGATCCAATTATTAACGAATTACAATTTGAAAGATTCTTAAATCCATATCGTAAAACAATGCCAGATATCGACGTCGACTTCATGGATATTAGAAGAGAAGATGTCGTTCAATATATGCGTGACAAATATGGTAACGATAGAGTGGCCAATATCGTCACCTTCCAAACCATTCAAGCTAAACAATCATTAAGAGATATCGGAAGAGTCTACTCGTTCCCGAACTCTCATATTGATTTACTTTCTAAACGCATCAGTGCGAAAGATGTCACGCTTAGAGAAGCTTATAAGAAATTACCAGAGTTTAAGGAACTCGTTGATAGCGATCCTTACTTCTTGCAAATCGTCTCTTTAGCGAGCAAGATTGAAGGACTTATTAGACAAAGTGGCTTGCACGCCGCTGGTATTATCTTAAACAATTCTCCTTTGGAGAATGCTTTGCCAATTCTTACTGATTTTAATGGACATTATATCTCCCAATATGAAATGGGTAATTTAGAAGAACAAGGCTTCTTAAAGATGGACTTTTTAGCGTTAAGAAACTTGACCACTATTGCTCGTTGTGTTGATTTAGTTAATGCTCATTATCCTGATGCTAAGTTAGACGCTCAACATCTTCCATATGATGATGAAAAGGTTTATCAAACCATCTCTTCTTTACAAGTGATGGGTATCTTCCAAATCGAAACCATGGCCATGAAAAAAGCCATTCAAGTCTTAAAGCCAAATTGCTTTGATGATGTGGTTGCCTTGCTCGCGTTAAATAGACCTGGACCAATGCAGTTCATTCCAAGTTACGCAAAGCGTAAAGAAGGTAAAGAAGCAGTCACTTATGACGATCCTTCTTTAGAGCCAATTCTTAAATCCACGTATGGCATCTTGATTTATCAAGAACAAGTTAACCAAATCGCCACCACATTCGCTAATTACTCGATGAGTGAAGCGGATATGTTTAGACGTGTCATTTCTAAAAAGAACAAGGAAGAAATGGCCAAGAATAGAGATATCTTTATTAAGCGCGCAATAGAAAATGGGCACAATGAAAAAGTCGCCGCTAAAGTATTTAGCTTAATTGAAAGATTCGCCGATTATGGCTTTAATAAGTCTCACTCAGTAGCGTATGCCACTATTGCTTGTCAAATGGCTTATCTTAAGATTTATTATCCTTTAGAGTTCTACGCTGCTATTTTAGAGACCAGTTCATCGGCTAACGATACCAAGTTCAATGAATACGTAAGTGAGATGAAAAAGAGAAATATCTCTATTACATTACCGAACATTAATGAATCAGAAAAAGAATTCATTGTTAAAAACGATGCATTGTTATATCCACTTAATGCTATTCGTGGCGTTAACGATTTATTAGCGGATAACATTATTAATGAAAGAAGAAATGGCGAATTCAAAGATTTCTTTGATTTTGTCGCTAGAATGTATAAACAAAAGATCTCAGAAAGCCAACTTATGGCCCTTATTAACGCTGGTTGTTTTGATATCTTTAATCCATCTAGAGCGTCCTTTAGAGCGTCAATCAAAAGCGCTCTTCAATACGCTGAACTCGTTTATAAAGAAGATGGACAACTCAATATCGGTTTTACCGACTATATCAAACCATATCTTGTCGAGGACAATGATGATCCAATTGAAAACTTAGATAAAGAATATGAAGCCTTAGGCATCATGCTTTCTAATAGTCCGCTCCACTATAAAGCGGATATCTTAAGAGCGAAGAAAATCGTTAGTATTACCGATGCTAAAGAAAGAAAAACTGCTAAGATTGCGGGATTAGTGAGAAGCGTTAAGACCATCCAAACCAAGAAGGGTGGCACTATGGCTTTCGTGAAGTTAGCGGACGAAGTTGATGAAATTGAATTAACAGTCTTCTCAGACTTATATGTGAAGAGTATTTCTCTTTTAGAGAAAAATAAGCTCATTATCGCTGATATCAGAAGTGAAAAACGCAACGATGATATCGATTACATTTGCGCAAACATTGAACCATTAGAGGAAGAATAATATGGCAAAAATTACAATCATTGATGGTAACTCCTTACTCTTTAGAGCGTACTTCGCTACCGCTTATCCTGGTGTCGAAATCATGCGTAACCAAGAAGGCATTCCAACGAACGCCATTTTCGCTTTCTCGAATATGATTAATAAAATTATTGCTGGCTTAAAAGAAGACGAATGCATCATGGTCGCTTTTGACGCTGGTAAACAAACATTCCGTAAAGATCAATTAGAATCATATAAAGCCAATAGAAAACCAACACCAGAAGATTTAGTAACTCAGTTCCCTATCGCTAGAGATTTCTTGCGTGCTTTAGGTATCTTCCAATTTGAAGAAGAAGGCTTTGAAGGCGACGATATCGCTGGTACTGTCGCTAAGCTTGCCGAAAAAGAAGGCTATCAAGTTAACATCTATACATCAGATAGAGACTTCCTCCAATTAGTGGATGATAAAGTCACTGTTAATATTATTAGAAAAGGTCTTTCTGATGTCGTCCCAATGACCCCAGAATTAGTGCAAGAAACATATGGATTTGAGCCACTTCAAATCATCGACTATAAAGGTTTAAGAGGCGATGCAAGTGATAACCTACCAGGCATTAAAGGCATCGGTGAAAAAACCGCTGTTAAGCTCATTCAAGAATACGGCAGTTTCGATGAAATTATTGCTCATGCTGATGAGATAAAAGGCAAAGTTGGTGAAGCCATTAAAACGGATCAAGATATGGGAAGGCTCTCTCGTGACCTCGCGATTATTAAGACCGATGTCCCATTACCATTCACTGTAAAAGACACTACTTATGAAGGCTATGATTTTACACAAATCAGTGAATTCTGTCAGAAGTATGGTCTCAAACAATTCATGTCAAAACTTGTCCAAAAATGGAAAAAAGTTGATTTAGAAAAAACTGAAATTGAAGTCAAAAACGTCTCTTCATTAGAGGTTTTAAAGAACGAAAAAGAAATCGCTATTGCTTTAGATTATGAAGACGATAATTATACTTTGGGTCTAGTGTACGGCATGGCATTTTCCACGAAAAAAGATGTCTACTATATTAAGCTAGAAGACTTAAAGAAAGATAAAATTGCTCTTAATTTATTAGCGAGTAAAGACGTTAAAAAATATTGCTTTGACTATAAGGCTATTAAGGTAGCGTTAAATAAGAATGATATTGCCATTGATGGCTTATATTTTGACTTACTCATCGCTTCCTATTTAGTAGATAGTTCCCTTAAGAATGATGTCGAAGTTGTGATGAATGTCTATGGCATTGATATTTCCTCAAATAGCGACACATTGTCCTTATTTGCTAGCGAGGACCCCGTGAAAACAGGTAAAATCGCCTTCTTTTCCTTAATGTTATATCAAAGAGTAATGGGCGAATTAGAGAAGATGTCCGCGGTTAAGTTATTTAATGAATTAGAAATACCGCTCGTTGATACTTTAGCGGATATGGAAATCGAAGGTTTCCCAATTCACGCAGAAGTTTTAGATGAATTTGGTGAAATTTATAAAAAGAAGATCCACGATTTAAGTGAAGAAATATACGCTCTTGCGGGCACCACTTTTAACTTAGCCTCACCAAAACAAGTGAGTGAAGTTTTATATACTAGATTAGGCTTATCCGCCAATAAGAAAATGTCCACCGATGTGGAAGCTTTAAAAGAAATTCAAGACGAACATCCAATCGTTGCTAAAATCATGGAATATCGTAAATATTTCAAACTTTTAACGACCTATGTTGAAGGCATTAAAAACAACATCCATAACGATGGTAAGATTCACGCTAAGTTCAATCAAGCGCTCACCACTACTGGTCGTCTCTCCTCATCTGATCCAAATATGCAAAACATCACCACTAGAGATGATGAGAGTAAGCAAATTAGAAAAGCGTTCTACTATGATGATGAGAATTATGAAATCTTATCTCTCGACTATTCACAGATTGAGCTCCGTGTTTTAGCCTCCCTTTCTAATTGCCAAGCTCTTAAAGAAATCTTCCTTTCTAACGAAGATATTCACAGCGCAACCGCTAAGAAAATATTTAACCTTCAAGGTGAACCAACATCGTTACAAAGAAGAAGAGCTAAAACCGTCAATTTTGGTATCGTCTACGGCATCTCGGATTGGGGCTTAGCAGAGCAACTTGAAATCGGTCCAAAAGAAGCTAGAGAAATCATCAATTCCTTCTATGCTTCATTCCCAGAAGTTGCCACCTTTTTCCAAAAGATTATTAATGATGCAATCCGTGATGGCTATGTCTCAACCTTATTAGGTAGAAGAAGATATTTACGTGAACTCCACGACTCCAACTATCAAACAAGAGAATCCGCTAAAAGAGCGGCTATGAATGCACCTGTACAAGGAACCGCTGCGGATTTAATCAAGCTTGCGATGAACAAAGTTCATCAAGCTCTTATAGATGAAGGATTAGAAACCAAGATGGTTCTTCAAATCCACGACGAACTCATATTCGGTGTACCAGTTAAAGAAAAAGAAAAAGCTTACTCTTTAATTAAAGGAATTATGGAAAGCGCTTTAAGTCTCGATGTCCCACTACTTGTGGACGGTGGCTTTGGAAGAGATTGGTACAGTGCAAAATAGGGGACCTTATGCCAGAATTACCAGAAGTTGAAACAGTAAAAAGAGTCCTTCTTCCAATCGTTAAAGATCGCACTATTAAGGAAATTGAAGTCTTAAGAAAAAGCATCGTTAATAATAAAGAGGAAGAGTTTATTTCCTATTATACAAATGAAAGATTCTTAGATATCTCTCGTATTGGAAAATTTTTAATTTTCCATTTATCTAATGATAAAGTCCTGATCTCCCATTTAAGAATGGAAGGTAAGTATATTGAATTATTTGAAGAAGATAATAACACGAAGTATGCGCGTGTAGTTTTTCATTTAGATAATAATCATAAGCTTTGCTACGATGATTCGCGTTCATTCGGTCGTATGCTCATTAATGATGAATCACATTATAAAGAAGAAAAAGAACTCGCTAAGCTTGGTCCTGAGCCTTTTGATGTCTCTGATGTCTCTTTCTTAATTAATAAGACCAAACGCATGAATTTGCCAATTAAGACAGCTTTATTAACACAAGAACTCATTACAGGCTTAGGAAACATCTATGTTGATGAAGTTCTCTTCGCTAGTAAGATTCATCCACTTACTCCCGCTAAACTCATTAAGAAAGATGAATGGGAAAAGATTATCAAAGAATCAAAGAGAATTTTAAATGCCGCTATCCAAGCTGGCGGATCCACAATTAAGAGTTATCATCCAGGCAAGGACATCGATGGCAATTTCCAGACTTCTTTACTCGCTTATGGTCGAAATGGGCAAAAGTGTGTCGTATGTCACACAAACATGCGTTTTATTAAGGTAAACGGCCGTGGAACGACCTTCTGTCCGCATTGCCAAATCAAATTTGGAAAGCCTCTTAAAGTGGCTATTGTTGGTAAAATTGCGTCTGGCAAAAGTGCGGTTTTAGATGTCTTTAATAAACTCGGATATTTAAGTCTCTCTTCCGATGAGATTGTTCATAAACTATACGAAAGAAAAGAAATTCAAGATTTAATCATTAAACGCTTTAAACTCAAAGTTGATGGAGATTTCCTCACTACATTAACAGAGCATTTGAAGGTTAAAAAACAAGGCTTAGAAAGACTAGAAAAAATCGTTCATCCACTCGTCAAAAAAGAGATTGAATCTGAGTTCAAAAAGTCTTCTTCTCCATTACTTGTGGCTGAGGTTCCTTTACTCTTCAAAGCCAAGATGGAGAACATGTTCGATGTCATTATTGGCGTTGATATATCAGAGGCAAATCAGCTTAAGAGATTAGAGATTCGCGACCAAGAAAAAAGCGCTTTTTTGAAGCGCATTAATGACCTTAACAATATGTTTGAAGAACATCGTCAAGATCTTGATTTTGTTCTTGATAATAATAAAGATCTTCAGTCTTTAGAAAAACAAACTAAGGTAGTTATTAATAAAGTTTTAAATCGCCTAGGTTGATTTCTTTCTTACACATCGATCTAATGGTTTTAACGATTTGTTTGGACATAATTGCCCCAGCATTTGATGTGCTATAAAGGACTTCGATTTCGTCTAATGAGAAGTTACTTGTGATGATGGTGAATAACTTCTTATTACAACGTGTTGTAATAATTTCATTGACGATTGCGTCTCTAATGAAATCGTTTTTGAATTCATGGCCAAAGTCATCGATGACTAAAACTGGAACAGTGCTATAGAGTTCAAGTTTCTTTTTGAAGTCATCGCTCTTTTGTTTGCTTAATTCACTTAATTCAAGAATTCTCTTTGAGGAGTTAATAAAGCAAATTGGGGATTTACCTTTAATTTCACGTTTTGCAAGATCAATTGATAAGGCCGCGGCAAAGAAAGATTTTCCTGAACCGATGCCACCAGTTAAATAGAGCCAGTTGGTTTCTTCATTTTTAAGATAGCTCATATAAACTTTAGAAGCTTCGGCTTTAGCTTGTGACTTATCGATATCAGACATGATGGTATCAAGCCATTCATCCGCAAAATCTCTGACCACGAATTGTCTTTCGAAAGAGACTCTCTTTAAGATTTCTTTACACGGAATAAGTTGCGTGTCCACTACACCATAAGAATAAGTGACCTTTGTATTTAAGTAAGCGTTATCTTTTTTACACTTTTTAATACCAGGACATTTACGGCAATAGTTAACATCTCTTACAAAATCATAGATCTTTGTAATGTTTTCTTCCATGACTTCGTCAGTCATGCCTTGGTCTTTGCAGAATTTCACTGCAGCAGGACAGGCATATAGTGCCTCTTTCATTTGTTGGATTAATGTTTCATCACTTTCGATTTTCAAGTTTTTGACTTTAAGCTTTTCCACCGTCATCACCTCCATTGATCTCATCTAGGAATTTATCCCAATCGGATTCCCAATCTTTGTTTTTATCATCAGCGCTATCTTTGTGTTCAGTTTCTAGCACTTTCATGAACGTTTTATTCGTCTTGCGGGAGCGCGATTTCTTATCTACTTTCTTTAAATAATTCATCGCGTCTACGGCTGTGAGGATGTTCTCTCTCACTAAACTGACCGCGACCTTTTCCGCATATGGTCTACTTAGGACGTTATCCGCTTTATATAAGACGTAATCCACTATCGCATTAATGACTGGATTTGGTAAGTTATAATTCTTACTTAAGTCATTAATGACTTTTAGGTCTGCGGATGCTGGTTTTGTGCCACCTTGGAGTATCGCTAGGTAATCTTTTGGCGAATTCTTTTCCATGAGGTTGATCTTTCTTGCTAAATCAGTTTCACCACTCATGAGATTTGGCTCACGCACATTGTTCTTACGACCTTTTCCACGATACTTATAATCCGTCTTTTCTTGCATGATTTTTGCTAATTTATCAAAGTCAATTCTTTGACCTTTTTCCATTTCTGGATTATAGAGTTGGTTTATTAAGGAAGCGGCTTCTTCTTCATCCACTCCGTTAAGCGTGGCTAAGCGTTCCACTTCTTTCATTTCTGTTTTGTTAAAGGCGCTTTCTTTAATCTGTGAGATTTCACCTAAATATTTGAAGAATTCTTCATAGGAGAATTGGCCTTTGATCTTACCAGCATTACGTCCTTTGACACCATTTTGCGTTTCGGTTGCTTTGATAAAAGCATTATCATCGAATTTTGGATGGAAGACTTCAGCGAATTTAGCGGTAATCTCTTCTCCATAGTCTTGTTTTGGTTCCACTAGATAGATGTTCTTTAATCTATTAGCGTTATTCTCTCCAATGCTTTTAATGAGCATGCCATATAGTAATGCGTCTTCAAAGAAGCCTCTCGGAGATTTAGGAGCGTAGAGCTCGTAATGATAAATCTTGAAGTCTTGACCACTTGAGACAAATGTCTTTAATAAACCTGTGGCTTCTAGATATTTTCTTGCTTCCACGAACGCTCCAGCGGGCATGCGCATCCTGAGGAAAAGTTGCTCATGAGTGCATAAAGGAGACACCTTTTCGTTATTAGCCTCACTCCATAAAGTCATATAAAGGGAAAGCCCTTCAAAGCCGATCATCGGTTGATATAAATTGCTCAAGGTATCGCGATCAAAATCAGCGATGAAACTGGCGAGTCTAACTTCTAAGAAATCTTGGTTGGCTAATACTTTCATAATTCGTGAGGGTATTATGTCATAGAGAAAAAACAAATGTAAAATAAAAAAGATATGCACCAAAATGGATACAAAATTATCCACATCCCCTATTACTACATTTATATTTATATAAATAAGATTAAAAAGTGGAGAAAATAGCGAGTTATCCACAGCGAAATTTGTGGAAAAATACTATTTTAATAAACTTTATTATATAAAAGTGTGTATAATTTAACTCGTAATAATCTTAATTATTAAGGAGAACACTTATGGTTAGAAAAATTGCAGTACTAACAAGTGGCGGCGATGCCCCTGGTATGAACGCTTGTTTAAGAGCCTGTATTAGAGCTGGATTATATAACAACATCGACATGTATGTTGTCTATGATGGCTTACGCGGCCTTGTGGAAGGAGACATTCACCAAGTCAATAAAGACTTCACTCAAGATATCATCAATCGCGGTGGCACAATTATTAGAAGCGCTAGACTTCCAGAATTTAAAGAGCCCGCAGTTAATAAAAAGGCCGCTGATAATTTATCAGACTTTGATATTGATGCTTTAATCGGTATCGGTGGAGATGGTACATTTAGAGGCTTACAAGCTTTGAGTAAACACGGTATTGTCACCATTGGTATTCCTGCTACTATCGATAATGATGTTGGTAGCACCGATGAAACCATTGGCTTTGCCACTGCATTAAATACCATTTGTGAATGCGTCGATAAACTCAAAGATACTTCTGGTAGTCATCAAAGATGTTCTCTTATTGAAGTTATGGGTAGACACTGTGGGGATCTTGCCATGTATGCCGCTTTAGCGGAAGGCGCGGAAGGTGTTATCTGTGTTGAACACCCACTTAAAGAAGAAAAACTCTTTAAGAAACTTAGAAAGATGAAAGCACAAAATAAGAGCCACGCCATTATTATCGTTAGTGAAAACTTATTGGATATTAATGAACTCGCTAAAAAGATTGCCGCTGAAACTGGCTTTGATACTAGAACTGAGGTTCTTGGTCGACTTCAAAGAGGTGGCTCTCCAGTTGCTCATGACCGTATTTTAGCGGCTAGACTCGGTGCAAAAGCCGTTGACCTTCTTTTAGAAAAAGAACCAACCAGTCAAATCGTTGGTGTTAAACAAAACGAGATTGTCTCTTATCCAATTGATGAGGCCGTCGAAATGAAACATAGACATACACATGGATTAAGAGACTTAATCGATATGTTACAATAATCAAATAATTAAAAATAAGCCCGCTTTTGTGTTGCGGAGGGAAAGAAAGAATTATGAAAGTACAACAACATGATGGTTCCATTATTGAAATGGAAAAAACAAGCAAAGAAGCTTTAGAAGTTTTAAACCATTCAACTTCTCACTTATTAGCGCAAGCGATTACTGAACTATATCCAAAAGCCTTATTTGGCTTTGGACCTGCTATTGAAAATGGTTTCTATTACGATATCGATTTTGGCGAAGATACACTCACTGAAAACGACTTACCAATCATCGAAAAGAAGATGAAAGAATTAGCGGGAAAAGACTTAAGAATTGTCAGAGAAGAACTCACTAAAGAGCAAGCTCTTGAAGTCTTTAAGAATAATCCTTATAAGATTGAATTAATCGAAGGTATTAATGAAGAAATCACCACCTTCAAACAAGGTGACTTCATCGATTTATGCCGTGGACCACATATTATGTCCACAGGTTTAATTAAGCATTTTAAACTCCTCTCACTCGCTGGTGCGTATTGGAGAGGCGATAGCAAAAATAAACAATTAACGAGAATCTATGGTACCTCTTGGTACACTGCGGAAGATTTAAATAAATGGCTCGAAATTCTGGAAGAAAGAAAGAAAAGAGACCACCGCGTTTTAGGTAAACAATTAGGTATCTTCATGTATGATGACCTCGTTGGTAGAGGTTTACCAATGTGGTTACCAAATGGTTTTATCGTGAGACGCTTATTAAGCGACTATATCATGGATAAAGAAATTGCCTTAGGCTATAAACACGTCTTAACTCCATGTTTAGGCAACATTGAATTATATAAGACTTCTGGTCACTGGGCCCACTACCAAAAAGATATGTTCCCAAAGATGGATGTCGATAATGAATCCTATGTCCTTAGACCAATGAACTGTCCACATCACATGGTGATGTATAGAAGTGCTTTGCACTCCTATCGTGAATTACCACTTAGAATTGCCGAGATTGCCGCTGACTTCCGTTTTGAAGCTTCTGGTGCATTAACGGGCATTGAAAGAACAAGAGCGTTCTATCAAAACGACTCTCACATCTTCTGTATGCCAAGTCAAATCGGTGATGTCTTCAAAGAAGTCACTAAACTCATCCTTGATGTCTATCATGATTTTGGTTTCCAAAACTATGAATTCCGTTTATCTTTAAGAGATCCTAATGATACCGAAAAATATTTCGGTAATGATGATCTTTGGGAAAAGAGCGAAAATCAATTACGTGAAGTCTTGAAAGAACTCGGTGTCGACTATTATGAAGCGATTGGTGAAGCCGCTTTCTATGGACCAAAATTAGACGTCCAAGTCAAGAGCGCGATTGGTCATGATGTGACGCTCTCCACTATTCAACTCGACTATCAATTACCAGAGAGATTTGAACTCACCTATATCGATGAAAAAGGCGAGAAGGCTAGACCTGTTGTTGTCCACCGCGCCATCCTCGGATCCCTTGATCGTTTCATCGCTTTCTTGATCGAAGAAACCAAAGGCGCGTTCCCAACTTGGTTAGCGCCAGTGCAGGTTAATATTTTACCGGTCAATAACGCTTATCATTTAGAGTACGCTCAAGCACTTCTTGCTAAGTTTAAAGAACACGGTTTACGTGTCGAAATGGATGATAGCAATGAAAAGCTTGGTTATCGTATGAGAAATAGCCAAATGAGAAAGATTCCGTTTGCCCTCGTTCTTGGTGATAGCGAAAGAGATAATAAGACTGTCACTTATAGAAGATTTGGCGCTCAAGAACAAATCACAGTTACTATTGATGAATTCTTAAAACTCATTGATGACGAGATTAAAAATAGAACATTTTTCGTTACTGGTAAAATGTAATTTTCAATGATAAAACTGAGCCATTTTTTTAAAAATTCTTATATTTACTTTTTTGCTTTGTTGCTGCTTTTTACTAATGCCTGTTCATCTGGCTTTAATACTTTGCTTAGCGAACTCATTCAGATCAATAATAATGTGTTATCACAGGATAGTTTTAATATTGAAATCAAAACCGAAATAAAAAGCGAAAAAGACAAAAAAGTTTCTACGAATATAGAATATATTGATAAATTTTATTATGATGGTAGACAATGTTTTTCTCATACAACAGCTGATAATTTAGGAACTTATTATTTCGATAATTACTATTATGTCCATAATTCCTATACATCTTGTTCTTATGGTTTAGAAATCAACACAAATGACACAATTATGAAATTGATTTCTAATGATGTTGAAGGTTCTAAAGTTTCAATCAGAAAAATCGGTAATAGATATACCGTTACCTATGAGGACTTTTCAGCTCTTTTTAACATATTAACCAACAACCGCTATGCTAGTGAAATAGAAAAAGGAGATGTTGAACTGCCTAAAAAAATGCGCATTGTTGAAACAGTGAAAAACGGCCTGCTTCAAAGTGAAAAATCATCTTATAGTTTTAAAATTTACGATACGAAATATGACGCTAAAATGAGCGCCACATATACGTATAAGAGCGATAAAACGCTTCCTGAACCAGTGATAAATGCAGTGGCCAAAAGAGAAGAAGATAATCTTTATATCAACTGCAAAAAAGACTTTGTTAAAGAAATAAGTTACGAGAATAAAGGCTCTACACCCCCATTTATGAAATATCGTCCGCAAGACGAAAATGGCAATAACAATTATTACCAACTTTTTGATTGCGCCAATCCCTGCACAATATCTTGCGATGGAACAAAATATATAATCATTAGTTCAGAATTCGTATTTGAAGAAAAATCACGTTTGCACGTTTATGATGCCTATACGTTTAAGCTTTTATACACAGTGACTTTTAATAAGCCACTCAACCAAGAATATTATTGCGCCAACGGCAGGATATCTATCTCTTTAGAAGTCGGCTGGAACTATCAGGCTTCTACGCCGATTTATACAAATTACTGTACTTATTTATTAGATGATTTTTCCAAGATTGATAAGGAATCGCCTAATACAATTGACCTTTCAAAAAACGATATATATTTTTCCAGTCTTTATCCAACTAGATACAACTTAGATTACCACTATGATTATGCTCTTAAAGGCGATTTTTCTAGTGCAATAGTATCTTCTAATGAGTGCAAATACCTCAATCACAAATATGACTATGTCACTATACGTTTCATTGACGAAAATAAAAACGAGGAACAATTCTGGCTTTATGATAAAGAAAACAACTCATTTGTGGCTCAGTCTTATTTGTATAATCTCTACGATGGATGCATATTTAACGAACACTATTTCCTTGGATATGATAGATCGTTTTCTCAAGTCGCATTTATTAACATTATCCAATAAACACGAAAAACAAACGGTAATGTTCCTTACGTAACTTGTTGTGTTTTTTATTTAAATAAAAGCACATCGTCACGCCGAGCTTAATAGGCTCAGACGATGTTTTTTTATTGTTGCTGATATGATATAATTCAAGCGTAGGTATTCTTATATGGAAAAGAAAAAACATCGCGGTCTACAAATCGCTTTAATATGCGTTTGCTCATTTTTAGCATTCATCTTAGTATTTGTAGGAGGTTTCCTTATTTTTGCTTCTGCCACAACATTAAAAGTTAAAGATGAAGAAGATATGCCAATCAGTGGAGAAGTCATGACAAAAGTAGACGCCAGCCAAGAACTCAAATTAGTGACTTGGAACGTTGGCTATGGAGCGCTCGACGAAAAGCAAGATTGTTACTGGGACGGAGGCAAAGGCGTTGTTGGTGAATCTAAAGAAGCAGTCATCAATAACATCAATACAATTAGTGAGAAAATCAGCGAATTAGATCCAGATGTTTTTCTCATTCAAGAGATTGATATTAACTCCAAGAGATCTTACAAGGTTAATGAGCTCGATATCCTTAAGGATAAGCATGAGATTAAATATAACAACAGTTACGCGTGCAATTTTAAAGCGGGTTTTATTCCTATTCCTTTATATAATCCATTTGGTAAAGTTGAAGGTGGCATAACTTCATTTAGCAAATATCAGCTCACTGAATCTAAACGTGTCCAGCTTCCAATCCCGTTTAAATGGCCTATGAGCCTACTAAACTTAAAGAGATGTCTTCTTATCAATCGTTCGCCAATTGAGGGCTCAGATAAGGAATTAGTGATGATTAATCTCCATTTGGAAGCTTATGATGATGGAGAAGGTAAGGCTAAACAGCTTAAACAACTGATGGACATCTTAGAAGAAGAATACGCGAAAGGTAACTACGTCATCGCGGGTGGCGATTTCAATCAAACCTTCTCTAACTCTAACGTTGGTTTAGAAAAATATCCAAAGATGAATGACTGGGTTTGTCCAATCATTGATGTCACTCAATATCCTAATTTCACCTTCTCAATGGATGATACAGTGCCAACTTGTCGTTCTTTATATAAGACTTATGCCGATAATGATCACACTGACTTCCAATACTATATGTTAGATGGTTTTATTACAAGTAATAACATTACTGTTAATAGCGTCCAAACTCTTGATTTAGGCTTTAAAAATACCGACCATAATCCAGTGATGATGACTGTATCTTTACTATAAAGCATTATTCATATTATTAAATAAAATTGTTTTTTTATGATGGCGTCGTATAATTTTGATATGGAAAGAGTTAATACAAAATTCAATAGTTATCAATTTTTAATCATTGCAATTTCAGCCTCTTTTCTTGTGAGCTGTAATGGATCTTTGAATCACAAAAAAACATATCGAGAAGTTATAACAAGAGACACGCTCTCTTATTATAATCGCGCGATAGAGGAATTACACGATGAAGGCAAAGTTCAAAACTTCCACTATCTAACACAAAACGAAATCGATATAAACAGGCCCTTTCTTAAAGAACAAAAAGCTGTTTGTTATTCAGTGTCTATCAACTATTGGCCTCTGCCAATCACCACCAACACTATTGAGATTAAATATGCCGATGATGATTTTGAATCTTCTTTCAATGCATGGAGCTCCTTAAGCATACCACTTATTTGGTATGAAAATAATGTTTATGATATAAGACTATTTTTGAAAGAAGAAAAAGGTCGAGAAATTATAACAAGAGATGTTTGGATGACTATCAAGCATTTACACGAAAATAATATTTATGCTTTTTCAATTCTCGATGAAATAGTTACTTAGAATTTGAGTTTTTCAAGTTATACAATTATTAATTGTTTCTTTTAACATTGACACATTATTTCAATAATGATAATATCATAACGCTAAAACGTAGAAAGCAGAGGCACCCGCTTCTCGCCAGACCGATAAATATTGGTTGGCTAACGCTACTTCTTATGGGCTAAGAATGTTAACGGGTGCACTATGCATCCGTTTTTTATCGAAAGGGGTTGATACTTATCGCTGACAATCGTTATGCCGCTAACAATAACAACAAAAAGAATGGCAATCAAAACAAAGAATTAGTTAATGAAAACGTCCGTTTCCCAGAAGTCTTATTAATTGGACCTAATGGTGAACAATTAGGCGTTATGTCATCTAGAGAAGCACAATTTAAAGCTAATGAATACGATTTAGATTTAATGTGTGTTGCACCTAATGCCAAACCTCCGGTTTGCAAGATTATTAACTACAGCAAATGGCGTTTCGAACAACAAAAGAAAGCCAAAGAAGCCAAGAAAAATCAACACGTTGTTGAAGTTAAAGAAGTACAATTAACACCACAAATTGGTGGCCATGATATGGAAACCAAAGCTAGAGCCGCCGTCAAGTTCCTTGAAGCGGGTAACAAAGTTAAAGTGGGTGTGCGCTTCCGCGGTAGACAAATGACCCACATTGAAGTCGGTCAAGAAGTCATGGATAAGTTTATCGAACTCTTAAAAGATTATGCCAGTATTGAAAAACCATCCGCTATGGAAGGCAGATGGATGTATGCAATACTCGCCCCAAAGAAGAAGTAGGAGGAATTATTTATGCCAAAAATGAAAAGCAAAAGAGCTTTAATGAAAAGAATTAAAGTTACAGGCACAGGCAAAGTCGTCAGACATCACGCCTATGTTTCACATTTAGCCCCACACAAAACCACAAAACAAAAGAGACACTTAATGAAATCTGCTACATTACACAAATCAGATTACAAGAGAGTTAAGTTTCTCATCATTAAATAAGGAGGACACTAAAGTATGGCAAGAGTTAAAGGTGGCACAGTCACACACGCCCGTCGTAAAAGAGTTTTAAAAAGAGCCTCTGGTTATTTCGGAAGTAAACACTTATTATTCAAAACTGCGAAAGAACAAGTTATGCACAGCTTACGCTATGCCTATGTCTCTCGTAGAAACATCAAAAGAGATTATCGTAAATTGTGGATCAGACGTATCAACGCTGCTTGCAGATTAAACGACATCTCCTATAGCAAATTCATGTATGGTTTAAAACAAGCTAACATCAACATCAACCGTAAGATGTTAAGCGAATTAGCCATCAATGATCCAAAGGCCTTCGCTGACTTAGTCAAGACCGCGAAAAAAGCCTAATCGCTAATAAGTTAAGAATAATGCCGAGAATTGTCTCGGCTTTTCTTATATAATGAATATATGAAAAAGGTCATCGCTTCATTAATCGTAACCGCTTTAAGCACCATCGCGCTTGTTGCTGCTGTGTCGTATTTTGTCTATCAAGGCATTTATGTCGAAATAAATAAGGCGCATACTTCATTTCCTAGTTGGGCTTTCTTTATTCCCGCTGGATTATTTGGCATTGTCTTAGCGCCTTTCATCGTCTGTTTAATCAACCACTTCAAATCATTAAAGATTATTAAAGCAAATAATAACGTTGTTAATAGAACCGCTATTAGTCCAATCTTAGTTGGCTATCTCTTAGTATGTGCTTCTATCATCACAGTCGTTGTCTATTTGATATTCGATGGCATTTTCACACAAAGAATGTCAACATATAAAGCACCATTGTCTCTCTTAACGGTATTGGTTATAGCACATCTCTTGTGCGTTATTCCTATTGTGATGATGATCATTTTAATACATAATAAAAAGAAGGCCTAGCCTTCTTATTTTTTTATAGGAGCTCTTCCGCACCAACTTCTGGAGTGATAATTTTCACTTCGATATTATCAAGCGCTTCTTTGATTAAAGACTCATAGTCGAACTTCTTTTCGAATTCTTCTACTTCATCCAAATGAGGAGCGGTCTTAGGAGCTTTTGGCGTGAAGATCGTACAGCAATCTTCGTATGGTCTAATGGAGATATCGTATGTCCCAATCTTTTTACTGAGCTTAATGATTTCTGTTTTATCAGATGTCGCTAAAGGACGGATGATTGGAGTGTTTGTCACTTCATTAATAACATGCATTGATTGAAGTGTTTGACTAGCTACTTGACCAATGGATTCGCCACTACTAATGACTGGGCATTTTCTTCTTCTAGCCAAGGCATCAGCGAGTCTAAACATCATTCTTCTCATGAGGGTGATGCAATAACTTTCAGGTGCATTATCATAGATCGCTTCTTGAATCTTAGTGAATGGCACAATATGGAGTCTAATTCTATTTTGATAATGATTTAAGACTTTTAATAAGTCTTCAAGTTTATAGATGACACCTTGTTGGGTATATGGAGGAGAGGCAAAATGAATGCATTCAATGGAGACACCACGTTTCATCATGAGATAGGCTGCGACTGGAGAATCAATACCACCAGAGAGCATATGCATGGTCTTACCACCTACGCCTAAAGGATATCCGCCTGCGCCTAAAACTGTCTTAGTAAAGATATAAGCAGCTTCGTTTCTCACTTCAATTTGAAGGAGGATATCTGGATTATGAACATCCACTTTGAAACGGTCGTTGGAATTCTTTAAGATATAGCTCGCGACAATACGAGTGATTTCATCAGAGATTAGAGGAAATGATTTATCGCCTCTTTTGACTTTGACTTTAAAGGTTTTGCCTTCTTCTTCGCTGATGAGCGCTAAAGCGCTTTTCTTCATTTCTTCGAGATCTTTAGGGCAGCGATACACTAAAGATAAAGCATAGATACCAGAAACGTCTTGTAAGCGTTCTAAAACTGGTTCATAAGGAGAATTATTTAAACCTACATAAATATGGTCATATCTAGTTTCAAAAGAAAGATTATCAAAATCTTTTAAGGCATTATGAATATTGACCGCGAGGGTTCTGATAAACTCTTTTTTATTTTTGCCCTTGGTGTTTAGTTCACCAAAACGGACCATGATGTGATCATAATTAATCATTACTGTTTAATCTCCTTAACGATTTGTTTTAATGCCCTAATTAAAGCGTTAACATCATCCACAGTGTTGTCATATGAGAAAGAGACTCTAATCGTATTATGAGCGAGTTTCATATCTTGATTCATCGCATAAACGACATAACTATAATCTTCGTTTTTGCTATGGCACGCTGATAAGGAAGAAACCATAATTCCTTTATTAGATAAGGCTTCAACAATGACACTAGCTTTACTCTTTAAGACTGAGAAATTAACGATATATGGATTATCTTTAGAGAATGAGTTGAGACTATATAAATCAGGATTATCTTTTAGATAACTTACTAGGTAATCTCTAAGATTTGAGACTTTTTGATAGTTTTCTTTTTGTTTATTGATGGCTAAACGAAGAGCCTTCGCTAAAGAAGCAGAAAGGGCTAATGTATTAGTGCCACTTCTTAAGTTATTTTCTTGTCCGCCTCCACTATTTTGAGGTTCTAAAATAATCTTCTTACCCTTAATGAGAGCGCCGCTACCTAAAAGGCCATGAATCTTATGACCCGCAAAGGAAAACATATCGATATTTTCTAAAGGAATATCAACCTTACCAATGGCTTGAGTCATATCAACATGGAACGCAATTTTTGGATAAGCTTTTAAGAGCTCACCAATCTCTTTAATTGGGTTAATGGCGCCTGTCTCATTATTGACCGACATGATGGAAACTAGGATGGTATCTTCTTTAAGCGCTTCTTTTAATGAATTAACCTCCACGACGCCACTTTTATTGACTGGAAGGATAGTTACTTCAAAACCATAGTTTTCTAGCTGTTTGAAAGTGTTTAAAACAGATGGGTGTTCTGTGGCACTGGTAATGATGTGATTACCTCTATTTTTGTTAGCAAAAGCATAGCCTTTAATAGCAAGGTTATTAGCTTCAGTGGCGCCACTAGTAAAAATAACTTCGTGATGAGAGAGATTAAATAATTTTAAAATCTGCTCACGAGATTTCTCTAGTAAGCGGTTACTTTCTTGCCCTAAACGATGGATGCTACTCGGATTAGCAAAGTATCTTTGTGTGATTTGATTAAATGACTCTAAGACCTCAGGATCAACTTTACTAGTGGAAGCATTATCTAAATAGATAATATTATCCATTAGGATTACCTGATTCCTCGACGTGCATGCGTTTGAATATCGCGTTAGCGTCGTGATAGACTTTGACGAATTCACCATGGTAGAAAGCATCTTCTAATAAGCAGAGCTGTTGATGAACATCATCTTGATGGTTTCTATCCCTATTAGCGTAAACCACTGCGCTTTCGGCAAGTTGCATTTCTCTGTATTTGTTTTCAATTTCATCGAATAATGCGTTAGCGTTGTTCTTTAAAATATCGACTTTTTCATTGATGAGATCAACAGCGATTGGTTGCACTTTCACCGTTCTATCAATTTCATTTAATAAGTCATAGCAATCTTCAATACGGACTTGATATGGTTCAGTGAATAATGGCAGAGCCATTTCTCTAAGGACTGACTCAACTTGTTTTAAACGGTAATAATAAACAAACACTAAGGTGTAGGCTTCTTCGGAAGAACCTTTTAAGAATTCAACGTATGCTTTAAATTCTTCAATGCCTTCTTTGGCTTTAGCGTATTGATCTGATAATTCATCTAACTTGTTCTTTAAAGAAGAGAATGGTTGCTTTAAAGAGGAATGGACATAGTTATCTAACGATTGCTTGATGGTACCAAGCATATTCATGGTTTGTTTTAATTCTTCCATCTTCTCTTTTTTATCTTCTGGAACAACATATGTCTTATAGACATCTGGAAGTAAAGAACAAATCTTTAAGAAGACTTTTTCTAGTTCAATAACTGAGTTATAGATTCTTTGATTGTTATCTTCAAAGTATTTCTTATCCGCTTGTTCGTGATTGAGTTGATCTTGCACTTCTTCGATTTCGCTTTGCAAAGCGTCTAAAGACTCCATAATGTTAGCGAGTTCTAATTTGATTAATCTCTTACGAATGATTTCTAAATCGCTCTTCCATTCACCCATTCTTACAGAGAAGGCTAAGTTATAAAGAGGTAAACCAAGAGATTCCACTTCTTCATAATTTTTCTTTAAATCAGCGATCTTTTCAGGAATGACATTAGTCACTAAAATGCAGAGATTTGGAAGTTGGCTTAAAGCGGACTCTAAAGCACTCACCACTTTACCAATGGTAGGGATGAGGGATTGAGCTTCATCATATTCCGCACTTTCGATATGAGTTTCAAAGTCGACGAACATTTGATCTAACTTATCAAAGACTTGGTTGATGGATGAACTCACTAAATCTAAGTCATTGGAGTTCGCGTAGAATGTTTGTTTGACCCTACGGTAATCTTCTTTGAGTTTTAAGATTTGTTGACGAGAATCTTCTTCTGGCTTAATTAAGTTATATAAGTCATTGTCAATAGCGTTCACTTTGTCTTCTAAGACTTTGACCGCTTTTTTAGTGTCACTAATAACGGATTTGATGTTTTTATATTGCTTATTGTTCATCAAAGCGTTTAATTGACGAATCATGGATTCGGCGAACCTGTCGTCATTTTCATATATTTCTTTGAAACGACGAGAGAATTGTTCGTGTTTATCAACATATAAAAGATTGGTTCTAGAAATGATTTCTAAACGGTGAATATATTGGCTATCTTGACCGATAAGTAAAGCGTCTAAATAAGAATATTTCTTTTCGAGTTCTCTCACTTGTTTTTTGATACGGTTTCTAGAGATAACGAAGTGATATAAGAGAAAAGCACCTGCGCCTATGACGAGGATACCGACAACGACGAGGACAATAATTAAGACACTTTGACCAGTGGAAAGCAATATATTCATGGAAGAAAACCTCCTATTATTTGTTTGTTAAAACTAATGGCTATAAAGCCACACTATTATTCTAACGATTTTTATAATAAATATAAAAGTATTTTCCGCAATATTGTCATTATTTTATAAATTGAATTGCGTTATCCTTTTAGGCAAAAGCAGGTAACGACATGGCATTTTTCGGAATCTTCATACTAGCGTGGGTAGCACTATTAATATTCATTCTTATCATCTGTGCTATTCTATTCGTCTTTATCCCTAGTTTAGTTTTATCAATTGTCTCTTTAGTTAAGGGTCTTAAGAATAACTGGCCAATTTGGACGAGAGTGGTCTTAGGCATATGCGGCACCATTGTTCTTATTTTCATCGCTTTCTTTATTTATTATCTCGTGTGGCGTTTTGCCATATATGATCCTTCCGCAGTGGATAGCAGTTCTTCTTCTGAAGAAATGAGTAATCTCATCCTCTATTTAAGCTTGCTATAAAAAATTAATTTTTTGATTGACTGGATTAACGAATTTCTATATATTATTAACTGCATGTAATGCAGCATGTGGATACTATCCGACCGATGTTTGATACGGCTGTGACTGAGTAACCTAAGCTATACGGTGAAAAGATTAATCAAACATCCGGGAAAAGGAATTCACACCATTCATTATTTTGCAAAAGAAATAAAGAAGGGAGAAAGAACATGAGATACACAGGTTCAGATTGGAAAAGATCTCGTAGATTAGGTTTTTCCACACTTGAAAATGGTAAAGAATTAGCCAAACGTCCTTATGGTCCAGGTCAACACGGTAATACCCGTCGTAAAAAGAACTCTGAATACGGCAAACAATTGATCGAAAAACAAAAATTAAGACAAATGTATGGCGTTAACGAAAGACAATTCAGACGTTTATTCATGCTTGCCTTATCAAGTAAGGAAGTCACCGGTGTTGCTTTCATGAAGTTACTCGAATCCCGTTTAGACAACTTAGTCTACAGAATGGGTTTTGCTAGAACTAGAAGAGGCGCTAGACAATTAGTCAACCATGGCCACATCGAAGTTAACGGCAAAAAGTTAGACATCCCAAGTGCGTTATTAAACGTTGGTGATGTTGTGAGTGTCAAAGAAAGCAGTAAAGACCTTAAAGTGATTAAGGAATCCTTAGAAACCCTCGGCACAAAAGTCGGTTGGGTCGAAGTCGATGCCGAAAAGATGTCCGGTAAATACATTCGCGAAGTCGAACGTAAAGAATTACCACAAGATATCACCGAATCACAAATCGTCGAATACTACAACCGTAAACTCTAATATCAAGAGAAAAACAAAAACCGTCTCAGAAATGGGACGGTTTTTTTCTTTACTCTTTTTGTGAGTTCCCCACTGCGCCTTTGATGTGATCGATGAACGCTTCATCTAAAAGGGATAATGGTTTATTTTTGAGCCAGACGAATAAGTATTCGACATAGCGTTCTGGATTAACGATTTCTTTAGCCACTAATTGTTCGTTTAAGATATAGGAAGTTTTAGGGAATAAAGAGATACCGATATTACGTCCTGCTAAAGCAGCGACATCCAAATAGTTATCCATACGACAGACGATTTTTGGTTCAGCGTGTATTTCTTTAAACCATTTATAGATCATTCTATTCATTGCTTCTCTACTTGG
This sequence comes from Bacilli bacterium, assembly GCA_045222195.1. Classification (GTDB taxonomy): domain Bacteria; phylum Bacillota_I; class Bacilli_A; order RFN20; family CAG-826; genus RUG14515. The sequence continues at coordinate 2,605 of JBGUXN010000041.1, read as the reverse complement.
AATAATGAGTGGTTTATCTTTTAACTTCTCTAAATCTATGGTGTTACCAGTAAGAAGGGCTAACGGGTTATCTTTACTCATGAAAGCTGTCATCTTTTCTTGGCCAACTTTGAAACTATTTAATAAGGTGTTGTCGCATGGGGAAGTGATGACCGCCATATCGATAAGACCACTTCTTAATTTAGCGATTAGTTCGTCACTATTACCATCCACTACGGAAAATTCGACATTTTTATAGTTATTAGCGAACGTTTCAATCCATTCAGCGGCAATATTAGGAGCGCTTCCTTCCACTAATCCGATAGCGATTTTACCGCGCATACCTTTGCCCATCGCTCTGATTTCTTCGCTTGTCTTATTAACTAAGGATAATATTTCTTTCGCGTGCCTGTATAAGAGCTTTCCTGATTCAGTTAATTGTAGGTGTCTTTTACCTCTGATAAATAAAACTGTATCAAGTTCCTCTTCTAAAGTTTTCATTTGACTACTTAAAGGCGGTTGGCTCATACAAAGTTTTTCAGCAGCTTTTGTAATATTAAGCTCTTCTGCAATAGTCGTAAAATAATATAAAGTGCGAATATCCATAGTCAATTTCCTATCATACGAAAATCGTATTGTTACCCTAATATTATATGTATTTGATTGTTAATATGTAAACTAATTAAAATCCATCCATATGAACTTATTTAGTTCAGTAGGAGGAATTAATATGACTATTGAATTCTGGTATCTCATTGGAGCGGCTTTAGTCTTTTTCATGCAAGCGGGTTTTGCGATGGTTGAAACCGGTTTCACAAGAGCGAAAAACGCTGGCAATATCATCATGAAAAACTTGATGGACTTCTGTATTGGTACGGTTGTCTTTATGCTTTTAGGTTTTGGTTTAATGATGGGCGAAGACGCTTTATTTGGTTTAGTCGGTATTCCAAATATGGATTTATTTGCTAAATTTGCGGCGTTTATTGAAAGTCCGGCGGATGGCTTTACTGAAGCTTCCACATTTGTGTTTAACCTTGTGTTCTGCGCGACCGCCGCGACAATTGTTTCTGGCTCAATGGCAGAAAGAACAAAGTTCTTATCTTATTGTATTTATTCTGCGGTTATCTCCTTATTCATTTACCCAATCGAAGCGCACTGGATTTGGGGTGGAGGCTGGCTTGCTAATCTTGGCTTCCATGATTACGCTGGTAGCACCGCGATTCATATGGTTGGTGGTATTGCCGCACTTATTGGTGCGATTATCCTTGGGCCACGTATTGGTAAATACGAAAGAGATGAAAATGGCAAAGTAATCAAAGTGAACGCTATTCAAGGTCACTCTATTCCTTTAGGCGCATTGGGTGCATTTATCTTATGGTTTGGTTGGTATGGTTTTAACGGGGCTGCTGCAACAAACACTAGCGAACTAGCAACTATCTTCTTAAACACCACAATTGCCCCAGCTGTAGCGACAGTAACCACGATGATCTTCACTTGGATTAAGAATAAGAAACCTGATGTTTCCATGTGTATCAACGCTTGCTTAGCCGGTTTAGTCGGTGTAACCGCTGGATGTTCGGCATTTGATGCGATTGGTAGCACTGTTGTTGGTTTAGTATCTGGCTTCTTAGTGGTCTTTGTTGTTGAATTCTTAGATCTTAAATTACATATTGATGATCCTGTTGGTGCTGTCGGTGTCCATATGGCTAATGGTATTTGGGGCACTATTGCTGTTGGCTTATTAGCCAATCCTAAAGCACCAGCGGGTTTAAACGGCTTATTCTACACTGGTAATTTCTATCAATTAGGAGTGCAAGCTTTAGGCTTTATTTCCGTCGCAGCGTACACTACTGTATTCATGCTTATTACTTTCTTTGTTATTAAGAAAACTGTTGGTTTACGTGTCAGTAAAGAAGAAGAGATTAAAGGTCTTGATAGTACAGAACACGGTTTAAGTAATGCTTATGCAGACTTCGCTATTGCGGGCAATGCTTACGCTGACTATGTTGCTATCGAGCCTGTCGCGATTACTGGTGAAGCACCTGTCGAGGAAGCTATTCCAGTTAAGAAAGTCAAAACATCTTCTTCGAGCGTGAAGTTCACTAAGGTGGAGATCATCTTCAAAGAAGAAAGATTGTACGCTTTAAAATCTGCAATGAGTAAGATTGGTATTATGGGTATGACCGTTGCCCATGTCATGGGCTTTGGCCAACAACAAGCTAAACCTGAATACTATCGTGGTGTTCAAGTGGAAGCAGACCTCTTACCTAAGGTACAAGTTGATATCGTTGTTTCTAAGATTCCAGTTAGAACGGTTATTGAAACAGCGAAGAAAGTCTTATACACCGGTAATATCGGTGACGGCAAGATCTTCGTTTATGACGTTGAAAATGTTGTCAAAGTGAGAACTGGTGAAGAAGGATACGACGCTTTACAAGACGTTGAATAACTACTTTATAGCCTTTAATAAAATAGGTGAGGTTAGAAATAATCTCGCCTTTTTATTTATCAATATATGAAACATATAACCTTCATTTCTTTATCATATATAAAACGTATAATAGATCAATGTTTTGTGTATTTTATTTTTTTAGGACTTATGAATACAATTGCCTTTGTTAATGAA
>JBGUXN010000040.1:0-14357 GCA_045222195.1 Bacilli bacterium | reverse complement strand
AAGCACCATTGCCTAATGCTTCTTCAAAGTCTAATGGATTGATCTTACCATTACCTCTTAAAGCGAAGTGGGAAGTTTGAAGTTTGTAGAAGCCCATTTCATCTTGGGTTCTGCATTTTTGTTTTGTTTGTGGGTCGACGTAGAGTAAACGTTCGACGATTTGATTATTAAGAATGTCTTTTTCAAAGATTTCATCAACATCTTTTAAACCGACTTTGACGTATAAAGTTTCTTCTGGGAAAACCTTAACGAATGGACCTTGAGAGCAAAGACCGAAACAAGAAACGATGTTAGCAGTCACTTTGCCTTCTAAGCCATTTTTCTTAATTAGTTCTAAGAATCTATCTAATAATTCTTGGGAACCATTAGCTAAACAGCCTGTTTCACCACAGAGAACGATGGCACGATGGCCTGGTTCGCAGTGGAATTTCTTTTCTAAGCAATGCGCACAATGCTCAGCGCGTTCAAGGAATTCTTTTTCAGTAGTAATTTTTGGCATACTATTGAGCCTCCTTTTGACGATATTCTTTAATAATGTTCGCGACATTATCAACTTTACATTGTGGATAGACCTTACCGTTGATAGATACCGCTGGCGCGATAGCGCAAGCACCGATACAACGTAAGACGTCGATGGTAAATAAACCATCTTCGGTTGTTTCACCTGGTTTGATACCAAGTAATTGAGAGAATTTGTCTAAGACGAGTTGCGCGCCTTTAACATAGCACGCAGTACCTAAGCAAACACCGATGACGTATTTGCCCTTTGGCACCATTGAGAAGAACGAATAGAATGTCACAACACCATAAATATCACTGACAGGTACACCAGTGAGTTCAGAGACTAATTCTTGCACTTCTAAAGGAATGTATCCGTATTCCTTTTGGATATCTTCAAGAATCATCATTGTAGGTGTTGGCTCATCTTTATAGCGTTCCACTATTTCAGTAATTAGTTTTACAGCTTGTGGTTGTAATTTTGCCATAATAGCCTCCTAAAATGCATTACTAAAAGTAATATAGCGTATTTATTTTAAGCGTACGCCCGCAAATTAACAATAAAATAATGAAACAAAAAATGTTAGCTATTAACTAACATTAAAGGCAAAATATCATAAAATAGGATAAATTTTAGAAATTATATTTCTCTCTTTGTTTTTTAATAACACCAGTATTGATGATCAGTTTAGCGACGATTCCAACAAACACACCAGTGATAATCGCGGAAATGGCGATGACTGGAAGATATAAGAAAATATAAGCGCTTCCTAAGAAAATCATAGCGATTATCACCTGTCCTAGCACGTGAAATAACGATCCAATGACACTGACACCGATGATGGAAAACTTCTTAATGAGTAAATAGAAGAGGATCATTATGCCTAAAGAAAGAACACATCCAGTAAGAGACATTAAGAAGCCCATTGATAAAAATGTACCTCTAACCAGTGAGACCACTAGTACTCTTAATAGGTTAACCACAATAGCCTCCCAAATCCCCAATTCATAAAGGATGATTAAAATGACGATGTTAGCAAGACCGAGCTTCACCCCTGGGATACCAACACTAGGAATAAAAGACTCTAAAACGGCAATGACGATTGCCGCTGCAGTAAGAACACCAAGTAAGGCCATCTTTTGCACTTTCATAAGTTAGATCTCCAAATCATAACTAGCGGTGCCTTCAATGACGATATATGTCTGGTTATAAGCACATATAATTGGTTTATTTGATGTATGAATATAACCCATTCTCACACAATCTTGATGTGGGCAATTTGAATGAGAAACGCATATTGCACCATCTTTAGTATGAATGGTTAGTTCACCTTTAGTGCCTTGAATAATATAGTCTTTCTCTTCTTTTTTAGATAAATCTATTGATAAAACGGCTTCGTTTTGTACATACACATTAGCGATGGTTTTAGTGGTTTGTCGACTTGAAAAAACGAGTATTAAAGAAATAACCGCAACTAAGAGTAATGAGGCGATAAGAATAATGTCGTTTCTTAAAGTCTTTTTATCCATGGTATAGTTCAAGTGATTCGCTCTTATAAACTATATTATCATCGTCAATGAGAATAACGCTAACACCAGTGCTTTTTTCTAACTCTTTAACTTCTTCTAAAGTGCTCATCATAAATACGGTTGATAGAGCATCAGTTAATAAGCCATAATTCTCTTTTAAATCACTAATGACAATAACGGCATCATAAACATTAATAGCACTACCAGTTAAAGGGCTAATAATATGGGAATACATTGTCCCATCAATCATCACGCCTTGTTCAGAAACTCCAGATGCCGCTACAAAACATTCTTTTAAATGGAGATATGTTGGAGTAGAAAGGTCTTTGATTTTGATTGTAAAATCAGATCCTCCCTTTTTTCTTCCAAGAAGAATGCTAGAACTACCAGCATCAATCATGTATTCATATTCAGGTTCAGCTTTTCTATGTAAAAATGTCTCACATTCATCCAAAGCAAAACCCTTAGCTATAGCGCCTACATCAATTAAACCATCCCCGACTCTTTGAGCGAAATAATGATGCTCATAGCCATCAGTAGTCATTTCTAAAAGAAGACTGGTATTATTCATCTTCAAAAGTTCTTCTTCAATAACTGAATCAGAGAGTTGCTCGTTTTTACTTAAAGACTCTTTCCATTTGTTAGATAATGAACCGATAAAAGGATTGAAATAAGGTGTATCTTCTTTAACCTCTGACGCTAAAGTTAGTAAACGATATAGTTGCCCATTAATTTCAATTTTTTCGTTAGTGTTATTCAAATCATAAATACACGTGACATCTCTTTTCTTATAGGCATCACTAATAGCGTCAACTTCTTTTAAGATATCGCAAGTGTGCTCTTGTGCCACCACGTTATACATTAAGCCATGATATTCCGTAGTTTTAACAGTGACGACTGTATCAAATAAAAATAAAGTATCTTGACGATACTGATGAGCGATATCGCATGCGGTTAAAGAAGCCACCATGAGTAATGGCAAAGTTTCGAGAAACTTTTTCATTATAAATTTACCTTGATTTTAGAGCCATCCTCATTTGGATGTTCGTCTAAATAATCAGCAATTGGTTTAAAGTTTTGATCTATTTTACCTGGACGGCATTTTTTAATATTTGTTTCTTTACCGGCGACAATGGCTTCCGCCATAGAGCGGCAGCCAGCATAACCACAACTACCGCAGTTATAACCAGGTAGTCTCTTTTCTACTTCACCGATTCTTTCATCTTCTTTAACATAAAGAATCTTTGCGGCAATCGCTAAACCAAGGCCTAATAATAAGCCTAAACCTAATAAAATAAGTGCAGCCCATAGTATAACCATAATTAGCGGTCCCCTTTAAAATACGAACATTCTGGATGATTGCATGCAGCACATTTTTCACCATCCGCTTTGATATTTTCACAGCCCCTTGGGACTGGAGTTCTCTTATAGAAAATAAAGCTAATAATAAAGATAGCTAGCAAAGCTAGAAGAATGGAAATAGCAAGAATTAAATAACCTGTTTGACTCATAATTGAATACCTGAGAATAATCCTTGTAAGCCCATTAAGGCAATCGCCATCAATGCAGCGGTAATTAAGGCAATTGGTAAGCCTTTAAACGCTTTAGGGGTATTAGAAGTTTCTAATCTCACACGAATACAAGAGAACACCACGATGATGAGTAAGAAACCAATTGATGTACCAATGCCATTGGCTAAAGATTGAAGGAATGTTAAGGCTTGGTCTGTATTAGATTGGGCAACACCTAAAACCGCACAGTTTGTAGTAATTAAAGGTAGATAAATACCTAATGATTTATATAAAGATGGAGAGAATTTCTTAATGAATAAACCAACGAGTTGGACTAAGGAAGCGATAACGAGAATGTACGCGACTGTATCCATAAACGCGATACCCGCTGGGACTAAAACAAAGTTATATAATGGCCAACAAATAACGGTAGCTAAAACGATGACAAAGACAACGGCTAAGCCCATACCTAAAGAGGAATTAACTTTCTTAGAAACGCCTAAGAATGGGCAAATACCATAGAATCTTGATAAGACAACGTTATCAATAAGCATGCTAGAAACAATAGCGAGGATGAACGAAATAAAGATATTCATTACTTGTTACCTCCTTCTACTGCGGCTTGTGCTTGTGCCGCGGCTGCGGCTTTTTTGGCTTCTTCGGCTTTCTTAGCTTTTTCCGCTTTTTCTTTCGCGGCTTTCTTTTCCGCTTTAGTGTTCTTAATGAACGCTAAAACAGCAAGGATTAAACCGAAGACAATAAAGGCACCGGCTGGGTTTTGGAACATGCTAATTTCATAGCCCTTAGGAATGATTTGTAATTTAGCTTCTGGAATAAAGGTAAAGATCTTACCGATGGTAAAGGCGCCTGTACCTAAGAATTCACGGAAGAAGGCCATTAACATGATGGCTAATGTATAACCAACACCCATACCTAAGGCATCGATTAACGAATCAAAGACATTGTTCTTACTAGCGTAAGCTTCCGCTCGACCTAAGACGATGCAATTAACAACAATAAGAGAAATAAAGACACCTAATGTTGAATATAGTTCAGGTAAGAAGGCATTAGCAAACATCTTCACAATAGTGACGAATGTAGCAATGATAACGATATAGGCTGGTGTTCTAATTTCTTCAGTAATTAATTTTCTTAATAAAGAAACGAGGATACTAGAGCAAATCAAAACGATGGTAAAGAGAACGCCCATACCAATAGCCGCTTCTAGCGATTTAGTGGTCGCTAAAGCTGGACATGTACCGAGAATTGACACGAATAATGGATTCTCAGCGATAATGCCCTTGAGGAAATTCTTTTTGGTATAACCTTTTTCCCTTGCCATATCCTTCCTTTCTATTTAGCGGCCTCTTTAGCTTCATTAATCATATCTTTGACTAATGTTGCCCCATATGTCGCACCGCATTTAACATCTTCTATATCGCGTTCGTTATTTTTAACAGGAACGAAATAATTTTCTTCTAAAGTTGTGGCGAATGATTGTTCATTAATAACGACAGAAATCCCGTAATAAACGTATCTAAAACCACTACCATTAACAAAACCAACAATTAAAGAAATCTTGCCATATGCATTGGAACCTAAAGTACGATAAGCCATACCAATGCTATCGCCATTAGCGTTAACGATTTCATATTGAGATTTTAAATATGTGTATTCGTTATAGTTGAACGATTCGTTTTCTTTGCCGCTGGCACCTTCTCCATATATTTCCACAAAGCTAGCGTTAATCTTTTTAACTTCGTTTTCGGCGATTCTATCAGCGGTCACTAAATTAGTCGCACCGATTAAAGCACCACTTGCCATCGCAATCAAACCTAAAGTCACAGCGGTTAGGACGTATTTTTTCACGTTAGCCATGATAAACACCTCCAAACTTGATAACTAAGAAGATTACTAAAGCAGGAACGACCACTAATAAGCCCATGGCTAAGAATTTCTTCCATGTGCATCTAGAAGAACTCCATTCATAGTGATCTAAAACAACCGCAATCATATTAGCGATTAATATTGAGAAGCCCATACCTTCAGGTAAAGCGGCAAATAATCTAATAAAGATAGTGAAGACAGCGGCAATCATGCCATACATCCATCTGCTTGGAGCGTTGATTGGGCTCGTCACTGGATCGGTTAACATGAATGTGCCACCGAATAAGACACCACCAGTTAATAAACTGAAGGCTACGAATTTAAGAACATCAATACTACCACCAGCGGCTAAAACAGATAAAGCGGCCACTAAGGATAATAAAATGAATGTGCCAAAGAAAGAGACGACGATACGATAATCAGCGCTTCTTCTAATTAATAAATAGGCCAAACCAACAAGAATTGTAATGGCGTAAACTTCACCTAATGTGCCAGGAATACGGCCAAGGAATAAGTCTAAGATTGGATAGGTATTGATGTTAGAGAAAGCACCACCATTGACTAAGGCTAATGGAGTCGCGCCAGCGGCAGCATCTGGAATGGTATAGTGCCAAGTATTAACTTGTGTATATTGGCTACCAAAACAAAGTTTTGCAAAAAGCATACCAACAGCGGCAGGATTGAAGATATTGCTTCCTAAACCGCCAAAGACGAGTTTGCCTAAGACAATACCCACTAGAGCGCCAATAGCGACTGCGTATAAAGGTGCACCTGCTGGCATAATGAGTGTATAGATAACCGCACTAATCGCGGCAGTTAAAACATTATTAATGCCAAAGACACCTGGTTTCTTATATTGGAATTTATTACGGATACCACAGGCTAAGAATTCAGAGCCAATCATCACGAATAATGAAATTAAATAGACGAATAAGGTATTTAAAGGATAAACGATAAAAGAGAAGATTAAGGTTGGTGCAAGCGCGATTAAAACATCAACCATCATTCTTGTGACGGAAGCTTTTCTTCTTAGATGTGGCGCACTTTCCTTAATGATTGTCATTATAGCTTAGCGAAAATCTTCGCTCTCCTTATGTAGTCAGTCACTTGAATCTTAGAAGTACATGAATAGGCACACAAACCACATTCAATACATCTTAAAGGATTAAGCTTTTTGATTCTTTCTTTATCCATTGCTTTCACCGCATTCATGATTTGCACTGGTTCAAGATGGACTGGGCAAGATAAAACACAACTACCGCATCTGACGCATGGTTGTTCAACGTCGTTGTTGTCTTTATCTAGGATGATGATAGATGTGACAGTTTTAGTGATGATGATATCATCGCTTGGAACACTATTACCCATCATCGGGCCACCGATAATAAACACTTTATCTTTTTCTGGATGGATATAACCACCACAGTATTCATCTAATAAATCTTTAATAGAGGTACCCACTCTCACTCTGAAGTTCATTGGTTTTTTAATACCATCGCCAGTAATTGTGATGAATCTCTTGATAACTGGCATGTTGTATTTAATGGCTTTATAGAGGCCCACCATCGTGGAGACATTGAAGTTCATGATGCCTCTATTAGATGGAAGTTCACCTGGTTTTAATTCAATACCAGTGGCTTCTTTAATCATCGCTACTTCCCAACCTTGTGGGTAGTAATTTTTCACACAGCAAAGTTCGATACGGTTATCGCCATAATCTTTTAAGATTTCTTCGTATACTTGTTTTATATCCTTATATTTAGATTTAATACAAATCTTAGCTTTGTTACATTTGAAAGCTTGCATTGCATATTTAATCGCGTCAATGATGCGGTAAGGATATTCAAGCATTAATCTATGGTCAGCGGTAATATATGGTTCGCATTCAATACCATTGATTAAAATCATATCGATTGGTTTATCGGTTTGGAATTTGATATATGTTGGGAAAGATGATCCCCCTAAACCCACAAGCGCGCAGTTTTTAACAATTTCAGTCATGTCTTCTTTTGTTAACGCTGCTATTTCTTCTGGTGTTCTTTGATGAACAGATGGATCTAATGTATCTTTAAAGTCATTTTCAATCTTAATGAAATCAGTTAACTTGCCATTTCTGTGATAGTGTTTTTCCATGCCCACGAATGTACCTGAACATGTAGCGTGGATAGGCTGATCAAAGAAAGCAGCGTGACGCATACCAATGACTTGGCAAGAATTAACGTGGTCACCTTCCTTGATGAAAAGTTCCGCTTTTGGGCAGCGGGCATTAGCCATCGCAATATATAAATATTTTGGTTCTGTATATCTCATTGCTGGTAAAGAACCAACAAGCTTTTTAGTGTCCTTGATATGAGTGGTTTTTGCAATCATAGTATTATTGTATTACATTTGTAAAATATTACAAATTAAATGTATTTAGCGCAATAAATTTAAAAAAATACTTTTTTTATATCAATTCATTTGCTTTGAAAAAAAGAATAAGTTAACATAAATGCAGATATTGACAAGATATTTAAAAAAATGAAAGTTCGCTTTTGAAAGGAGTTTTTACAATGAAAAAACGTAACTTTTTAATGATGGCTGCGCTTTTATTTGGAATGACTTTAGCGGCTTGCGGTGGCAAACCAGCCGAACCAAGTTCCGAAGCACCACAACCATCAACTTCTGAAGTTCCACAACCAAGCTCTTCTGAAGAACCACAACCAAGTTCTTCCGAAGCGCCACAGCCAAGTTCTTCAGAAGCTCCACAACCAAGCTCTTCTGAAGCTCCACAACCATCCTCTTCAGAAGAACCACCATCCACAGAAAAAGCAGTGACAGTTACCTCCGTCAACTTAATTGCTAAGGAAAACAAAGTCTACTTACAATTAGCTGGTGCGGCGGAAAACTACACCGCTGCTGAATTTAAATGGGCTTTAGCGCTTCAACACGCTGGCCAAGCAGGTGCCGGAGATGGCAAAACCACCTACATTTTAGGTACTACTGCTGAATTTGTTGATGCTGACTACACACTTGATGCCACACTCAATGCTGATGGTTCATATGTCTTCGAATACAACCTCTCCACAATTGCAGGTTTAGAAGCAGGTATTTACACCATCCACGCTGGCGTTAAAGGCTTAGCAGCCAATCTTGCCGTTGGTACAGATAACAATGGCGCATCACTCAAAGACGGAACATATAGATTCTATATCCGCGCTGACGTCAACAACCAAAACTCAATCGCTGTTGATGAACTCCCACCAGTTACAATTACAGAAGCAAGCATTGTCGAAGACGAACATGGCAAAGCATGGGCAAAAATCGGTGGTGAAGCTGATGAATCCATCACTCAAGAAGTGTTAGATAGCTTCGATTCATTCGTTCAATTCCAACAAGTCGGTGGTTCCTGGACAAATACAAGAAGATATAAAACTGGTACATATGTTATTCCAGGTTCATGGGGACGTCCAGATACCGAATTAGTCGTTGAAGAAGATCAATATTATTGGAAAAAAGAAGGTAATAAAGCATACTTATACGCAGACGTTTCCTTCTTTGCCGCTGGTAGCAATTACAACACTCACTTAAATGCCAGACATCCAGAACAAGCTGACCTCAAGATGGAAGTCGCTCTTGATGAACATTGTGTTATGACAAATGCAAACGGCGTCAAACTCGACGTTAACGTCGTTGCCGTTCCAGGCGCAAGTGCTCAAGATGATTTCTGGGGCAACTTAGGTTGGAAAGTAACAGCATGGAAAGATCCAAGCGCTCACGTTCATACACTTGTTGATGGCACACCAGTAAACAACTCTGAAGGTTATCCCGTCACACCATTCACCTGCTCTGGCTGTAACAAAGTCGGTGCTAAGATGGCTGTCGCTTCCTTCACAGATAACCCTGATCCAACAAAAACAGATTATAAACATGACAACAATACAACAGTCGATTATAAGATGATTGCTCCAAAAGCTGGTGATTATGAATTAAGAATTGGTGCTTTCGTTGCTAATAACCGTTCAAAAGACTTAACTGCTACACCATACACTGTTAAAGTTGTTACTAGTGGTGGTACTACTGATGTCGCAGTTTCTACTGGCACATACGAAGAATTAGGTATTGGCACAAACGCTGGTGCACAATTCGTCTTATGCCCAACAATCACTTTAGAACAAGGTGAAAACGAAATTCTCATCACTCAAGGCGATGGCGGTTACCGTTTAACATTCCAAGGTTTAGTTGAAATTTACGAAAAATAATAACAACTAATCAGAATCAATTAGGGGCGCGTAAGCGCTCCTTTTTTTATTATTTTTTTAGATATATGCTACAATAAATACGCTTATATAGATAAAGGAGCATTTATATGAAAAAACAACTATCTTTTATGATGGCTATTCTTGCTATTACAGCGCTATTAGGTGCCTGTGGTAATAAAGCAGATCAATCATCTACTGCTGATAAGAGTTCTAAAAACCCAACTTCATCAAGAAGTTCCTCTTCTAAACCATCCACTAGTGAAGGTCCTAAAAAAGGTGTTAGTGATTTAAGCATTTCTTTAGGTAATGATGGTGATAAAGCCTATATTACTGTCAGAGGCATGCAACAAAACTACACCGCTGATGAATTTAAATGGGCTTGGGGTTTAATGGATAGAGATACTTCTACTTTCGATGATGGAAAAGCTACACCAGCGGACGCAGATTTCGTGAAAGTTGATTTTGATGATAGCAATCAATTTACTGTTAGATATTGCTTAACCGATATTCAAACCATCAAAGCCGGTAAAATATATCGTATTTATGGTGGCACACCAGAAACATATGGTGATATTGCCTTTGCCTCCAATATGTTTGGCGCTAGTGATGCGACAAGAAAGTATTATCTCCGTCAAGACTTAGAAAATTCCTTAACATTTGATAACGTTCAACCAATTAGCTTTGCGACCGCCGAAGTTGTTGATATCGCTCAAGCCGATTTACCAGAAGGCATTACAAATCCAGGTGCTTATCTCAAGATTAGTGGCGCGAACTCCAAGAACTTAACCAAAGATCAAATCGATGCCTGGAATGATGCGGGTAACATCGCTGGTGATTTCCAAAGAGTTATTCCAAGCTGGCAATCTCACCCACATACCGCGGATGAAAGATTCTGGAAAATTGAAGGTAATAACGTTTGCTTCTATCTCTACTGTGGCTTCTCAGAAGTTGATGAAGGCTGGATGGTTCACTTCGACTTAGTAAGTGGTAATCAAGGTGCGGGTTTATACACCACCACAACCTATAACGGTGAAACCACATACACAACTGCTAGTGGATCATTTAAAGTCTATAGCAATCAAAATAGTGATGAAGAACATTATTGGGGCTGTGTAGGCGTTTATAGAGCCGCTTAAGTAAAATAATCAAACATAAAGAAAAGGCCGAGAAAACTCGACCTTTTTTAGTTTTAATAGTTATTTCTATTTATCAAAGATGATAACGAAATCTTTAATTAATAAGTTGTAGGATTCTGTTCTCTTGAACACAAATGTGTTTGGACCAGCGGCGATATTGCAATCACCGACTAAGCAATCGGCCAATGCGGAATATGTGCCTTGGGCTTCACCTGGAATTAAATCTTCATAGGTCATGCCTTTACTCCAAGAGTAATCGACGACTTCGTCATTAACTTTGAGTTCGAAGTTACCATCACTGCTGTTCTTACCAGCATAATAACCGTCTCTAGCTTGATTTTCATTGTTACCATCGTGCCAGTAGTCCATAACACCACGCATATAAACTTTGGCTTTGCCAGCGGTAGCGTAGTTGAATGAATAGGAAATGCTATTACCATTGGTGCCTAATTTTAAGTAATCTGGGAATGTGGAGTCAGATTTTAAGCTGCCATCGATTGTGCATTTGCCATCTGGTTGTTTGGCGACGAATTCAATCTTCTTAGTACCACAGACTGTGCATGTGAATAAATTGTAGTCGACATCAGCGCCTTCACCTGTGACAGCTTGTGCTGCACCCCAGACGTGATCCGCTTTGATTTCTTCTGTCTTAGTAGCAGTACAACCATCGCGTTTGCAGTGATATGTTCTTTCACCTGGAACAGAGCATGTGGCTTCTTTTGTGACTTCGCCGTTATCCCAGTCATGACCTAAAGCAGTAATTTTGCTTTCTTTAACGAAACCACAAACTTTACAGACTTCAACTTTCTTACCGTCTTGTTCACATGTCGCGGCAACAGCTTGAGCTGGATCTTCTTCGAATTCGTGTTTCGCGTTATCGACTTTCTCGCCTTCGGCGTTGATATGCCAGTGATGGGTGTTGTTAGTTTCCCATTTCGCTTCTTCGCTTGGAGTATTTGGCGTGCCACCACAAGCGGTGAGCGCTAAAGCGACGAAAGTCAACATAGTTGTTAAGAATTTCTTCATATTTAATTATTCCTTTCTTTTATGTTTTGATACGCTAATAAAAAACTTTTCTATATGAATAAGGCATACCAAAACTTGCTACATACATTGTAGATTAATTAATTTTATTAAGCAAGTATCACACAATCATAGATTGATTGGCTAACAAAAAGCCCCACTTTGTAGCGGGGCTATTGTTAAATTAGTTTAATAATTAGTCAACCCAAGTCACTAAGACGATAGGAGCATTATCTCCACGGCGGTTTTCTAACTTATATTGTTTGGTATAACCACCATTACGATCTTTCATCTTTGGACCGATTTCGTTGAATAATTTATCTAAAGCTGTGAGACCACTCTTTTCATCGGCAACAATGTTGCGGACGAATCTAGCGGCTTGACGTTTGGCGTTCATGACATCTTCCTTTTTGGTTAAGGTCACTAAACGGTCAGCTTCTTTAATGACGTCTTTACTTGTCGCAGCGGTCACTTTGATTTGACCATGAACGATTAAATCTGTGACGACGTTACGGAGCATATTTTCATATTTGCTCTTAGTATAAGCGGCTTTGAATCTAACGCCGGTTTTACCATGAACATTTTTTCTACCTTGTGCTGGCATGTTGATAGGCCTCCTTATTCAAAATCTTTGAATGATAAGCCATAAGCCGCGAGTTTCTCTTTAATTTCTTTAAGAGATTTTTTACCAAGGTTTTTGACTTTCATCATTTCTTCTTCTGTCTTTTCTGTTAATTCTAAGACGGTAGCGACACCGGCTCTCTTTAAGCAGTTATAAGAACGGACAGAGAGATCGAGTTCTTCAATAATGAAGTTCTCATATTTGTTTTCTTCCACTTGGACGACATCCTTTTCGATGTTGATATCTCTAGCGATTTCAGCAACATCTAAGAATTTAGAGAAGTGGTCGATTAAGATTTTAGCCGCCATTGCGAGAGCTTCTTGTGGAAGCATGGAACCGTTGGTCCAAACTTCGATTGTTAAGCTATCGAAACGGGAATCGTGACCGACACGTGTGCCGTCGACGATGTAGTTGGCTTTCTTAACTGGGGAATAGTTACTGTCTGTACAGATAGTACCTAATTGAAGGGATGGGTGTAAGACTTTATTTTGTTCACCGGTGACGTAACCACGGCCGTTACGAGCATGGAGAACCATGTGTAAGGAACCGCTTTCGGTGACGTTAGCGATGACTAAGTCTGGATTCACCACTTCCACGCCTGCTGGGCAAACGATATCGCTTGCTTTGACGACGGCTGGACCGGTGACATTAATTTCTAAACGTTTGTTTGACGCATCTTCAGAATCAATACGTAAAACTAAATCTTTTAAGTTTAAGATGATGGTTGTGACATCTTCTTCGACGCCTGGAAGAGCGGTGAATTCATGACGAGCACCTTCAACTTCAACAGCGTAAATGGAAGCGCCTGGTAAGGAAGAGAGTAAGACTCTACGTAAGGCATTGCCTAATGTGAGACCGAAACCTCTTTCTAATGGTTCGATAACAAAGCGACCATAATTTTCATTACCATCATAGTCGGCTTGAGTAATACCAAATCTTTCAAATGGATTTGCAATTTTCATAACTTTACTAGCCTCCTGAAATTATTAGCCTCTTGGTTTCTTTGGTGGGCGGCAACCATTATGTGGGATTGGAGTAGTATCGACGATACTTAAGACTTGTAAGCCGGCGACAGCGAGGGAACGGATCGCACCTTCTCTACCTGGGCCTGGGCCTTTAACGTCGACATCGACTTGGCGGATGCCTTGTTCGTAAGCAGCTTTACCAGCAGCTTCCGCAGCTTGCATAGCGGCGAATGGAGTGGATTTTTTCGCACCTTTGAAACCATTAGCACCAGCGGAACTCCAAGCAAGGGCATTACCTTGTTCGTCACAAATTGTCACGATTGTGTTATTGAAAGTAGCGTGAATGTGGGCAACACCACGAGTAAATGAACGTTTAACTTTCTTTTTACGGATTGTTGTTTTAGCCATGTTACTATTCTCCTTTCATTAACCTTGTGGGGCCATCTTCTTATTGGCGATGGTCTTACGTGGACCTTTACGTGTACGCGCATTGGTCTTTGTTCTTTGACCGTTAACTGGTAAGCCTCTTCTATGACGTGTGCCACGGTAGCAACCAATTTCGGTTAATCTCTTGATATTTAAAGCGACTTCTCTACGAAGATCACCTTCGGTTTTGTAATTACTGATTTCGTTACGAACAGCACCGAGTTGTTCGTCAGTTAAATCTTTGACTCTAATTGTGCTATCAACTTTAGCACCATCGCAAATTAATTTTGCGGTATGACGACCGATACCATAAATATAGGTAAGAGCGATACCTACTGGTTTGTCGTTAGGAATATCAACACCAACAATACGTGCCATATTCTAAATTCCTCCTAAATTAACCTTGTCTCTGTTTGTGCTTTGGATCGCTGCAAATGACCATGACTTTGCCATGTCTTTTGATGACTCTGCACTTGGAACAGATAGGTTTGACGGAAGGTCTGACTTTCATAGTTTTT
>JBGUXN010000039.1:0-7130 GCA_045222195.1 Bacilli bacterium | reverse complement strand
GACGCTTATCCAAAGTGCAAACCAATCATCTTAGAACCAATTATGAGAATTCACGTTATCGCGCCTTCTCAATACACAGGTGATGTTATGTCCGACTTAAATACACGTCGTGCTCGTATCCAAAACATGGAAGAACACGAAGGTATGCAAGATATCGAAGCTTTAGTTCCTGAAGCAGAAATCGTTGACTACGTCACACAACTTAAGTCCATTACACAAGCTTCTGGTTACTTCAATAGAGAATTCGTCTCTTACGAAGAAGTTCCAGAATTCTTAAAGGACAAAGTCATTAAAGAAAACAAAGTTAACAACCAATAATTTGATTTAAACAAATAATAGAGGGCTATGCCCTCTTTTATTATGCTTTCTGAAGATTATCATCTGTGTTGACAATATGTTGCAAAATGCAATACAAAAATGTATACTATTTACGTAAGAGGTCTCCACATGGCTAACGTCAACATTAGAATCGACCAAGACATTAAAAAGAAAGCTGAAGCCATTTTCAAAGGCTTGGGCTTAACTCCTACTACTGCCATTACTATGTTCTATATTCAAACAATTAGAAATAATGGCATTCCTTTTGTGCTGAAACTAGAAACTCCTAACAAAGAAACTTTAGAGGCCATTAAGGAAGTTGAAGAGATGGAAAAAGATCCTTCGAAAACCAGAATATTTAGTAGTGTTGACGAACTTATGGAGGACCTAAATAATGACTTACAACATCGTTCAAACAAATAAGTTTAAGAAGGATTATGAAAAATGTATTAAAAGAGGACTTGAAGTGCAAGAACTAAAGACAGTAATTGGACTTCTATCTGAAGGAGCCGTTCTTCCTCAAAAATACTTTGATCACCCACTTAAACCGTCGAGAGATTACGTAAATTGTCGTGAATTACATATAGAACCAAATTGGTTATTGATTTACAAGTATTCTAACGATAATGTAATTTTATATTTGATTAGGACAGGTACCCATTCAGATTTATTGTAAATATGAACATTCTTCTCACCAACGATGATGGCTATAACGCTATTGGAATCAATATTTTAAAAGACAAACTCTCTAAATACGGACGAGTAGTGGTTGTCGCTCCAATTACCCATATGAGTGGTAAGTCTGTTTCAATAACGATTGGTGAATGGCAAAAGGTCGAAGAGATCGAAAAAGATGTCTACGCAGTGCATGGCACTCCCGCTGATTGTGTAAGCTGGGCTCTTTATGCTTTACGCGGCGATTTTGATCTTGTTGTCTCGGGTTGTAATAACGGCCATAACCTTTCTTTTGACACTCTTTTCAGTGGCACTGTTGGGGCGGGTTTAACCGCTTTAATTGACCATAAAAAGTGCATCTGTTTCAGTGCCCCTTTTGATGATTATACAGTCTTAGAAAACGAATTTGATAACATCTGGAAATTCATTTTTGACAATAACCTACTGAGTGATAAATATTTACTTAATATCAATCTTCCAAGAAACGAATCTAAAGGCATTAAATTAGGTCGTTTAAGTTATCGTAATGATTACTATTATTATGAGAGAAACGGTGACCAATATTATGCTTTACGTAATCTTGATGATATGAAGAATTTAACTCTTGAAGATGATCATAAACAAGTAAGAGAAGGCTATATCTCCATTGTTCCTATTTCTCGTCTTCCTTTTGATGAAGAAACATATCAAGAATTATTAAAGAAAGTTAATAAGTAAGATGAAGTTTTCTTTAACTGAGAAAGAAGAAAAGAAACTATTAGCGTTATTCGCTCAACACGAGAAAAACGTTGATTATTTCATATACCTAAGTCACGTATTAACGGATAATCCTCAGTTATTAGACGAAAAATCGCAAAAAGAAATCAAAGACAAAAACGACTTTAAAAAGAAGAATCTGGCCTTTGATCAACTAGAAAAACTATATAAATACGATAACGATTTCATTAAAAATAATATCAGATGGGATACAGTGCTTTTAAATGCGGAAGACTTTAAAGCAAACCCATATTTTAAAGCGATTAATGACCTCGCTTTCAAAGAAGAAGGATGGACTCTTTCTAGAGCAAATCGTAAGGCTTATACATTATGCCCTTATCAAGAAGAATATGCCTATGGCGCCAATTATTCTATCAAGATGTCTTTAATGATGTTTAAGAGCGATTACATTTATCCTTCAATTAGTTTATATGATACCGAGTGGATGTCCCTTAATCAGCATGAAATTAGAACGATGGAAATCCCTATTCAATTAGCGAGAGGCAAAGTCTTAACACTTGGTTTAGGACTTGGCTATTACGCTTATATGGTTTCCTTAAAAGAAGAAGTTAAAGAAGTCCACATTGTCGAGATGGATTTAGAACTTATTAAGTTATTTACTAAATATCTTCTTCCTTTATTCCCACATCCTGAAAAGATCCATATCCATAAAGCGGATGCTTTCTATTTCATCAAAGATATCAAAGATAAAGATTACGATTTCATTTTCTCTGATTTATGGCACAACGTAGCAGATGGTGTCCCTTCTTATTTAAAACTTAAAAAGCAATTTAACAATTTCAAATACACCCAATGTTCTTATTGGATTGAAAATTCCATTCTCAATTATTTAAGGATGCTCGTCATTGGTGTGATAAAGAACGAGTACACTGATGATAAGACTGAACTTGATGAACTCCAAGAGTTTATAAAAGATAGATTAGAAGGCTACGAGATTAAAGATAGTAACGATCTTGATTCCTTATTAAAACTTAAAGGCTTGAATTATATATTCTTTGATAAATAAATGGTTAACTATTCCTAAAGGAATTTGTTATACTTTTATTAATGAAGTAATAACCATCTAGACAAGACAACACATGATTGCCTTTTTCTATTTGGTAAATGGAGACCATATGAGATTTGAATTAAAAGAAAAAACGCTCACCCTTTATTTAGAAGGTGAATTAAATTCCTATAACGCTGATAACATTGAAAAAGAAATCGATAACATTTTAAAAGAACAAACATTTGATCAACTTGTTTTAGATTTCTCTCGTATTTCTTATATCTCCAGTGCGGGCTTAAGAATTGTTCTTAAATTAAAACAAAAATATAATAAAGTCTCCATTATTGAAACTTCTTTAGAAGTTTATGATATTTTCCAAATGACTGGTTTCACTAACATCATGGATATTAAAAAAGGACTCAAGCGCGTCTATATTTCTGGCGCAGAAGTCGTGGGAACAGGCTATTATTCTACAGTCTATAGAGTGGATAAAGATACCATCATTAAAGTTTTTAACCGCGTTAGTGATCCCGCACAAATTGAAAGAGAATTAACTCTTGCTAAAGAAGCATTTGTCTTAGGTATTCCTACAGCGATATCTTTTGATATCGTCAGAGTGGACGATAAGCTCGGTGTGCGTTTTGAGATGCTTGATTGCGAATCTCTTAAAAACATGGTCATTAAATATCCAGATAGAATGCATGAATTCTTAGAAAAGTATGCCCACCTCTTAAAACAGATGAATACCACCGAGTGTAATAGTCCAATCGTTCCTGATATGAAGCAAGCTTATTTAACTAAGTTAGAAAAGATTGAAGAATATTTACCAAAAGATGCTTACGCTAAATTAGTCAAAATGTTTAAAGCTATCCCAGAAAGAAAAACTCTTATTCATGGAGACTGCCATTTTAAAAACATCATGGTACAAAAAGATGAACTTCTTTTAATTGATATGGATACTCTTTCTGTTGGTTATCCAATCTTTGAATTAGCAGCGTTATATGCTCCATATGTGGCCTTTAATGAAGATGATCCAGGCAACTCCTTAAGATTCTTTGGCATTAAAGATGAAGATGGTGCGAGATTATATGATGCTTTGATTAATCTTTATTTTGGTAAAGACAATCCTGTTATCAAAGATAAGATTAAAATCGTTGGTTATGTCCATATGATTCGTTGGAATCGTAATAACGAACCAGAAAACACTAAGAGATTAGAAGGTTGTAAAGAAAGACTCCTTAAACTCTTGGAAAAATATGATGATTTAGATATTGGTTTATAAGATGAGTAACGAAGAAAGAAATTTATATTTAGAAGCCTATAAAGATAATGAAGCCGATGCTAATAAGCATATGTCTTTTGCTAATGCAGTGGCGGGAGCATATATGCTCCTTATTTGGATTTTCTATTTAACAGGCTTCTTTAAAATCCATAGTGATATCACTCGTGTTTTAATTAACATCGCCTTCCCAATCGCCGTCTTAGTCTTATTATCCCCATTACTTTATGTCTTTATATTTAAAGACAAATTAAAGAAACCAGGATACAAGAACTTTATTATCTTCTCCTTCGTTTTAGCTATCGCGGCGTTAAACATCATCTTACCTAAGCACACAGTCATTGCCTGGGCATTATGCATCTTAATGACGAACCATTATTACAACGCAAAGATAGGAACTCTTGTCTTTATTACAGTTACCCTATTATCCATCCCATGTATGTATGGCAGTATGTTCGTTGGCGAATTTGATCCTAACTTATTACTAGGCAATGAAGCGATTAAAGACGGTCATAGTTTATACGCTGAAGGTCCACAAGCAAGATACGATATGCTCTCTCAATTGGTAAACCTAGGATATAACCGCTATGTTGAATGCATATTCGATTATTTCTTGCCACGTGCCTTTATTTTATTCATCGTCTTCTTTGTGAGCTTTGCTCTCAACAAAAGAACATTTAAATTATTAACTAGTGAAATTAACGTTAATACTGAACAACAAAAGACTAAAACTGAGCTTGAAGTCGCTAAAGAGATTCAACTAGCCACCTTACCAGGTGAAATTGAAACATCTAAAGACATTGAAATAGTGGCGGAACTAAGAGCCGCTAAGGAAGTCGGTGGTGACTTCTATGATTATTTCAAAATTGATAAAGAACATACCGCGATAGTGATTGGTGATATTTCTGGAAAAGGTATTCCTGCGGCCATGTTCATGATGAAAACAATTACATGCTTTAGAAATCACGTTGGCCCAAATAAAAAACCTTCCGAAATACTTAAACTAATGAACGCGACATTAAGTGACCACAACCATTCACAAATGTTTGTGACTTGTTTCTTGGCCATTCTTAATGAAAAGACTGGTGAATTAGAATTCGCTAATGCGGGACATAATCCTCCAATTATTGGTTCTAACTTAAAATACCGCTTCTTAAAATGCAAATCAGGCTTCGTTTTAGGGGCTTTTGAAAACGCTATCGTCGAAGATGAAAAGATTACCTTAGAAAATGGTGAAAGCATCATGCTTTATACCGATGGTATAACTGAAGCCAGAAACGATAAAGGCGAATTCTATGGCGAAAAGAGATTCTTAGATTTATTAAACGCGAGAGATTACACCTGCTTAGTGGAAACTCATCATGCTTTAAAAGATGATATTGAAAAGTTCATCAATGGTGAAAATCAAAGCGATGATATTACCATTATCACTTTGAAATACCATGGGGATGAATGCTTCTATGTCGAAAATAGATTTGACGCCAAGATGGATAATGTGCCAGGAGCATTAGATTTCGTCGCTAATTTCTGCGATAAGTACAAACTAAGTGAAGAATTCAAGAATAACTTATTAGTGGTCGCTGACGAACTATATTCCAATATCGTGAAATATGGTTATCAGAATAATGGTGGAGAAATCTTCTCACGCCTATTATTTAATAAGGATAAAAATGAATTCGCTCTTACGGTTATCGATAGAGCGCCAGCCTTTAATCAATTAGAAATCAATAACTCTCCATTAGAGGGCGATCCACAAGATAAAAAGGTTGGTGGCCTTGGTATTCTGATCGTCAAGAAAATCATGAGCCAATATGCTTATGACCGCATCAACAATAAAAACATCCTCGTTTTGAGGAAAAAGCTCTAATAAACTCGGTTATCATATTATTTTACAAAATAATAATAAGATATATAATAACTACAGAAAGAAGGATTAAATATGCCATTAGTTAACTCTAAAGAAATGTTCGAAAAAGCCTATAAAGGCGGATACGCCATTGGTGCTTTTAACTGCAACAACATGGAAATCGTTCAAGCCATCACCGAAGCTGCTAAAGAATGCAATTCTCCAGTCATTCTCCAAGTCTCCGCTGGTGCGAGAAAATATGCAAAACCAATCTATTTAAAGAAAATGGTGGAAGCCGCTGTTGAAGATACCGGTTTACCAATCGTTCTTCACTTGGACCACGGTGCCGACTTTGAAATTTGCAAAGACTGCATTGATGGTGGTTTCACCTCAGTCATGATTGACTGCTCTAGCAAACCATTTGAAGAAAACATCGCTATCACAAAGAAAGTTTGTGAATACGCCCACGCTCATGTCCCATACGTCACTGTCGAAGCTGAACTTGGTACATTAGCCGGCATCGAAGATGATGTCAAAGTTGAACACGGTGCTGAATCTTATACCAGACCAGAAGATGTCGAAGAATTTGTTCGTAGAACAGGTTGTGACTCCTTAGCCATTGCTATCGGTACAAGCCACGGCGCTTATAAATTCAAACCAGAACAATGCACACGTGACCCAGAAACAGGTATCTTATTACCTCCTCCATTAAGATTTGACATCTTAGAAGAAGTGAGCAAACGTTTACCAGGTTTCCCAATCGTCTTACATGGTTCCTCCTCCGTTAATCAAGAATTCGTTAAAATTATTAACGACCACGGTGGTGCTCTTAAAGACGCCGTTGGTGTCCCAGAAGCACAATTAAGACAAGCTGCTAGATTAGCCGTTTGTAAAATCAATATCGATAGTGACCTCCGCTTAGCGATGACCGCCGGTATCAGAGAACACTTCGAAGCTCATCCAGAACACTTCGACCCACGTCAATATATCGGCGATGGTAGAGCTTATGTTAAACAATTAGTGAAACATAAAATCGTTGATGTCTTAGGTTCTAACGATAAGATCTAATTCAAAGAATTAAACAACAAAAAAGGAAGCAATCACTGCTTCCTTTTATTATATTCAATCGAACTAATTACGCTTCTTTTTTATCTAAAGCGTCAGCAATACGTTTGAGATAATCGAGTTCGGTTGGTTCTGGTTTGCCTGGTTCTGGTGGAACTGGTCTTTCTTCTGGATGCTTTTCG
>JBGUXN010000038.1:0-12804 GCA_045222195.1 Bacilli bacterium | reverse complement strand
TTCATCTGGATTTACGTCTTCGCCTTTTTCGGCAACGGGGAACACTAATTCCTTACCTGATGTATATTCAATATTTCTGTCAATTTTTGTAACTACGGTGGCAAATGTTGCCCCTACCATCATTAGCGAAGTAGCCGCCAAGATAATATGTGACCATAATCTACGCATATTAATTCCTCCTGTGTTACGTGTACATGCATTCGCTCATAAAGCGACGTCATTGTATAATATACTCTAATTACATATGTAATTCAACATATTTGTACGAATAAATCAGAAAATAAAAGAACAAGACTTAAAGCCTTGTTCATCTCTTTTAACCTAATATGTAAAATTGTTAAAACAATTTTGTTTGATGGGTGATATGAAGGTGCTTGTAAGCCTTATCAGTGGCCACTCTTCCTCTAGCGGTTCGATCAATCATGCCAATTTGGAGTAGATATGGCTCGTAGACATCTTCTAAGTTATCGATTTCTTCTCCGATTGCACTGGCTAAAGTATCCAAACCAACTGGACCGCCTTTAAATCTTTCGATAACGGTTCTGAGATAACGAATATCGACATCATCAAGACCTAATTCATCAACTTTTAAAGCCTTCAATGCTTGTAAAGCATCGTTAACTGTGACATGGTCCTTACCAGCATAGTTAGCGAAGTCTCTCACCCTTCTAAATAACCTATTGGCAATACGCGGTGTGCCACGTGAGCGCTTGGCGATTTCTAAAGCGGCGGCATCTTCGATTGTGGTATTGAAAACACGAGCTGTTCTCTTAACGATTTGGACGCATTCATCGATATCGTAGAAATTGAGTTTTTCAGAGATGCCAAATCTGCTTCTTAATGGAGCGGAAAGATTACCCGCTCTAGTGGTTGCACCAATGAGGGTGAATGGCGGTAAATCAATAGTTAGTGTTCTCGCGGATGTATCGCGGTTAATGACCACAGAAAACTTGAAGTCTTCCATGGCATTATAGAGCGTCTCTTCCACAATTCGTGGAAGTCTGTGAATTTCATCGATGAATAAAATATCGCCGCCCTCCTTGCTTAAATTAGATAGGATAGCGCCTAAATCACCTGGCTTTTCTAAGGCTGGTCCATTCACAAAATGAATCTTGGCATGCATCTCATTAGCAACGACATAGGCTAATGTAGTTTTGCCTAAACCTGGAGGGCCATAGAAAAGAATATGATCAAGTGGTTCATCACGGTGAAGAGCCGCGCCGATAAAAACCTTAAGATTTTGCTTAAGATCTCTTTGTCCAACATATTCATCTAATGTCTGTGGACGGAGCGATAACTCTTCTTGCGTTTCGCTGATATTTCTATTGGCATCGAGTAATCTTGACATGCTTATTTCCTTAATTTAGCCAAAGCTAAGCGGAGGACTTCTTCTGGAGAAGCATCCTTTTCGTTAATGGTCGCTAAAACGCGTTCAATGGCAGCGCCTTTAAAGCCGAGTTCTTTAAGAGCTTCATAGACTTCGTCATAAACGGTTGGATCACCTTTTGTACCAGTTAATTCGCCCTTCAAATCGAGAATAATTTGGCTGGCGGCTTTAGCACCAATACCTGGTAACTTTTTTAAATAGACGACATTGTTTGAGGCAATGGCATTTTTCACATCGTTGGCGGTTGTGGCAGAAAGAGCACCAATCACGGTCTTTGGACCCAAGCCTTTCACTCTGATAAGAGCAAGGAAAACTTCCTTTTCTTCTAAAGAAGAGAAGCCAACGAGATATGTTTCATCTTCTCTTACCACATTGTATGTGTAGAGGAAGACTTCTTGTCCAATTTCATAATCATTAACATGGCTTACTAAAACTTGATAGCCGACATCATGAACGTCAACCACCACTGTGTCGCCATCTGTTAACAAAACTCTACCTTTTAACGAATAAATCATATGTAACTTTCCTTATAATTTTATAAATTAACGACGATAAAAAGAATAATAAATAATAAGATTGCGAGTGCTGAGAGCAATGAGGAGATGAAAAACGTCTCTAATTTGTTAACCTTCATTTATTAATCTCTTTCGAATGGAATTGGCATTGGAATTGGTTTTCTCTTGTGCTCAGAAATGCGGTGCAAGTATTCGATGCGGTCTTCGGCTTCTTGACTAACTCTCTTACCGAGAACATAAGCATCCAAATCTTTATATAAAACACCCATTTCTCTCTCGTCGGTTTGACCCTCGAATAACCCAGCGGTTGGAACGCGTTCCGCTAGTGAGGTTCTGACACCTAATAATTTAGCCGCTTCCACGACTTCCCCTTTCACGAGATGAGCAATTGGCAAAAGATCACATGCTCCATCGCCATATTTTGTATAATAACCGACATATCTTTCGTCGGCATTATCCGTGCCTAACACTAATCCTCTTTCTTTTTGGGCAAAAGCGTAAAGGATTGACATTCTCATACGAGCTTTGAGATTTCCAAGAGTTGATTTATCCATCTCATAACCATTCTTTTTGAATTCTTTAACGAAGCTAGAAAAAGTCTCAGTGGCATCAATGATGTCGTATCTCAAATCGAGATCTTTGACTAGCGTAATCGCGTCTTTTACATCCTCTTGAGACGATTCAATTGGGATGATGAGACAATGTAGATGCTCTTTACCAACGGCTTCTTTTGCTAAAGCGGCCACTAAAGAAGAATCCACACCACCAGAGACTCCTAATAGGTATGTATCACAACGACTATCTTTTAGATAATCGGCTAAAAACTTTTCAATTTCTTTAATGTAACTAGCTAAATTCATAACTACCTCACATATTCAAATTCGAAATCATCGAGGATGACAGTGTCTCCGTCTTCGGCACCCATATTTTCTAAGACATCGTCAATGCGTAAGGAACGAATCTTACTCATCAAAACCATCATGCCTTCGTCTGTGGAAATGTTAGTCATCTTGTAGAACTTAAGCATTTTATCACCACCAATACTCCAAACATGGTTTTTGATTCTTTCCACGGTGAAATATGGTTCCTCTTCTTCGAGGGTATATGTCTTATGATCAAGTTCTTCTTCTTGTTCGTCAAATAATGGGAAGGCCGGTGTTTCTTTTAAGACTTCTGCACACTTATAAAGGAGTTTGTCGATGCCTTCTTCAGTGATGGCAGAAATTGGAATAATTGGTAATCCAATTTGTTTTTCCACTTTCTTAAGTTTTTCTTCTGCACCTTCTTCATCCATCTTACTAGCGACGATGATTTGTGGGCGTTTATCTAACGCAAAGCCGTAAGCTTCGAGCTCTTTATTAATGATTAAATAGTCCTCATATGGATCGCGTCCAGTTTCAGACATATCCAAAACGTGAACGATTAAACGGCATCTTTCAATGTGCCTTAGGAATTGTAGGCCTAAGCCTTTGCCTTGATGGGCACCTTCAATAAGTCCTGGTAAGTCCGCCATAACGAAGGATGAACCATCTTTAACGGAGACAACACCAAGGTTTGGTACGATTGTGGTAAATGGGTAATCAGCAATCTCTGGACGAGCCGAACTAACCACGCTTAATAATGTGGATTTACCAACACTTGGAAAACCGACTAAACCGACATCAGCGAGAAGTTTTAATTCAAGAATTAATCTCTTTCTTTCACCTGGTTCACCATTTTCGGCAATCTTAGGCACTCTATTGGTGGAACTCTTGAAGCAGGAATTACCTCTTCCGCCTCTTCCGCCTTTAGCGACACGGATGATTTTACCATCTTCGTTTAAGTCACCTAAAAACACATGGTCTTTTTCTTCGAAAATCACAGTTCCAACTGGGACATCAACTATGACATCTTCAGCGTATTTACCGTATTGGTTTTTAATGCCGCCCTTTTCACCATCATTAGCAATAAAGGTTTTGCTATGACGGAAATTGAATAAAGTATTGATTGATTTATTGGCTCTAAAATAGATGGAGCCACCTCTACCACCGTTGCCACCAGCTGGGCCACCTTTTGGCACATACTTTTCACGTAAAAAGGCAATGGCGCCATCGCCACCTTTACCACTTCTTACTTCAATAACAGCGCGATCAATAAACATACTTTCAATTCTCTTTTCTATTATAAAGAAAAGCATACAAAAAGACCACTATTTTTAAGTGGTCTTAATGTTTTTTCTCAATTATTCTTGTGGAACGACTTTCACAACTGTTCTATCTTTGCCAGAGCGTTCGTATTTCACGACACCATTGCATGTAGCGAAGATTGTGTCATCTTTACCTTTCTTGGTGTTGACACCTGGGTAAATTCTTGTTCCTCTTTGACGGTAGATAATGCTACCAGCATGGCACCATTGTCCATCAGCGACTTTAGCACCAAGTCTACGACCTGCAGAATCACGTCCGTTTTTTGTGGAACCGACACCTTTTTTACTAGCAAAGAGTTGGAGATTTAATTTAAATAACATCTTGATTTCCTCTTTTCTACCGAACTATTTATCGGTTTTTACTTGGATGAATTCAGGATCTTCTTCTTTAATTGTGTTTAACCCACAAATAATAGTTTCAATCACTGTTTCATCGTGGGCATCTAATTCGACGTTACTTTTGAATAAAGCGTGTCCTTCATCAAGCTTCAATTCGTATGATTTGAAGTTTCTTAGATTATTGAATCCACCTGTTATTACTGCACTCACTGCGGCACAGACTAGGTCTTTACCATATGGAGCACTACCAGCGTGGCCTTTAACTTCTAAGAAGTTTACTTGACCATTAGATGCGTGGTTAATCGTAATTTTGATCATGATTAGCCATTGATGCTTTCAACTACTAAGCAAGTATAAGGTTGACGATGACCAATGGTCTTGTGTTCGTTAGCTTTGCTTTTGTACTTGAAGACGCGGATTTTTTTGCCTTTTCCTTGTTTCTCGACTTTGGCGGTGACTTTTGCACCATCTAAGTATGGGGTGCCAACTTTCACAGCTTTGTCTCCAATAAGGAGAACTTTGTCGAGGGTGATGGTAGAACCGACTTCGGCATCGAGCTTTTCGACGTAAATCTTGGAGCCAACTTCTACACGGACTTGTTTTCCACCAGTTTCAATAATTGCGTACATAATGTCCCTCCTTTAATTTCATCACTAAGTACTCGCTATGAAGGCACTTTAACAAGTTTGTTAACCTTTTCTATGCGGTTGTAGCTAGTGAGGCGACAACGCATGTAATATAACATAAGTTATAAAACGCTTCAACAAGAAATTTAACTATTTTTGCTTTTTTGTTTCTAAAGAAAAGACTTTTTGGTGTAAGAAAGAATAATATCCTCTTTGTGAAATGATTAAATGGTCCACTAGTTCGGCGTTTACGGCTTCGGCTTTTTTGATCATTTTTTCCGTAAAATCGATGTCAAATTCGCTGGGATAAGAAGTGTTATTTGGATGGTTATGAATGAGATAAAAATAGTAGGCATTGTGAATGGCTAAAAGCTGAATTATGTAACGGTAATTAATGGTGATATTTGAGTCATCGCCACGATATAAAATCTTCTCGTAAACTATTTGCTTATTCTTGTTAAGAATAACAATTGCTAAAACTTCCTGTTTCAAATGGCCTAACGAGAGGGAATACCGTCTATATAAAGACTCACTACTAACCACTGTTTTTTCTTCGTTAATTAGGTGCTGTTTTTCGTTGATTCTTCTCGCCACTTCCAAAGCCGCCATTAGCTTTAAAGACTTCGCTTCTTTTAACCCTTTAAAACCTTGAAAATACTGCTTGGGTTTATAGAGCAAACCTTCGAGATAATGGCAATCATCTAAAAGCGCTCGCGCAATGTCTAAAGCGGAATATCCAACGTTCCCAGAATTGATAATTAATGCTAAAAGTTCCTCGTCTGAAAGCGTCTCAATGCCAAAACGCATCGCTTTTTCTCTCGGCTTATCGCACTCAGATAAATCTTGAATTCTACTCATTATGCCCAAGAGAATTTCCAACCGCCAGGAACGGTGACTCCGCCCTTGCCAGAACGGAACAAACGATAAATCACTACCGCCATTACGGCGACAGCCACTAATGCCATCACAGCGGTGAGAGTTATAGCCTCACCAACATAATGGTTTTCCATTTCTTCGAGTGTCATTAATTGTTGTTTCATAAAAAACCTCCTCTACTTTACCAATAGGGAGATTTTTTGAAAAATGGTTAATATTTTTTATAAATTCGCTAATTTTTCTTCTAAGATAGCTAAGTTATCGAGGTGTTTTTGTAGTTTTTCTCTTTCAAGAGAAACTTTATCGGCAGGAGCTTTGGCTAAGAAAGAAGGATTATTGAGCATATTTTTGCAGCGCTTGATCTCGTTATTAAGATTAGCGATTTCCTTTTCAAGGCGTTCTTTTTGCTCAGCTTTATTGATGGAACTAGCGATGAATAGTTCCGCAACATTATAGATATGGCTTTCTGCGCCTTTCTGTGCACTATTATCTTTAATTATATTAATAGAGGAGAAGGTGAAGCGCTTTAAGTAGGCCATGAAATCTGGGAAGACGTCAATCTTTAAGATTAATGAGAGATCTAAACTAGCGTTAGGCGCTAATTTATTCTCAATCTTGTAGTTGCGGACATCTTTGATGAGATTAAACAATAACTCGATTTGATTATCTTCGCTATTATCGACGAGCTTCTTATCGTATTTTGGATAAGATTCTAACATCACTGAATCTAAATGATTTGGTAATGAGCAATATAATTCTTCGGCGATGAATGGAGTATATGGATAGATAAGAAGAATGATATTCTTCAAGCAGGCTAATAAGACTTGCTTTGTGGTATTAACAGTCTTCTCATTTTCGCTATTTAGAGCGACTTTACTCATTTCTAAGTATTGTGAGCAGAAGTCATCATAAACGAAGTTATATAAGTGGTTACTAGCCGCGTTGAAGTCATATTTCTCCATATTCATGGTGACGTTTTTAATGGTTTCATTTAAACGATTGATGATCCATTGGTCTAATGGTGAGAAATCGGCTTTGTTTAATTTTGTCTCAGCAAAGTCATCTTCTAAGATGGATAAGACATAACGCGCGGAGTTCCAAATCTTATTTAAATAGTTCGCGGCCGCTTGCACCTTTTCGTCGATATAACGCATATCTTGACCTGGTGTTGAGTTAGTCGTTAAGAAATATCTTAACGCGTCAGCGCCATATTCCGCGATGACTTGCATAGGATCAACACCGTTGCCGAGGGTTTTGGACATCTTTCTGCCTAGTTCATCTCTCACTAGACCGTGGATAACAACTTCTTTAAATGGTCTCACGTGATTCATTTCTAAGCTTTGGAAAATCATACGGGAAACCCAGAAGAAGATGATGTCATAACCAGTAACTAAGACGTCGGTTGGGAAATATCTTTCTAAATCTGCGGTCTTATTTGGCCAGCCCATTGTGGAGAATGGCCAAAGAGCACTGGAGAACCAAGTGTCCAAGACATCGCTTTCTTGCGTCCAGTTTTCCATGTCTTCTGGTGGATCCATGAGAACTTTGAGTTCTCCTGTCTTGTTATTTGTGTAAGCAGGAATTCTATGACCCCACCACAATTGACGGGAAATGCACCAGTCTTCAACGTTTTCCATCCATTGAATTAAGACTTTTTCAAATCTTTCTGGGATGAAATTGACTTTGTCATTCTTTTTCTTCTGATTGGCTAATGTTTGATCCGCAAGAGGACGCATTTTGACAAACCATTGTTTAGAAAGCATTGGTTCAACGACGGCGTTACTTCTTTCGCTATGGCCAACTGGGTGAACGATTTCTTCTTGTTTAACAAAGTTACCTTCTTTTTTAATGTTCTCAATTAAGGCTTCACGGCAGACGAATCTATCCATGCCCACATACTCACCGCACTTTTCGTTCATGGTGGCATTCTTATTGAAGATAATAGGCATGTCTAAGCCATACTTTTGGCCGATGATAAAGTCGTTTGGGTCATGGGCAGGTGTACATTTCATCGCGCCTGTTCCAAATTCAATATCAACGTATTCATCGGTGATGATTGGTAACTCTTCATGGTTAGCGGGATTGATAACCTTCTTTCCATGATATTTTGTATATCTCTTATCTTTAGGATTAACGACCACGCAGACATCACCGAACATGGTTTCTGGTCTAGTTGTAGCGACGATTAAAAATTCATCAGAACCCACTACTGGATATTTGAAATAGTACATGTAACCCTTATCGTCTTGGTGAATAACTTCGACGTTACTGAGGGCGGTCATTTGCACTGGATCCCAGTTGATGATTCTTTCGCCTTGATAAATTAATCCTTTGTTATATAAATCGACGAACACTGTTCTAACAGCGTAGTTTAAGCCTTCATCGAGTGTAAATCTTTCCTTATTATAATCGAGCATTAAGCCCATTTGTGCCCATTGTTGATGAATGGTGTCAGCGTATTCATTTTTCCAGCTCCAAGCCCACTTTAAGAACTCTTCTCTGGTGATTTTGGTGACATCAACTCCGTTGTTTCTGAGTTTTTCCATAACTTTAGCTTGTGTGGCAATACCAGCATGGTCCATACCAGGAAGCCATAAGACATCAAAACCTTGCATCTTTTTATAACGGGCAATAATATCTTGAATAGTTGTGTCCCAAGCGTGACCTAAATGAAGTTTGCCTGTAACGTTTGGCGGTGGAATAACAATGCTGAATGGCTTTTTAGAAATATCGCCACAGGAAAAATAACCAGCATTCTTCCACTTCTCGTATTTGTTCGCTTCGACCAAGAGATGGTCATATCTTTTTTCGAGCATAATCTTTCCTCCAAAAAATAAAAACGCCCTTCTAAGGACGCTTCCGCGTGGTACCACCTTAGTTCATGAACATTGTCCATGCACTTCATTAACCTATTTTCGCTAGGTTTGCTAATCCTCCAAAGCGACCTTCATCTACTTCCACTACCGAGCTTCCACCATCCTCGATTCTCTATGAGTGAAGGGGTAGATTACTCCTCTTCTTCACCGGATGAATTTATTATAAACAATTAAAGGCTTTTCTCAATACCTTTTTTAAGCAAATTCAAGCCCTCATTATCTAACGAAGATGTGTAAAATACACATTCTGGGGCAAAATCTTGGGCTTTTAAGCGCTTATTTAAAGCGGCTTTTTCTTTCTGGTTTACCTTATCGATTTTGGTAATGACAATAAAGTAAGGAAAACCACTTTCTTTGATATAATCGATGATTTCTTGGTCATCGTTACTAATTTCTCTT
Source organism: Bacilli bacterium (assembly GCA_045222195.1). GTDB lineage: Bacteria > Bacillota_I > Bacilli_A > RFN20 > CAG-826 > RUG14515. The sequence goes on along the minus strand of JBGUXN010000038.1, from coordinate 3,601 downwards.
CTAGCGTCTAAAAGTACGAGCACTAATTTTAACTCTCTATTGTTATTAAAATAGGAGTCCATCATCTCCGCGAAGAGACGATCTAAATCAATGCCGCCTTTAGCGTAACCATATCCAGGAGCGTCAACGATATAAAACTTCTTATCGATATCGTAATAGTTAAGTAAACGGGTATGTCCTGGTTTAGAAGAGGTGAACGCTAAGCGTTTTTTATCGCATAAAGCGTTGATAAGTGAGGATTTACCAACGTTAGACTTACCCACCACCAAAACCTCAGGTTTGACGTCCTGAGGTTTTTCTTTGCGGTTTGGGCAGGATTTAACAAAGTTAACGTTAGCAAAATTGATCATTACTTCATAAAGCAGATTTCAACTGCATCCTCAACTTTGGTCATAAAGACAATTTTGAGAGAGTCTTTGACTTCTTGTGGAAGTTCATCGACGTCTTTCTTGTTTTCTTTTGGAACGATAATAGTTTTGATACCACATCTTAAAGCGGCTAAAGATTTTTCTCTTAAGCCACCGATTGGTAAGGCTTGTCCGCGAAGTGTGACTTCACCAGTCATGGCGACATCTGGATTAACTGGTCTCTTGCTGAGGCAGGAAATAATCGCACATGTCATGGCCACACCTGCGCTTGGTCCATCCTTAGGCACAGCGCCTTCTGGCACGTGGATGTGGATATCGTTATTAGCGAAGATATCTGGGTCAATTTGGAATAATTCCGCGTTGCTCTTGACATAGTCAAGGGCGATAGAAGCACTCTCTTTCATGACATCGCCTAAATGGCCAGTCAAGATAAGTGCGCCTTTACCTTTAAAGTAATTGACTTCGATTGGTAAGATATCACCACCGTATTCGGTATAGGCTAAACCAGTCACCACACCAATTTGTGGCTCTTTTTCTTTATGAGAATCTTCAAATATTGGTGTGCCTAAGAATTCTCTCACCTTATCTGGATCGATAACTGTCTTACCGATAGATGGATCTTTAACAAAGTTAACTGCCACTTTTCTTAAGCAAGAAGCAATCTTTCTTTCGAGTTCACGGACACCAGATTCACGTGTATAAGCACGGATGATGAATTTAATCGCGTCATCAGTGAATTCCACTTGTTCTTCTTTTAAACCGTTAATAGCGATTTGTTTTTTGATTAAATGCTCTTTAACAATGTGCATCTTTTCAATTTCGGTATAAGAAGAGAGTTGAATGAGTTCTAAACGATCTCTTAATGGACCAGGAATATTTTCTAAATAGTTCGCGGTACAAATGAATAAGACATCGCTTAAATCGTATGGTTCTTCAACGTAATTATCGTTGAATTGGTTATTTTGTTCTGGGTCAAGGACTTCTAAAAGGGCTGACGCTGGGTCGCCTTTATAGCTAGAAGCGAGTTTATCGACTTCGTCGAGTAAAAACACAGGGTTAGTCACTCCCGCTTTTCTCATGCCTTGAATGATACGGCCCGGTAAGGAACCGACATAGGTTCTTCTATGACCACGGATTTCCGCTTCATCGGAAATACCACCTAAAGAGGCTTTAAAGAATTTGCGGCCTAACGCTCTAGCGATGGATTTACCTAAAGAAGTTTTACCTGTACCTGGAGGGCCATAGAAACAGAGGATTGGGGATTTTAAATTGCCCGTTAATTTCTTAATGGCAAGATACTCAATGATACGTTTCTTAGGAATCTCCAAGCCATAATGATCTTCATCTAAGATCTTTTCAACGTGTTTGAGGTCTTCGTCATCTTCCGTTTTCTCCCACCATGGGATGGAGAGCAAAACATCTAAGTAAGATTGAATTAAAGCGGCCTCTAATGAACCCTGAGGCATCATATCGAACTTATTAAGCTCGGATTTGACTTTCTTCTTGATGTTTTCTGGGTATGGATTCTTCTCGATCTTGTCTAAAATTGATTCAGGAGAATTGTCCCCATCAGTCGTTTCGCCAAGTTCCTTTTTAATGGCTTTTAATTTCTCTCTAAGGAAATACTCCTTTTGCGATTTTTCCGTTGATTCACGGACCGAATTGGCGATATTTTCTTCGATTTGAGCTTTGGTTTGTTCACCAGAAAGGAGCAAGACAATCTTCTCCATCAAATCGTTGAGATTATTGCATTCTAAAATGCTTTGCTTTTCTTCGGTGGAACCTTGGAGGTTACTAGCGAGAATATAACATAAGGAACTGGCTTCCTTGGTCTTATTGACTAAATTAAGTGTGGACTTATTAAGTAAGGATAAGACGTTTGGCAAATTGTTAAGTTTTTCGACAATCGCGCGGATGATGGATTCGTTAGTCAAATCATCGACTTGAGGAATCTTATCGATAATACCTTCCGCGACGTAATAACCATTAGTCTTATCAAAAGATAAAGAATTGATTTTCACTCTTTCGACAACATCCACTCTAACGCGGACTAAGTCGCCCTTTTCCACGATGGAAACAATACGGCATAAGGAACCATAATGATAGATATTGTTCATATCAATAGTTTCATCGTTTGGGTTCTTTTGGCACGCCACAAAGAGCAGAGAGTCTGCTTGTAAGTGGGCAGCGCGAATCGCGTTAATGGAGAACGCTCTTCCTGCTTCTATTGGTTGAATAGTTGAAGGAAAAAGCACAAAACTTCGAGTGGGAAGTAATGGCAAGAGGAGATTTTGGGGTCCTTCGTTCATATATTGACCTCCTTATGTATTTTTAATTTTTCAAATTAATCGTTATTTTCGAAGAGGAAGTTTTCAATTCTACTCATCATGAGATTGTTTTTGAATTGATTAATTTGTTGACCTAAGGCTTGTTTGATTTGGTCGATGGTCATTTGATATTGATCCGCCATCTTAGCGAGTTCGAATTCGACTTCTTCATCAGTGATTTCGATCTTTTCTTTTTGACCAACTGTATCTAAGACTAACCAAGCTTCAAGACCTTTTTGGGCTTCTTCTTTGAGTTGCTTGTTTAAATCTTCTTCGTTGGTTCTTGTTAAAACAAGATATTGTTCGATGTTGATGCCAGATTGTTGCAATCTTTGTTCTAAATCTTTCTTGCGGTTTTCTGTTTCTTCTTCAAGAATTTCTTCTGGGATATCGAACTTAGATTCTTTTCTGATTTCTTCAAGGAGCTTATCAATATATTGACGCTTATTAGCGTTTTCTTTGCTCTTTAAGAGTTGATCACGACGCGCATCTTTGAGTTGAGCGACAGTTTCAACGTTTGGCATACCGAGTTCTTTGACGAATTCATCATCAAGATTTGGTAAGATTTTTTGTTTAACTTCGTTAACTTTGACGTGGAAGACAGCGTCTTTACCAGCGATTTCATCTGGACCATAGTTATCTGGGAATTTGACATTAACGTCAACTTCAATACCAGCGGAACTACCGACGAGTTGTTCTTCAAAGCCAGCGATGAAGGAATGGGAACCTAATTCTAATTCGTGGTTCTTGGCTTCGCCACCTTCGAATGGCACACCATCAACGAATCCTTCGAAGTCGATGACAACGATGTCACCGTTTTCGGCTTGACCATCTTTTGGGGCGATGGTTGCGTTTTGTTTTTGAAGTTCAGCGATAGAAGCTTCGAGTTCTTCTTCACTAACAGAG
>JBGUXN010000037.1:0-32070 GCA_045222195.1 Bacilli bacterium | reverse complement strand
TTAATGCCAGTCTTTTTGCCAGCAGCTTGGGCATCTGGATAACCTTGGACGACAGCGTGGTCAGTAATGGCCATCGCGGTATGACCCATGGCCTTCGCATAGTTAGCGTAATCAATCATATGGGTAATGCCATCTTGGGTGGACATATTACTATGTAAATGTAATTCAACACGTTTCTTTTCAACGCTATCTTTTTCGATTTCATCTGGTGGGAGGAGATCGATAAAGTGGGCTTTAATAGCAAAGGTCTTATCGTATTCATTAGTATAGACGGCACCTCTGACACGGACATTGGTGCCCCACTTCTTCATTTCTTCAATATCAGTATCGGTAATGGATGAATTTTGATACATGTTAGCGTAAATAGCGCCTTCATCATTATCAAATAAACCAATGGTTAATTTCTTAGAATCACCGTATTCATTTACTTCCACAGAAAAGACTTTGGCAGAGAAGTCAACATTGCTCTTTGGATAATTAGATATATTAGCGATGCAATCCACTGGTTCATAGTTACCGCGTTTATTGAGTCTCGCTCTTTCGCGTTCTTTCGCCATTTCTCTAGCGTTTTGACGCATCGTTTTCATCATTTGGTCTTCAACTTCTTCGTTGAGTTCCGCTTTTTCTTTGGCGATTAATTCTTCAACTTCGCTTCTATCGTTGATTTGACGGGCGGCACTTTCTTCTTCAAGAGCTTGTTCCGCTTCTTTTTCCGCTTTCTTTTCGATTTTACGCATTTCACTCTTAGAGAGTTCTGGGCCTTCATCTGGTCTCACTTCTTCAATGATGACAAACTCATAATTTAAGAAATCTAAAAAGTCTCTAAAGTCTTTAATCGCGGATTCATATTGGACCTTTTCCGCTTCGTTAGCGTACCACACTTTTAAACAGCTATCGTTTTGTGGTTCTAACTCTAAGTTATGTGGGATACGGTAGATTGTTTGATACCAATCTTCAAAGAGGGCCATTAAATCATCCATATTTGGTCTTACTACGTAAGAGAATCTAAGCATATATGGATAAGTTAAAGTATTTAAGCCATCTTGGAACTGTCTAAGGAGATGATATTTCCATGGTGTATTTTTTCTAATGACCATGTCGATTTGTTCTTTTCTAAAACGGTTGCGACCGACCATTTCAAAATCAATATCAAAATCATCGAAGTTTTCGATGTTAATATGCTTTAAGAAAGAAATCATCCTATCGGTCATAATAGACACATTGCCCCCATAAAGACATATTTGACGATATCTTTAACGACCACTACCCCCATAAGAACAAGTAGTAAACCAATGCCCACTAAAGAAACGATGTTCTTCACTTTTTCTGGGATCTTCTTTCTAAAGATAGTTTCAACACCCAAAACAAGAAGCTGCCAACCATCTAAACCTGGGAATGGTAAAAGATTGAAAATGGCTAAGTTAACGGAGATAAAGCCCCAGTAAAATAGGAAGACACCAAAGCCATAATTTTGTAAGACTGATGTTGTTTCAAAACCCACCGCGACAATACCACCGATATTGTTCCACGCCGAAGCATCAGTGAATAATTGACCAATGGTTTTAAATAGCAAAACCGAACAACGACCGAAGTCGGAGAATGTATGCTTAATAATTTGAGGGAAGGTGTATTGGATTTTGATGTAGTAGATAGAGGCACCAAAAGAATTAACTTTGCCTTCTGTTTGAGTGATATTTAATGCTACTACATCACCATCAACGAGTTTACCTTCTGGACCATCCACTCTTTTGGTGAGGTGAATTTCCGCACTTGTGAAGTTAGGGGTCACGTATTTAGAGAAGTCTGGCATAGTGACATAGTCACCATCCACAACACCTGTTGTCAATTCATAGAAACAAATGTAGTCCGCTAAATCGAGATCTTTATAGTTTTTAAGTGTTTCAAAATTGAAACATGTTGCATATTTAACTGTGTCATCACCATCAAAGATGGTCGCGTCATCCGCCATATAGTATAGACGGTCTTTATTAGCGACTTCATCATGATATTGAAAGTCAGTAAATTTGATATAACCACCATCGGTTAAACCAGCGGCTTCCGCAAGAGAAGAATCTGCGACATTGATGTGGTTAATATAATCTGTTGATTCTTGTGGGAAACAGTTGCTGATAAAGAAAAAGAGGAGCGCTAAAACAGCGTTCATAGTGACGCCTGCTAGAAGAACAATGGCTCTCTTCCATGGTTTGATGTTATTTAAAGATCTAGATGGATCAATTTCCACACCTTCAGGAAGTTCCACTCCTTCTCCATACATTGAGACATAACCACCGAAGGGAATAGCTCTAATGGAGAACTGGGTTTCTGCGTTTTTACCTTTGTGTTTAAAGATAGCAGGACCCATACCGATAGAATATTCTAAGCAATAGACTTTAAAAGCTTTAGCGGCGGCTAGATGGCCTAATTCATGGATGATAATTAGGATTGATAAAAAGACTAAGAAGAGAACGATATATAAAATGGTCATTAAAACTTGCATTCTAATATCCTCCTTTCTTAATGAGCTTAGCCGCTAATTGACGTGTTTCGGTATCAACGCGTTTTAAATCTAAGTAGCTTGGATTTGGTATATTTTCCACTTTCTTTAAGCAGTGATTAATAATCTTTTCAATGCCTAAGAAAGAGATTTTCTTATCTAAGAAGGCTTTAACCGCTTCTTCATTAGCGGCGTTAAAGACCGCGCCTAGAGTACCTTTTTCATTGATCACTTGATAGGCGACTTTAATAATTGGATATCTAGTAATTAAAAGCTTACCGAATTGAGTTTTCTTAATCTTATTAAGATCATCGGTGACAATTGTTTGATAATCGGTAAGACCTTGATATAAAGCATACTTAATAGGTACACGCATGTCTGGCTTACCCGCATCTAAACGATAGGTACCATCGTTATATTTAACAATGGAATGGACATAGGAATTGTAATTAAGGATGGTTTCAATTTGTTCACTATCAAAACCAAATAGGTAATGGGCTTCAATGATTTCAAAAGCCTTATTCACCATTGTGGCGCTATCGATGGTAATTTTTTTGCCCATCTCCCAGTTTGGATGGTTGAGAGCTTGTTCAGGTGTAACTTCTTTTAATTGATCACGATTAAGTTCTCTAAAAGGACCACCAGAAGCGGTAATGATAATCTTTTCCACATCTTGACTATCAACGCTGAGGCATTTGCTAATCGCGGCGTGTTCACTATCAATTGGATAGATTTTGCCTTGGCTCTTTTTAAGTATCTTGTTAATGAGTTCGCCACCCACCACTAAGGATTCCTTATTAGCTAAGCAAAGAATCTTATTGCTTTCTAACGCAGTAATGGATGGTTTAAGACCAACAAAACCGACTAAAGCGTTAACGACGATATCGGCTTTAGAGATTTTAATTAATTGATTTAAACCATCATCTCCCCAGAAAAAGATGACATTCGTGTATTTACTTTGATACCTATGAGCATCTTCTTTATCTTGGAGACAAACCGCTCGGACATTAGGGAAATTCTTCAAAATGTTACTGATTTTGCGCACTCTTCTTCCAACAGAAAAAGCCACTAAATCAAAATCATTAGGGTTGTTAAGCATCACTTCGATGGTTTGTTGGCCAATTGAGCCTGAAGCTCCTAAAAGACAAACCTTCATCATGGTAAGTTAAGGCCTCCACCATTTTGTGTGAATAAGCAAACGTAAATTGCCGCGGTTGTTAAAGCAAAGATCATGGAATCCATTCTATCTAAGATGCCACCATGACCTGGTAAAACATTAGAGAAGTCTTTAATGCCATAATAGCGTTTAATGGATGAGAAGACTAAATCACCGACTGTGGAAATTAATGGAATTAAAACGGATAAAACGAAGATATGAATGAAATGTAAATCCTTTAATTCTAATAAGCCTTTTAAAACGACATGAGTGCCGCCACTGAGCCAATCAAGTAAAATAGCCCAAGCGCTTAAAACGATACTAGTTAAGATAATGCCGCCAAAGAAACCTTCCCATGTTTTCTTAGGGGAGATTCTTTCGTTCATCTTGTGCTTGCCAAAGAAGACACCAACGAAATACGCAAAGGCGTCATTTAAACAAGCACCCACCGCAACCCAAAGGAAGAGCATGGATGATTCTAAATTGTCATAAAGATTGAAATAAGGGACGCTTTGACCAACTAAAGAAAGTTCTTTATGATATTCAGAAACTGGGTAATATCTCAAAACTAAAGCGCATTGGAATCCTAAGGCAATTAGAAAGACTGTAGTAAAGATAAAGCAAGCATCAATAATGGAAAAACCTTTATCAATAATAATTAATAAAGCAGAAAGACAAATGCCAACGAAAAGAATGGTCACACTGATATAGATTGTGTAATAAGAATCAAAGATTCTAAAACCATCTTTCATCTCAGGAATCTTTAAGAAGATTGGCCAAATTAACACTAAGAAAGCAAGGACGAAAGCAGCGATGTAAAGAAGTTTAGAATACTTTCTTTTAGCGCATCTGACAATTTCAATAACGGCGACAATCATACCTAAAGAAGCGATGACAAAGAACGCCCAGTCACCAAATAGAACACATGGTAAAACAATGGAGATGGCAACGATGGCGGTGAGGATTCTAGTACGCATTGACACAACAGCATCATTGCTTAGTTCATTAGGTTGAAATATAGGACGTCTTTCTTTATTCATAAAATAAAACTAGAATTAGTATACACAAAAAAAGCGGTATTTAGTACAAATAACCGCTATTTTTATTTTTTTAATTAATTGAATTAGAGAGACATCAATTCTTTTTCTTTGTCAGAGACAACTTGATCGACCATCTTAATGGCGTCACCAGTCACTTTTTCTAAGTCCTCTAACATCTTCTTTTGATAGTCTTCTGTATAGGCATCATCGTCTTTAGCGAGATCGACATAATCTCTTCTAATATTACGAATGGCAACCTTGATTTCTTCGCCGTATTTTTTCGCTTGTTTAACGACTTCTCTTCTTCTTTCTTCTGTAAGCACAGGAATTAATAATCTAATTTGTGTACCTTCATTAATTGGGTTAATTCCTAAGTCGCTTTTATTAATCGCGGTTAAAATGGCTTTGATGTCATTTTTATCATAAGGCTTAATTAATAATTGTCTTGGTTCTGGAACAGAAACGGAAGACATTTGATTAATTGGAGTCATGCTACCATAGTAATCAACTTCAATGCCATTGAGCATCGCTGGAGTAGCTTTGCCTGTTCTTAAAGAGGTTAATGATTGTTTTAAAGAATCGATGGATTTATTCATCTTTTCTTGCATATCTAATACGAGTTCATCCATGTGTGATTATTCTCCTTTTTGACAAACGGAACCGACGTTTTCACCTTTCGCCGCTTTGATAAAATTAGCAGCATCCATTCTGAAAACTCTGACCTTAATATCTTTGTCTTTAATTAATTCTAGCGCAGTTTGGTCCATGATTTGAAGATTAAGTTTAATCATTTCTTGATAGGTAATGACTGGGAAGAATTTAGCGTCTGCATTAGTTCTTGGATCTTTATCATAGACACCTTCCACACCATTTTTACCCATGAGAATGGCATCGCAGTTGAGTTCGATGGCGCGCATTGTGGCAGCGGTATCTGTGGTGAAGTATGGTTTTCCTGTACCACCACTTAAGAAGACGACCTTACCTTCATTCATCGCTTTATCAGCGACTTCGACGCTATAAGGGACGTTAACTTCTGGGACTGGACCGATAGCGGTTGTCACTAAACTTGGCACGCCTAAGAGCTTTAATTTGGTGCTTAATGCCACAGCGTTAATAACTGTGCCCATCATGCCCATGAAATCCGCTTCATATTGTTCCATGCCCGCGTCTTTAGCGATTTTACCACGCCAGATATTACCCGCACCGATAACGATGCAGATTTGAATACCTGCGTCATAGATAGATTTGACCATTTTGGCCATGTTCTCAAGGCATTCGGCAGAAAGAATAGCGTCACTACCCTCTTTAAGTGCTTCGCCAGATAACTTTAATAGGACTCTCTTATACATAGGGACCTCCTTAAAAAAAGAAACACCAAAGGTGTCTCTTTTGATAATTACTTCATTTGGCTCATGACTTCGCTAGCGAAATCATCTTTGCGTTTTTCAATGCCTTCACCAACTTGGTAACGGACATACTTAACAACGTTGGTCTTCTTTTCTTGAAGGACTTGGCCAACTTTCTTACCAGATTCTGTATCTAATAAGTATGGTTGTTCAACGAGAACCATTTCGGCAAAGTATTTGTTAACTTTACCACCGATGATCTTCTTGAGCATTTCTTCTGGTTTGCCAGCGAGTTTTGGATCTTGCTTAGCAGCTTCAAGTTGAATCTTGGTTTCGTGTTCAATGGCATCACTACCGATAGCTTCGGTATTGAGGTAGCTTGGGTTATTAGCAGCGATGTGCATCGCTAAGCCTTTACCTAATTCTGGATCTTCTTTGTCTAAAACGACGGCAACGGCGATCTTACCACCCATATGGATGTAGGTGTAGATGAATTGGCCTTCTTCTTTTTCGATAACTTCAAATCTACGAAGATCGAATTTTTCACCCATTTTAACGGTGGCGTCGGTGAATAAGTCAGTTGTTAAAGCTTTAGCAGCTTCGACATCTTTTGGTTCATTTTTGAGGATGACACCAGCAACACCATCAACGAGTTCTTTGAAGGCATCGCCTTTGGCGACGAAGTCTGTTTCACAGTTGACTTCTAAGATAACGGTGCAACCACATTTTTCGCATGTCTTGGTGAGGGCTAAACCTTCAGCGGCAATACGATCAGCCTTTTTGGCGGCTTTGGCTAAACCTTTTTCTCTTAACCAGTCAGTGGCTTTGTCTAAGTCTTCATCATTATTTAATAATGCGGCTTTACAGTCCATTAAACCGGCACCGGTTCTATCACGTAATTGTTTAATTAAATCAATAAGTGCCATTATTTGTTTTCTCCTTCTGCTGGAGCTTCTTCAGCTTTCACTTCTTCGGCTGGAGCGGCTTCTTCAGCTGGCTTTTCTTCTTTTGGTTGAGCTGGTTTTTTGGCTCTTTTTGGTTTGTCAGCGTTTCTACGAGCTTCTCTTTCAGCTTGTTCTTTTTCGAATGCTTCTTGACGAGCTTGTCTTTCCGCTCTGATTCTCGCTAATTTTTCAGCGTTTTCTTTTTCGGTTTGGCGAATGACTTCTTTCATTGTGACGGCTTCGCCTTCATCTTTTGTATAAGCAACGACTGGGACACCATTCTTACTTTCAACGATTGCGTCAGCGATGACGGCTAAGATTAAGCTGAAGGAACGAACTGCATCGTCGTTAGCTGGGATGACATAGTCAACAACATCTGGATCAGAGTTTGTATCAACGATAGCAAAGACTGGGATGTTTAATTTGCGAGCTTCGGCAACAGCATTGTGTTCAATGCGTGGGTCGATAACGAAGACGGCGTTAGGAACTTTTCTCATTTCCTTAATACCTTCTAAGTTCTTGGATAATTTATCTTTTTCTCTACGGAGTTGAGCGGCTTCAACCTTGCTTAAGAGGTCTAATTCGCCTTCTTCTTCTCTTCTTTCGAGTTCTTTCAAGTATCTAATACGGGATTGGATGGTCTTGAAGTTTGTTAATGTACCACCTAACCAACGGTTGGTGATGTAGAAACTGCCAGAACGTAAAGCTTCTTGTTGGGTAGCTTCTTGGCATTGTTTCTTGGTACCGACGAATAAGACTTTACCACCATTGTCAACGATTTCTTTCATCTTGGCATAGGCTTCTGTAATTGCGTCGACTGTTTTTTGTAAGTCAATGATGTAAACACCATTTCTTGCACCATAGATGTACTTTTTCATCTTTGGGTTCCATCTACGGGTTTGATGACCGAAGTGAGCGCCAGCTTCTAAGAGCTTTCTCATGGTAATAACTGGTGCATCAGGATCATGCATAACTGCGTCCATTGTTGGATTTGCAGCTTGTTCTGGAGCAACTTCAGCTTCGACTGGTTGTTCTAAAACTTCTTTCTTTTCTTCTGCCATTTATTTGGCCTCCTTTTGTTTTACCTCCACTGCTTCTAAGAGCATACCACTTGGCAAATTGCCAAGCACATCGGCGGTTCAATCCACAGTGTGCGTATTTGCTGTACACACAGCGTTAATAATATTAACAAAGCGCGATTATGTGTGCAAGTAAATTATTTCTTTTTTGCTCGAGGGTGAGCATTCATGTATGTTTCCTTCATGGCTTCCTCTGTCACATGAGTGTAGACCTGAGTGGCGTTTATACTCTCATGACCGAGCAATTCTTGAATGACACGAAGGTCTGCGCCATTCTCTAATAGATGGGTCGCAAAAGAGTGTCTAAGGATGTGTGGGTGTAAACCTACATATAGCCCTATTTTCTCTTCAATAGCGTCTAAGATATACTCTAATCCACGGGTGGTTAACTTCTCACCACGAGCGTTGAAGAATAATGGAGATTGAATTAAATCTAAGCCTTCTTTCTGTGGCTTCTTTTTAATGTTCTCCATATAGAGTTTTAATAGTTCTTTTCGATCGGTATCGATGTATTTCTTTAGGACTGATTGGCATTCCGCGGAGAATGGAACAACGCGCTCCTTATTGCCTTTTCCGAGAACACGTACCCTCCTATCACGTAAGGAAATGTCCTGAATATTAAGAGTGACGAGTTCTTGAGCACGGATGCCAGAATAGTAGAGCAAATAGAGGATCGCTTGGTCACGATTCTTTAAATTATCTGTCCTCTCAGCGTTGCGTTTGAAGAGCTCCTGGATTTGTTCTTTATATAGACCATGTGGGTATTTGGTTTCTATTTTAGGAGATGAGACAAAAATGAATGGATTATCTTTTATATAACCTACATTAACCATGTATTTATAGAAATGTTTTAAAGAGCAGAGTCTTCTCTTACAGCTTCTTTTAGAAACGCCACGGTTCAGTTCTTCGGTTAAGAAATTACGGATGCAGATGATATCGACATCTTCCATTAAGACGCCTTCGTTAAAAATGAATTCACAAAAAAGATCAATGTCTTCTTGATAGGAGGAGACGGTCTTTTTGGAATAGTTTCTGACGTATTGAAGATGATCGAGGAATTCCTGTTCCGGTTTATTCATGCTTATATAATAGCAAAAAGAAAGAAAAAAACGGATTATTTCCGTTTAGTTCTTTTGATTCTTTCCATGTGGTTGCACTTTGGATAATTGATACAACCGAGGAAATATCCATATTTACCTTTTTTCTTAATTAAGTAACCATCGCAGTCTGGGCAGTCTTTGACTGGCTTAGCATCTTCAATGGTTGGAGAGACATTTGTGGTTAACATTTTTCTTGTGTAACGACATTTTGGGAAGTTGGAACAAGTTAAGAAAGAAGTACCATTCTTTTGTCTAAGTAAGAGTTCACCACCACAGTCAGGACATTTTTCACCGATTGGGGTTGCCGCATTAGCTGGTTTTTCTTCTTTTTGCACATACTTACATGTTGGGAAGTTAGAGCAACCAACGAAGGAACCGTTTTTGCCTTCTTTTACTACGAGTGGCGCACCACAGATTGGGCACTTATCACCTGTTTCAACGAACTTTTCTTTATACATCACTTGACTGACTTTATTGAAGTGTTCGATGAATGGGTAGTAGAATTCGTCAAGAATTTTACTACGTGATTGATTTCCTTCTTCGATATTATCGAGTTTCTTTTCCATTAAAGCGGTATATTTGGTATCGATAATTTCTGGGAAATACTTATTCAAAACTGTCGAAGTTAATGAACCTTGTGGAGTGACAGTTAAGATGCCACTTTGATCTTCGACATATTTTCTCTTTTTGATGGTATCAATTGTGGAAGCGTATGTAGATGGTCTACCAATACCCACTTCTTCCATCAGTCTAACAATCTTGGCTTCGGAATAATGAGCAGGAGCTTGAGTGAATTTTTGTTCGGCTTGTTTTTCGATGACTTTAAAGGAAGAACCGATTTCAAAATCTGGGAAATAATCGAAGTGATTTTCTTCTTTTTCGGTATCGGCGTAGATGACTTCATAACCTTTAAAAACCGTTCTAGTTAAGTCGAGTTTATAAAGGAGGTCATTGCCTTTTAAGTAGATGGTCATTTGTTCATCTTTCTTTGATTGCATCAAAGAAGCAAGTGTTCGATTATAGATTAATTTATACAAATTGTATTGGTCATTTGTTAAGAATTTACGCACTGATTCTGGGGTTCTATGATTGCTTGTTGGACGGATGGCTTCATGGGCATCTTGCATCATGGAAACTTGTCTAATTTTCTTAGCGTGACCGAGGTATTCTTTTCCAAACTTTTCTTGAATAAAAGCGGTCGCTCTTTGGACGAAAGTTGGAGAAAGACGGGTACTATCAGTACGCATGTAAGTAATCAAACCAACGTGTTCACCATCAACTTCGATACCTTCATATAATTGTTGGGCGACGAGTTGGGTCTTTTTGGTTTTGAATTTGAGTCTAGAGAATGCTTCTTGTTGAAGCGTGGAAGTAATGAATGGTTCTTTACTATCACTGACTTTGATTTTCTTTTCGACTTTGTCCACCACTAAGTTATCTGGAATACGGGCTAAGATTTCATTAGCTTGGACACCATTAGCGATTTTAATAGCTTCACCAGAATCCGCTAAAAGAGTGACTGAGAAATTACGTCTAAAAGCATTGATTTTGGTATTGATAACCCAGTATTCTTCTGGCACAAACTTAGCGATTTCTTCATCGTGATCCGCAATCATTTTGAGCGTCGCGGATTGGACACGACCACCAGAACGGGAGCGGATTTTCTTAAATAAAAGTGTGGATAATTTAAAGCCAATAATACGGTCAATGATTCTTCTAGTTTCTTGACTAGAAACTAAGTTTTGGTCAATTGTACGTGGATGCTTCATCGCTTCACCGATGGAATCACGAGTGATTTCATGGAATTCTAAGCGCTTTGTGGTATCAACATCCAAACCTAAAACTTGGGCTAAATGCCAGGCAATTGCTTCACCTTCTCTATCAGGGTCGGTAGCAAGGATGACTTCATCACATTTGTACATCGCATTTTTAAGTTCACGGACGATGTGTTGTTTATCCTTATTAATAATATAAGTTGGTGAAAAGTCATTATTTACGTCCACGCCTAAACCGTCTTTGCCAGAGGTGGCCAAGTCACGTATATGGCCTAATGAGGCCATCACTTGATAGTCCTCACCGAGGTATCTTTTGATCGTGGTACATTTAGCAGGTGATTCGACAATTACTAACTTCATTCGAGCACTTCCGAGACAAAACTATAGACTTCCAAAATGGGATTGTCAACGGCATTTTCCCTTTATTCCTTAATTAAATATAAGAGAGATATATTTAACAAAATTTGCGATTTTCTCACTCTCACTTCCAGTTCAGTTCGTTCAAGATTTGTGGACCTGTATCAGCAATTATAGCGCCTTCACTAATGAGTTGATTATTGACTGTATCACTACCTGGAGGGAATGGCGCAACAATAATTGGTTTACCAATATCAATGCCATAATTTACTGAGATCATTGTGCCACTGTGATACTTGTTGATTTGAGGCACAAAGATGGCATCACCTAAACCAACAACAATACGATTACGCTGAGGGAAATGATCTTTGTCTGGAGGGGTGTTATAAGGATATTCACTTATTAATAAGTGATTCTTTTTAATCTTCTCATATAACTCTTGGTTTTCTGGCGGATAACAACAATCGATACCACTTCCTAAAACTGCGATTGTTCTAGTTCCATTCTTAATTGCGGTTTCGTGAGCGATTGTATCGATGCCTCTTGCCAAACCAGAAACAAGAACATTTCCTTTAATGATTTGATTAAGAATCTTCTCGGTGCATTCTTTTCCATATTCGCTATACTCACGAGAACCCACTGTTGCGATGCATCTTTTATTAAGTAAAGAAATATCACCATAGTAGAAAAGCACTAAAGGTGGATGCCAGATATATTTCAAACGTTCTGGATACTCATAATCAAGCAAAGTAACCACTTTACAAGGCAGGGCCTCATATACTTTAAGCGCTTCATCGTATGTAACTGGATAATCATCATTATGAATAGCTAAAAGCATCTTGTCATAATCGCCTTGAAGCTTGACCGCTAGATAAATGAGAAGAAGGCGACCATCATAGTATTTTTGTTCAGACATAAAAAAGTCCTCCTACTTACCCAATAGAAGGATTTTTCAGAAAATGGTCAGTATTTTTCAGAAAAGTGATATTTTTTCGATAAAACAGGCTTTTATAGGAGCGTATGAGAAGCGATGAAGGTGTTTTACTGGACCGAACTCTTTGAGCGCTGCGAGATGGTCTTTTGTGCCATAGCCTTTGTTTTTCTTAATGTGGTAGGCCGGATATTTGCTATCAATCTCTTCGCACCATCTATCACGAGACACTTTAGCTAAGATTGATGCTGCGGCAATTGTTTGAGATAAAGCGTCACCATGAATCAAGTCGACAACTGGAACATCATATCCCTTCATCTTCATGCAGTCTGTCAGGATGATATCATACTTGGTTTTAAGCTTAGCAATTGCATTCTGCATAGCCATGCGAGAGGCATTCAAAATGTTAACCTCATCTATTGTATCAGGATCGATTGAACATATAGCGTAATCAACAGCGTTTTTAACGATAATATCAAAGGCTTCTTCTCTTTGTTTTGCACTCAGTTTTTTTGAGTCATTTATCAGCTCAGATTTGAAGTCAATTGGAAGGATGACAGCCGCCGCAAAAACAGGACCCAAAAGGCATCCTCTTCCCGCTTCATCTGTACCGACGATCAAGCGATATCCTTCTTTAATATATTGCTCATCTAAATCAAGACTCATACCATTCAAGAGTAATCTTTCCAAGTAGGCCATCTTTAAATTCTTTTAAGAGTAAAGCCTCGGATCTAATGAGGTCATTTTCACCTGTGCTTGTGACTACTTTTCGACGTTCTGAAATTTGATTCAAAACTGTAATTCTATCAGTGATTTCTGAGATGCCAAATCTCTCATTTAAAGCATTAGGATAATGGGATTTTAGGAAGCTAATTAAAAGCTCGCCAAGTTGCTCGTTTGGCAAAATATCCTCGCGAATTGCGCCAATTAGTGCCAGATTTGCAGCCTTTTTCGTATCAGTGTAGCTCATTGGAAGGATACCAGGCGTGTCTAGAAGTAAAAAATCTTTATTCACTTTTATCCATTGTTCACCACGTGTATAACCAGGCTTATTTTGAACACCTGCAGCCTTTCGTTTTGCGAGTCGATTAATGAGGGAAGACTTACCAACATTTGGGATACCGATAATCATGGTTCTGATTGGTTGAGGCTTCATACCTTTTGCCATCTCTTTTGCCCACTTGTCTTTGCCTAGATTGATGACTGCTTTTGAGAGAACTGTCTCTGCATTTGAGCTCTTCAAATCAAGAGAAATAATGGCATCAAATTGCTTCGACAAAACGTCCATCCATTTCTTTGTTTGCTCGGCATCAGCAAGGTCAATTTTAGTTAACACAACAAGCTTCTTTTTATTAGCGGTAATTTTGCCTAAATTTTCATTGATAGAAGAGATAGGAGCACGCGCATCAAAAAGCTCGATTACAACGTCAACGAGTTTAACCTTATTTTCAACTTCATTTAGGGCCTTATTCATGTGCCCTGGAAACCAGTGAATTTGTTGTCCCATAATTCTCCTTAATAGTACTTAGGCCATTGATATTTTTTGTGAACTAGATCATATTCTGGCGATAAAGATTTAAGGCAGTCTGGACAGTATTCAGTACCTGCTTTAAATGATTTTCCACACTTAGAACAGACCATTTTCTTGATCTTTAATTCCGCTTTGCCTTCAATTGCGACTAGCACACCAATCAAATACTCTTCTTTTACTGGTTCATTTAGTGTGCCACAATCTCTAGAATTGGAACGGTTATCGCCTAAAACCCAATATTCATCTTCTCCTAAAGTTGTTTCGTCGATATCTTTTCCTGTATAAGCATCTTCAACTGCAGGATTAATATTAAAGGAATAAGGAATATATTCGAATTCGCCATCTTTCATGACATATAATTTACTATCTTCAATCTTGAAAGTTTCATTTGGCAAAGCCACTACTCTTTTAATTTTCTGTTTTGGGCTAGGTTTTAAAGCTCCAGAAAGGGAATAATCATCAGAATAGTAAGTTGATACGATAGAGAAACGTTTGATATGGTTAATAGCCGATTTATGAGAATCAACAATACCAAAGTCAACAACTGTTCCAGATCTTTCATCTTCAGATCCATTTAATGTTGGTGACATCGAAATACCAGAAACATAAATTAATTCATAATAAACAGAATGAAAAACTAATGCCCCGCTAAAGCAAATGGCGAGCACTAAGAGAAAATATCCAGTGATTGATAATATGGCTTTAAGTTTCTTATTTTTCATCTTTCTCATTATATGAGATGTAACGCATACACGAAACAAAAAAGGGATTCAGTTGAACCCCTTTTTTCTAAATAAATCTGACTACTAGAGAATTTCTTTGATTCTAGCAGATTTGCCAGACAATTTACGGATATAAGTGATTTTGTTTCTTCTCACTTTACCTCTGCGCACGACTTGCACAGAAGCAACTGCTGGAGAATGAACTGGGAAAGTTCTTTCCACACCGATGCCACCGGAGACTTTACGAACTGTAAATGTCGCGGAAACACCACCACCGCGGCGAGCGATAACGACGCCTTGGAAGTTTTGGATACGAGTCTTGTTGCCTTCAACGATACGGACAGACACTTTGACTTCGTCACCAGAAGAGAATTCTGGTAAATCATTACGTAATTGACTAGCGGTAATTTCATTAACTAAATTGTTATTCATTGTTAGAAATACCTCCTTCAAATAGTGATCTCTTGATGTTCATTCTCAATTTCGACAGCGGAACATCCGTATCATGTTCTATAAAACATGCTCGAATATAATACCAACTTGAAAGAGTGTTTGCAACCACTTTTTATAAAGATTTATATATGTAAAGCAAAAATGCTTGACACCTTAACTTATTACTAGTAATATTGTCCCGGACATAAAAATTAGGAGGCTATTATTATGGTTAAAATTAGATTAACAAGAATTGGTAGACATAAAGATCCAATCTTCCGTATCGTCGCTGCTGACTCTCACTATGCACGTGATGGTCGTATCATTGAACAAATTGGTTATTACGATCCAGCTAAAGGTATCGAAAACGCTGTTATCAATGAAGAATTAGCACTCAAATGGTTACAAGCCGGTGCTGTTCCAAGTGAAACAGTTAAAGCCATGTTCTCCAAAAAAGGTATCAACGCCAAATACGCTGAAAGCAAAAAAGCTAGTAAGTAGGAGTCAACGATGGATTACGAGAAAATTGTTAAAACAATCATTGATCCAATCGTTGAAGATTCTGATTCTGTTCTTCTTAGAGTAAATGAAGAAGAAAAAGACGTCTTAATTATTATCGCTGCTGAAAAAGATGACACCGCTAGACTCATTGGTCGTAAAGGCATCATCGCTAACGCAATTAGAGAAGTTGTTTCTGTTGCAGGTAAGAGCGAAGAAAAGCACGTCCATCTCAAATTTGAATCCTTTGATGATGAAAAGAAAGAGGATTAATCCTCTTTTTTACTTATTATGGAATACTTATTACTTGGTTACATTATTGATTCCTTCTCCCTTGACGGCACAGTCAAGATTTTAAGCAAGACTGATTTTGCTGATATCCGTTATCAAAAGGGAAACACAGTCTACTTCTATAACACAAAAACAAAAGAAAGATTACCAATGACAGTGGTCTCTTACCGCTCTAATGGACAATTTGATTTTGTGAAGGTAGAAGAGATCAATTCTCCAGAAGATGCGCAAGCTTACAAAGGCTTTGAAGTACAAGTCGAGAAGGACTACAAAAACATGGAAAAAGACACCTATTATTTCGTGGACATTGTAGGTTGCGAAGTTTTAGATGAAAATGGTCAAGTTTTAGGTATCGTCACTCAAGTTGAAGAGTTCCCTGCTCAGCTCACTTTAAGAGTAAAAAGGAAAGGTCAAGCTGACTTCTTGGTGCCTTATGTGAAGGCATTCATTAGAAGCGTTGACATCGAAAATAAAAAGATCGTTATTAATGTCATTGGAGGTCTATTATGAAAATAAGCATTCTCACATTATTTCCAGAATTCTTTGATGGCTTTTTAACGAATTCCATTATTAAAAGAGCAATCGCCAAAGAACAAGTTGAAATCGAAATTGTTAATATTAGAGATTTTACTTTAGATAAATATGGCCGCGTGGATAGCGCGCCTGTAGGCGGAGGCGCTGGACTCATCATGAAGTGCCAACCAGTTCTCGATTGTCTCAAAAGCGTGAGAAAAGAAAATAGTCACGTCATCCTTCTTTCTCCTCGCGGCGCCACATATAACCAAGCATGTGCTAGATATTTCGCCGCGAAATACGAGCACCTTGTCATTATTTGCGGTCATTATGAAGGTACCGATGAAAGAATTAATAAGTACGTTGATGAGTTAGTTTCTGTTGGTGATTACATCTTAACGGGCGGGGAAATTGGAGCGGAAATCATCTCTGATTCCGTGATCCGTTTACTTGATAACGTCATTGCTCCAGAATCTATTGTTGACGAATCATTTGAAAACGGATTACTTGAATATCCGCAATACACAGAACCATTCGATTATGAAGGTGATAAGATTCCAGATATTCTCTATTCTGGTAATCACGGGGCTATAGAAAAATGGCGAAAAAAAGAAGCTCTCAAATTAACAAAAGAGCATCGTCCAGACCTATTTAAAAAGTATCAATTAAGCAAACAAGAAAAGAAACTTCTTGATGAACTTAATAGTGAAGAACAGCCAAAATGGGAAAAAGACGCTATTGAAAAAGGCAAGAAATTCATTAAAGAAAAGTGAGGTTAAATTCCTCACTCTTTTTTACATTCCTGGTAAGCCCATTCCACCCATACCACCAGGCGGCATTCTGCCTGATTTTTTGTATTGTTCCATGCGCTTCATCATCTCTTTCATTTGCTCATATTTTTTGAGCACTTTGTTGACATCTTGCATGGTCTTGCCAGAGCCTTGAGCGACTCTTTGTTTACGAGAATATTTGAATAGTTCTGGATGCTTTCTTTCTTCCTTAGTCATTGAGTTAATGACGATTTCAAAATTACGCATTTCTCTTTCAGCAGCTTCTTGTTGTTCAGGCGTGATTTTTGGCATGCCTGGGATAAGTTTCATAATGCCACCTAAAGAACCAAGTTTATTGATCTGTTTCATCTGGGCTAACATATCGTTTAAATCGAAGCTACCAGACATCATTTTATTCATGGTGCGTTTAGCTTCTTTTTCATCGATTTCTTCTTGCGCTTTTTCCACAAGAGTCATGACGTCACCCATACCCAAAATACGATCCGCCATTCTATCAGGATGGAAGATATCTAAATCTGTGACTTTTTCACCAACACCAGTGAACTTAATTGGCACACCAGTCATATGCCTAATTGAAAGGGCGGCACCACCACGGGCATCACCATCTAACTTAGACATAATGCAACCTGTTAATGATAATTTATCATTAAATGTATTAGCAACGTTCACTGCATCTTGACCAGCAGCAGCGTCGACTAATAACAAGATTTCTTGTGGTTCGACATCGTTTTTGATGTTGTTTAATTCTTTCATTAAAGGTTCATCAATTTGGAGTCGACCAGCAGTATCGATGATTAAAACATTGTAGTCTTCATCATACGCTTTTTTCTTAGCGGCTTTCGCAATGTCTACTGGGTTCACTTTGGTGCCCATATTAACGATATCAACACCGATTGATTTAGCGAGTTGATCTAATTGATCAATAGCGGCGGGACGATAAACGTCACAAGCAGCGAATAAGACTTTCTTTTTAAGTTTATTTTTTAACAAATAACCAAGCTTGCCAGCGGTTGTGGTTTTACCACTCCCTTGCAAACCGACTAACATGATAATTGTGGGTCTACCTGTTTGGTATTTGATTTCTGCATCATCACTGCCTAATAGCTCGATTAACTCGTCATGGACGATTTTAACGAGCATTTGGCTTGGGTTAAGCTTGTTTAACACGTCTTGGCCTAAGGCCTTTTCTTTGACGTTATTTGTGAATTCTTTGACTACTTTATAGTTAACATCAGCTTCTAAAAGAGCGACACGAATTTCTTTAAGCATGTCCTCCATGTTAGCTTCTGTTAAACGGGCTTGGCCACGTAGCTTTTTAAATATGCCAGAAAGGCGTTCAGTTAATGATTCAAATGCCATTACTTATAAATAATCCTTTCTATTTCTTCTAATACTTTAATCTTTTCCGTTCCTTCTAAGTCTTTAGCTTTTTCTATCAAAGATAGAATTTGTTCGTTATCTTTTAAGACTTTGAGGTTCTTTTCGTATTCGTCTAATTTCTTAAGAGCTTTTTTAATCGCGTCTTCGACAGCGCTTCTAGAAACACCATGCGCTTCCGCGATTTCACTAAGAGATAAATCATAGCTGAAATAAGCATCCGCGAAAGCATATTGGGTCTTAGATAAAAGAGAACCATAAATATGGAGCAAAGAGTTATATCTAACAGTCTTTTTAATTTGATCCATTATTCATTCTCCACGCACAAACCATAGAGGTATTTATCTAAATCAAATTCCTCTAAGTCATCCATCTTTTCCCCTAAACCGATGAATCTAACTGGGACACCTAATTCATCTCTAATGGCAAGGATAATACCACCTTTGGATGTTCCATCCATTTTAGTAATTACTATACCTGATAAATCAGTCACTTCTTTAAAGGCTTTAGCCTGAACAACACCGTTTTGTCCAGTTGTGGCATCGATGATTAAGAATGTTTCATGTGGAGCATCAGGAATCTCTTTACCCATCACACGTTTAATCTTGCCAAGTTCAAGCATTAAATTGTTTTTAGTTTGTAATCTACCAGCAGTATCAACGATCACTAAATCAATGTTATCTTCTTTAGCTTTTTTAACGCCATCATAGGCCACTGATGCAGGATCAGATTCTGGTTTACCGGTCACAATACCAATGCCTAATCTTTGGGCCCATGTGGTTAATTGCTCAACTGCGCCCGCGCGGAATGTATCCGCAGCCACGAGAAGAACTTTTTTGCCTTGGTTAATATAGCGATACGCTAGTTTAGCGATTGTTGTGGTTTTACCAACACCATTAACTCCTACTACGAGTAAAACTGTAGGGCCGTCTTTTGCAAAGACGATGTCATTTTGAATGTCGCCTTTTTCGGCATAGCCCACGAACATTTTATCAACGAGAATTTCATTGATTTGTTTAGGGTCAGTGATGTGGTCTCTTTTACTTTGATTTAAGACTTCTTCAATGACATTAAGAGTGAACTGAATACCAGCGTCACTTTCAATTAGGATTTGTTCTAATTCATCAAAGTAATCTTGGTTAACGGTTTTATATCTTTCAGAAAGGCTATTAAGTTTACTAGAAAAGTTCTTTCTAGATTTAGCTAGACCTTCTTGATATTTATCAACTTTTTTATCTTTTTTAGAGAATTTCTCTTTGAGAAAAGCAATGAGACCCATTAGAGAACACTCCTTTTACTTAATGCGCTTTTTGCCGCCATTTCTTCGGCTTTCTTTTTGCTCTTTCCTTCACCAACACCTAAAACGATACCGTTGAATAAAACTTGGACTTTAAAAGTTCTATCATGAGCAGGACCGCTTGTTTCAATGGTCACATATTGGACAGCGTCACGATGTTCGGCTTGGATTTCTTCTTGGAGTTTTGATTTATAGTCAGTTAAATCATCGACATCATAATTCTTGATATCTTCTATAAGAAGAGAAGAAATAAGTCTATAAGCTGGTTTCATACCAGCATCTAAATAGATAGCGCCCACTAAAGATTCGAAAACATTTTCTAAAATCTTATCGCTTGTTTTAACTTGCTCTAAAGTAATGGAATGACCAATACGAATATATTCGTGAAGTTTAATTTTTCTAGCGTAGGCCGCAAGTGGCTTAGTAGACACTAAAACACTTCTTAATTTAGTTAAGTTACCTTCAGACATCTCTGGTCTATTCTTATAAACTAGATCAGCGGTTACAAAGTTTAAAACTGCATCGCCCATGAATTCTAATTTTTCATAGTCTTGGTGCTTTGTATTAGCGTCGCCATTATATGAAGGATGGGTTAAAGCTTGCTCATAAATAGCGATGTTTTTATAAGAGATGTTAAAACTCTTAAGGAGGTTATTTAACTTATTGCTCATTGTTTAAAGCCTCCTTAATCTTATTAACTACGTTATAAGAAACCATTTGTTTAGCGACTTTAAGGGCACTCTTAAATGAATAAGCATCAGAGTTACCATGTGCTTTAACGACAACCCCGTTAATACCTAAAAGCATCGCGCCACCAGTGGATTTATAATCCATTGTTTCAGAGATGTTATCAAAGCCACCTTTAACATGTAAGTAACCGAGTTTGGTCCATAAGTTTTTCTTGAACGCAGACTTAATCATGCTACTAAACATTTTCGCTAAACCTTCCATACCTTTAAGTAAGACGTTACCAGAGAAACCATCGGCCACTAAAATGTCAGCGTCACCATTTAAAACATCTCTAGCTTCCATATTACCCATGAAGCCTTCGAAGTTCTTTTCTTTTAAGAGTTTATTGGCTTCTTTAACAATTGGTGAACCCTTATGATCTTCCGCACCATTACTTAGTAAGTAAGTTTTTGGATTTTCCGTATTAAATAAGGCTTGATTATAGGCTTTACCCATATGGGCAAATTGCACTAATTCTTCGGCGTTATTTTCGTTATTCGCACCGACATCTAAGACCACGACTTTCTTGCCTTTAATTTTGGTTGGGAAAGCTGTTACTAAAGCGGAACGTTTCACTCCTGGAATGGTTTTTAAAATTAAAGTGGCGGCGCTTAAAAAGCCACCGGTTGATCCGCACGAAACAACCGCGTCATAGTTTTCTTCTTTCATTGTGCTAATGGCTTTGCACATGGAAGAGTTTTTCATCCTTAAAACTTCTAATGCCCCCGCTTCCATAGGAACGACTTCTGGAGCATTGACAATTCTAGCGATGGAAGATAATTCAAATAGTTCTTCTTCTTTTCCAAAAACAACTATTTCAACATCTTGGTTTTCTTTTTTAAATTCCTTGATGGCTTCAATGATTGGTTTAGAACCATTATCGCCACCCATGGCATCTACCGCAATTTTCATAATTATTTACCTCGAGTCACTATTGTATCATGTGTATAAGCGCAGGCAAAACAAAAAAATATATTACAAAACGAAGCAAGCAATTATAAATGATTGCTTTACTCTCTTTGATTAGGCTCTTTTAATATCTTCTTGGTTAATTAAACTAGTAGCGCGTTTAATGAGCCATTGATAATTCTTGTTATCTTTGTTTTTAAGTATCTCTTTAGCGTCATCTTTAGCGACAACGAAAATCTTATAGTCATCAACGATATTTAAGAAGTTAAAATCAGGAATACCAGATTGTTTAACACCAGCGAGTTCGCCTGGGCCTCTTTGTTTCATATCTTCTTCAGCGATGGCAAAGCCATCTTCGCTTCTTGTTAAGATATCTAATTTATCTTTATCTTCTTCATTAGTGGCTAAAATACATGTACTCTTAGAACCATCTCGACCAATACGTCCTCTTAATTGATGGAGAGAGGCTAAACCAAAGTTAGTGGCGTCATAAATAACCATCGTATTAGCGTTCTTTACATCAATACCAACTTCCACGACTTGTGTACTGACTAAGACTTTAATATCACCGTTATAGAACTTATTTAAAACATCTTCTTTTTCTTCTTGCTTCATTTTGCCATGTAGTAAGCCCACTTTAGCTTTATATCTTAATGCATATCTAGCGAATAATTGTTCCACAGAGAACTTGCCGTTTTCACTAAAGTCAATTAATGGAGCGATTACATAGACTTGCTTATCATTGGCTAAAGCTTCGTCCACTGTTTCAAAGATGACTTTATCATCAGTGTCGCAAATAAAAGTTTTTACATCTCTTTTAGTGGATGGGAATGTATATAAAGTGGAGATATCTAAATCACCATAAATTGATAAAGCTAAACTACGAGGAATTGGAGTGGCTGACATCATTAATAAATCAGCATGATCACCCTTACTCGCTAAAGCGATTCTTTGGTTAACACCGAATCTGTGTTGCTCATCAATTATGACTAAACCAAGGGAAGAATAAATGACATCTTTAGAGAACAAAGCATGGGTTCCAATAATGATATCAATATAACCTTCTTTTAAGTCGTCTTTGATTTGACGTTTTTCCGCTAGTGGCGTTGAACCTAAAAGTAGAGCAATCTTAAGTTTAGTGCCTGCAAAGATCTTACATGCGTTAGCGTAATGCTGTCTTGCTAAAGCGTCGGTAGGCGCCATTAAAGCACCTTGATCTCCTCTTAAATGATTAGCGAATAACGCCACAAAAGAGACTAAAGTTTTACCAGTTCCGACATCACCTTGAAGCAAACGATACATCAAGGAGTTTTGATTCATATCCTCAATGATTTCGCGACTTGCTTCTTCTTGATCTTTTGTTAATTTATAGGGAAGCGTATCTAAAAACGGCTGACATATATCTAAACCAATCGGTTCTTTTTTGATTTTAGTTAATGATTTATTAGATTCACGGATGAGTTGGTTTTTAATAGAGAAGAGTAAAGCTTCTTCATATTTTAAATGTCTTAAGGCTTGACGGATCTCTTCTGGGCTTTTTGGATTATGAGCCCAGTTTAAAGCCACTTCTTTATTAACTAAACGATATTTATTTAAATAATCATAAGGTATCGTTGTAAAGATTTGACCTTGCACTTGGCTCAAACATTTTTTGGCCAAAGAAGCATACAAATGATTCTCGTATCCAGAAGGTAAACTATAGATTGGTTTTAACCTCTCGTCATAAGGTATCTCACCTTTATAAATACGCATGCCATCAATTTCATTTCTCTTCAAATTAAAGGAACCAACGAGAGAGTATTCTTCATCAATTTTCAACGTTTTAGATAGGTAAGGTTGATTGAAGAAAACGACCTTGAAGTAGCGGCGTCCTCTACTCATAAAATCAAATGTTAAAACATTGATGCCACGCGCGTTGACATTCTTAGGAACGGATATGATTTTGCCAAGAAGCACCACTCTTTGTTTGTCTTTTAAATCCTTATCTTCTGTATAGGAAAAATCTTCGTATCTTCTGGGAAGATGGTTAATAACATCATATGGGGTAAAAATACCCATTTGACCAAGTAAATAATTAAGACGTGGAGACTTAGTGAGTTTATCCATAGATTAATTATCACTAATTAAAAACAAAAAAGCACTTAATTTCTTTTTAAATTGCTATATACGCAATTTTCCCTTAAATTATACTTGGTGAGATGAGATTATGAACATTAACAAAAATTGGACTTTTTATCGTCTAAATAAACCTGAAGAAAGAATAAATGTAGATTTGCCATATGACGCAATGTTAAGAGAACCAAGAGATATCTCTCATTTAGGGGGAGATAAAGTCTCATTCTTTAAAGGCGACGACTATGGCTATGAAAAAATAATTAATGTCGAAAAGAAAGATAATGTTTTCTATCTAGAATTTGAAGGTGTTTACCACCATCCAGTAGTTTTTGTTAACGACCAACAAGTTTATGAAAGAGAATATGGTTATATTGGTTTTGTTATTAATATTACTGATTATTTAAAAGATGGTGATAACTTAATCAAAGTCCTTGCCCATAATTCTGATCAACCTAACTCTAGATGGTATTCTGGAGCGGGTATTTACCGTAATGTTCATTTGCATGTTTTACCAAAAATTCATATCATTCCTTGGTCTTTTAAAATCAACACTCTTGACTACAAATTAGGCAAGATTGAATTTAAGGCTAAATTAACTGAAGAAACTGACTTAGTTTTAGAATTATTTGATAAAGATAACACTAAAGTGTTAGAGAAACAATATCATTCATCTGAAATTAACGATGAATTAATTATTGATAAGGCTCAATTATGGGATGTAGAAAACCCATATTTATATACCGCTAAGATTAAAATTGACGAACAAGAAGAATCATTAAGGTTTGGTATTAGAGGTATTGAACTTAATAAAGAACAAGGTTTGTTAATCAATGGTCAAAAAACTATTCTTTATGGTGCTTGTATTCATAGTGATAACGCCCTATTAGGCGCTGAAACTTATCGCGAAGTTGAATATCGTAAAGTGAGACAAATCAAAGAACTCGGTTATAACGCTGTTAGAAGCGCCCATAACCCTATCGTTAAAGACTTCTTAGATGCTTGTGATGAACTAGGTTTATATGTGATGGATGAATATTGTGATTCATGGTACATCCATAAAACAAAATTTGATTATTCCAACTATATGGAAGCTAACTATGAACAAGATTTATTTGATATCGTAGAAAAAGATTATTCTCATCCTTCTGTTATCTTCTATTCGACTGGTAATGAAGTTAGTGAAACGAGTGAAAAAAGAGGTATTGAACTACAAGGCAAGATGAATGATTTATTGCACAAACTTGATAGTTCTAGACTTACAACATGTGGTATCAATGTCTTCTTTAATGGCATGGCTCATACCCCATTTGCTACTTATTCAGACAAAAAATCAGAAAACGATTATAAAGCTAAACCAAAAGTTGAAGGTAGCTCTGATATCTTTAACACCATCGGTAATATGATGGGTGCTGATTTTATGAAAAGAGGCGCTAGGCTTCATATCGTAGATAAAAATACAAGAGGGGCATTCGCTAATATGGATGTCGCTGGCTATAACTATGGTATCCTCCGTTATAAAAAAGACGCTAAAAAATATCCAAATAGATTTATATGCGGTACCGAAACATTTGTGTCTGACGCTGCACTCTTCTATGAATTAGCTCATCAAATTCCGCGTGTTATCGGTGACTTTGTTTGGACAGCTTTAGATTATGTTGGTGAAGCCGGTTTTTCCGCTGAACTTAATCAAAAAGAATTTGAATTCTTAAAAGATAGATCAGGTTGGTTAACTGATGATGGCGGTAGAAAAGATATCTTAGGTGATACCACCAGTGAAGGTGATTATACCCAAGTTGTTTATAATAAAAAGATTATTGATATTGGCGTAGTTTCTCCTTACGACATTAGATGCAAATGTAAAAAAGCAGCGTGGAGATTTAATCACGCAATTAAATGCTACTCATATCCAGGAGAAGAAAATAGAAAATGCACATTCTATATTTATTCTCGTGCGCCTATCGTTGAGTTCTATCAAAACGACAAACTCATAAAAAGAGGCAAAATCGACCCTAAGAAGTGTTTTATTAAATTCAACGGAAAATATAAGGCAGGCACCATTAAAGCGGTCGCTAAAGACTTAAAAGGTAATGCTTTAGACGAAGTGTGTCTAAAGACAGCCTCGGCAAATATCAAACTTAGATACTATAAAGAAGAATATCCAGAAGAAGATAGATTTGCCTATGTCCATTTCTCTTTTGCGGACGAAGAAGGTAACGCCAATATCCACAAAGAAAAGAACATCGAAATTAGCGAAGTTAAAGGTGGCAAGTTATTAAGATTAGGTAACAGTGCTTCCTATAACAAAGTCGGTTATTTAGAAAGCAAAATCCAAACCTATCACGCCAAAGGCATGGCGATATTTGAATACGATGAAGGAAGTAAAGAAATATCGTTCCTAGTAACTAGCGAATTAGGGGAAGAAAGAATTAAAATCAATCGTTAATTAGACTTGTTTTGTGAGGTCATAACTTCCTTGCGGACTTTCATAAACTTGTCATAGCCTTCATTTGATTCTTTTTTAGTTTTCATAATAAGACAGCCCTCAATTATACGGCTACGATAAACCGCTGAAAGATTATTGGTTTTGAATTTTGCTTCGCAATAGGCGAGCTCTCCATCATTAACATCATAATAAAGGGTGGTATCAGTATAACAATCAGCCGCTTCGGCTTGAGCGACCATAAATTCTACATCGCTGCCAACAACAACACCAAGGTTGAATAAACCACTTGGATTATGTACTTCTAAAATTAGGTAATCTTTTGTCATCTTGAACGATCTTGCTGGTACACTATTAGAACGGATATTGAGTAGAGAAGTAGAATGATAGCAATCATAGTCGCGAATAGCGTTATTAAAGATGCTAATACCTAATAAGCCATCATCCTCATTAACATCAGAAGGGATTGAAGGAATGCCCTCCTTGGTATAAGTACCAGGTTCATAATCAGGATCTCCATAAACGATAGTTTTACCTTTGGACTGATTAACTATTTCCGCTTCACTATCAGAAATAACTTGTCCATTTAAAGCAAGATAATCTTTGCCTTTTTTATAATAACTAAACCCAGCATATGGCATGGCATCAGAAGAATAAGAGGCTTCTTTATATACGACGCCTTTGCTTTCAACAGTCTTATAGTAACCGTGTTTATCATCTTTATTTGTGTTTCTTACTTGACATTTGACCTCATATTCATTGTCTGTTTCAAAAGAAACATTTAAAGAGATATCGCAATTAAGTTGATTATAAATATGGTTTTTTAGTTGGCTAAAAGAATTAAAATCGGTATCTTTGTCAACATTCAAGATTGATCCATCTTGTAAAGGGATCGTCAAAGAATCTACTTCGGTTGATGATGGCTTTTTAAAATCGTAAGTTTCAGAATTGCCACAGCTATTTAATAATAACGGGGTAATTAAGATAGGGATTAACTTTACTATTTTGTTCATTGTGCACCTCCCCTTGAATTTCTATAAAATAATAATACGCGCTTTTTTAGAGCGCGCACTTATTTTTTGATTGAATAGGCATTAAGCAATTGGGAAGGCTTCTTTAAGTCTTTCTGCTTCTTCCGCAGTAATTCTTAAGATTGTGCCATGTCTCTTTGTTTGAGAATCCCAAGAGAATTTACCTTCACCAGTACCGGATTCAAGTTTTCTCCAGCTGTGATTGGCGTTATTGATATCTTCGACATCAGTTGTGGCCCATGGGATGTAACCAATACTTGTATTGGCGTAGAAGTCGGCCATTAAACCGATTTCTGGAACGTCTGGGTCTTCTCTATCAGCTTGATTGAGGAAGAACCATTCTGGACCTTCTAAACATTTGTTGTCAGCGTTTCTGCCTTCAGCTTGGAAACCAACGTCCGCTAAGTTTTGGACGAATTCCCAGGCGATGTATTCTTCGTCGTTATCGTCAACTTCTGGAAGTAAGGATTCGGTTTTCATAATTCTGATGCCACCACCATCTTCATTGTTGCCACCATCTTTACAAGCACTGTAATAGTAATCACCAATCTTCATCACGGAACCATCGATAACTTTTCTTTGGTCGTTATTTTGAGCTTGGCTTTCAGATTCATTTCTGGATGTGATATTTTCTTGATAATCAGTACCTGGAATGAAACGTTTAGTTTCACTAAAGTGTTTGAAATCTCTTGTGGTTGTGTAGTAAACACAGTCTCTCCAAATGATATTGGCGCTTGTGCCTTTAGAATAATCATCAAGAATTGTGGAAGAGAAGAAGATGTAATAGTCACCAGTTTCTTCAGAGTAGATCATTTCTGGGGCCCAGGCCATACCGGCATCTTCTCTTGCGACTGGGATTTGTCTACCTTCGGTCCAGTTGACTAAATCGTGAGACTCCCAAAGGATAATGGAGTGACTACCTGTTTTAGTGGCTTGACCAGCGTTGTTGTTCCAACCACCTCTTGTATAGACTGATAAGTCAGTGGCAATTAAATAGAATGTATCGCCATCTGGGGAGCGAAGCATGAATGGGTCTCTCACGCCTCTTTCACCAACTTCACTTGTTAAAACTGGTTTTGGATTGCTCATTGTGGAGCCATTCATATCTTTGAAGTGTAAGCCTTGACCAACATCAGCGAGAGCAAAAAACATTTGTTCGCCTGTGGCGATTCTGACACCATTTTCAGTTTTACCAGTACCTTCACCAATGAAGTGAGTGAATAAATAAGCTTCGTAATCTTCATCTTCAAGAGAATATGGTAAACCTTTAACGGTCACTGTTTGTTCCATTCTGGCACCTTTATTATTCTTTTGATCGATAATGTAGGCTGTTAATTCAACATCGGTATCTTTGTTTGGTCTTTCCACTAAACCAGGAGCGCAATCTCCATACCATTTTGTTAAGATGATATCTTTGTCACTGCTTTCCCAGACGATTTTATAACCATCCATTTCTTCTGGAAGATAGACGTTACCATAGATAGCATCTGGATTAATAACAGCAATCTTATCAGAAACTGCTTCCACGATTTCTGGATCTAGCGATTCCATGCCATCAATTGGAGATTTTGGTCCTTTGTCACCACAGGAAGTTAAAGACAAAAGAGCAACTGTACTCAAACCAAAAATAAGTTTTAGTTTATTATTCATAAAATGTTTCCTTTCACTTATGAAATTTGTCACTTATAGATTAACACTATTTAGGCAAAATAAAAGACCACTTTTAATTAAGCGGTCTTTTTATACTTAATTCTATTTCTATTCAACACCGATTAAGAAGCTATAAACTGGTTGGCCACCAGAGCGAATGTCTAAGTCTAAATCGCTGTATTTTTCTCTAATTTGAGCGGCGACATTATTCATGGTTTCTTCATCGATATCTTGACCAACGAGGATGGTAATGATGCTAGATTCATCATCAATCATCTTATCTAATAAGATCATTAATGTTTCAATCTTATCTGGGTTATCAACGACGATGTCTTTTTCATAGATACCAATGAAGTCATCTTTCTTGACTTTTAAGCCATTGAATTCAGTGTCTCTAATTGAGAACGTGACTTCACCAGATTTAACGTTCTTTAAGGCCGCTTTCATAGAGCGGAAGTTTTCTTCTGGATCAGCTTCTGGATTAAACATAATCGCGGAGCTAATTCCTTGAGGAATTGTCTTGCTTGGAATGACGTAAACGTTGGTATCAGCATCTTCCACCATTTCGGAGGCTTGAGAAGCCGCCATCACGATATTGGAGTTATTTGGGAAGATGAAGACGTTATGAGCGTTGGCCTTTTTAATCGCAGAGACAAAGTCTTCACTAGATGGGTTCATGGTTTGACCACCTTTAACGACGACGGAAATACCGATATCTTTGAAGAAATCTTCAATACCTTGGCCAGCACTGACACCGATCATCGCATATTCAACTTTTTCTTTGGCTGGTTCTTCTTCATCATCTTCTGGAAGAACTTCACCAATATGGAGATTGACAAGTTTGAAGTTTAATAGTTCCCCGTATCTTTGCGCGTAGTTGATGATATCACCAGGATTTAACGCTCTAATATGAACTTTAACGATATCTTCGTTAACGTTGACCACTAAATCGGTACCATTTGTACCTAAAACATTAGCGAATCTATTTTCATTGAATTGTTTCTTTTCAGGATTGAGTTTGACTTTGAATTCTAATAAATAGGCTTCTTCATCGTCACCTTCGTTAGTTGCAGATTCTGTAGCGGTAGCTGCACTTCTTTCCACGAAGTCACCACCAGCGGCAATTCTCATACCTTCTAAGATTCTGATTAAACCAGCACCACCAGAATCGATAACGCCAGCTTCTTTTAAGACTGGTAATAATTCTGGGGTTCTCTTAAGAGATTCTCTGGCTTCTTGAAGCATTAAGTCTAAGCATTTTTCAATGCTCATACCTTCTTTAACATTATCAGCAAGATATTGAGAAGATTCTCTAATAACGGTGAGGATTGTACCTTCGACTGGATTAACAACCGCTTTATAAGCCACCTCAACACCCTTTTGCATCGCAGCAGAGAACGCTAAAGCGTTAACTTCTTCAATGCCGTCTAAACCCTTAGAAAAACCTCTAAAGATTTGAGATGTAATAACACCAGAGTTACCTCTAGCGCCCATTAATAAACCACGAGAGAAAACCTTAGCGATTTCCGCCGCGGATTCATCAGAACGGTTTTGAATTTCTTTACTACCAGAAGTTAAAGTTAAATTCATATTCATACCAGTATCACCATCTGGGACTGGGAAGACGTTTAAAGCATCGACTTCTGGATAATGGTTGTATAAATTATTGCTCCCCGATAAAAATAGGGACTTTAAAGATTGTCCGTTTAAAGTTTTCATAGCTATTAGTGAGAGGCGAGAATTTTTTCACCGAAGACGTTAACTTGAGCACAGCTCTTATTGAACTTTTTGTTTAAGTTATACATGACAACTTTTTGGGCTTCCACGAGTGTTTCAGTAATTTTCACTTCGTTAGAAAGCACAAGATAGACGTCAACAGAAAAAGTGCGATTAGGAAGTTTCTTCACATAGATCGCATCCTCTTTTTTTCCTTTCTTAATTTGCTTATCAGGACGTAATGTGTCTTCTTTACCAGCGATGGCAACGACTCCATAGCAAGCAGAGGCACTTTCCTTCACGGCCTTGATAATTTCGTTTATATCGACATTGCCCTGTGGGGCAGGTTTTGTTTTCTTTTCCATAAAGCGTGTTTATTTTACATAGTAAATGCAATTCTGTCAAATAATCTAAAGAAAAAGACTATTGTCAAAGCACAATAGTCAATAAATTCTTACATTTTTACTCTTTTCGTAAGAGTGAGAGAAGAGGGAAGAAATCTTGATAGGCATCACCATAACTAATGATGAGATGATTACCAAAGCTAGCCTTCAAGATATCGAGTAATGTTTCCTCGTTTAAGGAGACGAGAATTTGCGTTCTGCAATACCCTTGAAGCTTTGGACATTCCTTGATGTTAGCGGGGATGCAGACACAGTTATCAAGTGCATAATCAGGTGCAACTTTGCATATTGTAATGCGGCCTTCAGGTAGTTCTCCGCGCACGCCTATTCCTAACCCACTTTCAAAGTGAGTGTCTAAGGAGTAAGACGCACACATATTAAGTGGCACAGTGCAGTGCGCTAATAACAATGTATGTTCTTCATAATTGAATTTAGAAGGATTAGCCATGAAGGAAGAACGACCGGTCAATGCATATAAAATATGCATTGTGATTAAACTTGGCACATCACCTTCACAACCCGCTGTGATACCTTCTTCATTGAGAAGGGCTAAGGCTAAACACGCTGTGTTCTGATATTTCTTTAAAAGATCAAAACAACGGATGGTTAACCCTTTTAAATTATATTTATTAACGAGCTTTTTGAGCGCTAAATAAAAGACAATAGCCTGATGCAAAACTTCTTTATTATCAAATTTATTGATAAGTTCGTTAGCGTGAGGAACATCTTTCATATCGATCATTTCTTTTTCGGTTTCCTCAACGAAAGCATCAAGTTCGCTCATCTTGATTTTAACGAGATTGATTTTGAAGTTTTTATAGATCTCTTTTTTATCAACTGGAGAAGCAATAAGCCAGGAAGAGGCTCCACCAATAATACCTAAATTAGAACCTACAATCGTGCGATACGCATTCATGATTGTAGCGATATGTTTAAGCATATTTGCGATGTGTTCTTCTTCTCCGCTAAGTAAGAAACAAAGCTTATTATGATTTTCTAAATAGGTCTTAATTTCTAAGCAGGCTGGGAGTGAATTATTTCGACTGGTGGATAAAATAACTAGAGGTTCTTTTAAGTCTTTTAAACGGTTTAAAAAGAGTTTTTCAGTGCCTCCTGAACCGATTAAAACGATATCAAAAATAGCGTCTTTTGCGTTCTCCGCAATAAGAAGATCTTCATCCATTAAGTAGTTATTTATTTCATCGACAAATAAAACATCTTCTTTTAAGACGGCTTGATTCTTTTTATGTAGGAATGAATAAATAGGAATGAGATTGATCTTCATAAATTACCTCGTGTGGTGATTATTATACAATAATCCGCATAAAATAAAAAGCCCGGCGGCTCGCTATTTTGTCCTTGCGGATATCTTCGCCACTACGGTGCTTAACTTCTGTGTTCG
>JBGUXN010000036.1:0-32041 GCA_045222195.1 Bacilli bacterium | reverse complement strand
TCAGCAATACGTTTGAGATAATCGAGTTCGGTTGGTTCTGGTTTGCCTGGTTCTGGTGGAACTGGTCTTTCTTCTGGATGCTTTTCGTAATAAGCTTCTTTTTGTTTTGCTTCGAGTTCAGCTTTCTTCTTTTGAGCTGTGTTAACAACTTTAACGATAATGAAGAGAACGATAGCAATGATAATGAAGCTGATGACGGCTGTTAATAAAGCACCCCAGTCGATAACGGCGGACATTTTGTAGGTGAATGTTGTGCCGTGTTGGTCATATAAACCGAGTAAGGAGTTCTTCCATTGAATGAAGTCAGCATCATCGAGGGCTAAGGTTTTACCTTGAGCAGCAGCGAATTGGATGACTCTTTCATTGGCTTGAGCCATGGTGAAAGATTGGTAATTGACTGTTGCACCATCAACTAAGAACGCAGCGCCCTTTTGAGCATCTGTTAAAGCTGGTAAAACGGAAACTAAACCTTTTAAGCCACCTGGGACTGGCCATGTAGCAACGCTTAATAAGATGTTAACGAAAGCGTTAACGATTGCGCTGAACGCACCGCCAATAACTACGCCAACAGCGAGCATAAAGGCATTACCACGATTGATGAATTCTTTGAATTCTTTGAAAAAACCTGGTTTTTTAACTTTTGCCATAATTATTTTCTCCCTTTATAAATGTAATTTTATGGTAATACTTTTTATCTAAAAATTCAATTTTTATACATTAGAAAGAAAAAATCTCTGTTTATGAGAAAATGATGTAAACTAAATACGATAGTTGGAGGAAGTGTATATGGATAAAATTACCTATCTTGGTCATGCTTCTTTTTTATTAGAATCTAGTAGTTATAAGGTGGTGCTTGACCCTTATAAACCAAACTCAGTTCCAGGTTTAAGTTTTCCAAAAGGATTAGTGGTGGATAAGGTCTTTTGCTCTCACACTCATTTTGATCATAATGCTGTTGAATTAGTAGCTATCAAAGATAAACCAAATGTAGTCCCAGTTGTGAGATCCGTTGTCCCACATGACCATGAAGGTGGCTTAAAACGCGGCATGAATTCAATTAGAATGTTTGATCTTGATGGTTTTAAAGTGGTGCATTTAGGTGATACGGGTTGCGTTCCTCCTGAAGATGAAATCATCATGTTTAAAGATTGTGATGTTTTACTAGCCCCAATTAACGGCTTTTTCACTATCAATCCACGCGAGTTAAAAGAGATTTGTAAAATTATTAATCCACGCATTGTCGTGCCTATGCATTACTATATGAAAGATAAAAAATCTGGTTATCCAGATGAAGATATGTTTGAAAAGTTCCAAGCTTTATTCCCAGAAATTGAATATCTTGATAAAGAATTAGACTTAGAAAAGTATAAAGATTATAAAGGCGCTTTAGTCTTTAAAAATTATTTACAATAAGTATCTAAAAATGCAGTGAGAAGTGGCGTATGATATTGCGCCGCTTTTTCTTGTGCCCAGAAGGAATATCCCCAGTTCGTGGTGATGACGTCTTCGCTTGGAATAACGAGGCCTTTTAAGACTTTGGTCTCAACATTACTAACGTATTTTAAAGAGGTTAAACGTTCTTCGGCATAAAATGAGTTACTAACGTAATATGTGCCGTCTTCTTTTTGACCTAATTCATCATTAAAGAAAACAGAAGCATCGGCTAAATTGCCTTCTTTATAATATTGGATTGTTGGGACAACTCCTTTACCATAACCATAGGTTTCATTACCGATTTCTGATAATTGGCAGATGTCTTTCATTGAATCATAAGGAAGAGCGCCTGTTTCATCATTGTTTTGCTCATCGTATAGTTTTTGTAAATCCACAATACGAATACCAACATTTAATTTATGTGAATAGATGTAGGGTATGATAACATTTGGTAAAACATACTTACAATCGCCACATCCATTTCTAATATAAAGAACTAAGAAACCATCATTGTTTCCTTTTGCGCTTTGTTCAACTTGTTCTGGATGAATATAGTACATCAATGGTTTATCAACGACTTTATTTACTCTTTCATTTATAGTGTTTGCTTTTTTATCTTCAAATATGGCTTTGTCTTTGACGTTGTTATATGAAAAACTAGCGAGTTTCTTTTCGCCATTAAAAATATAAAGGGATGGTGTGCTTTGATCTAACTTAGCAATCTTTAATTCTTTTAAAGAATCATCCTGGTTTTGTGCATTATAAACATATACTAAACGATTGAATAGATTCATGTAGTTAACGATGACATTTTCAAAAGTGGCCCAGCACATACAATCTTCGCTGTATTCACCTTGATAGACCGCAAGTAAGAAGACTTCTTTTTCATCTTTTGCCTTATTTAATAGCTCATCATTAGTGAGTTCTTTTATGGTGAAAAGAGTTTCTTGCATTTCAGTACCATAAGTCAAATGAACTTTTTCTTTATCGCTATTGCAACTAATTAATGAGGCAAAAAGTAGTGGCGCTATTAAACTTAAAACGATCTTTTTCTTCATATTTGTGCCAACATTATAAACAAAAGATGATATGTACGCAAGCGTATGCGTAAGTCCCTCAAAAAATAGGCAAAAAAAGCATCAAAAAATCGATCAAAAAATCGCTTAAATTTTTGCGTTCAAAAAAATGCATAAAAAATGAGGTTAAAAATGTCGAAAAAAATGCGTGTTTTTTTGAAAAAAGAAAATAACAAAAAGTATTGACTATATCGAGTAAAAATTAAAATCAAACTTTTTGAAAAACCGATTTCGAAAAATTTCTTAAAAAAATTGTTTGTTTTTTCATTCAATTTTATATATATTTTTTGCGTGATTTTTTCACAAGGAAAAATATGAGCGAAAGGTGGGTATAGTTATGGAGAAAGAAAACGTAATTATCTCATTACAAAATGTGTGCAAGGTCTTCGATGGCACAACAGTCGTCGAAAACTTCAATTTGGATATTACAAAAGGTGAGTTTGTCACATTCCTCGGACCTTCTGGCTGTGGTAAGACAACCACACTCCGTATGATCGCGGGTTTTGAACTCCCAACAAGTGGTGTCATTTTATTAAACGGACAAGATATTTCTCTTCTCCCTCCATATAAAAGACCAATCAACACTGTCTTCCAAAGATACGCTCTTTTCGCACACCTCAATATTTATAACAACATCGCCTTTGGCTTAAAGCTCAAAAAGATTCCTTATGATGTCAGCGTCGTCGATAAAGAAAAAGTCGATGCTATTAACAAAGCTATTAGTGACCTTAACTATAAACTTAAAAAGAGTAGCACCGGTTTAGGCGAAGATGACAAAAAAGAAATTGCTAAAACCATTGAAAAATTACAAAAGGAAAACGCTGAATTAAAAGCTAATCCTTCTAAAACAGAAACAAGATTCCGTCATTTCACTAAAAAGGAAATCGAAGAAAAAGTTAAATCCGCTTTAAAGATTGTTGACCTTGAAGGTTTTGAAAAGAGAGACATCTCCACACTTTCTGGTGGTCAACAACAAAGAATTGCTATTGCAAGAGCGATTGTCAATGAACCAGAAATCCTCTTACTCGATGAACCTTTAGGCGCTCTCGATCTTAAGATGAGAAAAGAAATGCAACTCGAACTTAAAGCGATGCATAAGAAATTAGGCATCACCTTCATATATGTCACCCACGACCAAGAAGAAGCTTTAACTATGTCTGATACAATCGTCGTCATGAACGATGGTGAAATCCAACAAGTCGGCAAACCAAAAGAAATCTATGATGAACCAAACAACGCTTTCGTTGCTGACTTCATTGGCGAATCTAACATCTATACCGGCACAATGGCTAAAGACAACAAAGTCAGATTCTTAAATAAGTATTGGAATGCTGATCCAGTTGACTTTGGTAAATTCCCAGTTAATGAAAAAGTTGACGTCGTCGTGAGACCAGAAGACTTCATTTTAGGCAAGGCGGGTAAGGGAATTGTCGATGGTGTTGTCTCAAGCAAGATCTTCAAAGGTATGCATTATGAGTACATCATCAACGTCGGTAAAGCCGAAGTAATAGTGCAGTCAACCGCTGAACTTAACGAAGGCACAACCGTCAGTTTAGACGTTGAACCAGTTAATATTCAAATTATGAAAAAGCCATTCGTTTCTAACTTCTACGATGGCTATATCACCAAAGATTACAAAGTCGAATTCGCTAATGCTGAATTTGATGTTGATATTTTACCTTTATTCCCAGGTGCCAAAATCAATGAAGATGAAGTGCTTGTTGATGAAAAAGGTAGTGAAATCGATTGCACCGATATGGAAATCAATGTCGAAGTTCCATTCGAAGCAATTACCATCTCCGATGATCCAGATGCCAGTGATATCCACGGTAACATCATCTCTTTAATCTACTTAGGTGACCATTATGAAATTATGGTCAGAACCGAAGATGAAGAAGACTTTATCTTAAATAGTCCAGATTTATGGAACGAAAACGATTCAGTCAGTGTCATCATTGATCAATCCAAGATCAATCTTTCTCGTAAAGGAGCTAAGAAGTAAAAATGGCCGAAGCCGTTAAGAAACGTCGTAGATTTAACTTTAGAGGTAGCTTATGCATGCCATACGCTATCTTTATGGCGCTTTTCGTTGTTTTCCCATTAGCGCTCATTTTCTACTATGCCTTTACTGATACTGATGGTCATTTCTCCTTCTCTAACTGGGGCACAGTCTTCACCAGCGCAGAGAACTGGAAAGTCATCGGTATGACATTCGCCATTGCGGCTATTACCACAGTGATCTGCTTATTAATTGCTTATCCAATTGCTTATTTATTAAGTAACAAAAAATACAATAAGAACAAAGTTCTTGTTTATATCTTCTTACTACCAATGTGGATCAACTTCGTTATTCGTACCATTGGTTTAAAAGCCTTAGTGAACTTTGTCACTAAATCATTATTCGGCTTTGATATCACAGCGACATTCCCATATGCCGCTATCGTCATTGGTATGGTCTATGACTATTTGCCATTCGCGATCCTTCCTTTATATAACCAAATGTTAAAGATGGATAAGAATCAAATCGAAGCCGCTGCAGACTTAGGTGCTAATCCAGCCCAAGTCTTCATTAAAACAATTATCCCAATGACCGTTCCAGGCATTGTCTCCGCATGTATGATGACCTTCATGCCAACCATGTCCTCTTACGTCATTGCGAATAAAATGTCCGAAAACACCACCAAAATTATTGGTAATATCATTGAATACTGGTTCTTAACCAGCTCCAGTGATGTCGGTGAACACATCGGTAGCGTCCTCTCCTTAGTCATGTTAATGATTATCGGTATCTCACTTATTATTGAGAAGAACTTCGATAAGAAAGACGAGACCAGAAAGGCAGGTATCTGGTAATGGAAAAAGTATTATCCGTTGAACAAACCAACCGTGCCCTTCAAAGAAAGAGAACTAACGAAAAACTTAAAAAGATTTTCGCTCAAGTATTCATCTACTTCGTTCTCTTATTAATGTATGCTCCTCTTGTTTATATCACCGTTTATTCGTTTACAACGAGTAAAACCACTGGTATCTGGGGTGGATTCAGCTTCGATAACTACATCACGTTATTCGATTATAGTGGTAACCAAATTGCTCGAAACATTTGGGACGCCGCGAAAAATACAGCGTTAGTGGCCTTAACAGCGGCCTCTATCTCTACAGTCTTAGGTACATTAGGCGCTATTGGTATCTACTACTTAAGAAAGAAATGGATGAAGAACGTCTTAGACTTTGTCACCCAAATCCCAATCGTCAATGCGGAAATCGTCACTGCGGTCTCCCTATGTATCTTATTCGTCATCTGTGCGCAGTTTATGCCACGTAGCTTCTTAACCTTAGTGATAGGGCACGTCGTTCTATCGATTCCATATGTTCTCTTATCGGTCACACCAAAGCTAGAACAAATGGATCCATCGTTATATGAAGCGGCGATGGACTTAGGCGCCACACAGACACAAGCGTTATGGAAAGTCATTATTCCAGATATCGTTCCAGGTATCCTTTCTGGCTTCATGCTCTCCATCACCTTATCATTGGATGATTACATCATCACCGCCTTTACAAAGCCAACCCATGGTGGATTCGATACCATTTCCACTTATGTTGACGCCGCCACTAAACGTAGTGGCCTTCCAACCCAACTCAGGGCATTCACGGCAATCCTATTCGCTCTTATTCTCGTAGTGATGGTCGTTATGAATATAAAGAGTAGCCAAAATGCTAAAAAACAATTGAAAAAGGAGAAAAACAAAAATGCGTAAAAAATTAATGTTATTAGGAGCTCCTGCTCTTGCAATCGCCTGTTTATCATCATTAACTGCTTGCGGCAAGCACTATGACTTAGTTATCTATAACTGGGAAGACTATATCTATCTTGGCACAGAAGACGATGGAAAAATCACAGACGACAGTATCGTGGAAAAATTCGTTGCCTATTATGCTGAACAACATGATGGTGAACAAATTTCCGTCGCTTATGAAACATTCTCCACCAACGAAGAAATGTATAAGCAAATCAAAAACGGTTCCATTAAAGCGGACTTAATTTGCCCATCTGATTACATGATTCAAAAGATGGCTAATGAAGGTAGATTAGAACCATTCTCATATGATGAAGCTAAAGATGAATACGCTGAATCTTTAAAGAACTGGGATGAATATGGTTCTCCATTCATCAGAGGTAGATTCGCTAATGAAACCTTAAAAGATGGTAGTTCCTTCTTAAAGTATGCTGTTCCTTATTTCTGGGGCACAATGGGCTTCACCTATGATCCAGAATACTTCGAAGAAGATGAAATCAATACTTGGGAAGCCTTATGGAATCCAAACAGTAAACAAAAAGGTGATAAATTCTATAAACAATTCTCATTAAAAGACTCCGTGAGAGATACATATGTGACCGCAATCTTCCACGTCTATAAAGATGAAATCGCCGCTTTAGATGATACAGCTCCAGACTTCAACGAAAAATTAAGTGCCATTTTTAACGATTGTAGAGATGAAACAATCGAAAAAGTAGAAGCCGCTTTAAAGCAAGCTAAAGATACTACAGTTTACGGTTTAGAAATCGATGAAGGTAAAGACGATATCGTTAGAGGCGTCTATCACGCTAACTTAGCTTGGAGTGGTGACTCTGTCTTCTCTATGGACAGTGCGGAATCCGCTAAAAACCCAAAGACCTTAAACTATGCCCTTCCAAAAGAAGGTTCTAACGTTTGGTTCGATGGTTGGTGTATGCCAAAAGGCGCCAACAAAGAATTAGCCGAAGAATTCGTTAACTTCATCTCCCGTCCAGATAACGCTGCGTTATGTATGGATGAAGTCGGTTATACTTCCCCAATCGTCGGTGATGACATTTGGGAAATGATTAATGAATGGTATGCTGCCGATGATGAAGAAACCGATGTTTACGAAGTCGATTTAAGTTTCTATTTCGGTGATTCCATTGAAGGCGATGCTAAAATCAGCATTCCTACAAGCGAAAAAGGTCGTCAATTCGACGCTCAATATCCAACCGAAGAAATGTTAAAACGCTGCTGCATTATGAAAGATTTTGGTGATCAACAAACCAAAGTCGAAGAAATGTGGAACAGAGTGGCTATCGGTTAATAACTAGCAAAATTAACAAACACCTCTAGTAAACTAGGGGTGTTTTTATTTAATAAATCTTCTATAAAAACTTTTAAAAAATAAACTTGCTACTATTACATAGTGAGTGATATAATACAATTCGCTGCAAGAATGGTTCCTTAGCCAAGTTGGTAAGGCAATTGACTGCAACTCAATGATCATCGGTCCGAATCCGGTAGGAACCTCCATCATCTTGCACAATGTGCGCCTGTAGCTCAACTGGATAGAGTGTCTGGCTACGAACCAGGAGGTTACGAGTTCGATTCTTGTCAGGCGCGCCATTATCGGGACGTAGCGTAGCTTGGTATCGCGTCAGTTTTGGGAACTGAAGGCCGCAGGTTCAAATCCTGTCGTCCCGACCAGCTAGATTAATACAGCTCTTTATCAGGGCTGTTTTATTTTTATATAATAAGGTATATGAAAAAAGTTAAAATCACCGTTAAAAGAATCGCGCGATATGATGATTTAATCGCTGAATACGAAAACCCCATTGAACACGCTTGTATGATGAAGCTCAATCAAGTATTCATTAGTGTTGACGCTCAACGTCCTGAAGGCTTTTGTGATAGTGCGTGGGATAGCGTATATCCATTTGTTAAAGAACTCGCTAATGGTGGTGGTAACTTCTATGATGGCTGGATGAAAAACGAGAAGTCAGCCATGATATCGTGCAATGATGGCTTTAGGCCGGTAAGCTTCCTATTAGAAACGATTGAAGAAGATATGGACTAGTGAAAACTGGTCCTTTTTATTTGACTATAACTGGTTATCTCTCTATAATATGGTAAGAAAAGTAAGAAAGGTAAGAAATTATGAAAGAACAAAAAGATAGATTCATCGTTTCTGTCAAAGTTGGTCCAAAAGGCCAAATTACTTTACCTAAAGAAGCTCG
Source organism: Bacilli bacterium (assembly GCA_045222195.1). Lineage (GTDB taxonomy): Bacteria > Bacillota_I > Bacilli_A > RFN20 > CAG-826 > RUG14515. The sequence continues at coordinate 23,512 of JBGUXN010000036.1, read as the reverse complement.
TGAAATGTTTGACATTAAAGTGGGCGAGACTATAATGGTCCTTGGTGATAAGGAAAAAGGTCTTGCTTTAATGAAAGCGGACATTTTTTATGAATTCATGGAGGGTAACAAGAAATGAACGATGTTTTAAGACTAGAAAACGTTAATAAAAAATACCCAACCTTTTCTTTAAAAGATGTTTCTTTTTCCATTGAACCAGGCCAAATCATGGGCTTCATCGGTCGTAATGGGGCGGGTAAAACCACAACCTTAAAGTGCATCATGAACCTCATCCACTTTGAAAGTGGTAAGGTTGAAGCTTTTGGGACAGATATGACCGAAAACGAATTAGAAAACAAACAAAGAATTGGTTTTGCATTAAGTGAACTTAACTATTATCCAAATAAAACCATCAGACAACTAATGAATGTCACAAAGAGATTCTATAAGAACTTTGATGAACAAAAGTTTGAAGAAGTCTGTAAGTTATTTAATCTCAATATTGATAAGAAACTCGAACAACTCAGCAGTGGTATGAAAGTTAAATACTCAGTGGCCATTGCCCTTTCTCATCACGCTGAATTATTGATTTTAGATGAACCAACATCAGGTTTAGATCCAGTCAGTAGAGATGAAATCTTAGATATCTTTAGAGAGATTGTTAGAAGTGGTGAAAGAGCGATTTTATTCTCCACTCATATCACATCAGATTTAGATAAATGCGCCACAAATATCACCTATATTCACGATGGAGAAATCGTCTATACAGGCACAAAAAAGAGCTTTGTAAATTCCTATTTATTTGTCAAAGACAAATCGATGAACAAAGATCTTGAAAAAGAGTATATCGCTTATAAGGAATTAGATGACCGTATTGAAGGTTTGATTTCCGCAGATAAGAAAGATGTTTTCCAAGGTGAAAAGATTGAAGTTAGAGAACCAGATTTAGAAGAGATCATGGTCTATCTAGAAAGGAGCAAAAACAATGAAAGCTTTACTTTATAAAGAATTCAAATTAGCGATGCATCCTATCTGCTATGTTTTCATCGCGATGTTTCCTTTAATGATCCTCATTCCATCCTATCCAATCGCCATTGGTTTTCTATACGTTCTTACTTGTTATCCAATCCTCTTTTTAGGCGCGAATAAAGGTCAACAGAGTAATGATTTACTTTATTCCACCCTCTTACCAATTCGTAAGAAGGATATCGTGAAAGCTAGAATCATGACTGTTTTAATCATGCATTTCGCTTTTATTGCTTTAGTGAGCGCTTTATATCCAGTCGCCGTTATTATTAATGATAGCATTAGAGAATCCGCTTTAGCGGAAGACCCTATGGCTAACCCAATTACTAATGCTGGTTTAGGTTTAAATAGCTACGTCTTAGTGCTTGCTATTGTGATTACTGGCTATGCTATCGCGGACTTAATCTTCTTCCCAATTTACTATAAAAACGGTAAATCAATTGTCATGTCCACACTCATGATGATTATCGGTTTTGTCGTCTATTTAGGTGTCTTTACCATCGGTATGCCATATATTCCTGGAATGGAATGGACTAATGAGTTACCACTTTATGTGCAGTTTATTGTTTTAGGGGTGTCTTTACTCATCTATGCAGTATTGCATTTAGCGGTCTATAAAGTCTCATCGAAGAGATTAGAAAAAGTTGATTTCTAAAAATAAGGATTGGTCGAAAGATCAGTCCTTTTTCAATTATTTTTCTTAACGTTTCTACCATTCTTTAGAGTGCGTGTTCTAAGTGTTATACTAATTTCATGATTAAAAAACCATACACGTTCTATGATGATTTAGTCGATATCGGTTACCATAAATGGCTTATTCAAGGAGATAACGTTCCTCTTTTCGCAGTCATTGTTCCTCCTTTAGCCTTCTTTTGTGGCGCTTTAGCGGTCTTCTTTATCGACTTATGGTCTTATCTCGATGATTGGGATTTATATGAAGCGGGTTTATATTATGGAGACAGTGAGCCAACTTTCAATTTCTCTTCCCTCATTCTCCCCATTATTATTGCCACGATAGCAATAGTCCTTTTTATCTACCTATTCACCATCTACAACAAATGCAAGCAAGGAAAGATGGAAAAGACGGCGATAAGATATTCTTCTTATAGAATGCATTTTGTGTTTGGTCCACGTGGAGAGGAAACAATGCCTATCATTCCGACATATTGTGTTAGGCACATCCATGTCCATAATCGCGGCTATAAAGATCAATACGGTAATAAAGTGATGGACAAGTATTCAGTTGGTACGATGACCATCACATATATCGATGAAAATAACGAAACAAAAAAGTTCAAAATTAAAAATCTTGCACAAGCCTACATAGTGGGTCAAAAGATGATCGAAATAATTAAAGGAGGAAATTTCTAATGAAAGAAATCAAAGAAGAAATCAGAGAAGTCGATGGTAAGAAATACCTCGTCAAAAAGTGCCCGGGTTGTGGTAAGGAATTACTTTTTAAAGTAAGAGAACAAACAATTAGACTCTACTGCGCATGTGCGGAGTGCGGAAGAAAAATGGAAGTCGAAGTAATCGGTGAAGACTATTTTGAAATGCTAAAAGCCGAAGAGGAATTAAAAAAAGCCGAAGAGGAATTAAGAAAAAAATATGAAGAAGCTAATAAAGTTTAAAGAAGGCAGTCTAAAGGTTAAACAGTTTAAAGACTTTGCCGCGTTCCGCGCTTGGGTAGATAAGAAGATTGGCTACGATTTCTATAAATATCTTTTTCCTAAAGATATGAAAGAATTTCAATACCTCGAAAATGAAAAGCTTAATGCCTACGTTAATAATTTCGTGGTGGATCCATATGTTTTTGATAAGGTTAAATTCTTTGAAGAAACAGATGAAGATGAAAGCGTGAAAGAAGTTCTTTCTCGTTATCCTGATAATGAAATTTTAATTGTGGCTAAATGTCATATTGATGAACATGATAGAACCATCTTAGAAGTCGATAATGAAAAGACCTATTTACCACTCTTAGAAGCGGCCTTATCTTATTGTTCCGATGCATTTTATTATCTTATCGGTAAGAAGCTTTACGTCTTTGCTGTTTAGTTTTTCCTACTGTTAGCAAGAAATCATAAAATAGTCCACTAGTTATAATTGCGATAATCATATTACAAATAGTGGGCTTTTTATTAGAATAAAGGTATAGAAAGAGGAAAATTGTATGAAAAAAAGTTATTTTTTACTTTCTGCTGTTCTCACACTTTGCTTAACCGCTTGCGGTGGCAATAATGGTGATAAAAGTAATAGCAATGGTGGCGATGAATCCAAAGTCCCTGAACAAACCCCAGTTATTGAACCAACAAAAGATGTTGAATTTGAAAAGATTGCTAATAGCTGCATGGTTCCTTCTTACGTTCAAGAATACATCGATGCGATGCATGAACAAGAAGCTCATATTACTTACCCACACCGTGTTGATAGATTAAACTGCAACATGACTTGGGAAGAAGCTGCTAATGAACGTGACCAAGGCGATGGTGTGACATATGACGACGATCATTCCGGTGGTGTTGACGTTTGTCAAATGTTGAATCGTAACAAGAAATACGAAAACATTCCAATCGAAATCAAATGGGATGAAGAAGCTTCTAGCGAAGCTAAAATTGTTGCTTGGTCAAAACTTGATAAGAGTGACAAGCGCGAATTCCCAGTCGAAAGCGATGGCAAATCCGCTAAATTGCCAAACCTTTTCCGTAGTACAAAATATTACTATCAATTAGTGGACGGAGACGAAGCTTCTCAAATGAAAAACTTCGTAACAGGTGATTACACCAGAATGATTACTATGGGTGACATCTCTAACGTCCGTGATATGGGTGGTTATATGACTTCATACGGCGTCCCTGTTAACCAAGGTTTAATCTACCGTGGTGGTGAAATGGCTCCTGCAGCCTTCACCGATGGTGGTAATAGACACAGTGCCAACTGGACTGAAGCCGCTCAAAAAGTACAAGAAGAAGTGATGAATATTGGTCTTGAATTGGACTTAAGAACTAAATCTGGTTCTGGCAATATGACTGAATCCCCATTAAATTGGGAAGGCGATTGGGAAGCTCCAAACTATAACCCAGCTTTAACCGCAACTGAAAATACAAACGGTAAAGCTCAATACGTGAGAAGCGCCATCAACTCCTTCGATAGCTTCATCACTGACCAAAACAGAAAGAGCGAATCCGACAATGCTGGTAGAAATCTTCCAAAGGAAATCTTTGAATACTTCGCCCAAGCTGATAAACAACACGTCTACTTCCACTGCTGGGGTGGCGCTGATAGAACTGGTGTTACCGGTTTCTTACTCCTTGGTATCTTAGGCGTCAGCTATACAGATGCCATTATCGACTTCGAATTAACCACATTAACAAATAACAAGAGATGCCATATGCACAATTCTCAAAATGCTCATATGCCAAAATTCTTAAACTTATTCGTTAGTGGTTATGAATTTGAAAGAGATGGCCAAAAATATCCATACGTCTTCGATGAAGAAGCTACATTTAATCAAAATGCCGCCAATATGTTAATGGCCATGGGTATCGAAGAAGAAACAATCGAACAAATTCGTGGTATCATGCTTCCTGGCTACTCCGAAGGCTTACTCGAAGAAAACGAAATGATCAACAAGGGTTGGCAGTAATAATTCAAATAGCCTAATAAAGATTTACTTATAGAGAAAGGTGACATATTGTCCCTTTCTTTTTTTGTGGAAAGTTTTATACTATCACATATGAAAAAAGTTTTGGCTATAGCATTAATATCTCTTTCCGCTTTATCACTCACTTCTTGTGGTAAAGAAATTTCTTATGAAAAGTGGAAAGAACTCGCTGAAGCAAAAGAAGATTATCCTTATACTTTTGTGACAATCAAATACTCCTTAACTAGTTCTTGCTCCATCGACCTTAATGGCAAAACGGTATTTCCACCTCATAAATATACCGAACAAAGAAAAGAAAAGTACGTAAGAATTCTTCTTACCGAAGGATGGCACAATGTTGATTTGGAGACTGGTAAAATTTGGTCTGCAGAAAACCCTTTTATTAAGTTTTTTATCAACAAATATCCAGATTATCACCGTTACTATAATCGAGATAGTATTAAATACTATAGTGATTTGTCATATACTTGCAAATATGAGATAGTGAATTCCGAAAATGAGACTAGAGGAAGCTTCAAATACGTTTTTAATAAACACGGCTATATAACTTCTTTCAAAGAAAAATACACCTCTTTTGACATTGATAGCAGTGGCAAAAAAATATCCAAATACACTGATGTGATTACCTATAAATTCACTTATAGTACAGATCCAATAGCCTAATAAAAAAACATAAAATGGTGGCGTTAATCGTCACCTTTTTTGCTACAATAAACTTAAGAGGATATCGTTATGAAATATTTCGTTTATTTTTCCGCTAGTGGAAATGGTGATTTTATCGCTAACTTTCTAAAAGAAAAAGGCTATGAAATAGTGAAAGTGGAAACCCTTAAGCCATTTGGTAAAGTCAATTTCTTTAGAATTCTTAAATATGGCTTTAGAGCGGGTGCTCAAAAGAAAGAAAAGATTAAAGAATTAAACTTAGAGCCGAAAGAAGATGATGAAGTGGTCATCGGTTCACCAATCTGGAACGATAGATTATCCACTCCAATTAATACTGTCCTAGATCAAGTTAGTTTGAATAAAGAAACCACTAAGTTTATCGTTTATCCAGCGGGTGATAAAGCCGTTAAAGTAGTGGGTCAACTTGAAAAACTTGGTTTTAAAAATAAACCAATTATCTATCAAAACCCTCTCAAGTTCCAAGATAAAATAGAAGAAGTATTAAAGGAGCTATAATATGGATCTAGATAAATTTGCGATGTTAAAAGCGACCGTTAAACAGCTGCAAACCGTGTCCGTTCCTTATGTTAAAAGCATCTTAAGCGTTGATGACGATGAAGCGGAAGAGATGATCCAAAAGCTCATCCAAGCGGGAGCGATTGAACCATTCCCATTTGATGGAGTTAATTATCGAGTGAGATAAAAATAGGATGCATTAAGCATCCTTTTGTTTTCGATATTTTCTTTCCTTGCTTCTTCTATTAAGGATAATACTTCTTAACCAGTGAACCACAAATATAATAGCGACCACGATGACCGCTATCTTCACTGCGATAATCGCTCCGATAATAACCACAAATCTAAAAACGACATGCATTTCATGACACGCAATCGCGACGATTTCTAAGATAGTGAAGAAAACAGATACTAAACCCACAAGGGAGACACCTAATTTATAGGTGTTATTTTCTCTCCTATTTCTTCTAATCGATTTATTAGAAGTAATGAATCTCATGATGGCCATAGGAATAATCATGAATAAGAACAAATAGATATTCGCTCCAGCATTAGCTTTTTGTACCATCATAAATATTGCACCAACGACAAGGACATTAGAGAAGAATAGGTACGTTAAGGCGTTAAAAAGAAGAATCCAACTAGATAATCGGTTTTCTCTAATTTGATTGTCTCCGACCTTTTTAAGTATCAATCTATGCCAAATATAGTTAATGAGTCTGATTAAAGCGGTACCGACATAATAAACAAATAAGAAAATATAGAAGATACTCTGCTTCATATGGATTAAAGCGAGAATCGCTAAATACATCGTGAATATTAAACCGAAGAACATACTAACTTCGTTATCGTTAAACCATTGAATGGTGTGTTTGATCTTTCCACCTGTGGTTAATTCTTCTCTTGTTTTCGCTCTGATTGCCGTAGATAAAGCAAGTAAAGCTGCGACAATTGTGCTTATCGCATTAACGCTAATAGAGATGATATATGTCCAAAGCGGTTTTTCTTGTAGGAGGTTTTCAAATATCGCAGTCGTAGTTCCTGGGAAGAACTGATTTATGACAATGAGCTCAACGATGATGCCAAGATAGAAAGCGGCAATATAACCGTTATTGCGATAAGCGTGAAGTAGTGGTTGATAATTCTTATGAATAATCAGATGACTAATTAATGAAATTAAAACCTTTAATATCGCAGCACCCGCAAACGCGGCGTAAGTCATAAATGAATAATCCATGATTCCACTCGCGTCATTCCATAAAATCATGAATAAGAGATATGGCATGATTAAAATGACGGTGATGATTTGGAAGATGCCTTGTAAACGCATCGCCTTATAATCATCTCTGATGCATAGAGGAACAATGATAAATAAGCATTCTAAAGCAAAATAAGCACCGATTGGAATAAACCAGAATGTTCCTAAGCTAGAAATATAAAAAGAGTATCCAGCGATAAACAAAGAAACGAGAGTGGAAATTACCGCAAAGATAACGCTAAATGTACGATTTGGACGTTTTTCTTCCATATTTATATTTTAGTATTTGTACAAAAAGTGATAATACAAAGATTTCACATTTTTGTCATTGTGTCACTCGGGTATAAAACTAATATTTGCTTTTTTATTACTTAACTTTAAAATATAGTTAACTATTATCTTTCAAAGGAGAAATAATCATGGAAGAAGAAAATAAAGTTGTTGAAGCAGAACCAGTTGCTGAAGAAAAACCAGCTGAACAACCACAACAACAACCAGCCCAACAAGGTCAAGATGATAACAAGTATTCATTAATTACTTTCATCTTATCAATGGTTGGCTTACTCGTTTGCTGGGGTTGGATCATTGGTGGTATCGCCGGTATCATCTTAGGTGCTATGGCGTTAAAACGTGTTCCAAATTGCAAGTCTGAACAAAACCCATATAGAGTCTTCAACAAGATCTCTAAACCAGTCGCTATCGTCGACATCGTCGCCGGTATTGTCTGCACAATCCTCTACACAATCTTCTTTATTCTTTGGATTGTTGCTGCTATTGCCGCCGCTGCTGCCGCTGCAACAGGTGCTTAATTCTAGTTTTAAAAAGCAAAAAGAAAGAATGCCGTTATTCGACATTCTTTTTTATTGAAAACAAAGGAAAAGGATGTGCCTCTAGCAAACACATCCTTCTATGGGGGTATATATTACTTTTGGCCTACGGCGAGTTTGACACACTCGTAAGCGCCATCGTAATGTCCGAGTTTCTTTAATTCATCAATGCGGTCACACATGTGAGGAATGATTTCTTTATCGCTAATTAAGCGATCAAGCATCGCGGTCACTTCCTTCTTGGTTGGACATTCAGGAGTGGCATCACCAGCTTCTCTTCCGTTAATCGCCCCGTACACTTCATGACCACCGATATGTCTCATGAAGAGTTTTGGAATTGGGTAATACGCTAGTTCACTTGGTTTAGTAATTAATAAATCAGTGACTGGCATTAATAAATTCGTGCTATATACTGCTTCGAAGATATCTTCGTTATAAATGGCGTAGATCCCTGAAGCATCGCCTTCTTTAATTTCATTAACAAAGGCTTTTAATTCTTGATATTGATTGAAGTAGTTTTTGGTTTCAATACCTTGAATTTTCTTACAAAGTTTTTCGTAAACATCTTTATGGTCACCAAAGTTGATGAATAAGGCGACTTTGTTTTCTCTCACGTATGGGATGAGGTGTTTAACCATCGCTAAGAACATATCAAATCCCGCGCCAGCGCCACCAACGGTCATGAGCATTCTGATTGGCTTGCCAGAAGCAATTCTCTCTTTACGGCGTTTGTTATCGTTTTCAAGATCCACTAATAATTCGTGGTCAATGAAGCAACCAACCATTTTTAATTGGTTTTCTGGGATACCGTTAAGTGGTTTTTTGTCAAAACCATTTAATGTCTTATAACCAAAGTAGGCAAATGGTGTTTGAACGGTATGAATAGCACCTTCAGAAAGGTGTAAACCCATTGGCCAGTTATCTGGAATAGCGTTAACCACGTGTGTCATACCAGCGTGAATAGCCGCTTGAGATGGCCAAACGTGAGTGGCGATATATGGGATATCCTTATCAATGTTTTTAAAGATAGGAACTAGAAGTTCGCTATTCTTTTGGTCTTTTGCGTTATATGTAATCTTTTTAAAACCTTCAGAGTTTAATGGTTCCCAAACGATCTTATTAAAGAGTTTACTCTTTTGGGAAAGACGAGAGGCCATTGAGTACATATCGTTTTGTTCTCTGATCATCTTAGAACCAGTGGCATCAAAGCTCGCTAAATCTAACCAATATGGTTTATAGCCTAAAGCTCTTGCGGCACTAGCCATAGCAATAGAAATGCGGTAGTGGCCAAAGCCCATTCTGATATTGCCAACGATTAAAGCGTTATCTTCAAACTTTTGGTTTTCTTCACCAAAAATAATGTTATCCGCACCAATGAAATCTAAGGTTGGGATTTCTTTAAATGAAATCTTATAGTCAGCGTTAGAATCATCGCCGTATTTCTTAATGTATTTCTTTTTACTTTTTTCTGCGCCCTTAATGACCTTTTTTGGCATTGGGTTATTGAATATGGAAGATGTTTTATCCATTGATAAACACTCCTTTCTTAATGTTATAAGTTAAATGTTTCTTTTCACCATATAATTCATAGGTGATTTCAATTAAATTACCTTTGGTAATGTAGCGTCTATTATGCGCGTTATAGAAGATATTTAAGACTTCATTGAAGGTCTTTTTCTTTTCTTCATCGTAAGTAGCGATGTTATCGCTGGTGAACAATAAGCTACCAAACAAAGCGTTAAGCTTACTTAAAGCTTCTCTTTGTCCTTTGCTGAGTTTGATGTTTTCATCTCTAAGAAGGAAGACATCAGGATCATTACCAAATAAGTGGTTGTTCATAAATGAACGATAGATGGTATTTTGTAAGGTGACTTTCGTGGAGATTCTTTCTCTATGGAACATTCTCATATAGAAGACATCATCGAATTCTAAAGAGACATCTGGACCAATTCTTAAGTAGTCAAAGTTTTCATAAGAGTTAATGATATTCGCTCCACATCCAAGGATGACTTTATTTTTTAAAGTCTCTCTTAATAATCTATAGACTTCGTATTGCACCATGCATCTAGTCTTACCTTCATAAGTTGGTAGTGCAGCAGCGTATAGAAAGTCTAACTTAAAGAAGTCGACACCCATTTCCATATAATGAGTTAAGCATTTCTTGATGTATTCGATGACTTCAGGATTTTCTAAATCTAAAGCGTAGAAACCAGACCAGTTACCACCCGCTTTAATGGGTTTACCTTTTTTATCTTTTCTAATCCAGTCTTGATGCTCTTTAAATAGTTTGGATTTTGTTTCCGCAGCAAATGGAGCGAGCCATAAGCCAGCTTTATAACCTTTAGAATGGATTTTGTCGATAATTGGTTTTAACCCATTTGGGAACTTCTTTGGATCGACATCTAACCAGTCACCAACGAAAGTTTCATAACCATCATCGATTTGGAAAACATCGAATCTATTATCTAAAGCTTCTAAATCGCGAACGATGATTTCTTCGTTGATATTTTGATAGTAGTTGTACCAGGAAGTATAACCGAGAACTTTTTTGACGTTTCTAATTGGGAAAGCATCCCAGAAACTATATAAACCTTTTTCGTAATTATCGAAGTAGCAGTAATCAAATAAGGTAATTTCTTCACCTTTTTTGACTTTCAAACCTTGCACATCACTAATTAAATGGATGCTGCTTCTATCCTTGATCAACTCAATGATTAAATAAGCAGTTTTATAATTTAAATTATAAATGAAGCATTCATATTTGCCCTTGCTATAAAAGACATCGTATCCGTGACTTTTTCTAATGGAGTAGTTATAGAAATGAGAATCACCGTATTTATCCATCGCAAACATCGCGCTAACGATGTGTGGGGATTTTCTGATGTCTCTTAATTGCTTCGCTAATTTATATTCCTTTGTGTCAGTCCAAGATTGATAACCGTTTAAGAAATATAAATCTTTAAAGTTGATAAAGCATGGGTAGCTGACATCAGCCTTGGCGAGCGTAATCTCCTCACTCGCCAAGAGCTTGATGCAGGTGTGATTTCCTTCTCGCACCTCGCTAATACTTATATCAGCGTTGGAGCGACCAGCTGTGTGTTTTGAACCATTTTTATAGTAAATAACACGCATATAATCGCTAACCTATTCTTCAACTTTTGTTTCGCCTAAATCTTTTTCAGATTCAATGGCTTTCATGAAGGCTTCATCGCCTTCTTTAGCGATAGTCTTCATAATTTTCTTTTCTCTATAGAAAAGTAAGATGACAGCACCAGCGACGCAGAATAAAACTGCCGCAGCGGCCACTAAAATCATACCGGCTTTTCCAGGGAACACTTCATCACCTGTCGATGATGGATCAGGCATGGCAACCGCTAAGCTTGTGAAAAGGATCATCGCTAAACTTTGACCAAATTTCATCGCAAATGTACGAGCGGCAAAGAACATACCTTCTCTATTTTGACCAGTGGTGATAGCTTCCGCTTCAGCGACGTCAGCAACGATACTTTGTGGAATGATGCCGAGTAAGGCCATTGGTAAAGCGGAAATGATCATAATGACGGCACCAAATGCCCAGCTTAAACCATTTGCAGCACCTTGTTCTGGTAATAATCCTGGAATGCTACTAATACCCGCAATTGCGTAGCAAATAGCTAATCCTAAGAAGCCCGCAATAACGAGTTTCTTTTTACCGAATTTCTTAACCATTTTAGTAACAAATGGATAGAACACAGCGCTTAAGACTGTCATACCGCCCATGAAGACCATGACCATGCCAGCATCAAAGCCCATGGAAATCTTCACGAAGAATGGTAAACCAGTTTGGAACATTGTTAAACCGACCCAATACATGATGTCGGAAAGAGAGAATGTTCTAAAATCTTTATTTTTAAATGTGGACACGAGTGATCTAATAACATTTTCATCGCTTGGTTTGGTGTCAACATAATCTTTTTCTTTTAATAAGAATGTTGGTAATAACATCGCTACTGTAGCAATAACCGCTAAGACGATGAAACAAATGCGGTAACTCCAAGCATAGGCCGCTTCAAGAGACATGCCTGCTCCGGTTAAGATATTGGTCACAATTTTACCAGTGACAACACCTGTAGTAGCATCATAACTTGCACCGGCAAAGACAAATGGGAGGTACGCTAATAATGTACCAGCGAAGAATGTTAAAGAAATAGCAGTGCTAATGAACATTCTGTCTTCTTGTGTTTTACCAAATTCAGAAATTAAAGCATTGTATGGAGTGCAGTACATAGTCATGAATAAATAGAACAAAACGATGGCCACACTGATCCAGACGATATTCCATGGACTTGTGCCCCCGACTGGAGCACAGAAGAGTAAAACAGTAACGATAGCAAGAGGAATAGCGGCAACCATCATAAATGGAATTCTTCTACCTCTTGGGTTTTTGCTTCTATCAGATAATGAAGCAATGAGTGGGTCGGTGACGGCATCAAAGATTCTGCTTAAAGCAGTAATTAAACCTAAAACGGTCATGAAACCACCAATCACTAATCCTGGAACGATGTATGGGGTAGCACCAGCTAATTTGTCGCCACTTGTTGGTAAATAGAAAGTGACTAACCAAGCACTAATGATACCAGAAAGCATAGACCAACCTAATTGGCCGATGGCAAAGATAATCATTTGTTTTTTAGATAATCTTTTCATAATTTTTCGTGGACACTCCGTCTAAAAAAGATATCCACCCTCCTTCTCATTTTTGATTTGCGTTAGACTCGCAAACTATTTAAGCGACGTTAAGATAATGTCGATTAAACACTGAATTTCTGTGGTCTTCTCAATGCGTGTATCTTGGTTTAAAACGGCTTTGTTAGCGAGTTTCTTACAGAGTTCAAGAAGAGCATGAGTAGTGGAAAAATAGAACATCTCAATATCTTTTTGTTCTTTGATGGAGCCATCTTTAAGACCTAATTGATAGGCTCCCATATAGTGTTCTTTATAGAGGTCGATAGCCGCTTCATATGGATTAATAGCATCGCTATTTTCTCCAGACATGTAAGCGTCGAATTCGCTTAAGAACTTGTAGAAGTTAGCGTGGTTATTGAAGATTTGATAATAGCTTTCATAGAAAAGGACTAGTTTTTCATAACCAGTTTTACCTTCTTCTAATTTGAAATAATCTTTGCTAACGATACCTTGAAGTTTCATCGCGGCGTGCACAACGATGTTTTGTTTATTACCAAAATAGCGGTAAAGAGTGGCTTCACCCACTTGAGCGGCTACAGCGATATCTTTAATGGTGACCTCATTGACACTTCTGGCCATGAAAAGGTCAGTCGCCATATCCACTAGAAAATTAATTTTTACATCTTTTAAAGTCATATTATTTTATGATAGTCCGACTATCAAAACGATAATCGCTCTATCATTACTATAAATCATTATTAATTAATGTCAACAGAAATAGTGGATATAAAGAAATATTATTTTTTTATAATTTGGCAATGTTATAATGAAATTTAGAAAATATGAAGAATATCCGCCACTATAAGGAAAACGTCAAACGCCATGTTTTAATCGTTGAAGATGAATTTATCAACCAACAAATTCTCGGCAACATTATTTCTAGTGAATTTGAACCAATTTACGCTAGTAATGGTAAAGAAGCTCTTCACATCATTAAAGATGAAGATCATTTCATTTCTCTAGTTCTTTTAGATTTGAATATGCCAGTTATGGATGGCTATCAACTTTTAGAAATCATGATGGGGGATGAAAGATTAAAACGCATTCCAGTGATCGTCTTAACTAGTGAAAAAAGCGCGGAAATCAAATCTCTCCAATTAGGGGCACAAGATTTCATCGTTAAGCCATACGATATGCCTGAAATCATTCTCGCTAGAGTAAGGCGTTCCATTCTTCTCGCAGAAGAAACAGATATCATTTTAAGAACTGAAAAAGATAGCTTAACTGGTTTAACTACAAAAAAATACTTCTACGAATATATCAATGAATATGATGAGCAAGAACCTGACGCTAAAATGGACGCCATCGCCATCAATATTAAAAAGTTCCATACCATTAATGAGATGTTTGGTCGTCGTTTAGGCGATGAATTACTCATTGCTGTGGCTCATGTCTTGAAAGATGCTATGGAGAAATATGGTGGCATTGTCTCAAGAGTGGAGTCCGATACATTCTATTTATATGTTGCTTCGCAAGAAAATTATCAAGAACTCATTTTAGAGACCTTAGAAGAGGCTAATAACCGCATCAATATCGATCAACACATCGACTTCAAGATTGGCATTAATCGTTTCGTTGATAAATCCTTATCTATCGAAAAGAGATTTGATGATGCTTTGAGAGCGTTAAGATTAAACGATGATTCTTTAGCCAATACCATCGTGGTCTACGACCAACAGATGCATGAAAAAGAATTATTTAATGAAAAACTCTTATTAGAATTCGATAAATCTATCAAAGATAAACAGTTTAAAATCTATCTCCAACCAAAGATGGATATCACTGGTGATAAACCAGTCCTCTGTAGTGCGGAAGCTCTCGTCAGATGGATTCATCCAGTATACGGCTTAATTAGCCCAGGCTTATTCATTCCTCTTTTAGAAAATAATGGTTTAATTCAAAAATTAGACCGTTATATCTGGAACGAAGCCGCACTTCAAATTCAAAAATGGAAAGAGGAATTTGGTGTCACTCTTCCAATCTCCGTCAATGTCTCAAGAGTGGATCTCTTTAACGAACACCTCACTAAGGAACTTTTGGATATCGTTAAAGAACATAAAATTGATGTCGATAAATTATATTTAGAAGTGACTGAATCCGCAGCAGTGGGTGATACCGCTCAAATCATGAAAAACGTGAAGGAACTACAAAAGAAAGGCTTTGTCATTGAAATGGATGATTTTGGAACAGGTTATTCTTCCTTGCACATGGTTTCCGCCTTACCACTTGATGCCTTAAAGATTGATATGTCCTTTATCCGCAATCTTTTCTCTAGTGAGAAAGATAAACGTATGGTTCAAATCATCTTAGAAATTGCTAAGTTACTGAACGCTAAGACAGTCGCCGAAGGCGTAGAGAACATCGAACAAGTCAAATTATTAAAGGAAATGGGTGTTGATATCATCCAAGGTTACTATTTCTCAAAACCATTACCTGTTGATGAATTCAACGATAAATACATGAAGAGGTAGCGTTATGATTACCATAGAAAAACTTAAAGCTTATGGGGCTAATGTCGAAGAAGGCTTGCAAAGATGCATGAATATGCCTGATTTCTATTTGATGCTCGTTAATAAGTCCATCGCTAATAATCAAATACCAAGCTTAGAAGAAGCAATTAATAGTAATGATTTACAAAAAGCTTTTGAAATCGCTCATAGTTTAAAAGGTGTTTTTGGTAATCTTTCTATTACACCTTTATATGAAGCATTCGTCGAGATTACCGAACCATTGCGTAACAAAGTGGCAATGGATTATAACCCTTTGCTCACCAAAATTAAAAATTTATATCAATCCTTCGCGGATTTAGCACTATAATTTGTCTAGGAGATTATACTTTATGAAATTTAACAACAAGCTTTTGTTTTTGATGACTCTCACCTCCTTAGCGTTAACTAGCTGTGGTGAAAGCGGAGAAAAATCATCAGTTAATCCTGGTCCAGTGGACGATGGCACTGCGACAGTCTTTGTTTTAAGTGGCCAATCCAACATGGCGGGTTCCACAACTTATGTGAGTGCAAACGGTGACCAATGGTTAAAAAATGCCTTTGAAAAACTCAATGATGACTACGATTTAGATTTAGACATTTCTTTATTTGAAGATGAAGATGGCAATGTCACTAGTAAGGCCCCTGGTGTTCCAGAAGTCATGACCAGTTTCTTCGGTTTCTATCCACCAAATGGTCCAAGTGGCGCTAACGCATCTAATAAAGAAGATAAACGTGCTGGTTTATTCCTTCCAACAAATGTGGCAATGGGTGACCAAGAAAGATTCATGGGTCCAGAAATTGGTCTTTCTATGGTCTTAAGAGAATACGCTACAGAAGATAAACCAATCTACTTAATCAAATGTGCCTTCTCTGGTTCAGGCTTCACCAATAGTTCACCTAACTGGGCACATAATAGTGAAGTGTTTGGTAATGGTTATAACGCTGATAACAATTTATACGAAACATATTTCAAACCATTTGTCGATAACAATCTCAAGATTATCGAAGATGAAATTGGTAGAACTCCAGTTATTAAAGGTTTCTTATGGCACCAAGGTGAATCCGATTCTGGTAGCACTAACTACGCCAAACATTTAGGCAGCTTAGTGGAACGTTTCAGAGATGAATATGCTGACTATGCTCCAGATGGCGATGGTCAAAACATCCCATTCATCGACGGCTATATCTATGATGGTCCAAGAAGCCCATACGGCGCTGATCAAGACTTAACCGTTAATAAACAAAAAGATCAATTAGCCCAAGAAAAAGAAAATAACTATGTTATCAATACTTCCTATCACCATGAAGATGGACAAGAAAAGATGTGTTTAAACATCAATCCAGATAGAGGCGATGTTGAAGGCGGTGTTGATAATTACCACTATAAGACATATGATTGTGTCCGCTTAGGCATGGCCTATGGCCAAATGATTGTCGATAACGACATTCTCGACTTATAATTCAGTTTTCCAAGGAACCCTTCTTTGCTAGAGAGAGGGGTTCTTTTTTCTTGCTTAAATAAATATCCTTATTATAATAATAACGACACTTTTGTCAGCGGAGTTCGATCTCGAAATCCTTCGCTATACAAAATAAAACCAAGGAGGCTTTTTTAATGAAAGAAGAAAAGAGGGCTCGTCGTAGTCTTGGGAAATGGCTACATGATGAATTCGAGCTTACGATAATTTTGTTGCGATCCATTCCCGCTCCTGTGGTCGCGCTTTTTGTTATCTCGGTTATTGCGATGAACATCTTAGCTAATAAGACTTTAGTGCAAACCGAGTATTTAGCTCTCGATGGTGGTATTCTCATCTCTTGGCTTTCATTTTTATCGATGGACATCGTGGTCAAACACTTTGGCCCTAAAGCCTCTAATAGGATGTCTATCTTTGCAATTTTAGTAAACTTACTAATTTGCTTAATTTTCTTTATTGTTTCTATCATTCCAAGTAGTGCGGATGACTATACCGCTTTTAACACAATTATCGGTGGTACTTGGTTTATTCTTTTAAGCAGCACAATCGCCTTCTTCTGCTCCGCTTTAATCAATAATTTCTTAAATTTCACCGTTGGTAAGTTGTTCAAAAAGAATCCGGATGGTAAATTAGCCTTCTTTACCAGAAGCTATGTATCCACATTTATCGCTCAGTTCTGCGATAACTTCATTTTCTCTATTCTCACCTTTATGGTGTTCGCTCCAATCTTCTGGGATGGTTTTTCTTGGACATTAGTCCAATGTCTTACTTGCTCATTATTAGGCGCACTATTAGAATTAATAGTAGAAGCAATTTTCTCACCAATCGGTTATATTGTTAGCAAGAATTGGAAGAAAAATAATGTTGGTCAACAATATTTTGACTATCTAAAAAGGGAGGAAGATCCATGCGAGTGTTAGTAACTGGTTCAAGTAAAGGTATCGGTTTAGCGGTGGCTCAAAAGTTTTTAAAAGAAGGCCATGTTGTTATCGGTATGGATTTATTAGCCCCTGCCATCTTCCATTCTAATTACATCCATTATCAAGTTGATGTCTCTAAAAAGAGAAAACTTCCAGACATCGAAGGTATTGAAATTATCTTCAATAACGCTGGTACACAAAATAAAAACGATATTAATAACAACCTTGTGGGTGCGATGAATATCGTTGAGAAATACGCTTTCCAAGATAAGATCAAAGCTGTTTTATTCAACGCTTCCGCTTCCGCGAGAAGTGGCTTTGAATTCCCAGAATATGTCGCCTCTAAAGCGGGTGTCGTCGGCTATATGAAAAATGTCGCCACTAGACTCGCTCAATATGGCGCCACATGTAACTCCTTATCCTTAGGGGGAGTCATCACTGATTCTAACGCCCCTGTCATGAACGATAAGCGGAGTTGGGAACAAATCATGCGGGTCACCCCATTAAAGAAATGGATGACATTAGAGGAAGTCTGCGATTGGGTTTATTTCCTCTTAATGACCAATAAATCGATGACTGGTCAAGACATTCTCGTCGATAATGGGGAATATAATTCTAATAACACATTTGTGTGGTTAGGTTTATTAGCCGCGAAAAATATGAAATAATCTATACTGTGCTTGTAGCTCAGTTTGGAAAGAGTGCAACCCTCCGAAGGTTGAGGTCATGTGTTCGAATCACATCAAGCACACCAAATTAGAGGTAAATAATTATGAATAAATTAGCAAAATTAGTAATTCTTCCACTTACCGCAATGGCGTTATCCGCCTGTGGCTTTTTCGAAGCGATGGAAAACGAACATCATAACGAATTCTCCGCTTTAACGGGTAAATGGGTCCTTCACGAAAATCTCAATCTCGTCCAAAACACCAATGATGCCTATTTTGTCATCGATGGTAGTGATGGCGTGATGACTTGCAAATACTACATGGATGGTAAGCTCGTTAAAGACCATTATTTCTGGATCAATTACGATAAAAGAGAACATCCAAACTATTTATCATTTAATCAATGTGATCAATATAACGGTAAAACTAGCGAAGGTGGCAACATGTTCTTTGAACAGGATATCGATGAAATTACCCAATTCTGTTATTTCAACGTTTCCTATGATTTCCAATACATCCATGGCACCTATAACGCTCACGACTTTAAGCAATTAGATTGCCCATTTGCCTATGGCATCTATGTGAAAGAAGGTGCGGAGTACTTTGAATTCCAGACTCCAAAAGATGAAAGATGTAAATACTTCAATGGTTGGTATTATCTAGACGAGGAACATTATTTCAACTTAATGACCATTGGTTATGACTATAAGGGTCTCGTTTGTGATACTTATATGGTCTATTATGCCCCAGAACTAGAAAAGCCAATTCAAGGCGGCCTTTCTACATATCTTAAAGATGAACATACCGCTCCGGCATTTGGCTTTTATATCACATATGAAACATATTGGAAGTTGGGCAAAGGCGCAACATATGCAAACGCAGATATTTCTTTTGAAAACGTTTCTTACACTGAAACTTCCTTCACATTCGAAAGCGCTAAACACAATATGTATACCGAATGGGATGGCTTAGACATCAAGAGCGAATACTACTTCGACGAATCCATTGATGAAACAATCTTCGTTCCTGGTACATACGTTAAAAGATAACAACTGAATTGCTGTTAAAAACCGCTGCTAATTGGTGGCGGTTTTTTTAATTAAATTGTTCAACAATTATTAAAATCGTGGCATAATCTAAACATTATGATGAACAAGAAATTATTTTTAATCCCATTTATAGCCCTCATCATCGCTTCTTGTGGTAATAAGCCATCTGCACCAAGCAGTAACGCTCCAAGCAGTGATATTTCAGTTTCTTCGGAAAAGAGTACTTCCTCAAAGGAAAGTAGTTCTTCTAAAGAATCCTCAAAAGAATCTTCTAAAGAATCATCTTCTAGTTCTGAACAATCTTCTAGCAGCGAAGAGAAATCAAGCAGCAGCGAAGAAACAAGTTCTTCTGAAGCAAGTTCTAGTTCTGAAGTTTCTTCTAGTAGTTTGCCTATCTCTAGTAGCAGTGAACCAATTTCAAGCAGTAGTGAACCTATTAGTAGTTCAAGTGAAGAACCAATCGTTGATAATTATGTGAATATTGAGATTTTTGCTCTTAATGATGTGCATGGTAACGTCAAAGATACTTCAAATGGTTTAGGCATTGGAAAGACCTCAACCTTACTCAAAACCTATCCAGATAATGTTAATAACGCCATGTATATATCACAAGGTGATATGTGGCAAGGTTCCGCGGAATCAAATAAGACCAAAGGAAAACTAGTCACTGAATGGATGAACCAAATGAATTTCACCTCCATGACTGTTGGAAACCATGAATTCGATTGGTCCACTTCTTATGTTTCCTCTAACTCACAACTCGCCAATTTCCCATTCTTAGGCATTAATGTTTTTGATCGATCGACCAATCAAAGAGTTAGCTATCTTGACCCATCTGTTGTCATTAATAAAAATGGCGCCAAGATTGGCATCATCGGTGCTATTGGTGATTGCTATAATTCAATTTCTGCTTCTATGGTGCAAGATGTCTATTTCAAAGTAGGCGATGAATTATCCACTCTAGTTAAACAAGAAGCCACAAGATTAAGAAATGAAGAAAAATGCGATTTCATTATCTTTTCCGTTCACGATGGTAGCGATAATTACAATTATCTTGATTATGGATATGATCAAAGTTTGAGTAATGGCTATGTCGATTTAGTTTTAGAAGGACATACCCATAAAAACTATATCTTAACTGATGATTATGGTGTTTATCACATTCAATGTTCCGCGAATAACAAAACAATTAATTACATTAATCTCACCATTAACACAGGTAGAGATACATTTGTTATTAATAAAACAAAAACCATCTACACCAACGATTACGTTACTTTAAATACTGATTCTTCTGCTGAAGCGTTATTCACTAAATACGCTAGTGAAATTGGCGACGTTAATTCAGTCCTTGGTTATAATTCCTATTATCGTAGTGATAATGAATTAGAAGATCTTGTTGCCAATCTTTATTTGCAATATGGTTTAGAAAAATGGGGCACACAATATAACATTTTCCTCGGTGGTGGTTTTTTAAAAACACGTTCACCTTACAGCCTTGATGCTGGCGATATCACTTATGCGATGTTGTCTTCCTTGTTCCCGTTTGATAACAATTTAGTACTTTGTTCTATTTCTGGATACAATTTGCACTATAAGTTTGTTCATACAAGCAATAGCGATTACCACGTTTCCTATTCTTCATATGGTCAAGCCAATAGTGGTTATATCACTTTTGCTGATACCTATTACGTGGTATGTGACACGTATACATCAGATTATGCGTCTAATAATTTGACAGTTATTGACACTTATGAAGCGAGTGGTTTCTACGCTAAAGATATGTTAGCTAATTACGCTAGCAGCGGTGGATTTATGGATTAAAGATTATCTTTGATAATCTACCAACCGAAACCAACCTAGTAGAATTGATAATATACTAAATAGAATTAATAAATCGATTAATAGATTTATTTATAAGATTTGCCTTCTTATATTGATAGTGTTAGGAGGCATTTTTTATGGCAATCAAAATTTATGCAGATGCTGGTAGTAACCTATTCAAAGGCATCATCGAAAAAAGAAACGCTGATATCAAAATCGTCAACATGTCATTAACTATTGATGAACAAATCTATAATTGCTATGAAGACGAAATTGATGTCGATAAATTCTCTCATACCTTCTATCAAAAAATGAGGGAAGGTAGAAAAATCAACACGAGTCAAATTACTCCCTATACTTATTTAGAAGCATTTAAAGAAGATATCAAGCAAGGTCATCAAATCATCTGCTTTGTTTTGGCTAAAGGTATCTCAGGTACATATAACTCAGCATGTAAGGCGAGAGACATCATTAATAAAGAACAAGGCAAAGAAATGGTGTATATCGTTGATAGTGCGACTGCGGGATTCGGCGAAGGTATGCAAGCGCTTCACGCTTCTGAACTGGTGAAAAAAGGCATGTCATTTAAAGATATCTGCTACGAATGTGAAAAGTTCAAATTTAGAGTAAGAAGCGAATTCACCGTTGGTGATATCAAATATCTCATTAGTAAAGGTAGAGTATCCGCTTTACTAGCAAAGTTCATTAATTTCTTAAGAATCAAATTCATCTTAAAAGGATCATCTAAATCTAAGATTGAAGTAGCCGCTAAAGTAAGTGGTCGTAAGATGGCTCTTAAAAGACTCGCGGAAACTTGCATCGCAAAAATTAAGCATCCAGAAAAACAAACTGTCTATATTTCTCACTGTGACGTCTATGAAGACGCTTTAACTTTAAAGAACTATTTAAATGAACACGGTGTGAAGAATGTTGAAATCTATTTCTATGATTTAATCACCGGTTCCCATATCGGCCCAGATTCATTAGCCCTTTTCTATGTTGGTGAAAATCGCGACTAATTGTATAATAGTGGCGTGAAAACCAAATCTATTATCATTTCTTCCGTAGTTGCGGTCGCTTTGTTGTCCACTTCAGTAGTTGGCTTTTTAGTCAAGCAAAAAAGTGGTAGTGAGAAGTACGCAAATTGGATGTCCAAATTAGACGATAATGTCTCACTTAGGACAATTAACATGCCTGGCAGCCACGACACAATGGCTCTATATTCCATTGCCGATTTAGCGGGTCAATGCCAATCACTTTCATTACACGATCAGCTTAATCTCGGTGTCAGATTCTTAGATATTCGTTTAAAAGAAGACCACGACAAGTTAAAAGCGGTCCATGGTTTTATCGACCAAAAAGTCTCATTTGAGAAAATTACCAAAACTATTGAAGACTTCATCGCTAAGAATCCAAGCGAATTTATCATCATGTCCGTGAAAGAAGAAGCGGATCCTTCTAATAGTGAAATCTCATTTGAAAGTGCTTTAAAATCTTATTTAAATAAAGATATTTATCTAAAAGATAATGAATTACCAAGTAAACTAGGAGATGTCCGTGGTAAAGTCATGCTTTTAAGTAGATACGCGAATTCGACAATTGGTGTGCCTGCATATGAAGGCTGGGCGGATTCAGTTTCTTTCACTTTACCAAATGATATCTATGTGCAAGACACCTATCAAATTACTTCTGCTGAACAAAAGCAAGAAGAAATAGTGAAGTGTTTAAACGAAACTGGTCATGCTTTAAAGATCAATTTTTTAAGTGCATATCGTACTAATTCATTCCCACCTTCTTATGCGGTGAGTGCTGCCGAAGATATTAATCCTTGGATTAATAGTGAGATAAATAAATATAACGATAGAAACATCGTTTTATATGATTTTGTGACAGAAGAAAATATGGACTTCTTCTTCGAGGGTATCTTATGAAGTTAGTGGGTCGTATTGTTTCTTATATCTTTTTAGTCATCGTAGCGTTGCTCTCGCTAGTTTTTGCATTCGTAGAATTAAGAAGTTTATTCGCTGGTGATTTCACTTTGTTTAATTCTATGGCATTAGGTTTTTGCCAATACTTATTCCGTGGCTTATTCTTTGTTTCATTGAGTGGTTATTGCATTTATCTATTAGTCTATTTCTTAAGAAACAAGATTTTAGGATTTGGTCACTATGTGATAGCAGGAGCTTTGCTAGTTTGTTCTATCTTTACTATCTTCTTCTATGTCTTATACGTCTACTTTGCTTGCATCGCTTTAGCGGTTATTCCAGTCATTATCGTCGCTTTAAGAAAATTTGTTACTAAATAGTATTTCCATAATTTTACGATAGTGTATATAATAATCACGCTGCCCGAGTGGTGAAATTGGTAGACGCACTGGACTCAAAATCCAGCGGTAGCGATACCGTGTCGGTTCGATTCCGACCTTGGGCACC
>JBGUXN010000035.1:0-18705 GCA_045222195.1 Bacilli bacterium | reverse complement strand
TAAATTGGTACACTCTCAGGGATTCGAACCCTGGACCCCGAGATTAAGAGTCACGTGCTCTGCCAGCTGAGCTAAGAGTGCATCGCTAGATAATAATATAAAATATTTAAGTTTTGAGCAAGTGAATATTATTAAGAAATAGCCGGTTGCTAATTACTAAACGCTAAAACAATCAAATTGCCGAGACCAAAGCATATCCCAAATGTCACCACGATAGAGGCTAAAAGGATAAGTATTTTTTGCCAATGCTTAGGGAAATAGGCACTGATCATAATACCAAGAAAGCTAAGAGCACCACTGATGCCCCCACCTATTCCACCACCAACATAATAAAACCCTAAATTGGTTAAGAAGGCGAGGTTTCCTAGAACCATCGTCATGACAAATGGTAAGAAACCCAAAATATAGGCATACCAAGGAATTGGTTCGAATAAAAGATAGTATTTGTGCTGAAAAGAAAGAGAAATACCTTTAAATAGATTACCATAAATGTTAAAGACATGCTTTTCTTCACCATCGACGATAATATAGGCGTTTTTAGTTAACTTTTTAGCGACTTTATTTTTATAAGTAATATAGTAAGTCCCAGTCCATAAATTCTGTTTAACAGATAGCATTTCACCATCTTCTAACTTTATTTCTTTTTTCATGCCACTATCCTCTAAAATTGCATTTATATTAACACAAATGGAAACAAAAAAGGAGCGTGATTTCTCACGCCCCTATATTGATTATTTCGCTTAAAAATTAGAATAAGCAAATATCATCAAATGTTAATTGAGTTGCTGTGCCGTTTGGAACAACAATTTGGAAAGCATACACATCAGCGGCCGTGAGACCAACAGAGATGTATGTCCATTTACCAGCAGCGGCTGTTTTGCCACTGAAGACTTGGACGAAATCAGAATAACCAGTGCTCTTATAAGCAAAAGCTTGCAAAGAGATATCGGTTTCACCTGGATTATAGACCCAGAAGGATAAATTTCTGGCATTGAACTTTGCGTCGAAATCTTTGACGGCTAAAGCGATACGGCCATCAGCCCAAGAGCGGACTTTAGCACCAGAACCGGAAATGGCGTTTGTTTCGTCTTTAACGATTCTGTCTTCGTGGCTTGTATCAGCTGTCCATGGGCTGTTGTATCTTCTCACAAATTGAGCTTGTAATTCTTCAGTTGTGCCATCGCAATTCCAGTATTTGAGTTTTTCATTACCCTTTAAGGCTTGACCACCATCGTATTTTAAGATGCCTGTGTTGGCAACGACGGATAATTTTTCTAAATCCTTTGTTTCTGGATTGTATTGCATGGAGAGATCGCCAAAGTTAGCAGTTGTGATAACTAGCCAACCATTGGATTGATCATAAGACTTGATTGAGCAAGCACCAGCGGAAGCGCCGTTAACGCTAACGGAAGCGGAATCAGCACCTAATGTGATGAAGACTGGAACGATGTTGCCAGCAGCACCAAGAGCTGTTTTACCAGCATCGGTAATTTCGGCGGAAGCGAAGAATGTGCCAGTTGGTTGAGCAATAACGACTGGAGGAACATAAGCTTCACCATTGATTTTCTTAAGAGCACCACCAACGAATTCAACGGAGCCTTCATAGACTGTTGTTTCGTTTAATGGGATTCTGATTTCGAATGAGTGTTTCATCATCCAAGAATTATCTAAGCCTTTATCCATACCGATGTATAAACGAACGGTATTTGTGCCAAAGTCATCGAATCTAACTTGATCAGCGACAACGACTGGGGCAGCGGCTTGGCCTGTAACATAGTTTTGAGCAGCAGATTGAGCACTTTCTGGTGTGTCTTCTGTCATGGCAACTGTTAATTGAATTTGAGCAGCAGCGGCCATAGCGGAAGCCATTTCAGCAGTGAGTGTTAAACCTGTGACATCGAGATAAACCCATGCACCAGCACCTTCGACTTTTGTGTCTTGGTTGCCTTTGGCAATGATTGGTAATGGGACAACGGTTGGTTCTGGTGTGGAGCCAGAAACAACAGTAAGTTTGAAGGTATAGTAACGAACATTCCAGCCGTTTTCCTTCATGTGCATGACCTTAACACCATAAGCATTAGCGCTGTATGGGAGATCAACTGTATAGTCTTTAGCAGCTTTTGTTAAGCCGGTTGCGACTGTAACTTTTGTAGCGGCGATTTCATTGCCACTGGCATCGACGAAGCAAGCTTCAACATTGTGATCAAGTGTAGCTTTATCGGATCCAGCACCTAAATTACAAGTAAATTTGATTGAGGATGGTTCAGCATCGAATAAGGCAGATGTTCTCTTCATTAAGAAGGAAACGACATCAGTATCGGCTGCACCACTATCTTGGAAGTAACCAGTTTTCTTGGAACCATTAACGGTGGAGATGGCATAACCATTGTTAACGCTCATATCGTTTGTTAAATTGGCTAAGAAATCAGCACCTTCGATTGGAGTAGCGGCTGTAACTGTGACTGCGCATTCAGCTTTGATTGTGTCAGAGACTTTAGCGGTGATAACAGCATTACCAGCAGCAACGGCGGTAACTTTACCAGTATTGTCAACTGTAGCAACAGCTTCAGCACTTGATGTCCAAGTAACTGTGCCTGTAGCACCAGCTGGTTCTAATGTGGCAGAAAGTTGAGCAGTTTGACCAGCTTCGAGTTCTAAGGATGTCTTATTTAATGTGACACCTGTTGGATCTGTGGCGGCTGGTGGGACAAGGGAGACAATGCTTGGATTAATTCTGGTACCATCGATGGTGACGTTTGTTAATTCGTATGTTGTTCCGTAGAGTTTGCCATAACCTGTAGCAACAACTTCACAACCTCTTAAACCATCTTCGCCCTTATAGGAAGCAGCGTTTTCAATAGAAGCATCGAGACCGCAGTTATAGAGTTCGAAGTCTTTAGCAACGGAACCATCATCGCTTTGTAACCAAATTTCAGCATTGTCATAAGTAGCGTGGAACGCTTTGTTTGTGGAGACAACACCTTTAACGAATAATGGTTGAGCGGAGTTATTGGAACCGGTCTTGTCTAAGACTGCTTTGGCTTGTGCAATTGTTAATGGATTTGTCTTAGTACCATAGTTAATGACTTCAGCAGCGATAACTGTGACTGTGGCTGTATCTTTGATTGCGTCAGAAACTTTGGCGGTAATTGTGACTGTACCTTCGGCAACAGCAACAACTTTACCAGTTTGATCAACTGTGGCTTTTGTATCATCGGAAGAAGACCATGTGACGATGTCTGTCGCATTGACTGGTGTTAAAGCAGCGGATAATTGGACGTTTTGACCAACTCTGATTTCAGCAGTCTTTGGAGAGACAGCAATCGCTGTGGCGGCGACTTCTTGGTTCATAACATAAGTGATAGCCACTTGTGTGATGTGGATTTGTTTGGAATCTGGACCATCAGTGACGTTCTTTAATGTGAAGGAACCAGCATTGATTTCATAAGCACCATCGGCTTCTGTGACGACTGTTTCGCCGGCTTTGACTTGTAAGACACCACCGGTATCGGAAGAAGCACGTGTGAGTTCAATTTTCTTAATAGTAGCACGGACACTGCTAACAGTGAGGTGTGTACCATCGGTCTTATCTGTTGTGGAGTTTCTATTGTTGTAGAGTCTGATGTTACCAGCAACGTTTAAGCCAGCATAGATACCAGTTTCATTACCACTAACGGCAGAGAAGATTGTTGGATCTAAGTTGACTAAAGCGGCATCGTTACCACCAGTCATATTCATGGATTCTGAACCTTCAGCAGGAACATACTTCATGACTGCACGTAAGACTTCAACACCAACTTCAGAGATATTGACGACAACAGCAGTATTACCTTTGATGAGGCCTTTGTAGGAACCATCGGCTTGAGCGGCGACTTCATCACCATTGACAGTAACACTGTCAACTTTGAAGTTTGCATCTGGATTCACAGAGAATGTGAATTCGGAGAGGTTTTTACCACTTGTTGGGGCACCAGCAGCAAGGGTACCATGGTCGATAGTATAAGTAATTGTGGAAGTACCGCGTGTAACAGCGTCAACTTCTGGATAAATCTTATTGTTATCGATGGTCACATTGCTAACTTCAATTGTGCCTCTGTAATTCATAAGATAGCCGTGTAAGACAACTTCATCGTTTTGATATGGTTCTTTTAATGCATCGTGGTTAGCACTATAGACCAATAATTCTTTGTCTTGACCATCTGTTAATTTGTCTTTGAGGTAAATGTTTTGTGAGTAGGTACCTTTATTGTTTGGTGCTCTACTAACGAGACCTTTGACATAAACGACATCGGATGTTTTGTCGTTATCGTTTTTGCATTCTTCAGCGGCAATAGCGAGAATTTCGGCAACGGTTTTTGGTTTGTTAACGGAACCGTATTTGCCACCTTCTTCAGTAACGGTGACAGTACATTCGGCTTTCACTTCAGGATTGCTGACTGAGGAAGCAGTGATTTTGGCAGTACCAGCTTTAACAGCGGTAACTTTACCTAATGATGAGACAGTAGCGATAGTTGCATCGCTTGATGCCCAGTTCACCTTTGTATTAGAGGCGTTTTCTGGGAGAACTGTAGCTTTTAATGTTTCACTCTTACCTTCTTCTAATGCGAGAGTTTGTTTGTCAAGAGTGATACTAGTGACGGCTACTTCGCCACCTTGATCGCTTGAACTTGCTTCGCCACCAGATTGTTGAGATGTAGTAGAATCTTGACTTGGTTGATTACTACTGCTCTTGTTACCTGATTGGCCACAAGCGGCAAGCGAAAGAGCTAAAGCTGATAATAAGATAAATAGCTTCTTACTTTTCATTATGTTTATTCTCCTTTTAGCTTTCGCGTGAATATTATAAATAATAATTAAGGATTTGTAATCACTTTTTTTATAAAAAAGTAGTACCTAAAAAATGCGTGTATAAAGTTTGTAGTATAAATCATTTAACGCTTTGTGAAATGTTTATAAAACTCGGAATTTTGGAGAGTGACATTCTTTTCTTCTTCAATTGGGGCTTCCGCACCGTCCACTGTATAGTAGTTTTTGTGTCGCCCACTACCAGAAACAGTCGCATCATTGACACCATCGATTTTGATAGTTAAGTCACCATTAATCGCATTCCAGTATAGTTTGTCTGTGCGGTTTACCATTCTTCTAACCGTGGATTTGTTAGGGTGGTTCTGTTCGTTATCACCACTGCCTAAACTCACTTGATTAGGAACGCAAGCACCATCCACCATCGCCGCTGAAACATAGATCAATTCTGGGTTTGCCCAGTCTAAAAAGGCACTTCCCATAGAGGAAGAGGAAGCATGATGTGTCGCTTTTAAGATAACGCGGTCTTTTTCTTTGAATAAGTTTTGGTGATTATTAACAATGCTCATCTCGGCGAAAGATGAATCAATATCACCGCATAAAACGATGTTCCAGTACTTGTATTGCACGTAGCAACTGACTGATGTCGTATTAGGATTATCGGTTGGGACAGCACTATTTGGGAAGTTTTGATTCTTCGCAACATAATAATCGTTTTTTAACCATTTTAAGTAGCAATCATCTTCCTTAGAAATGGTCACTGTCGGGATTTCTTTGATAGCATCAGTGATAGCGTAATATTTCGTACCTTTACTCGCTAAAGAATCCCGCCAAAGAGTGTAATTACTAACATAGGTAGAATTTTCAATTGTGCCGTTTTCTTCGGTCACAAAGTTATAGCCATAATCGACAATTGTTTCAATTTTGAAACCATTGAGGCAGTTATTGATTACACCACCAATATGATCGCCATGTGGGTGAGTGAAAATGACCATCTCTAAAGTTAAATCAGAAACTTTAGTGTTGAGCACTTCCTTTACATGATTAGCGTCACTACCGGTGCCAGTATCGATTAAAATGTCGTAATTACCAAATTGAATTAAAGTGGCATCCCCATAGTAAGCTTTCATCTCAATAGATGTGAGGGTTAATTCAGGACCAGGAAGAAATACTTTCTCTTTTGGTTTGCCACACGATGAAAGACCAATAAGTATTGGCACAATCAATAAAAATGTATATTTACTTTTCATAATTATTTGCAAGATAAAAGGGCCGTATTAACGACCCTTGTTTTGTGTGTTTATTAAGCGGCTACAAAGGAATTAGCACCAAAGACTGGAATGATTTGTGGTGTTTCGTTATAGAAGCTTAAGATACCCTTAAGTGTGACCTTTGTGGTATCAGCGGTATAGCCACCGACTAATTCTTTGATGGCATCCATCGCGGTTGGACCGATATGGTAGTTGCAGTAAACTGTGACGCTTGTTTCACCGTGTTTGAAGATGATGGAAGCGTGAGATGAATTAGCGGTAACGTTACCACTGGAATAGACGCAATCTTTGAATTCCACGAGGGTAGATTGGTTGACTAATAAGGAAGAATCCCATGTCTTAGAAGCAGCATCAATAGTCACCGGATCAGCGATGTTATACGCTTTAGCGTCAATGACATCTAAGAGTGATGGTTTCATTTCGATAATGCCATTGTATAAAGATAATGGACCAACAGCGAAGACGCAGTCACCAACTTTGAGTTGGTTTTCTTTCCATAAATCACCAAGGCTACCAGCATATAATTGAGTGGAATATTCACCATCAGAGATGAACACACCAGCGTAGACGTGATCTGGGGATTCGAACGAACCAGTGATGATACCACGTGTACCAATGGCGATATCCTTACCTTCGGCGTCTTTATCCATACCGGTTAACTTATTGCCGTTTTCAATGAACTTTTCGTTGATTTGTTTTAAGCTCATTTCCACGGTTTCTGTCGCGGCAATGTTGAATTTCCAATGGAGTTCCGCTTTGCCTTGTGTTTTGCCTTTTTCCACATAAGAAACAGTGGCTTTAATAGAGGCTTCAAAAGCTTCTTTACCATAGACTGGAGAAACTTTGTTTCTGGAAGCATCTAAAACATAAGCACCAGAGACCCATTTTTCCGCTGGTTGAAGATCCCAATCAACGGTTAATTCCTTTTCTTGGAAAGTGAAGGAAGTAAGGGCTAAAACAGATGTGTAATTAGCGAGTTCACGAACTTGGGTTTCAGAAGCAAAGATTTCTTTACCGTTGTTAGAGTTGAGTAATAATGGCGCTGCATCAGCGGCTTTCGCACAGAAATCATTATATTCAGCGCTATTACCGCAACCGACTAATGAACCCATCATCATGACTGGAAGGAGAATGGTCAGGAATTTGTTTTTCATATAATTAATCCTTTCTAATATTAAACCTTATAGAGGTAATGTAATGATTCGTAGTTATTTGGTAATAAGATTTGGAATTTACCGAAGTAGAGGGCCAAATAACCAGTAACGTGCCATGATTTACCAACTGGAGAATTTTCACTTGTTAAATCGTTAGCGGCGGATGTGCCGAATGTCGCGGCTTCAATGAATGGATATAAGGATGTATCAATTCTTAAGTTAGTTAATAACTTAGCACCATCTTTGCCGTTCATTGTGGCGTAAACGGTATAAGAATTATCGTTAGCGTTACCTTTATACCAATAACCACTACCACCTGTGCCACCTTCATCATCGTGGTCATCAGAGCTGACGGAACGAATGGTGACGGTTGTTTCCACGAATTGATAGTGATATGGCGCTAAATCGTCATACATGATATCTGGTGTATTAGGATCATCGTAAGTAGTTAAGTTACTTGTATCAAGGGTGAGAGGTTTAGCGTCTTTATTCAAATCTGCATAAGTCACAACACCATTCTTTTCATAAACATCAGACCATTTAAGTTCTTCTTGATATGTTTCGAAATTGGAGGCTGTTAAAACTTTGAAACCTTTTTTACCAGTTGTGGTAGATTTAAGGTCGCTTAATTGGACGTTACCATTATAAATGGTAGCACGGCAGAAGAATCTGACGATTAAGCCAACGCCTGTGCCATCCATGTTGTATTTTTTGGAGGCGTTTTGTAATAAGGAACAAACAGAGGAGTTATAGCCAGCATAGCAATATAAACCAGCGAGCATTGTTTCACCTTTTTCGACTTGTTCTTTATCTAATAAGAGGTCTCTCAAGAACATGTTGTCACCTTGAATACCCACCACTAAAGCGGAGATGCAAAGGACAACACCAGAGGAACCTGTATCGGAAATACCGATGTTATCGAAGTCATTAATGATTTTCCATAAGGAATATTCATATGTTTTTTCTTCGTAGTCATAACCTGGGTCAATTTCCCCATAGACACGATAACCGCATTCGGAATTTCTCTTTTCCGCTTGTTCAAAGTATGGACGATAATTACAAACTGGGTCATCAGTGAATAATTGGTTACGAGAGAAGCCTTGTTCGACGAGTTCAAGGTTTAATAAACGCCAATCAGCAGTGGAATTTGGACGGTACCAAATAAAGGCTAACCAGCGGTTACCAGAGGAGTCTCTTTCTTCGAAATTACCACCATCTGGGTTATTGATTAAGACGATGTTATAAACCTTCTTAGAAGCAGTTGATTCTTTATCAGCGGCTTCTTGCGCTGCAGTTAAAACATGTTCGGTGAATTTAGAAGCTTTTTTACCCCATGGTTCAACTTTAGCAGTACTTTCTGGTGTGTTAACACCAAGGAAACGGGTTTTAATAGAGACAATACCACCGAATTCATCGACGTAATCGTCTTGGGTGAAGTTAGCGGTATCACCATCGGTACAGCTTCTTAAAGAAACGTAACCATAATGGTCGATCTTTTCGCCAGGATTACCAGCGAATCTCTTGCCTTCTAATTGATCGGCTAAAGCAAATTTAAATGAGTCAGTGACTGGTGTTGGGAGAAGTTCATCAACAGCATCACCTTGTCTTGTTTGGCAGGTATCGCAAGAACTACTCTTGCCACCGCCACTGCCACCATTAGAACCGCTATTAGAGTTACCACAAGCGGTTAATAACATGGCAAATAGAGGAATTAATAATAAACTTTTAAATTTCATAATTATTTCCTCACATATTCGGAAAGTTTAGCGTAGATTTCTTTAATCGCTGCATCAATTGTTCTTTGGCCAGTGAAGACCCAAGGAGTAATTGAAGCCACTTCGTTACGAATTGTCGCACTACCAGCAAATGGTGGATCAACGAATTTAATCCATTTTTCGCTATCTTTTGTGTAGTATTCTAAGTTGATATCAGCAGTTTCTGCTCTGATGATATCGGTTGTGGATAATGATTCTTTAGCTTCTGATAACCATGTCGCATAGTCACCATCTTCAAATAAATCCTTATCGTAATTGGCCCACATACCAGCTTTGCCATCTGTTCCGGCTTTTTCAGCGTATGGGCAAGATGGATAATAACCAGTTTGAGAGCAGAAATAACCATTGGAATATTTGCTTAAGAATTTGATTAATTGCCAAGCTGCTACGCGTTGCTCGCGCGAACCTTTATCTAATAAAGCAAGGTTAGCACCTTGAGAAATAACATACTTGTTATTTTCACTAATGTATGGGACAGGCGCTGCACCGATTTCAAATTTGTTACCAGCAGTTGTGTCGTTAGCCACACCAGCAGAGCTACCTAATGTCATGACTGTTTTGCTGGCTTTGAATGGGTTAGAACCATATTTGGCTTCGCCCCAGTCCGCTGGAATACCCATGACGTTTTCATCATAGAGTTTCTTTAAGTTGGTTAAGCCAGTTCTTGTTTCTTCAGAGTCAAAAGCTAAATAGCCTTTTTGGGCTTTCTTATCGTATTCAGTATAAGTACCACCATTTTGACGGACGTTAGTAATGAATAAGTTGGCTTGCGAGTCATAAGAGAATGGTTTAAATCTCTTTGTCGCATCGGTGAAATCAGGAGCGTAGACTTCTTTTAAGTCTAAGACGATCTTTTTAGCACCGCCTGCAACAGTTGTACCATCATCATATAAAGTCTTACCGTATAAGGAATTATCGGCTAAATAACTTAAGATATTTTTACCGACTGTTTCTAATTCATCATAGGTAGCAGGAACAAAGATTTTGGTTTTTAAAGTTTCATCTTTAGCGCAGTATTCGAAGAATGTCTTGTTATAAACAAGAACTTCTGTTGATTTATTGAATGGGACACCTAAGGTAAATGGTTTACCATTCTCATCGAATTCGATACTTTGATTTTCCACCATATAGTCAGTGTAGAAATCACTGATTTTAAATTTTTCACCAGCTGGCTCAAATGTTGGATTGTTAACATCATTTTCAAAATAGTAATCTAATCTGACGATGATATCGCTTTTCACGTAGCTAGCGAAGTGGTCTGGATAACCGACAACAACGTGTGGATATTTGCCACTTGTAGCGGCTAAGGTGACGGCTTTTAAGCAGTCATCATAATTTGATTTAGATTCATAGTTGACTTTGACGCCTGTTAAACGGGTGAATTCATCGAGTAAATCACCTAAAACATCGTTAATCGCAGAACCAAAACCTGCCCACATGTCAATTGTTTGACCACTGACATCAACATTAAAGTCTAGGTCATAGGCATAACTATTACGACCACCACAGCCACTTAATGAAGTGGCAAGCATGGCAAGTAATGGTAAGCCTAATACTGCTTTATAGGGTTTTTTCATAATAAACTCCTTTCATTAATAAAGATTTATTATTGTTTATGATAATCAGATAAGGAATTATAGACAGCATCCAAAGCCGCGGAGACGGTGGAATATGGATTGCCAGTCATTAAGTAGCCAGGAATTAATTCAACGGCTTCACGGATATCAGCGGAACCACGGAAACCTGGATCAACGAATTTTGTCCAACCTTGACCTTCGCCGTTATATGTTTCATTGTTGACAACAGCGGAAGCGAGTTCTAATTCTTCGGTCGCGGAATGTAAGTCACTTTCTAAATAACCTTGATAATCATCACTTTCGAAGGAATAAGAACATGTTGGATAGTAACCAGTTTGAGAGGCAAACTTGCCGTTTTCTTGTTGTGACAAGAAGACCATTAATTTCCAAGCGGCGACTTTTTGCGCGTCGGTACCTTTATTAAATAAACCTAAAGATGTCCCTTGGGAAATAACGTATTTATGTGACACATCTTTAACTGGGATTGGAGCGCACTTGGTTGGAATAGCCGCACTTGTGATATTGCTTAAACCAGCGGTTGAACCAACGTTCATGACGGATTTATAAGCTTTGAAAGCACTGGAACAGTAGAGTTCATTCCAGACGCTTGGGATACCCATGACTTTGGTATCGAATAAGTCTTTGAGCATGTTCATCGCTTCAGTAGTAGCAGCTTTATTAGCGGCATCATTGAATGTGACGTAACCACGACCTGTCGCGGTCTTATCGACTTCGGTATATTGGGCGCCATATTGTCTCACTAAGGTGATGAATAAGTTAGCACCAGCGTCATAGGTGAATGGACGGAAGTCATCTTCAATAACCGCGCTTAAGTTCATGATGATATCAACACCCGCTGTGGAAACGGCGGCGGTTGTATCATACCAGTTACCATCACTACCGAGGATCTTGCCATCCGCAGAAGCGGTCTTGAAGCCTGGTTTTAATAAGTTGATGATTTCTGTACCAACGTTTTTGACATCGGTCCATGTCACTGGGACAAAGATTTTATCTTTGTAAGCATCCATACCAGCGGCCCATTCAAAGAATTTGGAGTTATACACCATAACTTCTGTTGATTTATTAAATGGGACACCTAAAACGTAACCACTACCATCTTCTTTATATTCGAGTGTTTCGTTTTCGACGGTGTAGTCTTTATAGAAATCGTTATAGTCTAATAACTTAATGCCGTCACTACCAAATCTGGTGCCGTTTTGGGTGTAAGCACCATCAGCTTCACCACGTTGTTTATCGTGTTCAATAACACCATCAAGTCTTAATAAGATGTTGCTCTTAATATAAGAAGCGAAGTGATCTGGATAACCATTAGCGATGTTTGGGAAGCTACCAGAGGTAGACGCTAAGTTAATGGCTTTTAATAAGTTTGGATAACCACCTTTTGATTCGTATTCAACCTTAATGCCTGTCTTTTGGGTGAATTCATCGAGGAGTTCTTCCATGATGGTGTTGATTTTGCTACCAAAACCAGTCCACATTGTGATGGTTACGCCTCTAGTGTCGATATTGACATCAAGACTATCTGTATCAGCATCACCTGGGACGAAACTACCACCACAGCTGGTGAGTGATGTCATCAAGCCCATGGCAAGAGGTAAAAGGAGTAAGGCGGATAATTTTCTTGTGTTTTTCATAAAACATTTCCTTTCTATATTTATTAACCTTTGATACCGCTTCTAGAGACGCCACGCATAATGTATTTTCTAAAGATAAGGAAGAAAATAAATAATGGGACTGTCGCAAATAAGGAACCGGTAATTCTCGCTGGTGTATCATTTGTAAATTCACTTGTGAATTGACTCATTAAACCATTGGAGACTAAGAGCATGCTATGGTCTATGCCCATATTAGCCAAGACACTGTTTTTGCCAGAAGCAATTAAGGTTGGCCAAATGTAAGCATTCCACGCGCCCATCAAAGATAAAATCAAAATAGTGACGATTGTTGGCATAGCGATTGGAATCATACATTTCCATAAGTATTGGAAGTGCCCATAACCATCGACTTTTGCCGCGAGGAATAATTCGTTTGGAATTTGTTGGAATGTTTGACGGAGGTAGAAGATGTAGAAGACGCTGACACCATGGACCAAGATTAAGGCGGCAAATGTATTTGCCCAACCTAATTGGACGGTGGTTTGATAGTTGGTCATCATCATCATTTCACCTGGGACCATCATCGTTCCTAAAAGGATGGTGAATAAGATGTCTTTACCTTTGAAGTTGACTCTAGCGAATGCGAAAGCCGCTAAAACGGAAGTGACAACGGTAAAGGCAGTAGAAGCTACAGCCACGATAATTGTATTAAGGTAGAAGGTACCGAAATTGAATGAGCCTTGGAACACTTTCTTGAATTGTTCAAAGGAGAAGTTCGTGCTGTTTAAATAGAAGACTAATTTACCTGATAATTCTTCTTGTTCAAAAGCGGAGGTACTCTTGAAGGAAGTAATAATCATGTACCAGAAAGGTAACAAGATAAATAAGCCGACGAGTGTTAAGAATGCATAAAGGAGGACTTGGGTAATAATCTTACGCGCTTTATAAATTCTTAGTTGTCTTTCGCTAGCGAAATATACTTCATGTTCAGCCATAATTTACCTCCCTCCTAGTAATGGACTCTGTTCTTACTGACTGCGAACTGAGCCACGGTAATAACAAGGACGATACCAAGTAAGATAACGCACCCCGCTGCACCACGACCAGCTGCTGAGTCAGCCGTCGAGTCAATTAATTTAACGATATAACCAACAACGGTAATCCATTCCGACTGGTCAGAACCACCGAAGTTTTTAGAACCACTACCAAACAAAGCAATAACTTGTGAATACGATTTACAAGCACCGATGAAGGAAGTGATCGTAATGTAAAGAATTTGTGGTGAAAGTAATGGCACGGTAATTCTTCTAAAGATGGTGACTTTAGAGGAACCGTCAATTCTCGCGGCATCATAGTATTGTTTATCAATCGCGGATAAACCAGACATGAAGACGAGGATCTTGAAGGCTAAGCCATTCCAAATCGCATAAATAACGATAACGACAAACATGTTCCATCTATTGGCGTAGATGTCTAACCAGTGTTGTGGTGAAACACCAAACATGCCAAGGAAGACGTTAAAGAAGCTACCGGCACTACCGGAGAACATGGCGTTAAAGACCATACCTAACGCGATGGTATTTGTGACGTAAGGTAGGAAGAAAATTGTTTGATATAAACCTTTTAAAGGTTTAATAGCGTTTAAGCACACCGCTAAGAGAAGACCAATAACAATGGTCAATGGGACAGAGACAATCACGATTAAACCGGTATTGCCTAAGGCACGTTGGAAGACAGGATCTCCCAAAACCTTAATATAGTTTTCAATACCCCATGACACATGAATGCTACTTCTCGTATTCTGCAAAGCGGCAATATAGTTTGAAATAACAAATGAACTACCGGAATTACCAACCCAATAGAAGTTATTAACAAACGACATGATGAATGTGTTGAGGATTGGATAGATCATGAAAAGGATTAAGAAGATTAATGCAGGGATTAAAGCAATCCAGCCCTTCACCCATTCAGGCACGATGAAAGCGGCCTTCTTGGTGCGAAGTTCTTTACGTGTTGAAATGCCTAAACTCGCTAGCTTAGCATCCCAATCAACGACTGCACTTGGATTTGGTTCTACGACATTTTCCATAGAATTAAGTCGGACTATTTAATCCTTTCTCCAGATTCTTCAAACACGTAGAAACGTTTTGGTTTGAAGTTCACGTTATCTTTTCCTTCAACATCTTTCCAATTTTCCACTGGAATAATAATTTTGAGATTGCTATTTTCTTGGCCATGGACTTTACCGATCATTGAGACGTCACGTCCCACTCTTTGGACGTATTCGACAACGACTGGTACACCACCCTTTTCATCAAGGGTAAAGGCTTCTGGACGAATACCAATCTTCACTGTTCTATCTTTTTGGATGATTTCTTCTTCGTAGAAGACAAGTTCTAATTCAGGATTTTCTAAAGCGGATAATTCTTGTTGAGATTTGCCTTCTTTCTTTTCTGGATGTTCTTCTAAGTCTTTAAGATAATCTTCTAAGGACATATCGGTGCCTTTAACAACGGTCTTTTCTTTCTTGATCTTACCGTGATATTCACCTTCATATTCCTTACCTGTATCAAAGACTTTGCCATCGATTAAGAGCTTGCCATCTTTAATTTCTCCATCAAAAACGTTAATGGCTGGAGAACCTAAGAATTTCGCAACAAATAAGTTAACTGGTTCATCATAAACTGTTTGCGGGGCATCGATTTGTTGAATGACACCGAAGTTCATGACGACAATGACATCAGAAATAGACATCGCTTCTTCTTGGTCGTGAGTAACGAAGATGGTTGTAATACCAGTTTCTTTTTGAATTCTTCTAATTTCTTCACGAGTTTGAAGTCTTAAACGAGCGTCTAAGTTAGATAATGGTTCATCTAATAATAAGACACGAGGTGTTTTCGCTAACGCACGAGCGATCGCGACACGTTGTTGTTGACCACCAGAGAGTTCTTTTGGTTTTCTCTCGAGATAAGGTTCGATATCGACTAAACGCGCCATTTTGTGGGCAATAGCGTCTTTTTCCGCTTTGTTCAAGCGTGTTTTAGTCACTTCCTTATACTTTGCTGGATCAGCAGTTTTGAGCTCTTCTAAAGCTTTTTTAGCCTCCGCTAAGGATGCTTCCGCTTCTTCGAGCTCTTTTTGTGCTTCTTCGACACCTTCATTTGCCTTTTGAGCTTTCTTTAATTTAGATTTTGCCTCGTTCACTCTTGTTTTGTGAGTGTCGAGTGGTCCTGGGAAACGGACGTTGTCTAATGGGAAGGTAATATTCTGTTTAACTGAAAAATGTGGATAAAGAGCATAGTTTTGGAAAACTAAACCAATACCACGATTTTCTGGTGGAACAGAAGTGACATCTTCATCACCAAACCAAATCTTTCCGTCTGTCGGTTTGTGGAGACCCGCAATCATGTAAAGAGTTGTTGATTTACCACAACCGGAAGGACCGAGTAGGCCGACAAGTTTACCGTCAGGCACGACAAAAGACATATCGTTGACCGCGGTAGTTTGAGAACCCTTCTTACCAATAAAAGTCTTAGTAAGATGTTCGATTCTTACTTCCATATAAATTTCCTCCTAATTATATATGCTAGAAGTTCACGCATTTATATTAGCACGATGAAAATAGACTATTAAAGTTTTTATTTAAAAACTATATAGGGGTCAAAAAAGGCCTAAAACTACTTGTCTTTAAAATGTGGGTTAGTGTAGATAATGTTATCGTTAGAGGCGTTAATATCACTACTTCTGACGCTCTCAACGTACTCATCAATCTCTCTTTGCGTCTTCTCTTCTTCTTCGGCATTTTTAAACCACGTTGACTCTCTTGCATCAACGACAAGAGTGCCGGCAAAAATGTCGTGGAAAGCGCGATTATTCTTGCTAAAGATTGCAAAGATGTAAGACGCTAAAAAGGCCACAGAAGTAATAAGAAGCGACCAAATTGAAAAGCCTGTGATAAAAATAACGGCAATAATTAAGAAAGTTGGGAATAAAAAGCGAGGAATTAACTGCAAACGGGAATACTGGTAACCTAACTTATTAACTAAACAAGTATGCATAACCTTTTTTCCAATCGTTTCGCCGTTTTTAAAGCACAAAGGAATGAGGAAATAGAAAATCATGAATGTCACAAAAATTGCGATTACAAGAGGAAAAGTTGAAGCAAAAAAGGCGTAATGATTATAATCGTTTTGTAGTTTAGTAAGAGAAGTTAAATCTGAAAGAGCGTAATAATAGATATATTTTTCTTTCGCAGCAACAGATCCTTCCTTCACATCTTCATCAGCGACATAAAAATAATCTCTTAGCTGTTTTTTGGTGGTTTCCGAAAGTTCATTTACACCATTGTTGCTTTCTTTAGGAAGAGCGAATTCTTCATATAAAGGAGCACTACTTTCATCAAGTTTATAGGTGAAGAAAGCGGGACCATAAATCTTGACGATATTCGGTCGAGAATTAAGCTCTTTTGCTTCGTATTTATTTAAAGCGTCATCTTGCCCATAAATGAAGACATTGAACCAATATTTATCGTAGGTTTTGTTTGTCTCTTGAGAGTAATAATTATGATAAAAATCATAAAACATCGTTTGATAATCTTCATAATTATCGTATTTATATTCTTCTAATTCACCTTTTTCTAATTTCATTAAACCAGAGTCAACGATGGTTTGAGTGTAGTCATCTTTATAGGCTTTAATCCAACCGACATTAGAGGCGATAGAAGAGATAGCAAGATAAATACCCGCCCCAATAAAAATGGTAATGACTAAATCAATAATCGCCCCAAAAGTACGCGAAAATAAGGAAGCACTGACAATCTTTTTCACGCGATTATTGAGGTCCATTACTAGCCTCTTTTCTTTGTTTGATAATATCTAAAGCTTTTTGATAATGTTCTTCATCAGGATAGATAATCGTGTTCTTATCAGTTTTGATCACAATTGTGCCTGACATTAAGTCATGAAGGGCTTTCTTTTTCGGGGTGAACACAAGTGTTCCTAGTGAAATAAGTAGGAGTAAGATGACCGCTAATAATTGGAAATATAAACTATTAATAATGCAGACGTAAATTGTGGCACCCAAAATAGGAATTACTCTTAAGAGTAAACGCCATTTCTTGACCAGGTAGCCACGATCATCTACGACTGCTAATTTAAAGATATATTTACCCACTGTTTTACCAAATGGGGAAAGTAATGGAATGAGGATATAGAAAATGATTAAAGAAGGGATAGCGGCCACAAACATCAAAATGATATTCATATCGCGTATCACTTTATTCGCATCTTTAATCGCTGGTTGAGCGTAGAAATCATTAATGGCGTTTTGATATGTTTCTTTTAAGAATGAGAGAAGTCCACTGTCGTTTTTAAGGCGTTTGATTGTCTCTCCACTTGAAACGACATTTTCAATGTATTGCTCGTCAATAAGAGCGATTTTGCTTTCATCTTTATCGCCATCTGTCTCTTGATATTTAAAGTATTTAATCTCTTGATTTTCGTCTTTTAATTTGAGGATTTTTTCGTTAAAAAAGGCGACGTTATAATAATCTTTTGGTAGATAAGATAAACCATCTACTAAGATCGTATCATCTTTATTTAAAGATGCTTCATAGCCAGAATCGATATTTTCCCCAGTTAAATAAGATAAATAAAAATAAGAAATTTTATTAATAATTAAAGGATTATTATCTTCTAAAGTTAATAAGTCGTTATCACTATAAGAAACGTAGCCATTTTTCTCCTCGTATTTAGCGAGTTTAGAGTATTCAATATGGCTTGAAAGAGTTTCATTTGAATTAATATAGTTTTGATTAGTTTTCCCAACGATTAATCCAGAGATTGTTAGAGTAACAAAAGATAACAAAATAAAGATCGCTAAATCGATGCTAGCCGCGGCAAAACGCGGAAGCATTTTCGGTAGTTCATAATCGTTAATTGGTTTAATATCTTCTTTACGATAATCTGTATCAATCGCGTTATCTAACATGATAATAAGATAACATATTATTTAGATAAAATAAAAACCCATCTTTTGAGGGATGGGTTTTAGAATCTTGATTAGTTAAATTATTTAATAATTTCGCTAACTGTACCAGCACCAACGGTTCTGCCACCTTCACGGATGGAGAATTTGGTACCTTTTTCCATGGCGATTGGGTGAATGAGTTCAACGCTTAATTCAACGTTGTCACCAGGCATAACCATGTCGACACCAGCAGGAAGTGTGATAACGCCTGTGACGTCTGTGGTACGGAAGTAGAATTGTGGACGGTAGTTGCTTAAGAAAGCTGTGTGACGGCCACCTTCTTCTTTTGTTAAAACGTAGACTTGACCTTTGAATTTGGAGTGTGGAGTAACACTACCTGGTTTCGCTAAGACTTGGCCACGTTCGACTTGGTCACGGTTGATACCTCTTAATAAGACACCAACGTTGTCACCGGCTTCGGCGTAGTCAAGAATCTTACGGAATGATTCAAGACCGGTAATAACGGAAGTTTGGGTTGGTTT
>JBGUXN010000034.1:0-3429 GCA_045222195.1 Bacilli bacterium | reverse complement strand
TGGCCATAATTTTATGTACACCAATGCGATTCCTAGATTAGGCATTCCTTCTATCAGAATGAGTGATGGACCTCACGGATTAAGAGTCCAAAACGAAGGTGGAGATAATGGCGTTACTGGATCTTTACCATCAACAGCTTTCCCAACCGCTTCTTGCAGTGCGAATTCATGGAATCCAACTTTATTAAGAAAAATGGGTAACGCAATGGCGGAAGAAGCAAAGTTCTATAACATTGACGTTATTCTTGGACCAGGGGTCAATATTAAAAGAAATCCACTCTGTGGACGTAACTTCGAATACTTCTCAGAAGACCCTTATCTCGCTGGTAGAATAGGTGCTGGAGAAGTTAATGGAATTCAAGAAAAAGGTGTT
Source organism: Bacilli bacterium (assembly GCA_045222195.1). Lineage (GTDB taxonomy): Bacteria > Bacillota_I > Bacilli_A > RFN20 > CAG-826 > RUG14515. Next base: position 3,056 of record JBGUXN010000034.1, on the reverse strand, counting down.
GGTGTTTCTTTGAAACACTTTGCCACAAACAACAGTGAACGTTATCGTTTCATGGGCAATTCCATAGTTGACGAACGCGCATTAAGAGAAATCTATTTAAAACAATTTGAATATATTGTAAAAACCACAAAGCCTGAAACAATCATGTCAGCGTATAACCAACTTAATGGAACGTTCTGTTCTGAACACGAATGGCTCCTTAATGAAGTCTTAAGAAAAGAATGGGGCTTTGATGGAGTAGTGATGACTGACTGGGGCGGAGTTAAAGATCGAAGATTAAGCGTTAAAGCTGGAAACGATCTTGAAATGCCTGGTGATAATACAATTTGCCGTAAATGGTTATATGATGCAGTCAATGATGGATCATTAGATATTAAATATCTAGATGAATGTGTGAAAAACATTTTGAAACTTGTTGAAAAGCATGTTAATAAAGAAAAACCAAAATCAATTGATTGGGAAGATCATAACCAAATCGCAAAAGTAATTGCTCTTGAAGGAGCGGTCCTTCTCAAAAATGAAAATGTTCTTCCATTAAACGAAAACGAAGAGCTTCTAGTCATTGGTGAACTCTTTGAAAAAATGAGATATCAAGGTTCTGGATCTTCAATGATTAATCCGGCGATTTATGTCTCTCCAAAAGAAGCATTTGATAACCATAATATTAAATATAAATATATTAAAGGATATAGCGAAAAAGAGACAGAAGTTAATCATAGATTAATTGATGAGGCTCTTGAGGCAAGTAAATCATATCAAAAAGTTGTCTTGTTCCTTGGCTTAACCGATTATGTTGAGACTGAAGGCGATGATCGTGAGAATATGTGCTTATCACAAAATCAACTATCTTTAGTGGACGCTCTTATTAAAGAAAATAAAGATGTAGTTGTCGTCTTCTATGGAGGATCGGTTACTGAGCTTCCATTCTTTGATGGAGTTAAAGGAATGCTCAATATGTTCCTTCCTGGACAAAGTGGTGGTGAAGCAACTTACGAACTCCTCTTTGGAAAGGCTAACCCAAGTGGCAAACTTGCTGAAACTTGGCCATTAAAATATGACGATGTTCCATTTAGAAATGAATATCGACAAACAAAACAAGAGATATATAAAGAATCAATCTATGTTGGATATCGATATTACTTAAGTGCTTTTAAAGAAGTAAGATTCCCATTCGGATACGGTCTATCATATACAGAATTCAAATATAGTAACCTTAAGGTTAAACAAAAAGAAAACGAATTAGAAATTCAAGTGGATGTCACTAATGTTGGAAAGAGATCTGGCTCTGAAACGGTTCAAGTCTATGTCTCTAATCCAAGAAGCAATATCCATAAACCAATTAGAGAATTAAAAGGATTTGGTAAAGTTCTTCTTAATCCACAAGAAATCAAAACGGTTAGTGTGGTTATTAATAAAGATGATTTGAAATATTGGGATGTCGAACTTAATAGATTCGTTCTTGAAGATGGAGAATACGAAATCCAAATTGGAAAGAGTTCAAGAGATATCGTCCTTATTCATAAAGAAGTTATCAAAGGCGAAAAAGCTAGTGAAAACTCGCAAGAAACCTATCAAAATCTTCAATTCGATGAGTTAACAAATGAAAAATACGAAGAGATTTGGGGAATTAAAATTCCTGAACTTACTAAGACCAAACCATTCAGTATTGAAACTAGATTAGATGAATTACAGGCTTCATTCATGGGAAAGATTCTCTTCAACGCAGTAGTCTCTGTGGCAAGGAAAGGCTTAAAAGAAGCTCAAAAAATGCCAGAAGGCACTGAAAAAGAAAACAAAATAAAAGGAGCAATATTCTTAGAGAGAATACTGGTCTCAAATTCCTTACGATCGATGTCGATGTCTTCTTCTGGAGCAATGCCTTATAACTTCGCAGAAGGGTTTAGAGATTTATCTAACGGACACCTCTTAAGAGGAATCAAAGATTTTACTTCAAAAATAAAAGCGCCAAACTTACCAAGCGACAAGGAGGGTAAATAAATATGGCTAGAGCAAAACTAATGGATGCAAAAATATTTAATTCAAAAGTGCATTCAAGAAATGTTGAAGGAAAAGAAAAGTGGCTAGGTTACTTAATCGGACCTGCTGGTGCTCTTCTTCTTAACGCTGTCTTAGCAACTTATTTGAACATTTACTACACTGATGTTTTAAAACTCAGTGGTTTGTTCTTGGTTATTTTTCCACTTGTTAGTAAGGTTGTCGATGCTATCACAAACATTGTGATGGGATACATTATTGACAGAACAAAGAGTAAGCAAGGAAAGGCTAGACCTTGGTTATTCCTTTCTGCTTTCTTATTAACTGCGACTGGAATTATGTTATTCGCCATTCCTCAAATGAGTGATATGGGCAAACTTATTTGGATTGTTATCTCCTATAACCTCTTCTATTCGTTTGCATTTACCATCTATAACATGTCTCATAACTTAATGTGTCCTCTTTCTACAAGAAACACATTACAAAGAGGCGAATTATCAGTCTTTAACCAAATTACCACAATTATGATGTCTGGTATTATCGTCGCTCTTATCTTCCCAATGTTAATCATGCCTGCTCTTGGCGTTGATGCATCTAAATGGATTTTAGTTATGTCTATCTTATCCGCAGCAGCGTTACCTCTAACTTTGTTAGAATACTATTTCACCAAAGAAAGAGTTACTGAAGAACAACAAGGGCAAGAAGAAAAGAAGATTCCATTTTTAAAGCAATTAAAGATTATCTTTACTGATAAATACATGCTCATTATGTATATTTATTTCTTTATTTATACATTTGGTTCAACCTTAAAGAATATTGGGCTTGTCTATTATTGTAACTATGTTTTAGGAACATATAGTGATGGCATCACTCAAATGCTCGTCTCTGTTATTGGTGGAATCCCAATGGGCATTGGTATCTTTGCAGTATGGCCACTTGCCAAAAGATTTGGCAAAAAGAATGTTACTCTTGTTGGTTTCATTCTTTATGCAATTGGTAGTGCCTTCTGCTGGATTTTCCCAAACAACTTAGTATTAGTCTTAGTTGGCCAATTTATTAAA
>JBGUXN010000033.1:0-21877 GCA_045222195.1 Bacilli bacterium | reverse complement strand
CACATTAGATTAAGGAAGTGGTTTTTAAGCTATCTCACTAATAGAACTAAGTTCTTTGAAAGCGTGATGGGAATACCATCTTACCAAGTTAAACTAAGACAAATGAAATCTAGATATGGCTCTAATAATAGGCCAAAGAAAACTATCACCTATTCTCTTGTGCTCATCCATTATTCTCCTGAGATAATCGATTCCGTCATAATCCATGAATTAGCCCATCATTTAGTCTATGATCACAGTGATAACTTTTATAAAGTTGTCTATAAATATTGCCCAAATTATGATATCTTAAGAAAGAAGTTAATTAAGGCGGAGTTTGAATAATGTTAGAAATCCTCTCTAAAAACAATCAAAAGATTAAAGATGCCTCTTCTTTAAAACTTAAAAAAGTGCGTCAAGAAAAAGGTCTTTTCTTAATGGAAGGAATTAAGAATTTAGACATCGCTTTAAAACGCGGTAACGTTAAACAAATCTTCACTGCGATTGGTCTACCAAAGATTGGTAAAGACATCGAAGTCTATAAAGTAAATGACGAAGTGCTTCGCAAATTAGCGGTTTCCGAAAACCCAGAAGGCATCGTCTTCGTGTGCGAGTTTCCTAAAGCCAAAAAAGGTAAAAAAGACTACCATAAAATTGTCTATCTTGATCAAATCAATGATCCAGGTAACTTAGGCACAATTCTTAGAACCGCAGTGGCGTTTAACTATGACGCAGTAATCTTATCAAAAGGTAGTGTAGATTTATATAACGAGAAGGTTATCGCCGCTAGTAAAGGTGCCATCTTCTTAATCGATGCTTTTGTGGATGAAATTGATAACTATAGAAAAGACCACAAAGTGGTGGTGACCACTCTTGACGAGAAATCAGTTTTCTTAAATGACGCCCCTAAATATGAAGATGTCATTATCGTCCTTGGTAATGAAAGTCATGGTGTTTCTAGTGGCATCATTTCTAAAGCCGATGTCCTAGTGAAAATTGACATGAATGATGTCATTGATTCCCTTAATGTCGCAGTAGCGGGTGGCATTATTCTTAACTATTTCAAATAGAACTTATTAGCCAATTCAAAACATTATTACAAACTTGTTATGTAATATGTTTTTTTATGTTATAATCATTAAGATTTTATAAAGCGAGGTAGCTTATGGAAAATGAAAAATTATTGCTTTTAAAAGAAAAAGCGCTCAAAGAAACCGAAGCCGCTACTAGTAGTGAAGAACTCAATAATGTTCGCAATACCTACTTATCCAAGAAAAGTGAACTTTCAACTTTAACTTCTCAAATCGGCCAATTACCACCAGAAGATAGAAAAGCTTTTGGTGCGGCGATTACAGAAGTGAGAGTGGCTATCACAAACGCCATTGAAGAAAAGATGGCTTTATTAAAAAATAAAGAACTCGATGAAAAGCTCGCTAAAGAAACCATCGATATTTCTTTACCAGGTCGCGCTCATAGCTTAGGTGCGCGTAATCCATTCCACATCATCATCGATGAAATTACTGAAATCTTTTTAGGGATGGGTTTTGATGTTGCCGATGGACCAGAAGTGGAAATCGATCATTATAACTTTGAACTTTTAAATATTCCAAAGGACCATCCTGCAAGAGATATGCAAGATACCTTCTACATCAATGAAAATGTGCTCATGAGAACACATACTTCCCCAGTACAAGCGCATGCGATGGAAGCCGCTCAAGGTAAACCAGTTCGTATCATTTGCCCAGGCAAAACATATAGAAGAGACGATGATGATGCGACACACTCTCATCAATTTGCTCAAATTGAAGGCCTTGTTATTGATAAAGGCATCAACATCGGTCATTTAAAATCCACTCTCGAATTATTCGCTAAAAAGATGTTTGGGGAAAAGAGAGAAATTAGATTAAGAAGTTCTTACTTCCCATTCACTGAACCAAGTGTGGAAGTTGATATTAGCTGTGCTAATTGTGGTGGTAAAGGCTGCAATATGTGTAAGGGCACAGGCTATATTGAAATCCTTGGTGGTGGTATGGTCCATCCAAACGTTTTAAAGATGAACGGCTATGACCCAGAAGTTTATAGTGGCTTTGCCTTTGGTATCGGTATCGATAGAACCGCCATGTTAAGATACGGCATCGATGATGTCCGTAAGTTGTACACCAATGACGTGAGATTCATCCGTCAATTCAAGAAAATGAGCTAAGGAGGAGCAAACCATGTTAGTTAGTTTAAAAAATGTTAGTCAATACGTTGATCTAAAAGACTTAACCGCAGAAGAGATTGCTGACAAGCTCACCTTCGCTGGCGTCGAAGTCGAAGATGTCAGAAAACTCGCAAGTGGCACCAATCTTGTCATTGGTCATATTTTAGAATGCGTCGCTCATCCAAATAGCGATCATTTACACGTCTTAAAAGTGGACTTAGGTCCTAAGTACGGCGTCAATCAAATCGTCTGTGGCGCTCCTAATGCACGCACGGGATTAAAAGTTATTGTTGCGCGTGTAGGCGCTGTCCTCCCACAAATCGAAATCAAAAAAGGCGTCATCCGTGGTGAAGAAAGTAACGGTATGTGCTGTTCCTTATTAGAACTCGGTGTTGACGGAAAATATTTATCTGATTATCAAAAAGCCGGTATTGAAGAATTACCAGAAGACGCACCAGTCGGTGAAGAAAATGTCTTAAGCTATTTAGGTTTAGACGATACCGTTTTAAACTTAAAAGTCTTAGCCAATCGTCCTGACTTACTTTCTGTCTTCAATGTCGCTAGAGAACTCGGTGCCATCTTCAATAGACCAGTTAAGTTACCAAAGGTTGAAAGAAGAGAAGACTTCAAAACCAAGTTAGTAGTGGGCTCCAAAACCAAACGCTGCTCCCAATTCTCTGGTAAAGAAATTAAAGGTATCGTCACTAAACCATCACCAAAATGGATGTCTGATTATTTGATGGCGATGGGTGTCAGAAGCATCAACAATATCGTCGATATTGGTAACTATGTCATGCTCATGACTGGTCAACCATTACATATGTATGACGCTGATAAATTAGCGAAAGCCGCTTTATATGCCCAAGATGACTATGATGGTGATTTCGTGGCCTTAGATGAAAAGACATACAAGATCATTCCAGGCGATATCGTTATCTGCTGTGAAAGTAAACCAATGTGTCTTGGTGGTGTGATGGGCTCTTTAGCGTGCGCCGTCGATGAAAACACCAAAAACATCTATATCGAAGCCGCCTCATTTGATGGTGCTTCCATCCGTCATACATCCAATCGTTTAGGTTTAGCCAGCGAATCTTCTTCTAGATTCGTCAAAGGCACAAACCATTTCCAAAGCGAATTCGTTTTAGATTATGCCGCAGAGTTAATTAACGAACTTTGCGAAGCAAAATCTAATTCCAATAACGTCGTTTATCAAAGCGAAGAAGAAAAAGATAACCTTGTGAAGTGCTCCGTTAGTAAGATCAATGGTCGCTTAGGTACCTCTTTCAAGAAAGAAGAAATCGTTGATGTCTTAACTAGACTCAACTTCGAACTCAAATTCAAAGGTGATGATGAATTCGTCGCTAAAGTGCCAGAGTATCGTTTAGACGTCACATGCGACGCTGATTTAAGTGAAGAAGTCATTCGTTTATTAGGCTATGAAAACGTCAAATCTATTCTTCCATGTTTAGATACTCATGTTGGTTCCTTAACCTTAAGACAACAAAGAATCAAAAACATTCGTAATTACTTATTATCTCAAGGCTTAGATGAATGCTTATCATACTCACTTCTTTCAAAGAAAGAAATTGGTAAGTTCTGCTTGCTCAATAAAGAAGAAAACTATGTGCTCATGAACCCATTAACCGATGAACATGAAGTGCTTAGAACTCATATTCTTCACTCTCTTTTAAAGACTGCGACATATAACGTCGCTAGACAGAATAAGAACCTAGCCTTATTTGAAACTTCAAATATGATTAGTAAGTCCTCCAGAAGTGAACACCTCGCTATCGTGTTAGTGGGTCAAGCATTAAATCAAGGCTTATTAGATAAAGAAAACTATAACTTCTTCCATATGAAAGGCTTAGTGGAAGGCTTATTCTCCGCTTTAGGTATTGAAGCTTCCCGCTATAGATTCGATAGATTTGTTGATGCTAATCACGAACTCCATCCAGGTAAAGCCGCTAATATCATCTTCCAAAATAAGGTTATCGGTGTGATGGGTGAACTCCATCCAAATCAAATCGAAAATTATGATTTGGGTAAGACTAGTGCGGTCGCTTTAGAAATGAATCTCGAAGCCTTATTAGAAGCCAAAGTTAGTGAAACTAAAATGGCCCCAATCTCTCGTTTCCCAAGCGTTTCAAGAGACTTAGCTTTTGTCCTTAATAGTGACATTCCTGCTAGCGACATCATCAAAGCTGTCAAGAAGGTTGGTGGTGCTTATGTCGTTAACTGTGAAGTGTTCGATATTTATCAAGGTGCGAACATCGCTGAGGGTAAAAAATCCATGGCCATTACCGTTACCTATCGTAAAGATGATGGCACATTAACCGATAAAGAAATTAGTGATGCGGAAGAAAAGATTAAATTCGAACTCTCCCGTAATTATAAAGCGGAGATCAGAAGCTAATGAAACTTAACCGCATCTTACTTCCACTTAATAAAGACGAAGTATTTGAAGAAGAGATTGATTTTTCAAATCAAAAGTTTGACGATAACCACGTTAGACGTATTACTTCTTGTTCCGTCACTGTCGTTGCCCATGAATACGGGGATGTTTTAGATGTGAAGATTAGAGGCCAAGCTAGCGTCGTCGCTTCTTGCTCATACACTTTAGAAGATGTCCCACTCGATGTATCTTTTAAAGATAACTTCTATTTCTCAAGCGAAGTTACTGGCTCAGAGGAATGCTTTTTTGAGCCAGATAATGAAATTGATTTAGATCCCCATATTCTCGCTCTCATTTTGGCGGAAGTACCGCATAACATCGTCAAGAAAGGCGCCAAAAGACCAAGTAGTGGTGAAGGTTATCGAGTGCTAAGTGAAGAAGAATTCGAAAACGAAAGAAAAAATCGTGGTAATAGTGCCTTTGATGTCTTAGACAGTATCGAATTCGATGACGAAAACTAATAGTTAACTCACTTGTGAGTTAAAAGAATAGAATCCCCTCAAAAATGGGGATTTTTTCTTTAACAAAATATTTCTTTTAAAATATATTGCAATTCCGTTTTTTGTTTGTAATAATATATATACCAGTGGTAATACAGTGGGAGAAAGTGGTAAAAAATGTTTTTTGGAAGTTTTGCTCATACTTTAGATGAAAAAGGACGTTTAATGATTCCTCGTAAAATGCGAGAAGAACTCGGCTACAAGGCTTACATTATGCAAGGCTTTGACGGTTCCTTAAGTGTTTATACCGAAGAAAGATTCGCTCTTTTATCGGAAGAGTTCTCTAAGCTTCCATTCAACATGAGAAAAAACCGTGATTATCTCCGCGCCCAGTTTGCGACAACATATGAAATGGATGTCGATAAATTAGGACGTGTGCAAATACCAACCGCTTTACTTAAGAAGTTTAACATCTCTCGTAACGTGACCGTCCTTGGCATGGGTGACCATATTGAAATTTGGGACTCTGCTAAATACGAAGCGTACGAAGCGGAAGCCATTGAGAACTTCGATAAGAACGCGGAAGAGATTTAACTCTTATGGCAGAGCACGTTCCTGTACTTCTTAACGAAGTAATCGCTGGACTCAACATTAAGCCAGATGGCACATACGTTGATCTAACCGTTGGACGTGGTGGTCATAGTAGCGAAATATTGACTCGCTTAACAAGTGGCCGCCTCATCTGTGTGGATCAAGATGAAGAAGCTATTGTCGCTTCTACTGCCAGGCTTAGCAAAATCAGCAGCAACTTCACTGTTATTCGCGCTAACTTCTCCGCTCTTGACTCAATATTGAAAGAGCAAGGCATTGATCAAGTTGATGGCATCTTGATGGACCTCGGTGTCTCATCCCCACAATTTGACAAAGGAGAAAGAGGCTTCTCATATAACAGTGATGCTCGCCTTGATATGCGCATGGACCAAAGACAGAGTCTTACCGCTTATCAAATCGTTAACACTTATTCACTAGAAGATTTAAACAAAATCTTCCAAACATATGGCGAAGAGAAATATTCTTACTCAATCGCTAAAAACATCATTAAAGATCGTGAGATAGCTCCAATCGAAACGACCTTCCAATTGGTGGAAGTAATTAAAAGGAGCAAGCCAATGAAAGAGCTGAAGAAAGTGGGTCATCCCGCCAAGCAAGTCTTTCAGGCCTTAAGAATCGCAGTCAATGATGAACTTAATGTCTTAGTAAAAACATTAACTATCGCATTAGATCATCTAAAACCAGGTGGAAGGCTCGCCGTCATCACCTTCCATAGTGGCGAAGATAGAATCGTGAAGAACATCTTCAAAGAAGCGGCAGTGGAAGTCGGTAACCGCATCGATGGTCCGATGAAAGCAGAAACAAAAGAATTCGACCTTATTAATCATAAACCGATTACCGCTAGCGAAGAGGAATTGCAAAGCAATCACCGCAGCGCTAGTGCAAAGTTAAGGATTATTGCAAAGAAAGAAAGGGGGCAACAATCATGATGGTAATGAAGGACAAGTTAGTCAAATTCAATCACAAAGGTATGTATTATCGCTTTAGAAAACTAGGTATTGTTTTCCTAGCTGTTATCTCTATTGGAACGATTGTTGCTGTTCCAACCTACATCACCTTCCGTGAAATGAACAATCAAGCGCAACACGCGGAAGAAGAACAACCAAGTTTATTAGAAGAAGATGAAGTCGAACTCTCTTCTTATTAATAAAGTTTCTCCTTATTTGTCCATCTCCTCAATGGACCAAAGTCGCAAGTGACATTGCGGCTTCTTTTTTTTATTCGTGGTGGTGTAGATCCTCTCTTTTCTATATTAATTAAAGATAATGTTTAGTGAATTACTCTCCCAATCCGCTTTAGATTCCAGAAAAACTGCACAACATGAAATAAGTAGATAATTAGTAGTTTATTAGTAGAAATATAATGAAAATAGTCTTTTCTTAACTAAATATTAGTTAATTGTTGTATATTATAGAAAAGTCCATTAAAATAAGGGTAATTGGTGAAAAATTATGGAAAAACCTATCGCAGCGATTGAACTCGGAAGTAAAAAATTAAAATTAGTCGTCGGTTATGAAATCGACGGTAAAGTCTACGTCTTATATACGTTAGTCAAACCTTATGGCCACGCTATTGAAGCGGGGGCTTTTGCGGATCCAAACAAAGTTTCACAAACTATTGAAAGCGTCCGCGAATTTACTGATCCATCTGCGAAGTTAAAACTTAACATCACCGATGTCTTACTATGTATCCCTCCATACGGATTAGGTATTTATCAAACTAGACAAGTCACAACAGTCGTCACTGAAGATAGCAAGATTTCTAACCTTGATATTAAAAATATCTACGCTTTAATCAGAAATAGCGCTTATCCATTAAACGATAAAGCCTTAGTGGATGTCATTCCTGAAAGCTTCACATTAGACCATGGTCGTATCTTTGCACGCCCACCTTTAGGTGAATCTTCCTCAACCTTAACCGTTTCCGCGAAGGTTCAAACATTACCAAAGCTTTTAGTTGATAACTATCAAAACGTCTTAAGTAATGGCGGCATGATTTCTAGACGTAACGTCATCGCTCCATTAGCGGCGACAGAATTAATCGCCTCCTATGGAGACTTACCAAGTAACTATATCCTCGTCGATATTGGTTCTTCAGTTACCACAGTGTCATTTATTGGCAATAATGCCTTATATGGTTCCACCCATTTCAACTGGGGTGGTGATAATATTACCGAAAAGATTATTGAAAGCTTCAATATTAATGAAGCAGATGCCGAAAAATACAAGATTATGTATGGCATCGATAACAGAGAAATGAACTTCAAGGCCCCAATTTGCACCACAGATGATGGTACAGGCCACGAAGTGCATCATATGAACGATGAACTCAATGCGATTATTAAAGGTGAACTCGATATTTTCGTCAATTACCTTAATGACGCAGTCAACGAAGTCGTTTCCCAACATGATAAATCATACCGTAACTTCCCAATGCTTTTAGTGGGTGGTGGCGCTGAACTTACTGGTTTAGTTAAATACATCACACCAAAGGTGTTAAGCGAAACAGTGCAAGTTGTTTCATCCCGCACATTAGGCGCGAGAAATCCAACATTCTTCAACTGCTTAGGTATGATTCTTACCCATTCCAAGTATTTAAATTTAAACGATGAAGCCCATCCAAAAGTGGGCCAAGTAACACGTAATCCAAGTGTTAAGTAAAGGAGAGTCTTTATGCAAAATTATGATCTTGATAATTTCGAACCCGCCGCTAAGATAGTGGTCATTGGTGTTGGTGGAGCAGGAAATAACGCCGTCAATCGAATGATTGATGAGGAAATCGCGAATGTTGATTTCTGGGTGGCAAACACTGATAAACAAGCTCTTTCCACAAGCAAATCTCTCCATCGTTTAATTCTCGGACAAGACATCACTGGTGGTTTAGGTGCTGGTGGTGAACCTGAAATCGGTGAACAAGCCGCTGAAGCAAGTGTCAATGATATTAGAGAAATCGTTGATGGTGCAAATATGGTCTTTATCGCTGCTGGTATGGGTGGAGGCACAGGTACAGGTGCTGCTCCTGTTGTTGCTCGTATCGCTCGTGATGCAGGCGCTTTGGTTGTTGCTATTGTCACTCGTCCATTTACATTTGAAGGTAAAAAGAGAGTGGTTAATTCCATCTCTGGCTTAAATAAATTAAGAGAAAACGTCGATTCTATCATCGTTGTTAGTAATGATAAATTACTAATGACGGCTGGTAACTCCTCCATTTCTAACGCATTTTCTGAATCTGATAGAGTCTTAGCTCAATCCGTTAAAACCGTTGTCAATCTCATTCTTTTACCAGCGGTTATCAACCTTGACTATGCCGATGTGCGCAACACGCTTAAAGATTCAGGCGTCTCCATGATTGGTTTCGGTTATGGATCTGGCCCAAATAGAGCTAAAGATGCCGCTAACGCAGCCCTCAATTCCCCATTATTAGAAGCTTCTATTACTGGGGCAAGAAGAGCGATTGTTGCGGTCACCTGTGGTCCTAACGTTTCCTTGTTTGACGCTCAGGATACAGTTAACCTATTAATCAATGCATCTGGTCATGATGTTGACGTCAAATTTGGCGTCGCCATTAACGACCAACTCAACGACGAAATCTTAGTCAGCGTCATCGCTAGTGACTTTGAAGAAGAAGTCGACTTCTCTAAACCAATGGATTATAAGGCTCCTGTCCGCCCAGCGGAAAATCCAGTCTTATCTCCACTTGCCGATGAAAACAAAGACGAAGCCGAACAAGATAACGACCTCACCAGCATTCTCCCTGGCTTCTTAGGAAATCAACAATAATGAAATTATTGAAAAGTCTCACTTTTATAACAACGCTTCTAGTATTAACTAGTTGTGGCTGCGCTAAACAAAAAAGCGAGGCTTTTTCTTCATCTTCAATAGAAAGCATTACGTCTTCTATAGAATCATCCTCAATTTCGAATGAAGAAACATCATCTTCAGCTATATCAAGTAGTGCGGAAGAATCTAGTTCATCAGAAGAGATAAGTTCGAGCTCCGAAGAGCAATCCTCTTCCTCTGAACAATCCAGCTCAGAAATACCAGAAACCCATTATTATGATGGCTATTATGACACATTAGTGTCATGGACTGATGGTGAAGATTTAAAGAATCAATTAAATGCCATTATTAGAAATGGTTACACACCTCTTTCATACATTAAATCAAGCAAGCAAAATTACGACACCAATATCCATGCTGATCATAGCAAATATGATTTTGAATATTTGGATGTGATTTATAGCGAAAACCATACTTTTAAAACTGAAACTAATAAGGGCTGGCAAAGAGAACACGCTTGGTGTGCCTCTTTGATGTGTGGTTCGGTCACGGGTAACGCCGTTAACTGTAAAGGTAGAGCGACTGATTTCCATAACTTATTCGCAGCTAATGCTTCGGGCAATCAGTCACGTGGTAATAAGAATTATGGTTATGCCGATGTATTAGCCCCATCCTATACCACAAGATTCATGACCGATGATGGTAACGATGGTTATTCCTATGATGAAATCATTTTTGAACCAGGCGATATCGATAAAGGTAGATTAGCACGTGCCATATTTTATATGGCAACAATGTATAAAGATGACGAAGTAGATACCGCTAATAATGTCAACATGAAGGGTCTTACAATCGTTGAAGATCCAGTATCTTATGTTGCTGGCAATAACTGTGCTTTCGCCATTGGTAATCTCACTGATTTACTCGAATGGAATGAAGATACACCAGTTGATTATTTAGAGATGCAACACAATATCTCCGTTTATAAAGACGCTGATAATCCTGATGGAGTAGCGCAAGGCAATCGTAATCCTTATGTCGATTTCCCTGGATTAGTGGATTATGTCTATGGTGAAAAGAAAAACCAACCAGGTTCATTGAAAGATGTCGTCGCATCAGCCTCTTATTTAGACTGCGAAGATGAATCGATTTCTCATTACGCTATCAAAGAAGCCAAAAGAGAATATGGTTTTGGTGACACTTTACTTCCGACTGACTACAAGGTTGTCAGTGTGAATTACGATTACACTTATCAAGCCGTGACTGCTGATGTGGCAAATTCACTTGATAATCATACCTTCACTGAAAGTGATGGCGACGCTATGAACGCACAAATTGCTACGACAATCAACAATATTTCCTACCGCATTGTCTTAAATCCAATGGGTATGTGTAATAGTGGCATCTTGCCTCTAACCACAACCGGCATTGATAAAAAGACACCTGATACGAATCAAAGTGTCACTTATGGTAGTGTTCCATTCTATTTCAATTTCTCAACCACTTATAGTTCTGTCTCAACAAGCGGCATGACCATCAATAATATTTCCGCTGGTGGCATTACAGTTGGTAGCGGAACCAGAGTTTTAACAAGGTTAACTATTTCCACGCAGAACTCATATACCGTTGATAGTGTCTTTATCAAAGCGATGGCAGGTAATGCCTCTAGTAGTTATACCTTATCTATTAAAGTGGGTGATACAGTGGTATTTACTAAAACCATTGACGATAGTACTGGTTGGAAAGTCTTTGGTGGCACTCTTGATGAATCGCTCTCAGGGCAAATTTCATTTGTCTTCACAGGTTCATCTTCTCTTAAAATCAATTCTATTGCTTTTAATGCGCTAAGCGTATAAAATAAGCCCGTCCTAGAAGACAAGTCTTTGTTCAAACTGCTAAAAGCGAGTTTGGGGTGGTGGAAGCCAAATAAGTAAGCGGACAAAGGTATCACTTCTTTGTATGATAGCTGAACTAATAGTAAGCGTCCGTTACTTCTACGAAAAGAAGGAAAGCAAGTGCTAAAGATAAATCTTTAGAACTAAGGTGGTACCGCGCAAATATGCGTCCTTAGACGGGACGCTTTTATATTGTAAGGAGAATGTTTATGGATTATAAAGACACACTCTTGATGAACAAATCAAACTTTGAGATGAGAGGTAATCTCAATCAAAAAGAACCAATCCTGGTAAAGAAATGGGAAGAAGAAAAGATTTATGAAAACATGAATCTCAATCGCAAAGAGGCGAAAGAGTTCGTTCTTCATGATGGCCCTCCATACGCTAATGGCGATATGCACTGTGGTCATATGCTCAATAGAATCCTTAAGGATTTAGTGGTTCGCTATAAAAACATGCAAGGTTATAAGACCCCATTTGTTTTTGGCTGGGATACACATGGTCTTCCAATTGAAAACCAAGTCACAAAGAGTGGTGTCGATAGAAAAACAACTCCATTAGCGGAATTCCGTAAAAAATGTGAAGAATATGCCTTAACCCAAGTCGCTAGACAAAAAGAACAAGTCAGACGTTTAGGTCTCGTTGGTGATTTTGATCACCCATATTTAACGCTGTTAAAAGAATACGAAGCCAAACAAATTGAAGTGTTCGCTAATATGGCGCTTCAAGGCTTAATCTATAAAGGTTTAAAACCAGTTTACTGGTCACCAAGTAGCGAATCCGCTTTAGCGGAAGCAGAAATCGAATACGCTGATGTCTTATCTCATAGCATCTATGTCGCTTTCCCTGTTAAAGACGGCAAAGGAGTCGTGGATCAAGATGCGAGACTTGTCATCTGGACAACTACTCCTTGGACATTACCAGCTAACTTAGCCATCTCCGCTCATCCTGATTTTATATATGGCGAATACGATACCAATATTGGTAAGCTCGTCTTCTTAGAAGAATTCAAGGATAAATTGGCCCAAGAACTCGGTTTAGAGAAGTGTGAACTCATCAAACGCATGAAAGGTCAAGATTTGGAATTTGTGGTCTGTAAACACCCATTCTATGATCGTGATTCTTTAGTCATCGTTGGTACTCACGTCACTAACGATGCTGGTACTGGTTTAGTCCATACCGCTCCTGGACATGGTGTCGAAGACTATCAAGTCTGTATGAAGTATCCAGGTAGAGGCTTAGAACCATATTGCCCAGTGGATGAACACGGCAAGATGATGAAAGGTACAGGCGAAAGATTAGAAGGTCTTTTCTATGAAAAGGCTAATGATGTCGTCTTAGAAATCTTAACTGAAAATGGTGCGTTACTTAAACACAGCACCTTTACCCATAGCTATCCACATGACTGGCGTACCCATAAACCAGTTATCTTTAGAGCCACCAAACAATGGTTCTGTTCCATCGAACCAATTAGAGAAAAGCTCTTAAATGAAATTCACAAAGTGAAATGGTATCCAGCCTGGGGTGAAACCAGAATGGTTAACATGATCAAAGATAGAGCCGACTGGTGTATTTCCCGTCAAAGAGCGTGGGGTGTTCCAATCCCAATCTTCTATGCGGAAGATGACACACCAATCATCGATGAAAAAGTCTTTAAGCATATCGCCGACTTATTTAGAGAGTTCGGTTCTAACGTCTGGTATGAAAGAGACGCGAAAGACTTATTACCAGAAGGCTATAAGAATGAGCATTCACCAAATGGTAAGTTCTCTAAAGAGAAAGATATCATGGATGTCTGGTTTGATAGCGGTTCTTCTTGGCACGCTGTCCTCAATGGTAGAGGCATACAATACCCAAGTGATTTATATTTAGAAGGTAGTGACCAATATCGTGGTTGGTTTAACTCTTCACTTATCTTAAGTGTTGCCACTCATGACGTCGCTCCATATCAAACAATCGTTTCCCATGGTTGGGTTTTAGACGAACACGGTGAACAAATGCACAAATCCAAAGGCAATGGTGTTGATCCAATCAAGATCGCTAATGTCTATGGTTCAGATATCTTAAGACTTTGGGTGGCTAGTGTTGACTATCAACAAGATGTCCGTATTGGTGAAAACTTAATCAAGCAAGTCGCTGACCAATATCGTAAGATTCGTAATACATTGAAGTTCATCTCTTGGAACTTAGTGGATTATTCTCCAAAGGAGAAAGTCGACAAATTCGAAAGAGTGGATGAATATATCTTAGAAACACTCAATCTCTTAGTGAAGAACGTCACTGAAGCCTTTGACCGTTACGATTTCGGTAGTGCCACTTCTCAAATCATGACATTTATGTCCACAGATTTGTCTAGCTTCTACTTAGATATCAGTAAGGATACCCTTTATTGTGAGAAAAAAGGCTCTCTAAGACGCAATCAAGTCCAAACAGTGTTATTTACCGTTGGGGAGACTTTACTCCGCTTATTGAACCCAATCCTTCCATTTACAATGGATGAATTCAATAAGAACATGCCAGGAGAAAGAAAATCTAATGCTCAATACTATGATTATCCAAAGGCCAATAAGGTCAACGAAGACATCATTAACGAATATGAAACATTCAAACTCTTAAGAGATGATGTCCTTAAAGCCCTTGAAGCCGCGAGAAATGAAAAGATTATCGGTTCCGCACAAGAAGCCTATGTCTCTATCAAATTTAACAATGAAGATATTCAAAAACTCTTCAATTCTTTACCAGTTTCTATAAGAAAACAATCATTTGTCGTCAGCGAAATCGTTGAAGAAGATAACGATGGTGAACAATATAAGAATTCCAAAATCAAAGTCATCCATCATCCTGGTCATTTCTGTGAAAGATGTTGGAACTATGAAAGTGATGCAGTTGTACAAGAAGACGGCACTTACTTATGTAAACGTTGTAATGAGGTAGTCAAATAATGAAAGAAAAGATTCTCTTTGGCCTTAAATGGTTTTATAAGTCATTTATTTGGCTCTTTATCGTCTTGCTTGGATTGGATATCTTAAGCAAACAATTAATCTTAGCCGCTGGTGCGGTTCCAGGAACCACAATCGCTGATTGGGGTATCGTACGTATTTCATACGTATTAAACGAAAATGCCGCTTTTGGTATTGGTGCTTCTAACCCAGATGTCAGTAGAACAATTTATTTGATCGTAGCGACACTAGTGTCTGCTGGTATCGTTTTCTACTTAATCTGGAAAAGAAAAGAAACAAAGCTCTTTATTAGAGCTTGCTTAGTCTTAGTCGTGACTGGTGCAATCGGTAATATGATTGACCGTATCTTCTATGGTCCACTAGAATACGCTGATGCCACTGGTTTATTTAGTGGTTCAGTAGTGGACTGGATTGACTTCTATTGGTTCTGGTCATTTAACTTCAATGTCGCGGATTGCTGCATCGTTATTGCCGCCTTTATGCTCATTATCTACGTCATCGTAGTAGAGGTTAAAGAAATGATTGCCAAGAGAAACGCTGAAGTCACCATGGAAAAAGACGCTGAAAAGCTCGAAAAAGAAGATGAAATCGACTCTGATGACGCTGATGGTGGCGATTCTGGAGATAGTGAATAACTAGTAATAAATTAGTAATTGCTATGGAGCGTTTTGTAATTTCATATAAAGAAGCAAATAATCGTTTGGATAAGGCATTATCCTTATTTAAAAGTTACATTTCTAGAAGCTACATCGCAAAACTCATCGAAGAAGGTAAAGTTTTGGTCAATGATAAGCAAGAAAAAGCGTCATATAAGGTTAAAGAAAACGACGTGATTTTACTTATGGATATCGAAGAAAAAAAGTCCGATATTAAGGAAGAGGATATCCCTTTAGATGTGGTCTATGAAGACGACGACATTATGATTATTAACAAGGTTCAAGGCATGGTGGTCCATCCTGCGAATGGCCATTACTCAGGCACGCTCGTTAACGCCCTTATGTACCAAGCTGATTCCTTATCTTCAATTAATGGTGTTGTCCGTCCAGGCATTGTCCATCGTATTGACAAGGATACTTCTGGTCTCATTTGCATTGCAAAAAACGATAACGCTCATCACTTTTTAGCAGATCAACTTAAAGATCACACCATGTCCCGTGAGTATATCGCCTTAGTAAGAGGCGTCATTAAAGAGAATAGCGGCACAATAGATATGCCTATTGGCAGAGATAAAAAAGACCGTCAGAAAATGGGCATCGATAAAGAAGGGAAACCTGCAACCACACATTTCCAAGTTTTGGAAAGATTTAACGACCACACCTTAGTGAAGTGTCAATTAGTGAGTGGCAGAACCCATCAAATTCGCGTTCATATGGCGGCTATTAATCATCCAGTGGAAGGCGACCCGCTTTATGCAGGCAGAAACTACGATAAGCTATATAAAAACGGTCAATTACTGACCGCTTATAAACTTAAACTCATTCATCCATCCTCTAAAAAAGAGATGGTGTTCGAAATAGATTTACCAGATTACTTCAAAGAAGTATTAGACAAATTAAGATAAGGATTCTTTGATTTCCTTATAATTGGCGAAGTGAACCTTCGCTATTTTATTAAACTCTTCCATGCCGTATTTCTTGATGAACTTGATAGCAAACTTATTAACATTAGCGCCAGCACCGAATGGGAAGGTCATACCATATTTCTTTTCAAGGGCGTCTTTTTCAAGCAAGAAAGCATATCTAGCGATGATGCTAGCAAGAGCGACACATGGATAATATGATTCGCCTTTTGTCTTGAAGACAATATTCATCACTTTTTGTTCTTTTGGGTCGTTTAAATATGCGAAGTATTTACTTTCTGCGACGAATTGATCCACGAAGACGTTTCTTGTGTCAGGGAATTTCTTAAACATGTTAAGCAAAGCGCGGTTATGCATCTTGGCTTTAATAGAATTAAGGTTTTCGCCTTGGGCAATTAATTCGTTATAGTGTTCATTATCGAGAGTCAATCTAGAGACAAAGAATTTCTTCAGAAGAAGTGGAGCAATTTCTCTAATCTTTTCATCTGTGACCTTCTTACTATCCTTGACACCGAACTCTTCAAGCATCTTTAAGTCGCGGCCTCTCACAAAAGCTGCTACAACGGTAACAGGAAGGAGAAAATCACCAACACCGACTTCGTCGGAACCAATTTGATTTTCTTTGCAAAGCCAACCAACTGGCTTGTATTCTTTGGCTTTAATTTCTACAGTTTCATCCCATTTCTTAGCCTCTTTTAAAGCATCTGGACCACCAAAAACGGCCTTTTGTTTGCCCTTTTTGTTTTGATAAATTGTGATAGTGACGCCAGTGTAATATGCTTGGAAGACAATATAGTCTCCGAGATTATCTTGCGCGTAATCAGTATAAAAGCTGATAATTTCATCGGCTTTTTCTTTTGTTAGACTGATAGAAACGAATTCTTTTTCCATGGCTATATATTATCACATCTTTAAAAGTGATATAATGAATAAAAGGTTTAACAAATGCAAAGATTTAAGGCTCACTTCTCTATATTCGTTATCATTGTTTCTTTTGCCATTGCTTCATGTGGTAGTATCGAGCAATCTAAGATTGAACAACCGCATATTGAAGAATCTTCAAGCATAACGAGTACAACAAAAGAAGGAACACCTCTTTATAAATTTGTCCCTTTTATAGAAGACCTTGAAGAAGAACAAATTGAATCGGTTTCCTACCAGGAAATTAAAAATGAATACGAAGGTTTGTATTCCTTTTGCGATCCTGTTGCCAATTATGAAAACGATGGTCAAGAAGATATACATCGTGTTTATGAGTTTTTAAAAAAATGTCGAATTTGTGAATACAAAGGCACTTATTCAACATATGAGCGAGAACCGCAAGTGGTCTTTACTATCCATTTTAAAACGCAAACAAAACTTGAATTTGTTATTAATCCAGGTCGTTGCGTTGATTTTCTCTCTTCAGACACCCAAATCTATCATCTTAAACAAATGCCAAAAAATGTTAACTCCTATATTCTGCTAACGTTACCTCTTCCAACATTTAATAATTTTGCTGGCTATTCATACAGAGAAGGAGTTCTAGATCTCCTAGATATTTTTAACAGAGACACAAGAACTTACGCTAGTGCTAACTGGAAAGCATTAACTAAAATGGTTTTTGTGAATGATACCTTCGTTCCTAGCTCTGATTTAAACGATTACAATAAGTACATTTTTAGTAATAGAAACTATGGCTCTCTCATCTTTGAAAATAGTAAGCAATTTAGAGTCACTCATGATCAGTCAGTTTTTGGAGATTATGGCCATTTTCGCATCATTAATGATGTTTCTTTCGAAGACCTTCGTCTACAAGATGTTTAATAACATTGTTAAAGATTATGCAAAATATTTACGAAACATTTGAATTTAATAAAATTAAGGAGCACATTTTAGAATACGCTAAAACGGAACTTGGCAAAGTCTATATCAACGAACTAGAGATGTACGATAACCGTGAGAGTGTAGAGAATGCTCTTTTAGACTTATCTGAAATTAGCTCAATTATCATTAGATTCGGTCCTTTACCAATCAATAACTCCGCTAACGCATTAGTGCTTATTGATTTAGCTAAGAAAACAGGCCTATTAACTCCAAGAGACCTTCACCTTATCGCTGAAGACGTCTTAACTATCGGCAGAATCGCCGCTTTTCTAAAGAAAATCGAAAACGGATATCCAAGAATCATTTCAATTACTGAAGGTTTTGTGGATTTAACAAACTTAGAGAAAGAGATTCATCGTGTTATCACCAATTCATTAAGTGTCAGTGATCATGCTTCACCTGAACTTTATCAAATTAGAAATAGACTCAAGAAAGTAGAGGCGGAACTTCAATCAAAGATTGCATCTATCGCTTTTGCCTATTCTAAATACTTAAATGATGACAATATTACCATTCGTGATGGCCACTTTGTCTTACCAGTTAAAACTGTGGAGAAGAGTAGAGTCAATGGTATCGTTTACGATGTCTCTGATAGTGGCAACACAACATTCATTGAACCTTTAGAAATCGTCCAAATCAATAACGAGATTACTGCGTTAAAGGTGCAAGAAAATGAAGAGATTAGAAAGATTCTCAAGGCTTTAACCGCTTTGGTACTCCTTCAGGAAGGAGAAATCATCACAAACAATAAAATTATTGCCAAATTAGACTTTTTGAGTGCGAAAGCTCAATACATGGGTGAAATAAATGGCGAGATTGCAGTCTCAGTCGATACTCAGACAATTGAACTCGTCAGCGCTCGTCATCCACTCATCGATCCAAGAAAAGTAGTGGCTAATTCATTCTTACTAAACGAAGAAGAACCAATCATTATCATTTCTGGTCCTAATGCCGGTGGTAAAACGGTTTCCCTTAAAACAGTGGGTCTTCTCGTGATGATGCATCAATCGGGTTTAGCCCTTCCAATCAGAAAGGGAACACTCGGTTATTTTAAGCATATTTATATCGATATTGGTGATAACCAATCATTAAGCGATAACCTTTCCACATTCTCCGCTCACATCAGCCAGATTGGCGAAATTATTAATGCGGTAGGTGGCAAAGACTTAGTGTTATTAGATGAACTTGGCACAGGCACCGATCCTAAAGAAGGTGAAGCTTTAGCTGTTCAAGTGACCAAGTATTTAGAAGACAAGCACGCTTTAGCGATGATTTCCTCTCACTTTGCGGCGATGAAAGAATACGCTTTCTTAAGTAAGAAGATTTCTAATGCCTCAATGATTTTTGATGAAGAGAATCTCTCACCAACATACCATTTCAAACAAGGAGTTCCAGGAAAAAGCTACGCTTTGGAAGTGGCGGGCCGATACGGCATCAACGAAAAGATTATCAAAGACGCTAAGACATTCTTAAGTGAAAACCAAGAGAATTCTTCTGCGGAACTTTTAGATATCTTACAAAAGAAGATTGAAGAAACCACTAAACTTCAAGATGAACTCAATAAGAGAGAAGCGGAACTTGAAAAGAGAAGCAAGAAACTCGCTAACGACGAAGAAATCTTCGAGTCCAAGAAAGAAAACATGATGAAGGACGTCAAAGAAGAAAAAGCGGAACTCATTGAAAACGCCAAGAAAGAAATCTCTGACATCATTAATAAAATGCATAACTCCGATATGAGAGTTCACGAAGTGATAGCCCTCAAGAAAGAACTCGAAGAGCTCGAAGAAAAAGAAGAAGAGGTTATCTATGACGAAGATATCGCCGTTGATGATTTTGTCTCAATTCCAAGCATGAATATCTACGGAAAAGTGACACGTCTCAAAGGAAATAAGGCTCATATTGTCTCAGATAGTGGCCTATCTTTTGATGTCTCCAAAGAAAAACTCCATAAGGTCGCTAAGCCAAAAGTGGGTAATACTAAAGTTAGAACCACAAACTATGATTTAGCCATCAACACTAAAGTGGGTATTGAACTCAACCTTATTGGAATGCGCGTTGAAGAAGCGAAAAATACCTTAGTTAAATATATTGATAACTGCCGTTTAAAGCACTTAAGTCAAGTGAGAATCATTCATGGCTTTGGTAGTGGCGCTCTCCGCAAGATGGTAAGAGACTATCTAGACACACAAAAAGGTCTTACCTATAGAGCGGGTGGAGAACACGAAGGTGGCGGTGGTTGTACTGTCGTAATGTTTCAATGAAAGAAAGAATTAAATCATGCATCGCAAATTTAAAGCACCTTCCGGGTGTCTATTTGATGCACGATAAAGACGATAAAATCATCTATATTGGCAAAGCCAAAGATCTCTATAAAAGAGTGAGCCAATACTTCTTGAGACCACAAGTTGGCAAGGTGGCTAAGATGGCTTTTGAAGCGGAATATTTTGAGACCATCATTACCAATAATGAAAAAGAAGCTTTGATTTTGGAAATGAATCTCATTCAAACCCATTATCCAAAGTTCAATATCCTATTAAAGGATGGAAGTCATTATCCATATATCGGTTTGAAGAAGACTGGATATCCATATCTACAGATCAAAAGGAACACTAAAGACAAAGGTTATGACTACTTTGGTCCTTTCCCACGTTCTTCATCACCCTATGAAACCATCGACTTGCTCAACAAAGTCTTCCCTTTAAGAAAATGTAAGAATATCCCATCAACCGCTTGCCTATATTATCACTTAGGCCAATGTTTAGCCCCCTGCATTAACGATATTTCTAAAGAAAAAGAAGATGAAATGCGTGAAGAGGTGAAAGCTTTCATGCGTGGTGATAATAAAAAAGTGCGACAAGATATCGAAACCAAAATGATGGCGGCTTCAGAAGCTTTAGATTTTGAAAGTGCAGCCTCTTATAAGAGCATTCTTACATCCATCGATCACATTAATACTCCACAGCTCATGGAAAACAATGATAAAAAAGACCGCGATATTTTCGCGTTTTCCGTCAGAGAGGGTTATTTATCGTTGGCCGTCCTTTTGTTCCGTAAAGGCACGCTTTTAGATAAAAAAACCTATATTGTGGAAGAGTTCGACAACAACGAGGAGCAAGTGGCGGACTTAATTTTGCAATTTTATCAAAATGTGCCACTTCCTCAAGAGATCATCATCAATAACGAAATAGTGGTCGATCTCCTTTTCGACTTAATCGATAGTAATGTCTATTCTGTCTCAAAGGGCAAACTCCATGACTTGGTGTTGACCGCTAAGCAAAATGCCAACAATGCCTTAGATGAATACTTCTTAAGCGCTAGACTTGATAGTGATAAACTCGCTCTTTTAGAAGAACTAGGTAATATTATTAATATTAAGACACCACTTAGAATCGAATTATTCGATAATTCTCACCTTCAAGGTTCATCTCCAGTTGGCGCGGTTGTGGTCTTTATCAACGGGGAACCCGCAAAGAAACTATACCGCAAATATAAGATTGAACACGAAGAAGCCAGAGACGATTTGAAGAGCATGGAAGAAGTGACGTATCGTCGTTATTCCAGGCTTAAAGAAGAAGGCAAGGAAATGCCAGATCTCATCCTCGTCGATGGCGGTCTTAACCAAATCCACGCCGCTAGTAGAGCCTTAGAAAAAGCTGATGTCTCAATCAACCTTTTCGGTTTAGTCAAGAACAACAAGCACCAAACCGCTGGCCTGATGGATAAAGATGGTAATATCTATGATATTGATAATAAAAATATCTTCTTTTTGCTCACCAGAATGCAAGATGAAGTGCACCGTTTTGCCATTACTTTCCATCAGTCATTAAGAAACAAATCCATGAAGACATCTATTCTCGATGGTGTTAAAGGGTTAGGGGCTAAACGCAGAGAGTTAATCAATAGAGCTTATCCTGATATCAATTTGTTAAAAGAAGCGACTGTAGAAGAGCTCAGTCAGCTTTTACCAAAGGAAGTCGCGACCGAGTTATACAATAAGTTGCATTAAAACTTGCAAAAAACATCACTTTTATTTAATATAATTATCGCTGACATGCGCTTGTAGCTCAGTTGGATAGAGCAACAGCCTTCTAAGCTGTGGGTCAGGCGTTCGA
>JBGUXN010000032.1:0-17567 GCA_045222195.1 Bacilli bacterium | reverse complement strand
ACACATCCGGATAGCTTGTTTATGCTTGGCTCGTTAGAGTCATCGAGCAAGAAGCCCCCACTTCTTTAAGTGGTGGGAGTATGTCACATATTTCTTTATATTCTAGAAATGATACTTTTCTTTTACCAATATAAGCGGTCTCAAAAATAACTCCCCATTCATTAGATTTAAAACCATTATCTTTAAAGCCGTGATTAAGATAGAAAGCTTTTCTATTCTTTCTCTCCTCATAGTTATCATATTGAGGATCAACTTCTTCGAACGCTAATAGGATGATGTAATCTTGATAATCGTTTTTAATGATTTCTAAGATTTGGCTACCATATCCCTGATGGCGAAGAGTGGGGCTCACAGCGAGAAAGAAGAGATAACAAATATCTTTGTAGAACACTAAGGAAGTAAAACCAACAAAAGTATTGTTATCATAGTACGCTATTAAGCGTGTATGTTCTTTATTAATAATAAGATTCTTAAAGAAGATATCAACAGGTGGTCTTTCATCTTCTGGGAATGCTTCCACGAGTAAATCACCGACATCTTTTTTAATGTTTTCTTGATTAGAATAGATAATCTTATTCAGCATACAAATATTTTACACGAAATAAGTTGAATAAACTTATATATTTGTCATAATGGAAGAGAACAAGAAAGGATTTATCTTTCAATAGATAACAAGAAAACAATATGAAAGCTTTAGTTGTTTATTTTTCACGTGTTGGCGAAAACTCCGTCAATGGTCAAATTGAAATTATTAAGAAAGGATTCACGGAAATACTCGCCGAAAAGATCGCTTCATTAACAGGGGCAGCGATGTATAAGATTGAACCAGTAGAACCATATCCTTCTTCCTATGAAGAATGCGTGAAACGTTCTAGAAAAGAAGATGAAACAGGTGAATATGTTCCTTATTTACATCCACTTCCAAACTTAGATGAATATGATGTGATTTATTTAGGTTTCCCTTGCTGGTGGAGAACTTATCCAAGAGTAGTGGCGTCTTTTATTAAAGATTATAAATTTATCGGTAAAACAATTTATCCATTCTGCACTAATGAAGAAGGCGCTTTAGGCCTCGCGGAAATGGAACTTAAAGGAAGCGCAAAAGGGGCCATCATCAAACCAGGATTTGCTTGTAAAGGCGCTGATGTAAATAATATTGATGAAGCTTTAAAAGGTTGGATTAAATAATTATGAAAAAAAGTATTACTAATGACATCTTTTATGTCGGTGTCAACGACCATCAAATCGATTTATTCGAAGGCCAATATATCGTCCCTAATGGGATGGCCTATAACTCTTATATCATCAAAGATGAATTAATCGCTATTATGGATACAGTGGACCAACACTTCACTGATGAATGGCTGAAAAATATCGAACAAGTTTTAGGCAATGAAAAACCAACTTATTTAGTGGTCCAACATATGGAACCAGACCATAGTGCGAATATCATTAATTTCTTAAAGAAATATCCTGATACTTTTGTGGTAGGAAACGCGAAAACATTTAAGATGATGGATCAATTCTTCCATACGGAAATCAAAAACAAACTCGTTGTTAATGAAGGCGATTCACTTAACTTGGGCAAACACATCTTAACATTTGTTTTTGCCCCAATGGTCCACTGGCCAGAAGTGATGGTCACTTATGATTCTTTTGATAAGGTCTTATTCTCCGCGGATGGCTTTGGCAAATTCGGTGCGTTAGATGTCGATGAAGAATGGGACTGTGAAGCCAGACGTTACTATTTTGGTATCGTTGGTAAATATGGGGCACAAGTACAAGCTCTTCTTAAGAAGGCCGCCTCTTTAGACATTCAAATGATTTGCCCATTACACGGCCCAATCTTAAAAGAAAATCTTGCCCATTATTTAAAACAATATGATATTTGGTCTAGCTATCAAGCCGAGACCGATGGTGTTGCTATTTTCTATACTTCTGTATATGGCCACACTAAAGAAGCAGTGGAATTATTAAAAGAAAAATTAGAAAAGAATGGTACTCCTAAAATCGCGATTGCAGATTTGGCAAGAGATGATATGGCGGAAGCCGTGGAAGATGCTTTTAGATATTCTAAGATTGTATTAGCCACAACGACATATAACGCTGGTATCTTCCCATTTATGGATACCTTTATCGCTCATTTACTTGAAAGAAATATCCAAAATAAGAAATTAGCGATTATTGAAAATGGTACATGGGCTCCAATGGCGGCCAAAGTTATCAAAGATAAATTCGCTAATTCTAAAAACATTCAACTAGTTGAACCAGTTGTAAGAATTATGTCCGCTTTAGATGATAATAGTAAAGCCCAAATTGATGCTCTCGCGGAAGCCCTTAGTAGTGACTATAAAGCCATTAAAGAAATCAAAGAAGAAAAGAAACCTGAACTCAATCCTAAAGCCTTATTTAAGATTGGATATGGTTTATATGTTGTCACCTCTAACGATGGTAAGAAAGATAATGGTTGTATTGTAAATACAGTATCTCAATTAACTGATACTCCTTTACGCGTCGCAGTCAATATATCTAAACTTAATTACACACATGATATCGTGAAGAAAAGCGGTGTCCTTAATGTTAACTGCTTAAATAATGAAGCCCCATTCTCTTTATTCCAAGATTATGGTTTTAGAAGTGGTAGAGATGTTAATAAATTTGAAGGTAAAGAAGTGCTTAGAAGTGAAAACGGTTTAGTGGTCTTACCTAACTATGTTAATGCTTTCATCTCTTTAAAGGTTGAGCAATATGTTGATCTAGGAAGCCATGGCATGTTCATCTGCACAGTTACTGAAAGTAAAATTATTAATAATATTGAAACAATGACTTATTCTTATTATCAAAATAACGTTAAACCAAAACCAAATACCGAAAAGAAAAAAGGATTTGTTTGTAAAGTATGCGGTTATGTTTATGAAGGAGACACTCTTCCAGAAGATATCGTCTGTCCACTTTGTAAACATGGTGCCGCTGACTTTGAGGAAATAAAGTAAAAGGAGAAAAACTTATGAAGTACGTTTGTCAAGCTTGTGGATTCATCTATGACGAAGATTTAGGTGATCCAGATAGAGGCATTAAGCCAGGCACAAAGTTTGAAGATTTACCAGATGATTACACCTGTGCATGGTGTGGTGCGGGTAAAGACTTATTTGTGGCCCAAGAATAAATAACATTAAACTAAGAAACGGTGTCTTAAAAAGCATCGTTTTTTCTTTAAGATGTGATATAATAGCTTCGTCAAAGGTGGAGAATCAGTGCACGACCACGACGCACCGCAAGGTGGAAAGGTGATCCAGGATGGTAACTGCCCTGGTTGACAAATTAGAAAGTGTTCCGAATGGGACATTTTTTAATGCCTTTTTTCTTTCACCTGTCATATTGTTTGAATATACATATTTATTGTGCAAGAATAAATATATCGTTAAGATACTTATTTTTTAGCGCATTTAAATGTTCATAAATCTTTTACTTTCTTTGCTATTAACAACCACCATAGCGGAAACAGTGCCTTCAAGTAGTTCTAGTACCGTTAAATCTTTTATGTCTGATAAAACGGAAGTAGAAGTCGATTTAGAAGTTTCTGGTGCGGAAGACCTTTGTGAGACCGACGATGGCTATGTTTGGATTGCCCAATACTCGGGTTTAACTAGATATGATTCACGCGATTATGTGACTTATAAAAGTTTTGATCAAGATGGTCAAAAATATGAAATCATTAACGTTAGAGCTTTAGCGGCTAAAGGCAACACCTTATATATTGCGACATATCGTAATCTCTTCGTTTATAAGGATTATGAGTTTTCTTATATTGATGTTAACGCTGGGGCGATTAAGGATATTGTTTTAGATGAAGAAAATGATTTGCTTTACATTTCTTCTGTTGATGAAGGGGCTACTTTATATGACATAAGTAGTGGTACTTCTTCAAAACTCCCTCATTTAGAATCGGGCAATGTTAACGATATTGCATTAGACGTTGAAAGAGATACTTATTACTATCATACTGACCAAGGTGTCTATGATAAAACTGGCCAAGAAATCTATCTTAACCCAAGGGTTTTAGACATCTATTCTTATGGAAATGTTTTATGTATGGGCTGCGATGATGGGCTCATCAAAAGATATGATATGGCTCACCATATCTTTTTAGAAGATATTTTGGTGCACGATCAAATTAATAAGCTTTTATATTCCCCTCAAGATGATATCTTATTTGTCGCTTGTGAAAATAACGGCTTATATTGCATCACTTTTAATGAGGGTACGCCACGTGTCGCTTCCGCTGGTGAACTCAACAATAAGAACCAACTAGTGGACCTCATGATTGACTACCAAGGTAATCTTTGGCTTGCTTCTCACTTTGCCGGTTCTTCTGGTGTTTCAATTATCACTAAGAATGCTTTATTAGACCTTTTATATGATGATCAAACTTGGAAGAATGTTCCGGAAATTGACCGTGGTGTTTTAGCTCTTGAAAGATATGAAAATAATCTCTATATCGTATCAAGTAAATATATCTATATTTACGATATAAATGAAGGCATGATAGTTTCCGATAACATCATCATGGATAAGATCAATGAGTATGCTACGGCTAACGACATCTCTTATTCCCCTAAAGATGTGGAAATATTTAACGACAAAATCTATTTCGCTATTACTGGTATCGGTTTAGTGGAATATGATCCATCCTCTACTAATGTCACTATTTACGATGTCAGTTATATGAACGCTCATCTTGATAAAGTAGTGGGTGATCCAGATTTAACAGTCATTGGCGCCATGCGTTCTTTAAGAGCGTTTGATAATTATTTAGCCGCAGGGTATAGCCGTGGCATCGTTAAATTTGATGGTGAATTATTCTCCGTTTTATATACCGGACCAACAAGTGTCTTATATCTATCAAAATTTAATACTGGTGAATTAGCCTATAACCGTACAGCGGGTATCTTCCTCGTCGACGATGATTTTAACACTATAACCCAAGTTCCAACCATTTCTGGTGTGGAAGGTAATGTCCTTAAATTCCTCGTCGATGGTAGTAAAGTTTATTACAACTTAAATAGTCGTCTTTTCCAAACTGAATTCCAAAATGGCCGATGCATCCATAAAGAGATTACCGTTCCACACATCAAAGGATCCATCGTGGAAATCTCCAAGATTTCTTATTCTTCTAGCTTTGGTTTAAGAAGAAATAAATACGTTATCGCTAGTCAAACTCAAATCTATATTACCGATTCTTTGGATGTCGATACCTTAACCGATTATGAATTCTACGATTCCACGAATGGTCTAAAGACCATCGCGGCTAACACATCTGGCTATTATGATGAAGCGAATCAAAAATACTACTTCCAATCCACAAGTGGCATTTTTGTCTATGACTTCAATGAAGAAAGAAATATTTCCGCGCCAGTTAGAATCGATGTTAATTCTGTTGGTATTGATGGTGTCACCTATTATGGAAATAGCATCAATATCAAAAAGGATGCTTATCGTATTACCATCAATCTTTCCATCTTCGGTTTCAAGCCACATAAGGGCTATGAAGTGCTTTATAAGATGACTGGCATCGATAAAGATTATCATGTGATGGGTGGAGACGATTATAGTATCAACTACACTAACCTGAAGGGTGGCAAATACGAATTCCACGCCTATGCCTTAGATGAATATGGACAAAAATCTAACGAAGTCCGTATTACTTTGATAAAAGATAAGAAAATCATCGAACACGCTTGGTTTTGGTCTATTATTGCCATCCTCGCTTTAGCGGTCATTATTACCGTTGCCTTCTTTATCATTCAACTAAGAACAAGAAGAGCCTTAAGAAAGCAGTTAGAATATAAGCACATCACCGTTGAATCCATTCAAGCTATTGCTAGAACGATTGACGCAAAAGATGAATACACTAATGGTCACTCCACCAGAGTGGGCTATTATTCCCGTATCATTGCTGAGCAACTCGGCATGCATAAAGATGTTTTAGATAATATGTACTATATCGCTCTTCTTCACGATATTGGTAAAATCGCTATTCCAGATAAGATCTTAAATAAACCAGGTCGATTAACCGACGAAGAATTCGTCATTATGAAATCTCATACCACTAGAGGAGCGAAAATCTTAAAAGGTATCTCCACAATTCCTCATATCGTTGAAGGGGCTAAATCCCACCACGAAAGATGGGATGGTAGGGGTTATCCAGATGGCTTAAAAGGCGAAGAAATCCCATATGTTGCCCGAATCATTTGCTGTGCTGACTGCATTGATGCGATGGCCACTAAGCGTGTTTATAAAGACCCGATTCCAATTGAAGAAATCGCTAAAGAATTTGAACGTTGTGCGGGCACTAACTTCGATCCACATATCGCTAAAGTGGTCGTTCACATGATTCAAACTGGTAAATTAAAACCATATAACGCTGAAAAAGATTATTATCTCGCTGATGATGGTAAGACATATCGCGTTAATAGGGGTAAAGAATAAATAAAAGCAAACTGCTTTGAATAATCGTTTTAATTAATTAAAATTAAAGCATGTTCAAAAGGTTTATTCATTATTATAAAAACCATAAGCTCATATTCACTCTTGATATGATCGCGGCATTTTTAATTGCCGTCACTGGCATTGGTTATCCAATCATCACTAGAATCATGCTCAATACTTGGATACCAGAAGGTAACATGAAGTTCATCGTTATTGGTGGTCTTTCTCTCGTTGGCATTTATCTAATAAGAATGGGCTTAAGATTCTTTGTGCAATATTATGGGCACGTCATGGGTGTCCGTATGCAAGGGGAGATGAGGACTGATTTATTTAATAAATTACAAAAACTCCCTTACGCTTATTTTGATACACATGAAACAGGGGTCATTATGTCGACGATGACCAACGATTTATTCGAGATTAGTGAATTAGCCCATCATGGACCAGAAAACCTCTTTATCGCCTCTTTTACCGCGATAGGGGCCTTTACCTATTTAATGCTCATCGATTGGCTCCTTGGTTTAATCTTACTTGCGGCCATTCCAATTCTTTTCTTTTTAACTTGGTTTTTTAGAAGAAAGTTCCGCACCGCAATGCGTAGAAGCAAAAAAGCCATTGCCTCTATTAACGCGAGATTAGAGAGTTCTATCAGTGGTGTAAGAGTCACTAAAGCTTTTACTAATGAAGGTACAGAAAGAAGACGCTTTGAAGAAGCGAATGATGAATATATCGATGCGAGAAGAGAAGTCTTCGCCTATATGGGGAGATACTTTGCGGTCTCACAGTTTGTTACGGATTTCTTTAACGTTTTAATTTTAGTAGTAGGTGGCATTTTCCTTTATAAAGGAATTGGTGGCTTCAACTATGGCGATTATAGTGCCTTTATCGTCTCGGTTGGTTTATTTATTAATCCAATTAATCAACTCATCATGTTCATGGAACAATTTGAAAGTGCTTCCGCGGGATTTGCGAGATTCATCGCTGTTTTAGATGAAAATGAAGAAACTATATATAATGGTTCTAAAGAATGCGAAGCCGTAGAAGGCGATATCCGTTTTGATCACGTTAGTTTTCATTATGATTCTGGTAGTGGTCGA
Organism: Bacilli bacterium; assembly: GCA_045222195.1. Classification (GTDB taxonomy): domain Bacteria; phylum Bacillota_I; class Bacilli_A; order RFN20; family CAG-826; genus RUG14515. The sequence continues at coordinate 9,981 of JBGUXN010000032.1, read as the reverse complement.
GAAGTTTTAGACGATGTTTCTTTCCATTTAGAGAAAGGCAAAACCCTCGCTTTAGTGGGCCCAAGTGGTGGAGGAAAAACCACAATCTGTCATCTTATTCCAAGATTCTATTTTTTACAAAAAGGCAATATCTATATCGATGATATCGATATTGGTGAATATACACTCAATTCTTTGAGAGAAAAGATTGGTATCGTTCAACAAGATGTCTTCCTTTTTGGTGGTTCCATCAAAGATAACATTCTTTACGGTAAACCAAGCGCTACTGAAGAAGAAGTTATCGAAGCCGCTAGAAGAGCGAACATTTTAGAATTCATCGAATCATTACCAGAAGGTTGGGATACCGAAATCGGTGAAAGAGGTGTCCGCTTAAGTGGTGGGCAAAAGCAAAGATTATCAATTGCCCGTTTATTCTTAAAGAATCCTCCAATTCTCATTTTAGATGAGGCCACAAGTGCTTTGGATAATACGACAGAAATGCTCATTCAACAGTCCTTACAAGAACTCGCAAAAGGAAGAACATGTTTAATCGTGGCCCATAGATTATCGACAATTAAAAACGCTGATGAAATTGCAGTTATCTCAAGAGGCAAAATTATTGAGATGGGTAATCACGAAGCCTTATTAAAAGAAAATGGCGTCTACGCCAATTTGTATCGTTTGCAATTTAAGAGTGGCGATGAACTCGTCAGTGATATTGAAATCGGTTAAGCTTTTAAAAACTTAGCTTTATATAAGTAAACGGCGGCAATGCTCTTGCTGTCTTTTATTTTATTAGAAGCAATTAACTCATCAATTTCTTCCATGCTCAACATGAATAAATCAATGCATTCGTCATTATCTAAATGTCTTTCTTCTTTTATCGCTTTTTCACAGTAATAAAGATGAATAACTTCGTTAGAATAGCCAACAGTGGGATACATATCCCCTAAAAAGACCATCTCTAGAGGACGATATCCTGTCTCTTCAAGAAGTTCTCTTTCCGCCGCGGGAAGAGGGATCTCTCCTTCTTCTAATTTACCCGCGGGTATTTCAATGATTTCTTCATTAAAGGCGTAACGGTATTGCTTTTCAAAAACAAATTTATCACCAAGTTTAAATAGAATTCCTACGCCTCCACGATGATGGACGATTTCGCGCATTGATTCATTGCCGTTAGGGCAGAGCACTTGGTCTTTGCTCACTTTGATGACTTTACCATCATATATTAATTCACTAGATAGTTTCTTTTCTTCGTTCATACCAATATCATACTATTTTTTAGTGTCTTAATTGCAATAAAAGATATTCTAATTTAGAATATTAGCCAAAGAGGACCTAAATTATGGAAGAAATCAAAAAAGAATATTTAGCGAAATCCGCTAAAAAGTATCAAAAAGATGATAAGAATGTCATCATTAGACATGCATTAAGCAATAACTCTCTTTATCTCTTAGCGAACAATCAAGATAACGCTATGGATATGGACTTTAACTTTGATATCAATATCAAGACCTTACCAGCGGCCAATCAAAAAGCTTCTGGTAGATGCTGGATCTTCGCGGCCACAAACGTCTGTCGAGAAGTCATCGCTAAAGAATGCAACTTAGATAAGTTTGAATTATCGCAATCTTATTTAGCGTTCTATGACCGTTTAGAAAAAGCTAACTACTTATTAGAAGCTGTCATTGAATTAATTGATAAGGATTATGATGATCGTACACTTACCTATTTATTACAAGGTGGTGTTGGTGATGGTGGCCAATGGGATATGTTTGTAAATCTTGTTAATAAATATGGCTTATGCCCAAAGAATGTTTTCCCAGAAACAAATACTTCTAGCGCTACTAGAGATACCGCTCAATTAATTAATTTCTCCATTCGTAAATTCGCCTCCAAGGCTAAAGAATTATACGAAAGTAAAGGCTTAGAAGCGGTCAGAAAAGAAAAAGAAGCCCTCTTAGATAAATTCTATGTTCTTTTAACTAACGCCTACGGCGTCATTCCAGAAAAGTTCGACTTTGAATACACTGATAAAGAAGGTAAATACCATTTAGAAAAAGGTTTCACTCCTTTATCATTCAAAGATAAATATTTAGGTGATTCTTTAAATGACTATGTCTCATTAATTAACGCTCCAACAAAGAGCAAACCATTTGGTAAAACCTATACCATTCAATATTTAGGTAATGTCGTGGGTGGTAAAATCGTTACTCACTTAAACGTCTCTATGGAGAGAATGAAAGAACTCATCTTAGCCCAAATGAAAGATGATAGAATCGTTTGGTTTGGCTCAGATGTCGGTTTCTACGGAGATAGAGAAGAAGGCGTTTGGGATGATGGCAAATTTGACCTTGATTCCTTAAGTGGCTTAAACCTCAAAATGGATAAAGGTGAATCACTTGATTACCACGCCTCACAAATGAACCACGCCATGTGCATCACTGGTGTTTCCTTTAAAAAAGGAAATCCAAGCAAATGGAAGATTGAAAACTCCTGGGGCGCTGATCGCGCTAAAGCTGGTTACTACATCATGTCTGCTTCTTGGTTTGATCAATACGTCTATCAAGCGGTCGTGGATAAAAAATACTTAAACGCTGATGAATTAAAAGCCTTAAAAGCGAAACCAGTCGTTTTAAAACCATGGGATCCAATGGGCTCTCTCGCGGACTAATATATGCAGAAATTTCAATTATATCTCTTTGATTTTGATGGTACTTTATTCGATACTTTGCCTTCTTCTAAGTATGTTTTTAAGATGGCATATAAAGGTATCAATATGGAAATCAATCTTGATGACGTAGTGATTTGGACTAGAGAACCAATTCCAGATAGCTACGCAAGAATGGGTGCCCCAAAAGAGAAGTTTGATTCCTTTATGGACGACATCGAAAAGTATGTTAACAGTCAAGAAAGTGTAAACTTAACCGCTATATATGACGATACATACGATACGATTATCGACCTCAGAATGGATGAAGCGGACTTAGGTATTGTTACCAGTAACAATGTTCCTCACGTTAGAGATGTACTAAGAAAATTTGATATGCAAAAAGATTTCTTTACCGTCCTCGTGGGTAATCGAGAAGCCCCTAATCCAAAACCATCACCTGAACCAATCTTAAAAGCTCTTGAGATGATTAACTATAAAGGTGATAAAAAAGACGTTTGTTATGTCGGAGATTCCATCAATGATTGTTTAGCCGCAGTTAACGCTGGCATCGTCCCAATTTTACTTGATCGAGACGATGAGTATCTCGATACTCCTTATCTTCGTATAAAGTCTTTAAAGGAATTATTAGACTAAGTCTATAAAAAATGTATAATATTTTTTGAACGAATATTTATGGCACAAAAAAAGTATTACCATAGTCATTCTGTTGGCGCCTTCATCACTGGCTTTGCCTTATTAGCTTTTGTCGGATTATTTGCCGCGTTTATACTTTTACCAGTCTTTACTGTCACTAAAGAAGGCGAACCAACTTTAGTGGTCACTGGTTTTGATTATGTGACGATTGGTTTAGGTAAATTCATCAAGCAAAATATCGCTGCTTCTTTCCCAGTGAAAGATATCTCTTTGTTGACTGAATACTATAACCATTATTCTGGCGATAATGTTCTGTGGAGTGCGGTTGCGAGATATTACTATATCTTCTTTGGTGTTTTAGCAGGAATCTTTATGATTTCTTTAATCTTTGTTGCTATTGAAGCAATCTTAGCCATCTTCTGGTTACTAAGAGGCCGCATTCAATTCCCTGGCGCTAGTGCATCATTAGGTTGGACCGCTTTTGCGTTCTTCGCCATTGATATTGGTTTACTCTATGCCTACTTATATTTCAGCAATCAAATCTTAACCAGTGCAAGTGATCCTGCTTCTATATCATTTGATTTTAGACAATTCCTCATTTTAGGTGGCGTCTTCTTACTTGCCTTACTCGTTAGCCTTATTCATATCTTCTTCTATCGCGATAGAAGATTCCAAAAAAGATCAGAGATGTTGGCCCAACAAGAACGTCGTGAATATCAAAAGAAACTCGATCTTCACATTGAAGAGCCAGAGCCAGTGAAAGAGATTCCAGACAAAGGTTTACCAGAGGGCATCACTGAAATCGGTGACCATGCTTTTAGTAAAGATACTTCCTTAACTATCGCTGATATCCCAGCGGGTATTGAAGCCATTGGTCCGAGCGCTTTCTCTAACTGCCATAACTTAAGAGTGGTGTGCATTCCATTAACTGTCAAAGAGATTGGTTATAACTGCTTCTTCAACGCTAATAGATTGAAAACCATCAATTATGCTGGCACTAAAAATGAGTGGAGCAAAATCGTTAGAGGTAGCAACTGGCTCATCAACGCTGGAACCACAATAGTTAACACTCTTGATGGTCCAATTACCGTTGATCCAAAAAACTAAAATAATTGTTTACAAAATAAATATTTTATTTATAATAGTTATGCTGTTAGGCGTAAGCTTAATAGTAGATACTCTGAATAAGAGTGGCCAAAAGCCACTCTTTGTTTTTGAAGGATATATGGAATTAGTAACTCTTAAAGGACTCATCGAAAAGAAAGTTAATGAATTAGGCTATGAACTAGTCTCTTTATCTTTTTCTAAAGAAACTTTATCTATCGTCGTAGATAAGGAAAAGGAAATCGATATGGAGATGATTGTCGAAGTGACTAATGCATTAAATAGCTATTTAGATGAGCTTAATCCATTCGAGAAAGCTTACACCTTAGATATTTCTTCTTTAGGCGCTGAAAAGCCTTTAAAAGTGGAAAAGTTAGATGCTTATGTTGGCAAATACGTTCACGTGCATTTAATCAATCCTATTAAAGGGGAAAATATCTACGAAGGTGATTTAGTGAATGTTAATCAAGATACCATTCTTATCGTTTATAAAAACAAAACCAGAAGTATCAATTTAGAGATTGCTAAAAGCAATATCTCAAAAATACGTTTAGCGATTAAATTTTAAGGAGTAAAAATTATGGCTATGAACGCAGCAGAATTCCTTAACGCTCTTGAAGAAATCGAAGCGAGCAAAGGAATTAGTAAAGCAACTATTCTTCAAATGTTAGAAGAATCATTAATCAAGGCTTATAAGAAACAACTCGGTGGTGATGATGCGGATGTCCGTGTCAACATCGATGTCGAAAAAGGCATTATCGAGATGTATCAAGCAAAAGCCGTTGTCGAAGAAGTCGAAGACGATTTCTTAGAAGTGAGTGTCCAAGATGCGAACGCGATGGATCCTAATAAGAAATATGTCGCAGGCGATGAATTTTTAATTTACGCCTCTATTGATGACTTAAGAAAAGCGACAGCGATGTCCGTTAAGAGCATGCTCAAACAAAAGTTTGCGGAAGCAGAAAAGAGCATCCTTTATGAAACATTCAAAGATAAGATCGGCACCCTCATTACAGGCAAAGTTGAAAAAGTCGATGATAGAGGTATTTCCGTTAACATCGTGAAGACTTCTGTCTATTTACCAAAGAAAGAATTAATCGGGGATGAAAGATTTATCGTTGGTGAAACAATTAAGATTTACGTCGATGACGTCGCAAGTGGCACTAAAGGGGCCCACATCGTCGTCTCTCGTAGTAAAGAAGGATTCTTAAAATGCTTATTCATGGAAGAAATCCATGATGTTTATGATGGCACAGTCATTATCAAAAACATCGCTCGTGAAGCGGGTGAAAGAAGCAAAGTTGCCGTTTATAGTCATGATCCAAATATCGATCCTGCCGGCAGTTGTATTGGTCCTAATGGTAGCCGTATTCAAAAGATCGTCTCTCAATTAGGCAATGGTGGTATTAATAAGGAAAAAATCGATATCATCGCTTATAGCGATAATATGGGTATGTTCATTATGGAATCACTTAAACCAGCGACTGCTTTAGGTATCATTCTAGATGAAGAAAAGAAAGCCGCAACTGTCATTGTTAAAGATGATTCCTTATCTTTAGCCATTGGTAGACGTGGTGTTAACGTCCGTTTAGCGGTCAAGTTAACTGGCTATAACATCGATGTTAAGACAGAATCTCAAGCCATTGAAGAAGGCTTAGAATATGTCTCTTATAACGAAATTCAAGCTCTTGAAGAAACTAAGAAAGCCGCTTTACAAGCTGAAGCCGCTATCAAAGAAGAAAATAAAGGTCTTGAAAACTTACGTGGTTTACCAGAAGGCTATGTTGCCCCACAAGATCGTGTTTATGACGATGATAAGAATTCTGAAGACGAAGATGAACGCAATGAAGCTTTAGAAGTTGAAGCGGAACGTAAAGAAATCAAAGAAGAAGCCGCTCCTGTGGAAGAAGCCCCAGTCATCGAAGAACCAGTGGTTGAAGAAAAACCAGTCGTTAAAGAAGAAAAGAAAGTCGAAGAACATAAAGAGGTTAAGACAACCGTCTCTCTTGAAGACCTCGAAAAATCTCTTGATGACGAAAAATCTCGTAAGGCTAATAAACAAAATAAGAAGTCTTATAAGAAGAACAACAAGAAAGCCGAAGAGGAAGAAGAAGATAACGAAAAACCAGTTATCGCTACCGGCGAAAGAATGTCTATTTACACCGAAGAAGAACTCCGTCAAATCGAAGAAGAAGAACAAGCTGAAGAAGAATACGATGACGAAGAAGTCGACTACGATGAATATGACGAATACTATGACGATGACGATAGATAATGGAGAAGATCGTTTTAAGAACTTGTGCATATCTTAGAGAGCTCAAAAACCGTCAAACAATGTTTAGAGTAGTTAAGACTCCTAATCATGAAATTCACATTGATTTGACGTATGCTCTACAAGGCCGTGGTGTCTATTTATCTAAAGATAAAGACATTATACTTCAGGCCAAAAAACGTCATACTTTAGAAAAAAGTTTAAAGGTCACAGATGTGCAAAACATCTATGACGAACTCATAAAATTACTAGATTAAAAGAAAGAAGGTGTTGTTGATGGCAAAAAATAATAAGAACAATTTCTCTAATCGTGAGACAAACGTTTCAACGAAAGTGAAAGCAGACCGCACTAAAACAAAAGTGAATGGTGGTGTCTTTGTTTATACTGGCGCAATTACCGCTGGTGAACTTGCAAAAACAATTAATGTTCCTCTTGGTGATGTGATTAAATTCCTTTTCATGCAAGGAAAGATGGTGACCATCAACACAATCTTAGATGATGAGCTTATCGGACTTGTCTGTTTAGAGTTTGGTTATGACTTCCAAAAGAAGGTCATCGTTGCCGCTGAACACTTTGAAGATGTGGAAATTAACGATGATCCAAGTAAGTTAAAACCAAGACCACCAGTAGTGACCATTATGGGTCACGTTGACCATGGTAAAACTACCTTAATCGACGCCATTAGAGATTCTAATCTTGTTGAAGGTGAATTCGGTGGTATCTCTCAAGAAATCGGTGCTTATCAAAAAGAAATTAACGGACAAAAGATTACCTTTATCGATACTCCTGGACACGAAGCTTTCACTGCTATGAGAGCGAGAGGTGCTGGTGTTACTGATATCGTTGTCTTAGTTGTTGCCGCTGATGATGGTGTCATGCCTCAAACAATTGAAGCGATTGACCACGCTAAAGCAGCCGGTGTTCCAATTATTGTTGCTATTAACAAAATGGATAAAGCCGGTGCTGATCCAGAAAGAGTTAAAAACGAATTATTAACTCATGATGTTATTTGTGAAGATTTCGGTGGGGATGTCATCGCTGTTGAAATCTCTGCGAAAAAGAAGATTAATATCGATGGTTTACTCGAAAGCATCATCTTAGTGGCCGAAATGAAAGAACTTAAAGCTAACCCAGATCGATACGCTATGGGTACAGTTTTAGAAGCTAAACTCGATAAAAACGAAGGTCCTAAAGCTACGCTTTTAGTGCAAAATGGTTCTCTTAGAGAAGGTGACTACTTAGTCGTTGGTACAACATACGGTAAGGCTAGAAGAATGACAAATGAATTCTCTAAAGTCTTAAAAGTGGCTTTACCAAGCACACCAGTTTCCATTATCGGTTTAAGCGAAGTTCCTTTAGCTGGTGATCGCTTTATGGCGTTTGCCGAAGAAAGCGAAGCAAGAAGCATCGCTCAAAAACGTAAACTTCTTAAAGAAGCCGCGGAAAGAAATAAAACAAGTGCCGCTAGCTTAGAAGATTTATTCAATCTTGCTAAAGAAGGTGAAGTGCAAAACTTCAATATCATCGTTAAAGCTGATTCTACTGGTAGTGCGGAAGCTGTTAAAGCCTCTTTAGAAAAATTAACTACTGATAAAATCAAAATTAATGTTGTTAGAGCAAGTAGTGGCGCTATCACTGAAAGTGATGTTCTTTTAGCAGGCGCATCTCACGCTATTATTTATGGCTTTAATGTGAGACCAGATGCTAAAACAAGAGCCAAAGCCGCAGAAGAAAAAGTGGAAATTAGAACACATCGAATCATCTATGCTTTAATTGAAGAAATTGAAGCGGCCATGAAAGGTATGCTTGGACCAACAATCGTTGAACAAGTCTTAGGTCAAGCGGAAATCAGAAGATTATTCAAAGTATCTAAACTCGGTACAATCGCCGGCTGTATGGTCGTGGATGGTGTTATTAAAGCTACTGGTGGGGTTAGAGTCATTAGAGACGGCATCGTCATCTATGAAGGTAAACTCGCTAGCTTACAAAGAGAAAAAGACACCGTTAAAGAAGTTAAAAACGGCTTTGAATGCGGCATGCTCGTTGAAAACTTTAATGATATTAAAGAAGGCGACATCATTGAATGCTTTGAAATGGTGGAACAAAAGGATTAATTATGGCGAATAAAGAAGAAAGAATTGCCGGTATTATCCGTAAAGGTATTGCTGAAATCATCACGATGGAACTTAAAAATCCTCACTTAGGATTTGTCACTATTCCAGAAGTGAAAGTCACCAAAGACTTCAGCTACGCAAAAGTGTTTGTTTCCTTCATTAAAGAAGAGGACATTGAAGAAGGTATGAAAGTTTTAGAAAAATCTAAAGGCTTCATCCGCTCAGGTCTCGCCAAAAGACTAGATACTAGAAGATGTCCTGAACTAATCTTCGCTCTTGATGAATCTTTCAAAAGAGAAGCGCGCATTACTGAATTATTAAATAAAGGGAAGTAAAACTTCCCTTTTAAAATGTCTTGCTCATGCGAATGTGTTTGATATTCGCCTCATAGAAGGTCTCGCCTTCTTCTTTAAAACCTAGCTTTTGATAATACTCTAATAAATGATATTGGGCGTTGAAGTAGATGAGGCAAGGATTATATTCTTCCGCAATCATGTTCACTAAGTAAGCGAATGCTTCTTTGCCGTATCCTTTGCCACGGAACCCTTCTAAGATAGCGAATCTTTCGAGTTTAAATTCTCTTTCGCCTGTTTGGCGATATCTAATCGTGCCCACAGGAGTTTCTTTAAAGTAGATTAAGAAGTGCTTAGCTTCTTTTTCTTCACTAGGTACAACTTCTATATCGTATGGACAGTTTTGTCCAATGACAAAGACTTTATTTCTAATGTCTAAGACGTTCATCATATCCATTGGTGTTACGACTGGTTTTAAAGTTAAACCATCTTGATTAACTTGATGATAGATTTCTTTGCCCCAAACATCTTCTTTTTCATAGTTAGACAACATCGTTAATAAATTATCTTTAGCGATAGGGTAATCGTGATAAATCTTCTTTAAAAGATTCTTCATGTCCTCTCTGCGTGTATGCATGTTTGCAGGGCAACCTGACGCTAAAACTGGAAGGTTTTCTTCTTTAGCAAGTCTAATGATGTCAGATTCTCTGACATTGATTAATGGACGAATGAATGTGATATCCGCTCTTTCGAGGTGCATTTTTGGTGAGAAAGAAGCAATGCGACCACCAAATAAAGAATTCATCATATATGTTTCGATAGCGTCATCAGCGTGGTGGGCAAAAGAAACTTTATTAAAACCAATCTCGTTAGCGATCTTGTTCATCGATGCTTTTTTCATTCTCGAGCAG
>JBGUXN010000031.1:0-58068 GCA_045222195.1 Bacilli bacterium | reverse complement strand
ACACATCCGGATAGCTTGTTTATGCTTGGCTCGTTAGAGTCATCGAGCAAGAAGCCCCCACTTCTTTAAGTGGTGGGAGTATGTCACTCCCAATTAATCATCTCAGCGGCGTTCCACAAACCTTTTGTGCTTAGCACTAATTCACTTGGGAAGTTATTCATGAATGTTCCGTCATAACTATGTTGGATAACGAGTTTGAGATCATAGTTAACTGGAGACATTAAGAATTCGTTATAGGCACCAATTTCATAGATGCCTTTTTCTAATCTATTATAAGAAACGGAAACAAAGACATCGTAATCATTGATTAAGGCCATTCTATAATAACCACTCTTTTCGCTTTTCTTCACAGTTTCCTTATTGTGTAAGTAACTATTAACTCTACTAAACATATAGTCATATGGATCATGGCCCACTAGACTGACATCAGTACCATCTTCTAAGTAACATTTCATACCTTTGAAGTCATATCTATTATCAAAGGCATTAGCGAATCTTGGTGTGGCAACAATTTCATAAGCGTTACCGAATAATTTGGAATTATAGTCGCTATCGACTTTGAATTTAATTAAGGAAGCGATGCTTTGATTAGCTTCAACGAAGTATGGACCAAAGTCTGTATAGTTAGAGAAATCTAATTCTAAGTCTTCGTTATTTAATTCTTTGATTTCACTATAGAGAGTAGCCACTCTATAGACTCTACCTAAGTAGATAAGAGCTTTACCAGATGTCTTGTCTTCGTTCACTAAACCAGCAAGGCAATGATAATCCCACATATTTGGTTTAACCGCTCTTAAGCGTTTTTCTAACTTATCGTAGTTAGCGAGGAACTGCATATTTTGATGAATATATGTCGTATCGTGATCCCAACCTAATAAGTGATATTGATAATCGTTATCATCGATGACTTCTGGAAGTGGTTCACCTTTATAAGTCACTGGTTGATAATAGCCCACTACTTCGGTATCCATTAACTTCTTATCTTTGTTATAGAAATAACAGGTGAAGCCATTGAAGCTAGGATTTTCTTCGATGGTGAATTCGAATTTAGTGGTAACTCCACCATAAGCGATATCAAATTCATGTTTACCTGGTTCACCAAGGAGATGTCTGAATTCGATTGGAATATTGATTTCATCGAAGTCGAAGTTAGAAGAGGTATTATCGTCATACCAAACTCTTAACTGCACATCCGCCTCATCGAATTCGATGGCTTTAATTGGATGATATAAGCCTAAGACTTCAACGCTTTTAATTGTGGTGCCTTCTTTGGAAAGATCAATTGGTCTATATGTCGGACCATCACACACAAAGTCTTCTTGATATGGTCTATCGTTATTAGCTTTATTATTACAACCAGTTAAACCAGTCATTAATAAAATAGGAAGTAACATCAATAATTTTAAGTTTTTCATATTATTTGACCTCCATATAGATGCCATGTACATCTAAGTTACCGGTGATATAGGAGAAATCAGTATCCCAACCAAGGAAGACATAGTCACCGTTATAGATCATGAATCTATCACGAATTCTTGCACTTGGTTCTATCGCCGCATCAAATTCCATGATTCTATTATCGGAAATGCAGTTACCTAAGCCATCAAAGAATCTCACTGTGCAATATTTAAGTAATCTATAGATTGGTTCAATGTTGACTGTTTCGTTATTGTTATTTGGCATAACGAATGTCTCGCCTGGATAATAATGATTGCCTTTATAGCTATAGTATAGGAAGGCTTTACCATATTCTTTTGGACCTTCTGGAAGAGTAACTGGCGCATTTGGTCTATAACTACCGATATACATATCGTCACAGTATAAGTCTTTAGTGTCACTAGCGATGAAGTGGACTGTCACGGTTTTATCAGAGATAGTACCCGCCCAATTGGAGACTTCAATTGTAATTGTGGTCCTAAATTCATTAGGGGTTCCATCTTTAACGTGGATGACACCATCTTTATCCACTGTTAATAAGTTTTCATCATTTGATTTATAGGTGAAGATTTGGCCTTTACCTAAATTGGAATTCTTCATTAACGCACCAGAGAAGATTTCAAATTTATCTTTAGCACCGAATTTCTTTTCTCTTAACTGCATAGTGACGGAATCGAAGTATTCAATCCATAAGACATTAGTTTGATCTAAGCTTAATGTTTGACCATCATCAATGGTGATTTCATCTTCTGATAAGGTGGACCAATGCTCTAAAGCATTTTCATATTTAATTCTGAAGATGTATTCGTAATAGAGAAGTTTAGAAATGTTCTTATCAACGAAGAGAATCTTGAAGTAGATACCCACTCTGACACCAGTCACTACCGCAAAGTCAATGCAGATATAGCCGGTAAAATCAGTACCCGTTTCTCTAGTGGTGATATTTGCAATCGCCATACCTGTGACAGAAGCATTGACGAAACCTTCAGCGTAAGCTTGAGCGAGTAAATAATCATATAAACCTAAGATAGAGAAACTAAATGAAGCTTTTAAACCGATTTCGATATGGACTGAACCAATGAAACCAATCATCCAGTTACTTGTTTCAGCGGTTTTAGATTGTTCATCTGTTTTAGCGCTATCGATATTGGTGTAGCAGAAGTCCACTCTGGAGTTATGAACTTGCTTTTTGAATAAGCCAGTGGCTTGAATACCGATATCGAGGTAGATTTCAAGTTGTAAACGGAATGTCGCAGGAGCGAAATAGTAGCAATCTACTTGAATAATTGGCCAGGTTGTTCTAGTACCAGAAGTACTTGGATCTAATTCTTTGCCAGTATAGGCATCAACACCATCACCAATCTTTTCGATGGTATCTGTTAATTCTTTGAAAAATTTTTCATCCGCAGCTTGATCTGGGCCTTCTGGTTCTGGAATGGCGGCTTTTGTGATATTGATTTTAACGTAGTAAGCGGAATCGCTTTCTTCGAGACATTTGATTTTATAATCAACACCAACTGGGAAAATCCATTTTGTTCTGACTTTAACATCGAAGTCGACATTATAATCAGTGACCTTTTCATAACCGAGTTCAAATGTGAAATATGTTTGTTCAGCGAGCTTATAGCTATAAATACCAGCGCTCATCTTGAAGCCCACTCTATTGTTGACATAACTTGTATCAAATCTGACTTTGAAGCTACTTAACATGCTACCGAGTGTTCCTAAATCGTTATTAGCATATGGGAGAGCGGTTTTTGCTAACGCTTTTGTGATTGTGGAGTTTTTGAATTGACGAGTGGCAATATCTTGATTGAGAAGGATTTCTGTATCGCAATCTTCAAAGTTCAATTCTCTTTCGCCTTTAAGATGGAATGCTTTATAGATTTGATCCATATCAGGAGCAAGATAGTTAACTCTAATCTTATTACCTAAATCTTCTTTATTTTGGTAAACACCATAGAAGTCTAAGTATTTATTTGGACCACTACTTCTTGTGGCATAGAAGACTTGACCTTTTTCTAGATTTAACTCACCAGCGTAATCAAATGAATAACTTTGTGTTTCTTCATTTAATTTCTTATTAGAGACTTTATCTAAATCGATATTAACGATATTGTCTTGAAGAACCTTTTCATTATAAGTAGCCTCTTCATTTGGATCATCTTCAATTTCAATTGTTAATGTTCTAATGGAATTGCTCTTATTTTCAAAGGCTAAATATGGAGCGTCATTAATTTTGATTTCATAGATTTCACCATATTCATAGCCTCCAGGTCTAGTGACTGCGAATGAATCGCCTTCTCCTGAAAGAGTTAATAGACCATTACTTTTTTCGTTACCACCTCTATCGGTAATCGTAATAATGCTCGCTTTATCATTCGCGGCCACGATATTACTCATTAAGTTGGTAACATTTTGCAGTGTGGTTTCTTCTTCACTGGAATAAGTGACATTAACAACATAATCTCTTGGAGCGTCTAATACACTAGAGGAAGTAAATGTTGTATAGTCTTCTTCTCTTGGTGAACTAGGATTAATCATTGATTCATATTCACCAACATGGACTTCGACATCTGGATTAGATGCTTCGATGACCTGGGTGATCATCTCATCAGTGATTTCCTGTTCTTTTTTATCTTTGTTACAGCCTGTCAGTGCGGTGACAGCTAGGACTGATAACATTGATAAAAGGAACAATTTGTTTTTCATTTTATTTCATCTCCTCAAAGGCTTCTTTTACTAACTCTTGGAGTTCACTTTCAGAGTAGTTAAGTCTTTTGGCTTCGACAAGAGTGGCAACAATGTACCTTTCTTTGAACACTTTTCTTCTTTCTTGAATTAATTGATTAAGGGCACCTTTTTTAACAAACATGCCGATGCCTCTTTTTTTATAAACAAGGCCTTCATCAACGAGGATGTTGAGAGCTTTGTTCACGGTCGCGATATTGATCTTATATTCTTTAGATAAATATGTCGTAGACGCGATTTGACTTTCTTCTTTGATTTGTCCGTTAAGGATGGCGTCTTTAATTCCTTGTACGATTCTCACATAAATTGGTAATGATTCTGCTAAGTTATCCATGTTAACTACCTCACTTGTTTACATAACTAATTAACCACTTATCTTTATTTAATGCAAGTATTTTCTTTAAAAAAGTTATAAATGTCACGGTGATTGCACACAAAAAAGCCGTTTTTTCGTACTGCAGTACGGATTTTTGCCGTTTTCGTAAACAAGAAAAAAACCGCTTCTTTCGAAACGGCTTACTTATCATAATGCGTCCACATTCTAAGAATGCGCACTATTTTTTCTTTTTCAAATACCATGTATACCAATCTATGGTGGATGTTAATTCTTCTTGAATAGGCTCCTTCTAAATCGCCAATTAGTTTTTCATATGGCGGATACTTCTCAAAAGGATTATTTCTAATAATTTCGATGAGATTTTTTGCTTTTTTATCTAACTTTGCTGCTTTTAGGAGTTCAATATCTTTTACGGCTTGTTTTGTATATTCGATTTTATACATTACCACTCCACATCCTCTTCTTTAACACAATCATCATGATCGGCTTTCATGCCATCAATTATGGATTGCTTAATTTCAGCATTAGAAGACAAATAAAGTGTTTCGATGAGAGAATCGTATTCTTCTTTAGAAATCATAATAACGTCTCCACTTTTGCTAGAAACGTTCACTATTAAACCATCGTTAATGATTGATTCATTAATCTTATATAGGTCTTTTCTAAGATTGGTTATATTTATAATATATTCCATGCTTTATCACCTCGATATTATTATAAGATACGTTTTTGCGTACGTCAATTTAAATATCAAAAAAGCGACCTGAGGAAGTGTCGCTTCTAAGGAAGGGGTTGGCCTTCTTGCTCTTTGAAAACTGAAGAACAATTATTAAGTGAGATGTAAAAACTAGTGACTAGAAAGGAGTGCTTTAATATGGTTTTTACTACACTATTATTATAATAGTAATATTATAATAAGACAATAGTTTATCTTATTAAATGTTCTTTTGTTTTATAATAATAAAAAGGGGTATATACATATGAGTTTTGTTTTCTGGGGCGATGGCTCCGACTTTTCAAAAGGTTTAGTAGACGCGATAAAAGTAAGAGATACCGGTAATTTTAATTGGACATTCATTTTCATCTTAGCGGTTGTCTTTTATGTTTATTGGTCAGAAATGCATAAAAAGAATTATGAAGCAGTCTTTGCTGGATTAGCCTTATATGGTGTTCACTGGTTATATGAAATCATGAACGCTGTTATTGGTAAGATATCTGGTTATCCTTTATGGGCGGTTAGTAATGAATCCACTACTTTCATTCTTTTAGAAGGTGTGTCTTGGGAATTATCGATGATGTTCTCTCTCGCGGGTATTATTTCATTTAAGATGATGGGACAAGATCGTAATAAGAGATTATTCGCGAAAGGTAAATTTAAAGGCATTAGTATCAAATGGGTAGTTTGTATTGAAATGGCCTTACTATTCGCCTTATTTGAATCCTTCTTAGCGGGTACAAGCAACCATTCCTTCATTTGGGTCTATAAATGGTGGGGTGTGATTCCTGTCTTCTTCACCACTTATATTCCATTCTTTATCGCTAGTAACTTTGTTCCTGATATGAAGCCAAAAGCGAGAACAATCTTCTTAGCTTCCCTTTGGGGATTAGTGGCTATTCTATTAATTGTTTTGATACCTTGTGGTGTGATTTAGTGATAGTATTTATTCGTTAAAGGAGATTTAAATTATTTATGGAAAAAGCTTCACGAGTTATGTATAGCATTGCCAACTTCTTCACTTGGATTCTTTTAATCCTCAGTATCGTTGGTATCGTTTTATGCACATTATCGATGGTTAATGTCATTCATCTCGAAGGTGATGTCGCTCAATACGCAAGTATCGCAGGTATCATCTACTTAGCTATCGTCTTAATCGTTGCAATCATCACTATCGCCATGGTTAGAAGAGCAAAAGCCCAAGGCAGTTCAAAAGGCTGGGATTTCTTATTCTTAATCCTTGGTATTATCGGTGGTAACATCTTCTACTTCTTAGGTGGTTTATTCGGTTTAATCGCCCCACGTAGATAAGATAATTTAATAGTTAAAACAAAAGGAGCTCAAATGAGCCCCTTTTTGTTATCTCTAATATATTTAAAGTTTATGGGTGGAATATTTCGCTAAAATACAGCTTTCAATGCGTTCACTATGTCGACCCATAAATAAGTCTTTAGCTTCTTGTGGGGTTCTGGCCCAGATGTGTTCATATCTTCTTTGTCCATGGTAAGAATACGCAATGACATATTCATTTTCATTCATACTATATATACCTCTACTACTATAGTTATTATATAACCACTGCTATACTATATCTATGATGAGGAAAAGTAATATGAAAGATTTAGAAAATGACAATAAAGAATTTATTAGTAGAATAAATAACGATAATAATCTAAAAGAATTAAGAGATGAACTAGTTAAAGGACAGCATCCAGAAGTCTTAGTGATTACTTGTTCTGATTCAAGAGTGGTTCCAGAAATGATCTTTAATTGTTCATTAGGTGATATATTCGTTATTAGAACAGCGGGTAATGTCATTAATGAAGGTGAATTAGCCACAGTGGAATACGCGATTGAACATTTAAAAGTGAAAAGAATCATTGTTTTAGGTCATACACACTGTGGAGCGGTTCACGCCACTATTAAAGGTGAAAAGGGAAGATACATGGATCCAATATTAAATAGAATTAAAGGTAATATTGGTAATATTTGTGATGAATTAGAAGCTTCTAAGATAAATGCGATTAAAGAAGCATCATATATTAAAGAAAGATTCCCTGAATATCAAGGAATCATTGAAGCAAAGATATATGATATAGAAACTTCGATAGTTTATTAGTCTTCGTTATTTAAATATTTGTAAAGTTCTTCGCACGCTAAAGACATCTTGGTGACGGAGAACTTTTCACATTTAGGATAGACGTAGAATGTGTCATTAAGTGTATTAAGATCAACACAGTCTCCAAATTTACCTAAATACTCATATTCGATATGTACACTGTAGTGGTCTTTGGCTAAGAGCACTACTTCATATTCTTCATCTTTATATTTACCAGTTAATTTAAAGCCGTTCATATCATGGACTAGTGTGCCCATACCTAAATCAATATATCCATCAGCGTTAGGTAAAGCGTCCACGCGTACTTCACTTTCAAAATGGTATTTACCACTTCTAACTTCTTTTCTTACATTACTTCTTTCCCATTCATACCAATCGGGCACATATGAGAATTCTGTTTCACCTTCTAAAGCGTGTAAGACACCTTTTTCATCCATTTCATATGTCTTACCACAGTGATTACATTTAATTTGATTGTTTTCAGAAGACATTTCATATTCCGCACCACAATGTGGGCATTGATATAAAACTTTATGCAAACCTTTTGCTCTATCAGTAGCGGGTAAAACGATATTACTTTCTCTTAACCATTTCCAATCATCGTATTCTAAGGCTTTTTGTAGTCTTCTATCTAATTCTTCTACTGGTAGTTTTTCTACTTCTTCTTTAGTGGCAATACATTCTAATGTGGCCTCTAAACCTTTAATCTTTCTTCTTTTTGTATTGTAGAAAGGTTCAACTATATGATCACCATGTGTGGTGAGAGTCACTAAAGGCACTTTAAACATCTTAGCTAAAGCGGCATTAGATTTAGGCACTATTGATTTCGTGCCACATAAGGAATATCTAGCTTCTGGATAGATAACCATAATGTCACCATTTTTTAAGACTGTTTTAATGTGCCTTAATAAATTAATGTCGTTAGTGAATTTTCTTTTACAAATACCCCCTATTGAACGGAGTAACTTTTCTCTTTTAATAAAGCCATCAAGCGCGACGATATAATTGCATCTATTAGGTAAAAGGGCCTTTTCTAAGACCATCATATCGTAATAGGAATTATGATTGCCCATTAAGATATATGGAGGTTTAATACCTTCCATATTTATTTTATGGATTATCTGCCCCTGCTTGCGTGTTGTGGACCAGCTAATGAATTTCATCAAGAAGCGAAGTTTCTGCCTGCAGGGAGGCTTTTTCATATCAAATCTTTTAACATTATCTAACATATGATGTCCTTTATTTCTAATAAGTCTCTAATGACATAGTCTTCTTTATTGGTCGGTTTACCAGGAGAATTCTTTTCGATAAACATAATACTCTTTATATGAGCGTTATTGGCACAGAAGATATCTAATGGTCGATCACCAACATAATATGTATTATCTCTATCTAAATTAAATCTATTTATGATGTAATTAAGACCTTCTGGATTTGGTTTTCTTTTAAAATCATCTCTCGCGGTCACAAAGAAATCAAAATATTCATATAAACCAATATTCTTTAAGACTGTTTCTGTAGTGACTCCCCTATGAGTAAAAACATAAGACTTAATACCTTTACTTTTTAAATATTCCAATATCTCTTTAGAATGCTCCATGGCCTTAATTGTATTAAGTTCTTCATGCGTAATATTAGTGTATCTATCTTTTAGATCATTAAAAGGTATATTAAATTTAGTCTCCATGGCCTTTATAAAGGCGGAAACTGATTCTTCGATAATTTGTTTATAAATTTCCTTTTTGTCGATTAGAACGCCTTTTTCCTTATATATCGTATATAAAGAATTAACAATTAAAGGATAAGAATTAAGTAAAGTACCATCTAAGTCCCAAATAAATGTTGGTTTCATACTTATTTATTATAAATAAAAAGATGGAGAGAACTCCACCTTTAATGATTTTAAAAATTATAGACTATTCGTCTTCATCTAGAACGCCATAAGGATAGTCTGGGACGTCACCACCAGGAATACTACCTGTAATGATGTCTTGCAAAAAGAAGTTAACAACTTCAGCTTCTGGTTTAGTGTATTTCTTTTGTTTTTCCATATTATTATTCTCCTTTATTGGCGAGTATTGTCAATAATGCATTATATGATAGTTCACAACCACTGTGTGAGGAATAGTATTCCGCTAATGAATAAACGGATTCTTGTCTTTCAGTGAAGAAATAGTATTGTTCATCAATAAGAATGAACGGAGCAGCCATAAATGTCTTGCTATATAATTCAACACCTGGAATAGTAACTGTTCCACGATATGAATAATATCCATTTGTGGCTTCTGGTAATTCCGCTGTTCCTTCATGAATGATAGCAGGTGTATATCCCGCTTCAAAAGCATCTTGAACAGGTGTTGAGGAACTAAATGTGGTTTTATTTGATTTGAATAACATCACACCATAGTCACTGATTTCCCATTTATTATTAATGGCTTCCCAATCAGAGACAGCGATATCAAATCCAAAATCAAGTTTAATATCATCTACTGACACACTTTCAGCACCGCATGTCGCTGAAACAGATTGTAATCTCCAGTGTCCACTTCCAGCTGGTCTAGTGAATTTAACTGATTCAGCAGAACCAGTCCATGTGAATGTTGAAGGATTATAGACACCAGTATTAACAACTTGATCGCTTGTTGGTTTATTTGAGCCATCAAAGGCTAAAACGATTTTGGAAATATTGCCTTCCTTAGAAGCAATGGTTACAGAACCACCACCATAGATTCTAATTCCAGATCCGGTTGTATAGTATTTACCATCGTTTTCACCACCAGTGAATGTAACTGTGAAACTATCGGCATCAAATGGTTCTAAATATTGAACACTGTTTTGAAGATTTAAATCACCAAATACAATGCTCTTTGTTTCTATTGAAGAAGTTGATGTTTCTGTGGCGCGTAACTCGGCGACAGATGTTGCTCTACCTACATAGTCTTCAATACCAATAACTTCTGCAGTATAGTCTGCATATAAAGTGATATCTTCAGTAATTGGAGTATCAAAATCGAATGGAATTGTGCAATCAACATCCGTACACCATCTATAGAAAGTATAAACATATTCACTATCAGCAGGTTTTGTTGGAGCAATTGGAAGTTCCGCTAAAGCTCCTTCAAAAACTGTTTGTGGATTCACAGAAGAACCACCGTTTGAATTAAATGAAACTGTGTAACTATTTAAAGCGGCACCAACATAAGATATTTTAATTTCTTTGATAAAGACTCTATTTGTAATATCAATTGTTATTTCGTTGGTTGCTACTGGTAAATCAAAGGTCAAAGTATCGAATGTAGCGGATTCGTTATATGGGGCTAATTGGGTTTCAGAACCATTAACAGAAATGGTATTTGAATTTGTTGGATATTGCGAACTCTTCTTATAGAAGTCATGACATAAGATTTCTACTTTATTGGCTGTGCCATCTAAAGTGAATTTAATCTGTCCTGCCACATCCGCTGTACCAGTCTTAAGTAAACCAGCAGTATTTGCGTAGGCACCACCGCTGCCATTACCATTATAAATTCTTGTTGCTTCGATGGCAGTGACGTGTGAATTACTTTGGCCAAGAATTGATAAAGCATTACTGCTGGTTAATAGTTCGCCTTTTGCGGTTAAACCTGTGTAATCTAAATCAATAACCGCTGATAAATGATCGGTACTTTGACCGCCACCACTAGAAGTAACAGTTACTGAACATGTGGCAGTAAGAGAATTAACTTTAGCAGTAATTGTAGCTGTACCAGCTGAAACAGCGGTAACTGTACCATTATTTACTGTTGCAACAGATGTATTGCTTGATGACCATGTCACTGTTCCGGTTGCACCAGTTGGTAAAATAGAGGCTACCAATGTACTTGTAGCACCAACAGTAAGAGATAATGAACTTTTATTTAATGAAACACTTGTTGGAGTAATCGTTCCGCTTGAACCATCACCTGGATATGCTTGCATACAGATGCTTTTAGCGGATGAAGAAGCGCTATCACCGAAAATCTTCCAGGCTAATTCTGGATGATCCACAAATGGATTACGATTCTTTTGAATAGATGTTTCGACGTAATTGTTTCTATTGCCTTCTAAAACATCTGGTCTATCTTGTGCATGCCACTTTAATAAAGTGTCATAGCTTTCAAAAACATTAGTAATAGCAGGAAGACTATTACCATAGTATGTGTAATATGCTGTCCAAACATACATGATGATTCTTGCAACATCGCCTTTAACAGCATCTAATGGTTCAAACTTTTCACCTGAACCATAACCAAATGTCATGCTGTTGTATGTTCTTGGAGTTGATTTATTAACATCACAGAATTTATCGTTGCTTCTAGAACTGTTTGTGCTGGAATAAGTAGGTCTGATATGTAATAAGTCAGTACCTGCTTTTGTTTTGCCCCAACAACCGTTTGATAAAGATTGAGGCCAGACGTGTTCTCTGTTCCAACTACTAGCGGCATTCTTTTTAACAGAATCTCTAGTATATAAGTAGATCATGTTAGCGCTATTGGTTGGATCTTCGTCAGCATATTGGCATTGGGTGGACAAGTGATCTTCACCACTATTACCATATGTGTACCAATCTTCTGGGAAAATTAAATTTGTGATTGATTGTCTTAATGAACCAGTTAAGCCATAACCACTATTAAAGTTGATTCCACTATAGTAATTGCCACTATAGGTATAGGAAGCAAAGTTATCAGTGTGTTGGGCCGCTTCCACTCTAGTTGGTTTGACAGTAAGATGAATGGATAAGCTGGCGCCAATAACGGCAAAAGCTGTAAATATAGAAGCGATTTTTAATAAGGTATGTTTTCTTCTCATAAATGTACCTCTACAATGTTTCGCAAGATAATATTATAGCGCATTTTATAACTATGCGTACATAAAAAGATGGAGTTTTTGCTCCATCTTTAAATGAATGTTTTTGCTTAATTATTGATAATCAATACTCGTTATTAAGCGGACATTAATGAATATCATCGTCATCAATAGGATCGGTAAAATCACCTTCGCCACTTGTTTTGATGATGTCATTATTGGAGAATCCGATAATTTCGGCTTCTGGAATCATGAATTTCTTTTCTTCTTTCATTTAATTAGTCCTCCCAATTGCGAGATAGCATTGATAAAGCTTCGTTTGATAAGCTGGCACCATCGTTTTTAAGATAGTGTTGTGCTAATGAGTTAACGGAATATTCGGCTTCATTTAAGAAATAGTATTCGCCATCAACAACAACGAATGGAGCAGCACAGAATACAACACCATAGTTAGCAACTTTAACGTTGACTTTGACAGTGAACAAGTAATCTGTTCCATCTGGATATGGAGTGTCGCCAGAACCTTTTCTTGCAATGGTAACTGGCTTGTTTTCATCTTTTGCTCTATAAGCTTCTTCGACTGAATCAAATCCATAATTGATTAAGGTGTCTTTCTTTAATAGCATCACACCATAATCTTCGATTTCCCAATTGTTTTCAAGAATGTCATTCCAATCTTGTTGTGCAACAGCTGCACCAAATCTAATGGCTGCGGAACTGACTTGCACCGAACCAGCTGTTGTGACAGAGACAGCAGAAATTTTGAGGTTGCCACTGGAATTACCGTTTGTGAAAGTGATTGAACTTTCTTCGCCGGTCCAAACATTGTCATCTAACGCGCCAACATCAACGTCAATGCCAGATGAACTACCGACAAATGTTAACTCGATACGAGTGATAGTTGCTTTGGATTCAAATGTTAGAGTGTTTCCTGAATAAACGCGGACTTCGTTTCCATCTGTGTAATATGCTGGATAACTGCTGTTTGTTCCTTTATCACCAACGAGGACGGCGCTTCCGATACCAACGCAGCGGATTCTTTCGCCATTAGCAAGCCCAGCTTCATCAAATGACAAGCTATAGCTGCCACTTGTTTCAGAAACACTTTCACTGCCGTGAATTGTCGCAACCGTTGTTGCGGTTTGTAAATAGTGTTCTGGGGTGATAGAACTAGCTTCTTCGATTGAATAATAACTAACAGAATTAAGAGCAACGAAGCCGTTCGAACTTGTGTTGGCCTTTAAATCAAAGACAACACGATAGAAGAGGTTTGCTGCTGGAGAAGCAACTTCAGCAGTTTGTTCGCCTGCTGCAGCTGTGAATGTGGCAGCATCGTCCCAATCAGAACCATTGGAACTGGTTTGTAATTTAATTGAATTGACATATGTAGCATTAACAGCTGTGAAATTGATAACAACTTTAGAAATTGCTTTATCAATGGCAGTATCGGTTGAGATAGAACCCACAGAGACTTCTTTTCTACCAAATTTAATAACACCACTCCAACCATTGTTGTTGTTACTTCCGTTTGCAACATTAACTTTAAATCCATTGGTTGTAGAGGACCATGTTGTAGTATAAGTGGTCACTCCTGCGGAGTTGTTTTCAGCAGCAAATAACGCTTGTTTATATAAGGCTTCGACATAAGCGGATGCGTTAACAACAGAGACAACACATGCTGCGCTTGGTTCACCTTCACTCAGCGAACCGTCGCCATTAAGATCGACAAAGGCTGTGATTGTTGCATCACCAACTACATTATTAGCACTGACTAAGCCACTTGCACTAACTGTGGCGATAGCGCTATTGCTTGATAACCATGTGATTGTCTTATTGGAACCTTCCGGATCAATTGTTGCTGCAAGTTGAGCTGTTTCATTAAAATCAAGTCTTAAACTTGTCTTATCCAAAGAAACGGTAAGAGCTGCTTGAACCAATGTTGTGGTACAAGATACAACTTCAAGTGTTGTGACATCGCTGCTGTTGACATATTTCTTTAATTTGCCAACGACAATTACTTCATCTCCGACTTTTAAGTTTTGGCCGTTTGTTCCATCGGCGGCTACAGATCTATAGACTTTAATTGTATTGGTTGGATTGATAACTGAATTACCTAAAATATAATCAATATTACTATATTGAGCACTCCAACCTTCTGTTTCTGTGATATAGCCTTGGATTTGATAAGAATCGAATGATTCGGTATTGTTTTCAAGAGCTTGAGCAACAGCAAGAGCTTCGCTAATAGAAACCAAACGAACTACTGGCTCTGGAGCAGCGGCAACCAATGTTGTGGAGCCGTTTTTTAATTGAGAAACAGCACTGCCACCATTTGGAACATATTTTTGTAAGTTGCCAACAACTTTTACTTCAGCACCAGCCACAAACTTTGTGTGATCTGTGCCATCTGCAGCACCGGATCTGTAAATAGCCAAAAGATTGTCTGTAGCATCAGCAGAGGCACCCAAATTGTAACTAATATTGCTATGTTGATCACTCCAAGCAGTTGTGACTTCGGTAATAAAGCCTTGAACTTCATATAAATCGGCTGTTGTTTCATTATTTGAAAGACCACTGATAACTGTTAAAGCTTCGGAAACTGAAACTTGGTGAACAACTGTTGGCCAAGCAGTACCGGCTTCAATAACTGTAATGTCAGATGCAGTCAAAGTGTCTTTGTTTTCGACTGTTCCTCTATAATTCTTGAGAATCATCGTAACTTCAACCTTGGCATCTTTAAGTAAAATACCAGCAAGAGTTGAGTTTTCACCGGCTTTGTATAATTCGATAGCATTGTCGGCACTGTATGCTTCGTTTGAAGTGGCAGTTAAATAATAGTTAACGCCGTCTTTGATGCGAACATAGCCTTGGAATTTGTAATAATCAGTAGAAACGTTACCATCGCCTAATGCTTTACCAGCAGCTAACGCTTCAGCAAATGTTGCATTAATTGTTGTTGGTTCTTGAGAACTACTGCTACTTGAAGATGAGCTGGATTCACTACTGCTTGAGGATGAGCTTGAGCCACTTCCGTCTTTAAAAGTGACTGCGATTCCTGCGATTCTACGATTTCCAGAGGAACCACCAATGGTAAACTTAACTGAATTAGATTCGCCACTCCAAGTTCCATTGGAGTAAGTAACCACGTCAGTTGTAATGGCGTTGGTGCCATCCGAATTACCGAAAGTGAGGGCGATTTCTGTGAAAACCTTTGTAGAAGAAGAAACAGTAAAGTAGTTACCACCATAAGCTCTTATTGCTGACCCACTGGTGTAATACTTTGGCGCATTGCTGTTTGAACCTTTGTTAAATGCAACAGCAAAATTGGTGCCAGCATAAGACTCTATGGCTTGTTGGTTTGAATAACCCTGAGCCGAAAAGTCAACAGATTCAGTTGAACCTTCACCAGCTCTAAACGGATTCTTTCTCACCATTGTGGTTGCTTGCGCACAAGCTGAAATGCCTAGCGCAAACGCTGCACCAAGGATGAGTAATCTTTTTCCTTTCATATGTTTTCCTCCTTTAATAGGATGGGTATCATATGTCTTTTCAATTCGAATAAAACAAAAAAATACCCTTTTTAATAACAAAACAAATCATATATTACATACGCACACATATCAATAAATATAATTCAAAATGTTAAATTAGTTTCAAAGTGTAACTTGGTTAGAAAAAAGAGGACAAGATATTTTGTCTTGACCTCTTCTTATTATTCTATTGTTTCTTCCTCTTTTGGATGACGAGGGAATTCTACTGGTGCACCACAGTTAGGGCAGTGATCAATTGTGCCTGCATAGTAAGAAGAATCACAATATAAACATTCCTTAAGTTCTGGTTCTTTAGTGGGTATCTTAACGGCTTTTTGTAATTTCTTTTGTGAATTTAAAGAAATGATTTGAGAAGCAATAAAGAAAGCTAATATACCACCCACAAATAGACCAACGAATATTTGCATACCATCTAGATGATATGATTTATCCATAATTGTGGGAGTTATTTCACTAAATGAACGAGTTAATGCTTCATATAGATTAGTGCCTTCTTCATGTAAAGAAGCGTACATTACTCTACTAAATCTATTAGTGACTTCGCTAGTTAAAACATTATCAGTATCATTACCTTGCATTCCTTCAAATGCCCAGTTTTCTTTTTGTGTGTTTTTAGAAGAATAATAGACAATTAACCAATGTTTCTCATCGGAGAAATATTTTAAATATTCATCATAGGCATAATCTTCTAAATCATTAGGATTAGAAACATAGTCTTCATTAACAGTTAGTAAAGAAGGAGAGATACCTGTTTTATCTAAGAATTCATGAAATGTTTCAGTAATAGAAGAAAATTCATCAGCGGATAAAACACCATTATTATCATGAATAACAATAGATGTATTGTAATTAGTGCTTACTTTGCTTGGATTATGAAAACCAGAATATCCTAAAAAGATAAGAACTGTGAGTAAAATAAAAGAAGTAATAGCAAGAGTAAGGATACCACTTTTAAGAGATCCTAAAGGTTGCCCATTAGTGTATATTAAGCGCGGTTCATGACCTCTTGAATAATAGACGTACGTCGCAGCGCCCACGAATGGACGAGATGATATTCTTGATGAATTTGATGAACTAGATGAGGAATGAGAAGAACCACTACTAGAATGGAAACCACCACCACTAGAACCACCACCAGAAGAATGAGGCATATATTACTCTCCTTATTTTCTAGATAATTATAGTCTTCTATAAAGAAAAAGACCAAGTGTAGAAACTTGATCTTCTTAATTTATTTAGTAACTATTAAGCAGCGGTATCAACTGGTCCTCTACTACCACCGAATTTCTTTTCGAGGTAATTGATACGTTTAGAGCACCAATTAATTGTTTCAGCTTGTGCTTCTAATCTTCTACTTGGATCTTTAAAGACATCTCTTAATTCACCAGAGAAATAAGCACCAACTTGGCTATCAGAAGCTTTGATTTCTGGCCATTTTTGGAAATTCTTTCTCGCTTCATAATCATAATATTTGAAGTAGACTCTAATCATTTGGAACATTCTTTCAAAGACTTGTTTTTCTCTGACTTCATTCCATTTAGCTTTAACAACGTTCATGAAGAAGTCTAATTTGGAGAGATATTGAATCCACATATTACTTGTTCTATCCATGTAGTATGGGTCTTGGCCACCACCCCAGCCACTGCCAGAAGCGGAGTCTGCGCTTGTGATGAAATTATTTCTATTACCAAAGTTACTATCGAAGTCCCATGGATTATCAAATCTTAATTTCTTATCACCAGTAGCGCTGTTATCAAATGACATATAGAAAGAAGAATAACCAAGATCTGGTGGGCAAGCGAAGGCATTGATGATAAAGCCAACGGCCCAAGCTTCTAAATCGAAGTTAGTTTCAATAGCTTGTTGCACGGTCATACCACTTGCGGCATAAGCTTTGTTATAGTGAGTAGTATCACTTGGATCATTACCAATGGTATAAGCTTTCTTTTGAATAGCGGCTTGATATAAGACTTCAAAGAGAGCTTGCATTCTATCTCTAATGAATTTAACTTGGTTAGAATTATTTGGATTTAAAGCCACACCTTCTGGACCATCATAAATATCACTATTAAGAGTGTATGTTTTCATTGGACCAGGATTGGCTAATGAAGATTCAATGCTATATGAACTATTAGTGAATTTATTGCCGTAATCTAAAGAGAATGTTGGATCACCACCATCGGCTTTAGATGGTTCTTGACTAGCGTAATGGTCTAATTCGAAGTTATAACCGATATTAACACTTGTTTCACCTTCTGGAACTGGAAGATCGATTCTACCAGTTTTGGTTTCTTTTTGTTCCGCTAAATAGTAATAACCCCAGTATTGATTATTTAAATAAACAGAGACCGGTGTGATATCACTGACCCAAACTTTGCTACCTTCTGCGATTTCTTTAGAAACGCTTAAACCGATTTGAGTTCTAATAGCACATGAGTCTTTAGCGTCTGCTAAAAGGACCCATTTCTTAAATTTCTTACCACCATTGAGGCCTAAGAATTCTCTACCTTTATCAAATTTAACTCTGAAACCTTTCTTTGGGAAACCAGCGGTTTGATTACCTCTGACTTTCATTTCACCAGTGACACCTTCAAAAGCATATTGACTAGCGCAGTTATCTAATTTGAATGTACCAACGACTTCTGGTCTATCGGTATCCATAGATGTCGCTTTAGTCGCAAAGTCGGCGTTTGGATCACTAGCGTTATAAGTGAAATATAATCTTGGGAAGACATCGGCGTCTTGGAGTTGATTATAATGACACTTTGGACATTCTTTCATCTTCACTGTGGAGTGTTTGTATCTTGTATCGTTAAGATACTCTCCTAAGTTAACTGATTGCCAATCACCAGTGGAGTGCGCTTCAATACCTGATTTAGCGTCACATGTCTTGCACTTATGGAAGTGAGTGGTTTCATCGTAATACCATTCTTCTGACCATTCATGGACGTGTCCTGAGGGAGTGGAAGAGCTTGGTGATTCACTACTACTTGGTTTATCCTCAGATGATTGATTTGATTTTTGGCTAGTTTCGGATGGTTTTTCACTGTTGGAGTTATCGCCACCACTTGTGTGCGAAGCACCACAGCCAACAACCATGAAAGTAATCATCAAAAGCGATAGTTTTTGCAATACGTTTTTCATAGTTAAATCCTTTCTAATTATTTTCTATAAAAAGAGTTATAGCCATCTTTCATTTTATAACAATTATTTAAATAATAAAAAGAACGACTTAAATAAACATTAAATAATTAGTTTTCATTATAAGAAAAAATGTAAAATGGTATTGATATGAAAGTATTACTCTATTTTGAAAAAGAAGAAAAGATTAAGACCTCTGGTATTGGTAGAGCCTTAAGACATCAAATAGCGGCCTTAACAAGCGCTGGTATTGAATACACTCTTAATCCAAAAGATACCTATGATATTGCCCATATCAATACCTATTTTCCTCATTCAAAAAGATTACTAAAAAGATTAAAGAAAAAACATATACCTGTGATTGTTCATGGTCATAGCACTATTGAAGACTTTAAGAACTCTTTTAGGCTATGGAAACTGATGGCGGTTTGGTTTAATCCTAACTTAATGTATTTTTATAAGCACGCTGATCTGATTATCACTCCTACTGAATATTCAAAAAGATGTATTGATGCTTATAACTTAGGTACAGAAGTGAGATATGTCTCAAACGGTATTGATTCAAAAGAATATGCTTATGATGAAGCTAAGATAGAAGCATTTAAGAAACACTTTGATATTAAAGATGATGAAAAGGTCATCATCGGAGTGGGATTCCCGTTTAATAGAAAAGGTATTAAGGATTTCTTTGAAATCGCTAGAAAAAGACCAGATATCAAATTCATTTGGTTTGGTCATTTAGCAAGAGCGTTAACTCAATTAAATGTATTAAAGGCTATTAAAAATAGACCAAGTAATGTCATCATGCCTGGCTATATTGATAACGCCATTATTAAAGGCGCCTATAGATATGCGAAATGCTTATTATTTACTTCTTATGAAGAAACAGAAGGTATTGTGGTTTTAGAAGCTTTAACATCATCTTGTCCAGTCTTAGTGAGAGACATCGGTGTTTACTCTGATTGGTTAGAAGATGGAAGAGACTGCTATAAGGCTAAGAACAATGAAGAATTCTTAAGTAAGATTGACTATATTCTCACTCATGATAATGCTGAAATAATTAAAAACGGTAAGTTAAGAACGGAAGAAAGAGATATTCCTATTGTTGGTCAAGAGCTTAAAGCCGCTTACGAGTATTTATTAAATAAATTTAAAAATGAATAACGATATTAAGAAGTTTGAAAAAGCATACTTATTATTTGCGTTAGCGCAGTTTTTTATCATTCTTTCTTTATTTTCTTATGGTGGTCAAATCAAAGCCTTATCCGAATTCTTCTTTTTATTTGAGATATTCGCTATTGTGGGCGCTGTATTAATGATTATCGCTGCCTCTAGATTAGTGTTTATCAACCGTAATTGCTTTTATTTCTTTGTCACCACAATGTTTTATTTCTTTGTCGGTTTATTAGCGACTTTCGGTTCTGAATCCACGGAAGACTTAACAGTGGCAATCTCTAGAGGGCTTAAGACTAGTGAAGCACTACTATTATGTGTCGCATATGTCTATTTCTTCTTAGGGACAAGAGACTATTTTAAAGAACATGATTTAGTGGGCAACGCTAAAAACAGTAAGTTTGGTTACATCGTTGTCATCGCATGCACTGCGATATTAATGATTATCGGTTTTATCACACCATTTAACGTAGTTAAGACTAACTATGTTTTAATTACTATTCTTAGATATAGTTCTTTATTAATTGAACTAGGGATGTATGTATTCGTGCTCGTGATTTTAATCATGATGCTTTTATATATGAAAAAGAGAAGAAAGGAGATTGATATTAATGAAAAAGAACAATAAATTCATCTCCTTTATGACCAAATATCCAGTCGTCATCTCTTTAGTGCTTGTCATACCACTTCTTGTTAATGTTAGTAGATACATGTTTAAAGAAGAAACCATCTTCTATAACGATTTCTACCAAGGTGAAGAATTAGATGTTGATGATTCTAAGTTTGCTTTAACCGGTATCAAAAAGATTGGTAAAGTCGCTCAAGCATCATCTAACTACTCCTATCAAGGAGCGGCTTGTTATAAAGATAAATATGTCGTCTGTTTAGATAACTTAGAAGCCATTCATATCTATGATTCTAACAATATGCAGTTACTACATACGGTGAATGGTGAGTTTAATAGGGACTACCACTGCAACCAAATCTTCTTTGGTAATGATTACTATAAGATGAGTGATGAATATCCTTTAGTGTATATCTCAATGGAAAATAAGAATATTCATTCTACGATTGCCTATCGTATCTATAAGAGAGCGGACGCTTATTATTTAGAAGAAGTACAAACATTAAAACTAGTCTTTGATACCGAAGAGGACACTATTTATTATCCAAATTCATATTATGACTATGATGAAGGTCTTATCTATTATGGTGGTTATACTGAAGCAACCTATATGAGAAGTGACACGAATAAACTTAGATATTATTCTTTCCCAATGCCTTCATATAGAGAAGAATATGTGGAATTACACACGGATAATCCTATTGATAGGTTTGAATTAGATAGTGAAACAGCGACACAGGGTGGCTTTATTTCTCATTCTCACTTATATCAAACATTCTCCTTTAATTCAAAAGACAATCCTTTAAGAATGCCTGTTATGCGTGTCGTGGATCTTAAAAACAAAAAGATTATTAAAGAATATAAAAACTTAGGCGAATCATTTGGGGTCTATGAAGAATTCGAACATGTTGCCATCAATAATAAAGGCAGAATGATATCTTTAGGTAACCCAACAAGTATTTACGAATTCGAATATACAGATGAAGAATAAGCTACTACCACTTCTAGTGTTACCTTTTATGCTGTCGTCTTGTATGACTTCTTTTTCTTATCAATTTAATAACGATATTTCTTATGGTGAATACGAAGAAAGAAGTCTTCTAGATATCGCTTTTCCCAAAAACAAAAAGGAGACATCTTTAATTGTCTATATCCATGGAGGAGCGTGGGTATCAGGTAGTAAAGATAAGTTTGTTAAACATTTTGTTAAACAATATAACGATGAATACGCTTACGCAGCGATTAACTATCGATACGCAAGCGAAGAATATCACTGTAAAGACATACTAGATGACATTCAAAGTTCAATGGTTAAAATCAAAGAAATATCTAACGAAAAGGGCTATCACATTAATAAGGTAGCGTTCTTCGGTCATTCCGCTGGAGGGCATCTATCTTTGTTATATGGTTATAAGAATAAAGATGTTTGTCCATTTGAGATTGGTTTTGTCTCCTCTTTAGCGGGACCCACTGATTTAACAGATAATAATTATTTAACTAATACCATATTAAAAGATAGTTACTACACTCTTGCGAGTTATATGACTGGTATAAATATCAATGAATCTAACTTTGAAAAAAATAAAGAAGCATTATTAAAATGCTCCCCTATTACTTATATTGATAATGCTTGCCCCACGATTATTTGTCATGGAGATAAGGATGATGTTGTGCCTTATTCCAACGCTTTAACTTTAAAAGATAAGTTAGAAAGATCTAACAAGACATATGAATTCTTTACATATTCTGATTCAGGTCACGGATTAGAAAACGATAAAACCACTGAAGGCTTGTATCAAAAAACATTCAAAGAATATAAAGAAAAGTATTTATAAAAAGCACCGAAAACAATTCAGTGCCCCTTCTAAATATTCTATCTGGTTTATTCAATGTTAATAGATAGTTTACTATCTAATCCACAGACAATTTTATATACCATTTTAATTGATGGATTAGCGTTGCCTTTCTCTATCTTTGATAGATCCGATTGATCAATACCAATCTTGGTAGCAAGTTCGTTTTGAGACAGATTAAGTTCTAATCTTCTTTGTTTGATTTTGTATCCAATGATAACGTTTTCAACATCATCATATTCTTTGGTGACATCCACACCATCGTAATACGGATCTTCGGTAGATATATCTAATTCGTCATTCCACTGAACGGCACTCCAACCAAGAAGGTGTCCCTTTAAGAATAAGCACCTATCTTTTAATGCGTTAAGTTGAGGAAACTTCTTGGCAAGCCAAAGGATATCGTATCTCTTTACGAAACCATCTAGATAATAAACATCAAACGTTGTGCCTTCTTTAAGCACCAATTTAATTGCAACAATCATAATTAATCAATAGGTGGGAGCTTTCTAATTATAGGGTATTTATTCCCTAAAATCAATATTAAATAAGGGATATTTTCCCTAATTATTGAGCCAAGATATAGATATTTGAGCCTATTTAGTAGTTAAGCAAACGACAGTTTCAACATGGGCAGTCATTGGAAACATATCAACTGGTTGCACATATTTTACTTCGTAAAGTTTTGATAAATATTCGATATCTCTCGCTAGTGTTTCTGGATTACAAGAGACATAGATAATCTTTTTGATTTTCTTGTTCATGACTGTTGATAAGAATGTTTCATCACTACCGCTTCTCGGTGGATCCATGATTAAGACATCAATATCGCCAATATATTTAGTGATGAATTTACTTGCATCATCACAGATAAACTCAATATTGCTAACATTATTACGCTTAGCGTTTTCAATCGCATTCTTGTGCGCACTTTTATTGATTTCTACAGAGATGACTTTTTTAGCGTTTCTCGCGGCGATTAAACCAATTGTACCAACCCCACTATAGGCATCTAACACTATCTCGTCCTTATTAGAATTCACTAAATTAAGCGCGGTAGCGTATAACTTCTCAACTTGTTCTGGATTAATTTGGAAGAAGCTAGAAGCAGAAATCTCAAAAGTTAAACCTAAAATATCATCTTTAATATGGCCTGGACCATATAAGACCTTTTCTTTATCCCCTAAGATGACATTAGTTCTTCTCGAGTTAACATTTTCCACCACTGTGGTGATTTCTGGATGTTTCTTTACTAATTCATTAACAAAGTTTCTTTGTCCTGGGAAGTTCATTTGAGTGGTGACTAAGACCACCATCAGTTCATCGTAATGATAGCTTGTTCTAATAAGAATGTATCTTAAGATACCTTTACCACTATCTTCGTTATAGGTTGGGATATTCATATCTTCTAAAAGTAATTTGATATCCCATAAGATAGGTGCGGCTTTTTTATCTTCAATCGCGCATTCTTTAATCGGCATGATGATATGGGTGTTTTCTTTATAGAAACCGAACTTCACCACACCATTTCTATCCTTAACAAAAGGAACTTGGATTTTGTTACGGTAATTATATGGGTATTCTGCGCCGATGCAAGGCAAGACATCTTGTTTAACGTGTGCGATACGAGAAAGGGCTTCTTTAACTCTTTTAGTTTTATATTTTAATTGGGCATTATAATCTAATTGTTGATATTGACAACCCCCACACGAGGTGCATATTTTGCACTTAGGTTGGATTCTTTCTTTAGAAATCTGATATAAGTGTTTTACTTTACCAAAATAAACACCCGCTCTTTGGTAGAGAACTTCAATATCCGCTTCTTCATCAGGAAAAAGACCATCCACAAAAACGATGTCATTACGATATTTAACAACACCTTTACCTTCACTAGATAAATCTATCGCGGTTCCCTTTATGAATCTTTGCATATTTCTATTCTAGAACTTTCTTGACTAGTTTCTCAAACTCTAAACAGGTATCTTTATCTAATCCTTCAGGAACATAGATATCTTTAACCATTTGATTGTTATTAAATGTGTGAACAAAACCTAATCCCGCGAGATATCTTCCTACTTCATTTAGATGGAAGCCATCTTTATGGAATTTTTCTCCATATTTTTCAATCGCTTTTTCAATGACATCACCACTTCTAATGATGATATCAATACCTAAATCTTTAGAGACATAGTCATATGTTTCATTGATGCATTGATACATTGTTTCTCGATCATACTTATAGTGTTCGAAATTAGTGTTTTCAAAACCATTTTGATATGGCCATGTTTTATGTAAGACAAAGACTGGTTTCTTTTGATGTTGTTTCACATATTCAATTAATTCTTTGATATATGGATAGAAGGTATCTTTTAAACCAGAAAAGACACTGACTTGTTGAAGAGTGATATAATCCCACTCCTTCATAAGAAGTGCTTCTTTTAAAGATATATATCTACCAGTGGATATATCATTAATGAACCATTCATATGGAGTGGAACCATCTTTAATAAAATTAATATGTTGTTCTAAAGAACATCCTCCGACATATAAGACCCCTAATTCGATTTCTACATCACTACCTAATGATATTTGATGTGTGTATCTCGCAGCGTCCACACTGAACGAATTACCAATCATTAAAATATTAATCTTTTTCATAATCTATCTTTCCATTCATTAATGAGATTCACTAAATCATATTCATTATTTTCATTTAATCGACAAGAACCATGACAGTGATTTCCTTTTAAAATATGTAATTCAACATCTAAGTCTTTATTAAAGTTTTTAATTGTAGAAACGAGTAATTTGTTTTGTTCTAATCTATTAGGCATATCATCTCCATAGACTGTTAAAAGAAGGTGAGAAAAATTAACATTCTCATCTACATAATATAAAGGAGCATATTTATCTATTCTTTGAATCCAAGGATTTAAACCTAGTTCATATTCTAAGATATGGAAGTGACTTGTTGTCTGAGCGGAATCACTAATCCAACCAATGATATCTTTGGGGTCCACCCCTACTTCTAATAAGTATTCTTTATTTAGACAGAGCATTAACACTATCCATGCCCCTGCGGATTGGCCAGAAATAATGAATCCCTTATTCTTACCATATTTAGATACATTATCCATGACATATTTGACCGCTTTCGCAGCGTCCTTTAAGAATGTTGGGAACTTCGCATCCGGTAATAAATGATAATTACAGGTGAAAACAGCGAAGCCTGAATTAGCGAGATGTTTACATAAATCATGTGTATCACCTTTATCACCTTCCACTAGACCACCACCATGAAAATGGATAATGGTATAGAATTCTTCTTTATCAGGAAAGAAAGAATCCATATATAGGTCTTGATAAAAGTTGATATTCCAATCAGTTCTCATGTTATTCTCCAACAGTGGACACGATAACTACTGATTTGCCTTTAATAACGCACTTTTTACCATAAGGTAAGAAGAATGTATCGTATTGATTAAACGGAATGTCATCAACCGTACCATTTCCTTCTAAGAATGTGAAAGAAATGAATGATTTTTGATTAGCTTTTAATTCATATTCATCATCTATTTTAAGACGAGCAACAACAAAGAAGTCGGTACGTGCAATACAATCACCAATTTGCACCTGTTTCTTTGGATCGTAGCGGTGATAATTAATGACATCTAAGCCCTTTTCAATGTGAAGTGGTCTTGGATTGCCATCCTTATCAACGCGGTTATAGTCGAACAAGCGGAATGTTTCGTCAGAGTTTTCTTGAATTTCAATCAATCTAACGCCTTTGCCAATCGCATGAATTGTTCCTGGTTCGATGACAAAGGTATCACCTGGTTTTACTGGATAGAAATTCAAACAGTTTAAGATAGAACCATCTTTTAGGGCTTTTTCGATTTCTTCTTTTTTATAATCCTTATTTAAACCAACGTAAAGACCACTGCCTTCGTCAGCGTGGATAATATGCCACATTTCACATTTACCAAAGCGGTTGTATTTCGCAGCGTATTTATCATCAGGATGAACTTGAATTGATAAGTCTTGTTTAGCGTCAATTAATTTAATAAGTAAAGGAAAATAGTTCTTAGGAAATCTACTGGCGATAGGACCGATATCATCTTCAGTTACCACTTGATCAAATCTTTGATTTGTACCATCAATAATCGATGAATCAGGACCTCTGCTAGAAAGCTCCCAACACTCACTAACTCTAATAAGACTTTGACCCTTACCAAAAGTTTTGAAGTAAGTGCCTCCCCAAATATAATCTTTAACTGTTGGTTTTAATTTTACTAATTTCATAATTTTTATTTTATAAAGCCACTGAAAAGGGCTTTTAATTGATTAAGTCTTCCTTCCCCATTGGCGAAGTAATAGATCTTTAATTTTGGTTCTGTACCACTTGGTCTAATTGTTATAGTGGCGTTATCTATAAAGAAGAACTTAATAACATCACTAATAGGTAAGTTCGTTGGTTCTTTTTTATCTTTATAAGATATATAACCAAGTTTATAGTCACCAATATGATCCACTCCATCGATTTGGGCTTTTAGTTCATTGCTTCTAAACATCGCCATGATGGATTGAATCTTATTCATGCCTTCAACACCTGGGAATTCATATGTCGCTAGATATGTTTTAAAATCACCATAAGTGTTATAGAGAGTATTTAATCTATCTAACAAAGTTAAACCTTGTTTCTTTAAGTGATTAGCGAGTTCACACACTAGCATAACCGCGTTCACCGCGTCTTTATCTCTCACATCAGTGTTACTTAAATAGCCACACGATTCTTCAAAACCGAATAAATAGTCTTTTAAGGCGTCTTTTTGTTCCAAATAAAGTATTTGTTCACCAATGTACTTAAAGCCCGTTAAAACGTCTATTACGCGCACATTATAGGCATCCGCGATAACTTTAGCCATGTCACTACTGACAATTGTTTTAACCAAGACGGGATTTTCCCCTAATGTACCGTTTTCTTTTCTCGCGTTATATATCGCATCAAATAAAAGAATACCAACTTCATTACCGGTTAAGATATGTGGTTCACCTTTATCGTTTACGACCACTCCACATCTATCACTATCAGGATCAGTGGCCACCAAGATATCCGCATTATTATCAAGTAAATCTCTAATACCGAGTTTTAAAGCTTCATGGATTTCTGGATTTGGATATGGACAAGTTGGGAAATCACCATTTGGTAATCTTTGTTCTTCCACTACTTGCACACGATTAAAACCATCTTCTTTTAAGATTGTGGTCACACATTTAAGGCCCGCTCCATTAAGAGGGGTATAAATGATATTGAGTTCTTTGTCTTCTTGATAGATGGATTGTTTTTTCGTGGATTTAATATAGGCTTTAAAAGCGTTTTCATCAGTAAGGATGATATGACCTTGTTCCACTAAAGAGAGGTAATCACCCACTTGGACATCGTTAAATGTATCTAAGGCATCAATTTCTTTTAAAACTGAATTAGCTAATGTATCTGTACATTGACAGCCATCTTCGCCATATACTTTATAACCGTTATAGATTCTTGGATTATGAGAAGCGGTAACCACTACCCCTGCTTGGCATTTATAGTATCTAGTAATGAATGAAAGATATGGGGTTGGCATTAATTCTGGAGTTAAATAGACTTTAATGCCGTTTGCCGCAAGCGTGGCCGCGGTTTCTTTAGCGAATTCATCTGAGTGATTTCGACTATCATACGCGATAGCGACACTCGGATTTTCATATTTTTTATTTAAGAAATTAGCCAAACCCTGTGTGGCTTTTCTAATCACAAATCTATTCATCCTATTAGTGCCCACTTCCATGACACCTCTAAGACCACCTGTACCAAAGGCTAAATCTTTATAAAATCTATCTTCGATTTGTTTAGGATCATCTTTAATAGATAAAAGTTCTGCTTTCTCTTCTTTAGAAAGTAAAGGAGAAGATAACCATTCTTGATATAGTTCTTGATAATCTCTCATATATCAAAACCTCTTATTTTTTCTTTAAAACGAGCGCTTCTCTAGGCACATATAAGGAGAATTTAGGCATCTTATAGACTGAGAAGTTATTGTCCACCACAAATGATGCGTAATGTTCAAAGCCGTTAACAGCGACATACGCTAATAATTTAGAACCTAAAACATCTTCATCATAAGCGGATACCTTTAAGACATTAGATGGATTGTCCATTTCTGGATTCTCAAAACCTTTCTTAAGCATCTTTTTAGTGAATAATGGTTTTAAAGCATCTTGTTTAATGGTGATTTCATATTCACCATCTTCTAAGCCTTCACTTGGGTACACTAATGAGGCATCGCCTAATTTAATGACCATAGAGTCTTTATTGTTCTTAACTGTGCCATTAACAACATTTGGATACACCACTTCTCTAGAATTGAGTTTGCTGTGTTCTTCATCGTAAACATTAATTCTTTGATATGGGATGTATAACTCAACTTCTTGACCGAGTTTCACTTCTTCTTCGTTTCTCATTTTTAAGGCAAAGTAGCCTTCCACTCCTTTAAGGGAGAAATAGACCGCTTGATAATCGGTTTTTTGTTCCACAAATTCTAACTTCGCAGTAAGATTTAATGAATTTGGTTGTTCTTCTAAAGAAACATATTCTGGTTTAAAGCCTAAGAATACTTCTTTATCAAAAGCGTTATCTAATAAATGAGTACGATATTCTTCATCGATAACAACCGCTTGATCGCCAACATTAATGACTTTATCGATGATATTAACTGGCAATTCATCTTCCGCTGGGATACCCATAATGGCTTTATGTGTTTCAGCGTCAAATAAATAGACGTGATTCATATCAAATTCAACGTTGATATCTTCGTTAGCGTGAATCTTGCTATTAAATGGAATCTTAATGATAAATGGATCTTTTCTATTTTCCATCTTCGCGTAGAGAATACTTTCATCCCCTAAATGTTCAACGACTTCGACGAATGTCTTTAAATCACCTTTCATTGGTCTAACGTGTTCTGGTCTAATACCTAAAAGGACTTTTTGACCAATATATTTTTTACTTGCTAATTGTTTGGCTTTGATTTCTGGGAATGTGACCACCATGCCTTCAGCACCGTTTAGTTTAGCTTTAAGTACACCACCATCGAGGAATAATTCGGCGTCAACGATATTCATTTGAGGCGAGCCTAAGAATGTCGCTACAAATAAGTTACATGGGTCTTCAAATAATGTAATTGGGGTATCAGCTTGTTGAATAAAGCCATCTTTCATAACCACAATTCTATTGCCCATAGTCATCGCTTCTGTTTGGTCATGGGTAACATAAATAAATGTTGTTTCTAATCTTTCGTGAAGTTTAGTAATTTCACTACGCATGGACACTCTCAATTTAGCGTCCAAGTTAGATAATGGTTCATCGAGTAAGAAGACTTTTGGATGTCTAACAATAGTCCTGCCTAAAGCCACACGTTGTCTTTGACCACCAGAAAGAGCTTTTGGTTTTCTTGTTAAAAGTTCAGAAATCTCAAGAATTTCCGCTGCTTCTTTAACACGTCTATCAATTTCGTCTTTTGGGGTATGTCTGAGTTTTAAACCAAAGGCCATGTTTTCATATACTGTCATATGTGGATATAACGCATAGCTTTGGAAAACCATCGCGATATCCCTATTCTTTGGTTCTACTTCATTCATCAGTTCACCATCGATATAGAGCTGACCAGCGGTAATTTCTTCTAAACCGGCGATCATTCTTAA
The DNA here is from genome assembly GCA_045222195.1 of Bacilli bacterium. GTDB lineage: Bacteria > Bacillota_I > Bacilli_A > RFN20 > CAG-826 > RUG14515. The sequence continues at coordinate 27,802 of JBGUXN010000031.1, read as the reverse complement.
AGTTGTGGACTTACCACAGCCAGAAGGACCAACGAACACAACAAATTCCTTGTCTCTGATGTTTAAATCGAAGTCGTTAACCGCTCTAACGCTGCCTTCGTAAACTTTGTAAACGTGTCTTAATGTGACATCTGCCATAAATTAAGCCTCCTTATTATCCAAAGGATAATTTTCTTCTTCTTTATATAAACCCTTATTAACATATTGAGGGTAATGTTCTTGATTAATATATTTATCAAATGCTGAATGTGAGATTAGTGTGTATAACACAATAACCACACTGTTTAAGATAGCAAATAGGAATAAGCCTATTGCTAAGGTAATTAGATTGAATATGGAAAGGGCTATTACTGCACCTGTACTTAAAAGGAACACTAATAGTACCTTCCAATTTAATAAACCCATAAAACGGAAAGAGTTCTTTAAAGTAGCCCCATATGGATTTACGTAATACACGTCTTGCGTGAAATTAAGTGAAATAGAGATACCAAAGATTAAGAAGATGATTACTAATGCGCCTATACCAACACCACACCAAATTGGGGCAAGAGGTGCATAGATAATTAAGTATGTCGTGCCTACGACAGCGCCAAATAAGATAATTGAGAAGATAATTCCATTAATTAAAGCGTGTTTCCAGTTTTCTTTTATTCCTTGGAAGAAATCTGACGCTAGCATAATACCTTCTTGCCAGACTAATTTCTTTACGACATAGAAAGCACCTGCGAAACCGATAAAGCCAATAACCATGCAAGGAATCATAATTAACATGGAATAGAAGAATAAAGAGAATAAGTATTCTGGTTTTTCCGCGCTTATCGCTGCGCTTTCTAAGAAATTGAAGTAGAAAAGATCAACACAAAGAGGAATAAAGAACATGAAAGTGAAACAAGATAAGACAAATAAGCTCATCTTGCGGTGCTTTAAAAGATCGAAGAACACTTCTTTTCTATTTTTAGGAAGCGCACGCTTCGCATCAGCGTCAGTTACATGTTTTTCTTCTTTCTTTTGAAACATTACATCCCCCAATTCTTGACTAAGGTTAAGGCGTTATCGTGCTCACTAATGGCGTCAGGAGAATATTTACCTGTATTAACACTTTTACCGTTAAATACTAAGTAGCAATCTTCTTCTGGAAGAGTGAAGTATTCCTTCACCACTTCTTTATTGAGTTTGATACCGTATTTGACATCATCTTTTGTGTACGTCGCATAGCCTTGATATAAACTTTGTAATTCTTCATTTAATGCAAGAGCGAAGTCACTAACGATGATGTTATTTAATTTTGTTTCAGTGAGGATGAAGATATCCGCACTAGAGTAACCGGCAATAGTTAACTTATGATTGAAGTCACCTGAATCAGGTTTAGAAGAGATAATGGATACTGTTTTTAGCTCTTTTTCCTTAAATTCAGCGAGCAAATCTTTTCTTAACTTTGTCGAATTAAGCGATTCACCAGTTACGAATACCGTTAATGTTTTATATTCAGGAACTGGATGAGCGACTTTAAAAAGAAAATTGATTAATAAGGTGAGGATGACCGCACTAACGATATAAAACGGCCATGTATATCTTAAAGTGGCTTTGATTCGAGCTTTCTTTAAAGCGTTCATGAATGTTTCTCCATCTTTAAGACGATTCTTTGATAAGAGGTGATGGTGATTCTATCACCTTTTTTAAAGTCTAAGTTACTATCAAAGACATAGATGATTTTATCTGTTCCATCTAAGTTTGAAACATACTTCACTAGGATTGGATAAACGTATAATCCATTAACATAAGTGATTTCATCACTATATTCGAGGAATATCACTTCATCCATTGGTTTAAGACCACTATCGTAACCTTTAAAATAACGATATCTGTTATTTATGTCTGGATAGATATTAGTGAAGAAATATATCGCAAACCAGAGGAATAAGATTGAAATAATAATGGTGATAAGAAGATTAACCAAGTATTCTTCTTTCGCTAGAAGGATTAGGAGTGTATCAGCCACTAGTACTGCAGCGAATATAAATGAGAATATTAAAGAGTATCTAAGGAATTTAGATTTAGCTTTTTGATATTCTTGATTTACATCCACTTGATACATAACTAGTTATTTTCTAATCCTTTGATGATTGATTCTTTAATGATGCCACCCCAAACAACATAGCCATAATAGGAAAGATGTAAGCCATCTGTTCTAAAGTAGGCAGCATTTGGTTCACCATTTTCTTTTAATAAAGCAGTACCTGGATTAATTAATGTTAACCAAGGATTACTTGCTTGATATTCCACCACTTTAGCGTTCACTGCGTTAATTGTGGCGAAATAATCTTTATAACCAGGAATTAAGTTCATTAAGATATATTGGACTTTGGTGTCTGGCATAGCCGCATGTGTATCATTAAAGAACTTTTCTAAGTTATTCCAAATCGTTGTGGCGTCTTGTTTAGAATTAATGACGTTATTAATACCGACATAATAGACCACCATTTTTGGTTTATATGGGAACACTAATCTTTGATTGAGTTTTTCATCCCATTCTTCGATTGTAGTGCCACCGATACCGTGGTTATAGCTAACAATTGGACTTAAATCTTGCTTAGAAGATTCCCAGAATTCAATTGAGGAAGAACCCGCTAACATGACGTGATAGTTTTCGTTTTCTTCTTCAATCTTAGCCTCGTATTTCTTGGCTTTTGCTTCGTAGTTAGTGTTATCAACGATGAGATTGCCTGAATCATCTTTAACTTGAATTGATTCAGTGTTGCTACCACATGTCACCGTGATGTAATTAGAAGCATATGTAGCGGTTATTGTTTTACCCGCTTTGACTTTGTATTCCATTAATGGAAGCACATTACTAGCGGACGCCGCTAATCTACTTAACGCAGCAGTTGGAACTTTTAAAAGACCATCATTCACTTTAAAGTTCATCACTGAATTAATGACGTAATCAGTAGAGGCACTTTCTTCTAAAACTGTTGATGGAGGATTATAAGCTGGTTCTTGACCTTCTTCGGCTTGGGCGATACCCCATTTAGCGAAGAGTCTTAAATTGCTATGTACTGTGTCATTAGCAAAATCCCATTCAGTTAGACATTTTTCTTCTAAATACCAACCTTGGAATTCATATCTTTCTCTCACTGGATCAGCTGGCTTTTCTAAATGGTCATATTCTTTAGCCTCAACAGATAAATAGAGCAAGTTGTTGCCTTTACCTTTGGTACCATTAGATAATTCGAAGTCTTCTCTTAAATAATTGTTAAAGAAGTCCACAGTGTAAGTATATCTTTCTGGTTGAGTGGCAAAGACAGCATGAGAAAGTGCACCTAGGGCTACCGCACTGGTAAGAGCGATACCTAAAACTGGTAATAATATATATTTCTTATTCATGGCATTCCTCCTTTAAATATTTGAGAAGTTCTGCTTCATTAACGGTCGCTAAACAGACGACTTTATCTCCCGCTCCATAATAGATGTAAAGAAGGCCATCTTTTTGCACTACTGCAGTTGGGAAAACGCAGCCATTATAGTAACCGTTGGTTTCGTATTCTTCTTCTGGTTCCATTAAGAAGTCTTTTGTTCTAGCGATAATCTTATATGGGTCATTTAAATCTAAGAGAATTGCGCCCACCCTATAGGCATCATCTTTAGAAGAGACACCATGATAAAGCACTAACCAGCCATCTTTGGTTTTAATAGGAGGAGTACCCGCTCCAATCTTCTTATCTTCCCAATCAGTTTCACCTTGCATTAATAAGGTGTAATTATCCCAAGCGAGTAAATCATCGCTAGAAGAGAGCCAAATTGCGGGGTTTTTGTTAGGATATCCCTCACCACATCTTTCCATGGCTCTAGATAGCATATAGAATTTGCCATTTATTTTTTCAGGGAAAAGAATGACATCACGGTCATCAAAATGTGGATCGGTAATAGGCCCTAATTTCTTCCAATTTCTTAAATCTTTAGAAATCGCTAGATGTGTTAATGTGTTATTCCACACGAGAACTTTTGGACCATATTCTGGTTTAAAACCAAAATACTCTTTATCTTCTCTCCAGTATTGGCCTGGAGGGAATGGTCTAGATGCATAGGTGAGGTAGAAGTAATCACCCATCTTAATTAATCTTGGATCTTCACAACCTCCCGCATCTAAACCATTAGGATCAGCGGTCAATAATGGCTTATTACTTTCTCTAACAAAGTTAATACCATCTTTGGACGTCGCTAAACCTAGGTGGATAATATGAGTTTTATCATTGCCTGCCGCACGATAAACCATATAGAAGAGTTTGTCTTCTTCATTATAAATAGCGGCAGGATTTAAAACGCATAATTCTTCCCATTGATTATTTGGGTTTGGTTTTAAAATTGGATTATTTTTATACTTTTCAAATTTCATAACTTTTCCTCCTAACCAATGACTACTGCGGTGTTCGCGGTATAACTACCGTTCTTTAAGAATCTAATGTTATCGACATAAATGTCGCTTTCTGTACCATCACCGTTAACAATACCGAATGATACTGATTCAATTTCATGGATATAGTTTTGTGATAATGACTTAGAAGAGCCATTGACGTCTTTAAAGAGAGTGACACCAATCTCATAATGCGTCCAAACATTGGCCACACTATTAAGGGCATAACGCATCTTATAAACTGTATTGCCACTTCTCCAGTTGAGATTGAGATAGACGGTGGCTTTACCATCACCTTTAATATCAATGGCAAAAGCTTTCGCTGTCACAGATTTAGCGAACGGTGTTCTTCTCGCGTATGATACGGAATTACTACCTTTATAGTGCATTCTAATAGAATGAGAACCACCAATAGAGGATTTTTCATTAGATAATTCCATTAAGTTATAATCTAAGGAACTACCATAGCTCCAGACATCGAAGATTTCATCGTTAGATTCATAATCTTCCATTGTTTCAATGGTGATATTGCCAGAACCATCTTCATCTTCCTTAATTGTGCCACCTAATTCGGTGATTGAAGATTCAGTGGCGTTTTCTAAGTAGATTTCATCTAAATAGACTGGATTAGCGATCGCATATGTTGGTACGTGATTACCTAATTGATCGTAATATAAGTATTTAAAACCAAAGGCCATATGAATGATATGATCACTGCTCAATGGATTTGGTTCATCGAATAAGGTATCACCATTATTTAATTCGAAATCATCAAACAAGATTGTGTACTTATGCCATTCTTTAGCGAGTTTATCAATGACAACTCTATACCATTCACCACTATCCATGGTGAGTTGAATGGTCATTTCTGCGGCGATATCTTCTTCATTTAAATAACTAAAGATTGGGTTATCTGATTTAGGTGTCGCATCTTTAAGCCATAAGGATAAAGCGTTTTTACCCACGACTGCGGATGTATTCATATAGATTTGGTATGTTGCCATTTCCATATCCGCTTTATAGTCAAATTCAGCGCAGTATTTATTTTTCGCACCACCTGCTTTATGGGTGTTGTCAAGTTTCATAGCTTCGTCTTTATTGACGGTGCTTTGTTCCCAGAAGTAATACATTTCAGTGTAGATGTTGTAGTTATTGAAGTTATCAATACAGCCATCAGAGGCCACTACTCTTCTACCTAAACCATTACTAGCGATGATTTCGGTTTCTTCTGGTAAGACATCTTTAATCTTAATAACTTCAAGATCCTTAATGGATAAGGTACCTGTCGTATAGTTATCCGCTAAACCGATATTGAATTTTTGGATGAAATAGAACTGTTTAGCACCATCCCCATTCATATATTCCACTCTTTGGAAAGCTTTAAGAGGAATGACGAGTTCTTTATATTCATCTCTAGTAAAGTAAGTAAATGGTGTCTTAAACTGCCATCTATCGTTATCTTCTTCTAGGATTCTGAAATAGAACATCGCATTACTACCAGTACCGGTATATTTGACTTTCATTCTAATCGCATCACCTTGGATGAGATATTTATAGACATTAACGTTTTGGAAACCATAACCAGAGAAACCGTTTGGATTAGTTTCGGCGTTTTTCGCGTTATACACTAAGGTGATTTCATCACCGCTTTCAGAAATGCTCATATCATTTCTAAAGTCATAGTTTTCAAATGTCCAATCTTTTGGATCGGTGGATTTGAAGTTCATCTTTTGAATGAACATATCTTTATAGTCATCAAATTTGACCGCTTTGATGTTAGAGAATAAGCAAATACCGTCGCCAAATGTTCTTTCAAAGACAATTTCAAAGTATCTGATATGTTCCCAGTCAAATCTTCTATTGAAGATATTTGTGCCTGCGGTTCTTAATTCAAAGTCTTCGTATTTCACTAAGATTGTTTGTTTAGAGTTATTTGAGATTTGAATTTGTTTATGCCAATATTCACCATCAAAGTCTAGAACACGGACTAAAACAGTGGCGTCATGACCTGAATAATAGAAATTGAAATAGAAAGAGTCTGTACCATATAGTTCTCTATCTTCCGCTTTAGTGATAACAATCCAACCATCACTCTTTGGCACACCTTGATTAGTGTGTTCTTTATCAAAGACAATGGCTAAAGAATCATTACCAGTACCAAAGAAGTCACTTCTATCGATAGATATATCAGCGTAGCTACCTTCTTTATGTAAGACCCAGTCTTGTTCGTCTTCAATCTTGATTGGGATTTCATCAATCTTTGGCGCTTGATAGAAGAAATTACCAACTTCATTACACTTTTTGGTGTGATCTTTATTTAAAGCGGTGACTTTCCAATAATAGAGCACATCTTTCTTTGGTAATGAGAAGTCTAAAACATATAAGTTATTCGCTAAGTTACTTTCTCTCACGTAGACTTCTTCTTCATCATCAGTGACAAAAGATAACGTACTAGCGATTTCAATTTGATAATAATCGGAGTTGCTGGCTTCTTCCCAAGTGAAAGTAAAGCCTGTATCAGTCACAAAGCCGTTTTCTGGACCAGTTAAATTAAAGGAACCAATTTCACCAGTTTTGCTAACCGAGTTAATCGTACCTTTGTTATAACTACCTTCACTACTACCGGTGGTTTCACCACAGCCAGCGAGAATTAAAGGTAAGAGCAATAAGCCTAAGAATCTTCTTTTCATAGTTTATAGCTCCTTAGAGGAAAGAATGACCATTGAACCATTAGGAATCGTTACTTCGATTTGATCTTTTAAAGATAAATCTAAAACTTGATTCTCTTTCACAAAGCCATCTTCACCAATCTTCAATTCGCTTTCGTTATAGATATAAACGTAAATTTTATTAGGATTAATTGCGTTACTTAAGAATTCTTCAGAAAATCTGAAGGTTTTTGTGACTGGCGCCATACCACGGTTGACCGCCACTACGCCTGCATATGTATTACTTTCACCCACGACACCCATGCTTCTAAATGTGGAGTCCACTTCTGGGTCATTCGCTTCTGTATCAATGATTTTTGCACCTTTTCTCATTAAGTTAGTGAGTAAAACGCTGGAATGATACCAAGGTCTTAATCTTTGTTTCATGGCACTATCGGTACCTAAAGAAGAGAACATGCCCCAACCTTTAGATGTCATCGTGCCGTCCGCGTTATACATGAAGTGCATGCCATCATCAAAGTCCCAATAAACGATGGAATTAACACCCGCGGTAGCGCATTGTAAGGTGTAATCCGCCATTCTAAGACCATATGAATAGTTAGCGATATAAGCGTTACTATCTGTTTCTGGGTTTTTACCGTCATATAGACCAGCTTCCCAAATATGTGGCATACGTGTCACGCCTAAATCCTTATCATTCTTTTTAACTTTTTGATAGATGTCTCTAATACGGACCGCAAGGTCGCCCGTATCAATGATCATATTTGGACAGTAGACGTGGAAACCATAGTCCCCTACCGCTTCTTTTAATTCATTATTCGTGGAAATACCTTCAAAGTATTCATTAGTGCCTTCAAAGCCAGTGGTGTCACCACCGATAATCTTGATGTAGTTAAAACCTCTTTCATCTAAGGCTTTTCTCACTTGTTTAACGCCTTTAGCCCAGATGTTGAAGTTATTGTTATAGTTTTTAGAAGCACCTTCCACACCAGAATAGTTTGGTTCATTGGAGTTAACAAAGTATTTAATACACTTAATGCCTTGGAATTTGATGAGGTATTCTAAGATATCTGCGGTCATCGTGGCCCATCTTGGGTCGCTTGTGACTTCTTTAAACATGTTGTATTCGTCTTTGCCTAAGCTTCCTGGAACATTCCAGCAACCAAAAGCAACATCGATATTATGGTCATCACAATATCTTAAGACATCAACAGTGTTATTCATCAGTTTGTTTGAGAAGTTATATTCCCACGTATCATTACTCTTATCATCATCGTAGTAATCGTTGAAGTTAGTGATGAACCAGTCATAGTTAAGCATGCATCTAGTCACTTGAGGATTTAATCTATCCATGATTTTTAAAGATCTTTCCCAAGAGTCACTAGAAAGTTTATCGGGGTCTTCATAAGTACCCCATTCCACACCTAAACCTTCAAAGTTATCTAAGACGATATGTTCTTTATCAAAGACAATATTGTCTTTGTCTACAGGTTTTTTACCCTGATTAGAACATCCCGCCATGGCGATGAGAGAGGAGGATAATAAGACAAGGGAAATAATGTTTTTTGTCCTTGCTTTCATAAAATTATTTTCCTAACTTTTTATTAATTTCATCGAGAACCTTCTTCCAGTTGTTGCTCTCGAATTCCGTTTTATATTTATCAAAAGTCATCTTATCGAAACAGTATTTTAAGACTGCTGTATTAGCGTCGTTAAGAAGACCTTCTGTTTTGTCGTTCTTTGTTGGAGTGGACATCCAGGAGATATCTTCTGGTTCTTTAACCACTCTTAATTGGCCGTTTTCTTTCGCTTGTTTCATTTCTTTTGACCAAGCATCTAATAAGTTAAAGGCATCCATTTCGGTGAATGGGTCAAATGATTTAGTGTCATTACCTAATGTAGCCATATATCTTAAATATTTAGCACCATTTGTTTTAGGAGCATATTGACCAGTAATGGAGTCTTTTTCCCAACCCATCTCGCTTAAAACGACTTTACCATCAACGATAGAATAGTCATATCCTTCTTTACCATAGATAGCGAGTCTTGTACCTTCATCAGTTAATAAATAATCGAGGATGTCTAAGATCTTTTCTAATTTTTTATCAGAAATATCAGCGTTAAACATGGTCATAGAGAACCAGTTTTCTGTACCTTCAAGAGCGAATTTGCCGTCAGGTCCTTTAATCTTAAGGAAAGCGGTACCATCATCTAAATCAGAATATTTTTGGGAGGCTTTGAATAATTTTCTTAATTTGATGTAGTTCGCTAAGGAGTAGTTATCGTAAAGAATCGCGGCTTGTCCGCCTAAATAGAGTTGATTAGCTTTGTTATCAGCGAAGTTATATTGGTCTTGTGAATAAATCTTACGACCACTGACGAAGTCTTTAGCGACATCTAAACCAGCGAGGTATTTTTCTCCCGCAAAGTTAGCAATCGCTTTACCACTACTATCTTTCGCGTAACAGTGAGGAGCGTCTTTATAGAAATTAGTGACAGATGGGAAAGCCCATTTTTCATCCACTAAAACGCTAGCCTGATTTGTGCCTGATAATGTTTTGAGGTTTGTTTGGAAAGCATTACACAAACGATCGAATTCTTCCCATGTATAGACATCGCCTTCTTTATAAACAGGAATATATCCGGCGACATCTTTATTCATTTCATCGATTTGTTTAGCCCAGTCTCTTCTATAAACATAGGTGAAGTTAGAGAAGTCTTTATTTGGGTTAGTAATATCGTTAGCGATAGGAATGCCATATAACTTGCCATTAATTTTTAAAGCGTCGATATTAGAGATATTGTCTAACATCTTCTTTAATTCTGGCCATCTAGACATATTATCTGGTAATGGCTTGAGCATACCAAAGTCCACCCATGATTCATAAGTGGAACCAAAGTTATACGCTTTTAAGTTAAATTGAATGGAGTCGGTTAAGTTATTACCGTTAATCGCGGTATTGACCATCGTATCCCAGTCTTCATAAGCGTAGTTACTAGCCTTGATATTGACACCGAACATTTCGTTAATGATATCAGTGTACATATCTTCGCCTTGCCATTGATCGAAGTAGACATTTTTAAGATTTAAGATCAGACGACCGTCTTTATCATAAGTGTCTTCTCCGTTTTTACTTCCGCATCCTGTTAATGCGGATAAACTGAGTAAAGCGGATACCGCTACTCCATAAATAATTTTGGTGTTTTTCATAAATATATAAACCTCCTATATTTAGCCTTTAATCGCACCGACAACAATACCTTTTACAAAGAATCTTTGTAAGAATGGATAGAAACACATCATAGGCACAATGGTAAAGAAGATAGATGCCATTGTTAAACCTTGTGAGAATCCACTGACTTCATCTGGATGTTCAATATTTGAAGCAACCTGAGAAATCATATTTCTTAAGACCATTTGTAAAGGCCATATTTCTGTTCTATCAGGAATGAATAACATCGCGTTGTACCAGGAATTCCAGTTACCGACAGCGAAGAATAAGCCAATCGTCGCTAACATTGGAAGAGATAATGGTAAGAAGATTTTCACAAAGATAATGACGTCATTCGCCCCATCAATCTTCGCGCTTTCTTCCATTTCCGCTGGTAAAGAAGCGAAGTAGTTACGCATTAAGAGCATGTTGAATGTATCAATCGCACCTGGGATAATCATGACCCAAATAGTATTCATCATGCCTAATGATTTGATTAAGTAGTAGTAAGGAACCATCCCACCACCGAAGAACATGGTCACTAAAATCATGTTCATCACGAAGTTTTTACCTGTCCATTTATTTCTAGACATCGCATAACCAGTAATAACGGTGAAGAATAATTGATATAAGGTCCCACCCACTAGAAGAATCATCGTGATACCAAAACCAGACCATAACTGATTATTAGAGAATGTCTGTTTATAAGCGGATAAATCTAATTCAGTTGGCCATAACAATAAGTTGTTTCTTAAATAAGAAGCTTCACTAGAAATAGAAATTACAAAGGCATTCCAGAATGGGAAAATGATTAAGAATGCATAGATAACAAGGATAACGCAGATAATAATATCCAATCCTTGAATCTTTCTATCTCTCGAAGAACCACGTGGACGAAGTGGTAATCTTTCTAATTCTCTGTTTTTCATTAGATAATACCCCTTTCTCCACATGCTTTAGCGATTCTATCTACGGTAATAACTAAGACGAATGAAATGACTGATTTAAATAAACCAATCGCTGTGCCTAATCCAGCATTACCAGAACCACTAACATAGTGATAATAAATGTATGTATCAATAATATTGACTTCATCGATGATGGCTTTGTTACTTAAATTCAAGATTTGATCAAAGCCAGCGGAGAGAACACCACCCACAGACATGATTAAAAGCAAGATAGCGGTCGGTTTAATACCAGGTAAGGTAATATGCCATATCTTTTGTAAACGCGTCGCTCCGTCGATATCTGCGGCCTCGTATTGGTCTTGTGGGATACCCGCCATAGTGGCTAAGTAGATAATGCTACCCCATCCAGCTTCTTTCCATATATCGGAAGCAAATATCAAACCAAAGAAGAATTTTGTATCTAAGAGGAAGTTGGTTCTTTCTCCACCCATCGCTTCCACCAGTGCGTTGACCGCACCGTTATAGGCAAATAACGAGAAGACAAAGCCAGATACAACGACCCACGATAAGAAGTGTGGGAAGGTAACGATGGTTTGGATTGTTTTCTTTGTTTTAATCATTCTTAATTCATTAAGAAGTAGAGCGATGATAACCGCACCTAAGAATGAGATCACAATCTTTACTGAACCGATAATTAATGTATTTCTAAACGCTAACCAGAATTTTGGTTCTTCAAAGATGGCTGCAAAGTTATTAAAGCCAATAAACTCTGAACCAAAGATACCGGCGCGTGGATTAAACTTTTGGAACGCCATTATAATGCCGTACATTGGCACATAGCAAAATACGATATAGAAAATGATAGCGGGGATAATCATCATGACTAGATACTTACTGCGTAAGAACTTAGCCCCGAATTTTCTAAACGGATTATTTCGCTTTGCAATCGTTGTTAGTTCCATAATTCCTATCTTTCGTATTTGAGAATGTAATCAATCACTGTATCAATATCGGTGAACAGTAATTCGGTTACGGTATCCGCGCCACCAGCGTAAATGGCAATACGACCGGTTTCGCTATCAGTTAAACAAGAAACAGGGAATAAGACATTTGGTACATATCCCGCTACTTCATATGGTTTTTCTGGCGCCAATAAGAAATTAGCGCATCTATGTAACACTTTGCTTGGATCATCGCGATCAACGATGCAAGCACCGATGGAATAAACTAAGCCAGAACAGGTGAGATTAGCGCCGTGGAAGAACACCAACCAACCTAAATCGGTTTCAATTGGAGTGGGACCTGCACCAATTTTAGTGCCACACCACCACTCATATCCTCTTTCCATGACATGTCTATGATGTCCCCAGAATTCTAAATCTTTGGAATAAGAAAGGAAGATATCACCAAATGGAGTGTGGCCATTATCAGATGGTCTAGAATACATCGCATAAAGGCCGTTTATCTTTCTTGGGAAGAGAACACCGTTTCTATTAAATGGAAGGAATGGATTATCAATTAATTCAAAATCTTTAAAATCTTTGGTTTTGCCAACACCTAATGTTGGACCATGTAAGGAAGTACAGAAGATAACATAATATGTACCTTCTAATTCCACTAATCTTGGATCATATGCATATTCAAATTTAGCTTTGTTGCCATCTTTATCGTGGAATTCGATTGGTTTAGGATCAAAGTTAAAGTTAATGCCATCTTTAGAACGACCTAAGAAAAGATAAGGGACACCACTTTTTGTATCAGCGCGGAAGACACCGATAAATTCACCTTTATACGCCATAACGGCACTGTTAAAGACTCTTGAGGCATTTGGGAATGGATTCATTTTAATAATTGGGTTACCAGAATAACGCCAAATTGGGGAATCTAATCCTTCTGGTTTTGGTTCGTAGGGCATATTAGCTAATGCATTTCCATAGATTTTGTGTTTCATAATGACACTTCCTTGTTTGATTCTCTTTCGATATAGTCACACCTGATGACGATTTGCGAATAGGCAAGTTGATGATACTTAATTGAATTTGCGACGTATTTGGCTACTTCTTCACCTATTTCTTGTCTTGGAATATTGAACGTTGAAAGACGTGGAGACATGAATTCTCCCGCTTTAATGTTGTCAAAACCAATGACTGAAATATCATCAGGTACTTTTTTATTTAATTTGTTGATTGTCTTAATAGCGTTCAACGCTACCAAGTCGTTCGCACACACAATCGCAGTGATTGGATTGTTATTTAAAGCTTCTAAAAGCATTTCTTCATTCGCGTAGTATTTATTATCGTTATTAAAAATGATGGAATATGGTTTAACGATATCTTTATGATTTTCCATACACGCCATATAGCCTTCATGTCTTTCTCTAAAAGAGAAACTATGCGAATCACTGCCATAGAACGCTATATGCTTATGACCCTGCTCAATTAAACGAGAGACCGCTAAATAGGCAGAATCATAATTAGAGAACTTAAATTGTGTGGCTTCTGAGAAGAATGTCTTTGGATCAACCACTACTGTTGGTTTCTTCTTTGCGATAATGACATCCATAATCGCTTTAGGGGTCACGTGAATGACGATAAAAGCACTACATGTCGAATCTTTTAGCTTTTTAAGCAAGCTATCATCGATGTTGTCTTCATCAAAGACAAAGTATTCCATGATTAAATTGCTTCTCGATAATGTAGAAGAAATTGAAGTAATAATTGGTTGCCAGAAATCTTCTTTAAAAAGGATTCTTGCAGAACTAATTAAAAGAACATGACTCGAAGATGCTTTATAAGCTTTTAATTTTGAAGTATCGTAACCGAGTTCAGTGGCTTTTCTAATGATTCTTTCTCTCGTGCTATCGGAGACGTTATTTTTGCCCGCTAAAGCACGAGATACTAAACCTTTAGTAACTCCACATTCTTTGGCAATTTGTTCTAATGTTGGTTTTTTCATATTTTTTAAATGTTACCGACAAATGAGAATCCTGGATAAATACCCGCAATAGGACCATAGGTCATACTATAAACTTGTAAATCAATTGCCCCAGTAGTGGATATCTTATACGTAAAGTTGATTGTTTCACCGTCAACATAGACTTCAATGTGTTGGTTACTACCAATCATTTTTACAGCGTATGGGCAGTTCTTATTAAACGAACCAGTTGGATAGTTGATATTAGCAAGACCATTATCCAAGAATGTGAAAGTGACATCTGTTGGATCGTTATATGTTAATACCTTGTTTTTAATAATGTTGAGATTCCATGTTGGATCTGCATCCACATTTGCGTAATAAGCCATATCAACATTGATATAAGCTTGACCACTAGCTTTTGGTAAGAAGATGGCATAGCCATAATATGTTTCACTAGCGTCTAAATCGATTGAATACATTGTCCAATCTTGGTTAGCAGTAAGTTCAATTTCTTTAACGACGCATTCTTCATGTGTTGTTGGAGTAACTTTTTGAGTTTTATACACTCTGACACTAAGTGGAGTAGCACTACTATTTGGATTCTTTAAGGCAATATTAAATTTGTTGAAACCAGTAATGCCTTCACCATCACCTTTATAAAGATTCCATTGATAATATCTCATTTCACCCGCGGATGATTTCTTCATCTTGAGGGATTGAGTGCCTTCATAAGCATTAGTTTTATCGAGTTGTAATTGATCACCACTACCACCCATTAAAATCCAGCCAGAACCACTGACTGCAGTGGATGAACCGTTATAGGCATATTCACAGAAATAAGCACCACGTGCACCACTAATGTTGCCTTCGTTTTGGTTGCTTTGATAGTACATAATGCCGTCATTTAGGTATGATTCAGCATTATCGGCATAGTCAATCATCTTGAAACTTAAGCCGTCCAAATAATTAGAAAGGTAACTATCGCCTGTTAGTGATTTGAATGTTAATGTACGTTCATCTTCAGAAACTGTACCAACATAAGTCACATTAGCACTAGCGAATGTTAAAGTAGCTTCTGATTCTTCGCATGTATAAGTACCATCTTCTTGGAAGTAGAAAGCAGGAATGCGGAAACTGACATCGTTGTTTCTACTAACAACAAGTTTAGCGTTCACATAGCCACCACCATTGCTTGTTAATTGAGTGAAATAAGTCATACCAGGAACTAATTCTGGTTGCTTTGGTACTTCAGGAGCTTCGTAATGAGCATATGGATCAGCTGTGTAGACTTCTACATCATCGATGTAGAGATAAGAATCCGCGCTTTGATTCTTCTCCATGAAGATTAAATAACCATAATATTCAAGGCCTGGATTAATATCGATTTCATAATGTGTCCATTCGCCAACAGAAGTAGCGTGGGCAAATGTTTGAGAGGCGACGCGGCTATCTTTTGTCGCGTTTCTTGGTGCTGGTTGCCAGTATAAAGCGACTTTAACCGCTGGAACGGTACCGCTTGTTCTTGCCCAGAAGCTAAATTTGGAACCGCGGAAAGAATTCTTTTCAGATGTTCCATCATATAAGCCCCATTGCATATATCTAATAGCGTTCCATTGGGAGTTCTTCAAACAAAGATACTTAGAACCATTATGGGCACCTGAGTCATTTTTAAGTTTAAGTTGATCACCATTACCGCCTAAAATGCTCCAGCCATTACCACCCCATTCGGATGAATAGCCATCACCAGCGTAGTATTCGCTATAGTATGCACCACGGCAACCACTTCTTTGTTCTGGATTTGGTTGGCCTTGGTAATAAGCAACACCATCAGTTTCGTATTGTTCAAAGTTATCAACCACTTGAACAGCGCCTAATTTCATCTCATCAACAGCGTTCTTAAGTGAGCCATCGGAAGAAATGAATTTAATGGTTTTGCCACCATCGGTTAAACGACCGACATATTTTAATGTGGCGCCACTATCAGAAGAGGTAAATGTGATGACTTTGTCATCAACTGTGATATTACCTGGAATTTCTTGTGGAACTTCTAAATCGATAACTTTGGCAGTTGCGGATTTATCAGCATTAATATCAATTCTCACGATGTGATCATTGGCTAAAGTACCAGTATAAGTGTCATATAGTTCGATTGATTCGTTGGCGGAATAAACTGGATTTGTTAATGTCACAAACTTGAGAGAATCAAGGAAAGCAATATATCCCCAACCATTGCCACCAATACTTGTATCATTACCGTTCACATAGAACTCAATTCTTGTTAAATACTTGAGCAAATCATCTTGGTTAATGCCCATTGCATCGGCCATAACCTTGATGGATTTACCTTCTTCACCCCAAAGAGCCCAACCATCAGCATCTAATGGAATTGTATATGAAATATATTCACCACTTGGAATAGGCATTAATGGATATGAGAAATAGGCAGCTTGTACAGTACCTGCAATTGTAACTGTAGCATGTAAGAGAACTTTAACTTTGTTAATGTATGTAGGAAGTTTTAAATCAAATTGCAATGCATTAGCAGATTGAGTAAATTCGTTTGGTTTGAAAATCTTAGCGAATTTATAGTCTGTTTGATTGGCCCATGCATCGAATTTAAGGGCTTTTTCACCTTCTGTAGCATTGCTGCTTAATGAAACAGCGGCTTTTGTATCATCGGTCCAACCGCTACTGGAATATGTTAAGGCAGTCCAGCCTTCATCAATCATTTCAGCGGAAATTTCATATGATTCAAAGTCATCGATCACAATTTCACTACCATATGCCGCAAAAACAGCATTAATGACTGTATTTTCTGTAATTGGTTCACTTAAATCTCTGTCCCAACCAGTAAAACGGTATTTTGAAGCGTTTGCATCGGGGGCTTTTGTTGGCTCTTCACCAGTATAGACGGCATATTCACCTTCTTTTACTTGACCAGTTTGAACAACAGCACCATCTACTTTGAATGTGACTGTGTAATAAACATCAGCAGCATTTGATGAAGATTCTTCGCTTGAAGATGAGACTTCTTCACTTGAGGAAGCTTCTTGTGAGGATGATTGTTGAGAAGAAGATTGTTGAGAACTAGAGGTGTTTTCGCTAGAACTCTCACTTGAAGAAATTAATGATGTATCTACACTGCTCTGACTGCTTGGTTCGGCACTTGATTGTGTTTTGCCACAAGCAACGGCAATTAAGGCAGTAGAAAGAATGAGTGATAAAAAGGCAACTTTGGTCTTATTTCGCATAAGATACTCCTTCCTTGCAGATTGCAATTATGTGAGAAGAGGTGAACTCTTTGATACCTGCATTATAAGGCACGCACTCGCAGTGATAAAAGAACAAAGTGATAAACTTTACTCACTTTTTTGTAAACATTTTAAAAAGTTTACTAAATTTAATAAACAAATTTGCCTATATGTATGTGTAAATGTTTTAAAGAACACAAAGTGTTAGAGTATCGATTTAATGACTTGTTTTAGCTCTTCCGCCATATGGTCGTGAGCATCAACGAAAGCATGATTAGAAATAGCAGAACTATCACCATTAAATTTGTGAATATATAGATTTGGATAAAATTTCTTCAAATAATCAAAAGTTTCTTCATATAGATAGTAAGCTTGTTTCTCATTAAGAGTGCCATAAACTATTAGGATTTTTAGATCCTTGTTTTTGTTTAATTCACTATCGATTAATTCTTTATATTTTTGCTTAAAAATCTCGATTCTTTCTTCTTTTAATTTTGGCTCTTCAGATATGTAAGAATCATCATTGCAACCTAATGAAATTATGAGCAAATCATTAGGGGTTTTATCGTTCCATTTAATTGTCTTATCAACCGCAACATTATTAATAAAATTAATAATACCTTTTGTTTTTGGTGAAGTATATGCTGAAAAAACTAAGCCATATCCAGAAGCAGAAAATAGATCAGCGTCCATATTCAAATCATAGAGAGCGTGATAGCAAAAATCTCTTACTGAATCTGCGTTATGAACCGAAGCATTTCCATAATGTTCTAAGATGCCAAAACCCGCAATTGTGGAGTCGCCATACACCATTACTTTTTTATCGTATTTGTGATCGTAATCTAATAGTTCTCCATCCACTGAAAAATCTATTAATTTTAATGCGTTATCATTAGCCTCATTAGCTTTAACAATATCCACTAAATAGATACCATCTTGGCTAAAATCATAATGAAATACACTAGTTTTTGCATACACCTTGACCTTATTTTCATAATTTCTATTAACAATGATATAGAAGTAACCTGGTATTGGAATTGAATCAAAAGTTAATGAAAAACTGTTTCCTTTCATCTTAAAAGAAAAGCCAGATCCACCATTAAAGAATGTTGGATAACCATTATCTAAATAGTAACGACCATTAAGTTTTATTTTGTTTAGATTCATCTTCAATTTGTTTCTATCATTTTGTGTATAAATTAGCAATTTAAAATGAAATTGTTTACGATTTTTTATAAAAGTTTACTAAAACATTGGTTATTATATAAGTATGAAAAAATTGTTGAAATTATTACTTCTTTCTCCGGTGGTATTTTTAAGTATGAGCTGCGCAAAAAACGATGAACCAAAAGAACCAATTCCAGTAGATGTTGTGGTCATTTCTGGCCAGTCAAATGGTGTTGGTTGTACACACTCCGATTGCATCGCCAGATCAATTGGTTATTCCAAATATCAAGAGTATATGAAAGGCTATGAAGGAATCAAAATAGCCTATGATTGTTGGACAAAAGATGAAGGCCCTAAATTCTATTCACAAAATCAATCTAAAAACGATACTTTTGTCAAAGTCATGCTTGGTCAAGGCAACTCATTAGCGACATTTGGTCCAGAAATCGGTATTTCAGAAGCATTAAATAGCATGTATGCAAATAAATTATTCCTTATTAAATACGCCTGTGGTGCATCTAACTTAAAAGATGATTGGGTTGGAAAAGATTCTCCAATGTATAACAGATTTGTTACATACATTAAAAAACAAATGAAGAATCTTAAAGAAATGGGCTACATACCAACCATTAAAGCAGTGTGTTGGATGCAAGGTGAAGGTGATTCTTATGAGGGATATTATCAAGAGTACTACGATAACACCAAGCAATTTGTTAGCGATTTAAGAGCTGACTTAAAAGAATTAGCAGGCAACAAAGACTTCCCATTCATAGATGCTGGTATTAATAACTCACCACAATGGCAATTTTATAGAAAGGTTAACGAAGCAAAACAGCAATTCGCAGCAGAAAGTGAAAACAACATTTACATCGACACTATTGCTGCTGGTCTACATACAAATCAAGAGCCGTTTGATACTCCTGATACAGCACACTATGATACAGAGTCGCAAGTGCAATTAGGACACCTGTTCGCAGAAGCATTTACACCATTCTTAGAACCAATATTAGAAGTGGCTGAATAACAAAAAAACCTGCAAAACGCGGGTTTTTTCTTATTCTAACATAAAATATACTTAGTATTTACGACGTTCAAATCCTGTCTCTTGATAGTAATCGTTTTTAGCTTTATACATTCTTTGGTCAGCGAGAATTACAAGCTTCTCAGCCTTCAAATCTGGGTTGTCTTTTCTAGCGGCCGCACCAACGGAGAATGAGATGCCTCTTGATTCTTTGCCTTTCCAAGAAGCGCCCAATTTATTAAGCTGACTGACCAAGCTGTAGATTTGTGGAGTGTCAATATTAGCGATAACAATAAATTCATCGCCACCAGTACGATATGACTTGCCATACTTATCAAAAATAGTCGTAATACAATCAGCAGCGCCACAAATAAGTTCATCGCCTGCATTATGACCTAAGGTATCATTAATTTTCTTTAAGCCATTAATATCGATAGAATACACGACTAGATTCTCTGGAAGTTCTTCTTGTGACATCTTTTGAAGTTCTTCGATATATGCATGACGATTTGAAATACCAGTTAATGGATCTAATGCAATTTGTTTCATTTGTTCTCTGATACGAGTATCAGCTTCTAATTGTGAGAATTCAGAATAGTGAATGAACATTAATGAAAGACCAATAGCTAAGGAAATATATGCTGTTCTCACATCACCACCAAAGACTTCTTGTAACAAGATGCCAACGGCAATAAATACTAATAGAGCATATAAAGAGATTCTGTTTTGCTTTTTGAACCTAGCGCCATATACCGCAAACTCCACTACTACGAAGACAATAATCAAAGAATACATGATGATATAAGCGATATAGGCTGGACCATGATGATAAACATGGTTTTCATCAATAACAAGCATAATTCCAGTAAAGACTGAAACGATTTGGAATAACAAGTTAGCGCCTAAAATACCAAAGATGATCTTTTTCCAAATGGTTTTAGTGCGTAATTGTAAAACAATCGCACCACCAGCAATAGGAGTAAGAATATAGTCAAATAACTTAACCGTTCTTAAAAGTTCAACAGGAATATTTGGGTTTCCATTAAATTGCACGCCTAGCCATTCTGCTAGAGCAGCGATAGCAGTCACTAAATAAGTGACATACATAATAATCTTGGTGCGGTTAGAAATTCTATTGTTCTCATGAACGAGAATCGATAGAACGATTAAAGCTAACCAAACAACGATAATAATAGCGGTATAGAATGTCATAATGTTTTGTTACTAAAAATATGTTACCACAAAGAGCAACATATTTCTTTTCTTTAATTTGTTAATTACTTATTGCCGTTCATCATGTCCTGAATAGCAGGAACTTCAATAGCGGCATCTAGTCTTGGGAATAATTGATCCTTCTTTTCAACTTTTAAGCCACCCGTGACACCATATTTGTAAACGTTTTCGTAGTTAAGTAAGTCACCCGTGACGCCTAATTGGTCAAATAATTTATCAGAAGCATTCACTAAGACTGGTTTTAATAACATACCGGCAACATAGATGGAATTTGTTAAGTGAAGCATAACGGAAGCAAGGTTTGCTTTCTTTTCTGGATCTTTAGCAAGATTCCATGGTTCTGTTTCATCAATGTATTTATTAGCACGTACTACTAATTCGTTAACTTGCGCAATAGCGTCTGTAATCTTAAGATCATCCATTAATCTTTCATAAGATTCAATAGTTAACTTTGTTAAATCTTCTAAATTACCATCGACATCGTTGATTCTACCAGCGTATTCTGGAGTCACACCATCGAAGTATTTATTAATCATAGAAACAGTTCTATTTAATAAGTTACCTAATGCATTAGCGAGGTCTGTGTTAATTCTTTCCACGAATTGTTCTGGAGTGAAATTACCATCACTACCAAAGTTAACTTCTCTAGCGAGATAATAACGTAATGCATCAACACCATAACGTTCCACTAATGGATATGGATCAACAACGTTACCTTTAGATTTGCTCATCTTAGAGTCTTTCATCATTAATAAACCGTGAACGAATTCTCTATCTGGGCATCTCACGCCTAAGCCCATTAAGAACATTGGCCAATAAATAGCGTGGAATCTAGTGATATCAGCACCTAAAATGTGGATTGTTTCACATTCTGGGTCTTGCCAGAACTTATTAAAGAGTTCTTCATTATCACTACCATAACCTAAAGCGGTGATATAGTTGGTTAAGGCATCTAGCCAAACATAGATGACGTGTTTAGGATTTTCTCTAATTGGGACGCCCCAAGAGAAAGATGTTCTAGAAACACATAAATCATCTAATCCTGGCTTGATGAATGTATTAATCATTTCGTTCTTTCTAGATTCAGGGACTAAGAAGTTTGGATTTTCATCAAAGAACTTAAGTAATTTATCAACATAGTTACCTGTTTTGAAGAAATAAGCTTCTTCTTCAGCAACTTGCACTGGTCTACCACAGTCAGGGCAAACATGATCAGGACCAACTTGTGTATCAGTCCAGAAAGATTCACAAGGTGTGCAATACCAACCTTTATATTTGCCTAAATAGATATCACCATTGTTATATAACTTAGTGAAGATATCTTGGACTACTTTCCAGTGTCTTTCTTCGGTTGTTCTGATAAAATCATCATTACTGATTTGAAGTAAGTTCCATAATTTATGGAAACCTTCAACGATATTATCGACAAATTCTTGTGGAGTAACCCCTGCTGCTTCAGCGTTCTTTTGAATTTTTTGGCCGTGTTCATCAGCACCTGTAAGGAAATAGCATTCAAATCCTCTTAAGCGTTTGTAACGGGCAAAAATATCGGTTAAAACTGTGCAATAAGCATGACCGATATGAAGCTTAGCGCTTGGATAATAAATTGGAGTAGTAATATAAAATCTTTTTTTCATGGCAAATGAGCCTCCTTAATTTTATAGTTAAATCTTATAGATTTTCTTTCATTGTGGCAAGCATGACCGCTTTAATAGTGTGTAATCTATTTTCTGCTTCATCAAAGACCACTGATTGTGGACCTTCAAAGACTTCTTCTGTAACTTCTAGGCCGTTTAAACCAAACTTTTCGTAGACTTCCATACCCACTTTGGTTTCTAAGTTATGGAAGGATGGTAAACAGTGGATGAATATAGCGTTCTTATCGGCTAAAGACATGACATGTGCATTAACTTGGTATGGTTTTAATAAGCTAATACGTTCTGCCCAAACAGAATCAGCTTCACCCATAGAAACCCAAACGTCAGTGGCAATAACATCGCAATCTTTAACGCCTTCTTCAACGTTTTCAGTAAATGTGAGCTTGGCGCCTGTTTCTTTGGCGATTTCTAAACATTCTTTTCTTAATTCTTCATTTGGCCATAATTCTTTTGGACCAACCATGCGGTAATCTAAACCCATTTTCGCGGCACCCACTAAGTAGGAATTACCCATGTTATATCTTCCATCACCTAAATAGGCCATTTTAATGCCATTTAAATGACCTTTCTTTTCAATGATGGTCATAAAGTCGGCAAGGATTTGTGTTGGGTGATAATCTTCGGTTAAACCATTCCATACTGGAACACCAGAATATTCCGCGAGGCATTCAACTGTAGCTTGTTTATAGCCACGATATTCAATACCATCAAACATTCTGCCTAATACTCTAGCGGTATCTTTAATAGATTCTTTTTTACCCATTTGAGAACCACTGCTACCGATATAAACAGCGTTCATACCCAAATCAGCGGCCGCGACTTCAAAAGCGCATCTTGTTCTAGTGCTATCTTTTTCAAAGAGTAAAACAACATTCTTATCTTTTAAGAAGAAAGAAGTTGGTTCATGAGCGTGTTTCTTTTTCTTTAAGATGATCGCTAAATCTAAAAGCAATTGGATTTCGCTTGGTTCAAAATCTAATAGAGTTAATAAATGTTTTTTATATAATGGATTATTCATAACTAGTCCTCAACTTCCTCTCTTACTAATGGCATACACATGCATCTTGGTCCACCCCTACCTCTAGATAATTCACTAGAAGGAATAATATGGACTTTAATGCCGTTTTTAATTAATGCTTCGTTAGTAATGTCGTTTCTTTCATATGCGATAACTTCACCTGGCGCAATAGCGACGGTATTACTACCATCAGACCATTGTTCTCGATCCGCACTGATGGAATCACCACCGCCACATGGAATTAATGTAACTGGCATACCAATATATGATTCTAAAACTTCTTCTAATTTCTGTGGAATTTCCACTACTTTGAGTTTTTTATCATTATTAATATCTCTGGTAATACGATAAATTTCTAATTTCTCGTAACAACCTTTATGAATAGTGAATTTATTCTTATCCACTTGAGTGAACACTGTATCTAAATGCATGAATGTTCTTGCTTGTGGAATAGTGAACGCTAAAACGGTATCAAAATCTGTTTCGTTCTTATAGAAAAGATTCTTGGCTAAACGTTCAACGGCTTCTGGACATGTTCTTTGCGAGACGCCAACGATTAAAACGTGGTTGTTTAAAACCATGATATCTCCACCTTCGATATTGATATCTTCATAACGGGAATAATATAGAGGTGTGGTTTTAAATACAGGGTGATATTTAAAAATGAATTCACCGTATATTGTTTCTCTACTTCTAGTCACAGAATACATCTTATTTAATGACACGCCCTCTCCAATTACGGCGAATGGGTCTCTTTGGAAATAGAGATTTGGAATAGGGTCAGTAACAAATGGAGATTCACCAGTAAAGTCTGCGAGAGTTCGTGGATTAAAGGATGGCAAATCTGTTTTCTTAATACCAGCGATGGTCTTTAAAACTAATTCTTTATTATCCACGATATCTTGGAGATATTTAGTGGTCATTTCTCTAAGAGTGTTGCTATAAATGTGGGCTTCTTCAATAAATTGAGTAATGAAGCGATTTTTAATACTGCTAGATAAATCTAGTACTTCTTTCATTAAGTCCACTAGATAAACAACTTTGACACCAGCATCAATAAATGTTTGGGCAAAAGCTTGATGTTCTTTCTTAGCTAATGGCAGCCATGGAATATCATCAAATAACAAGTCATCTAATTTCTTAGGTGTTAAATTGTGTAATTCTTCTCCTGGTTCGTGAAGTAAAACGACTTTAAGTCTTCCGATTTCAGAGTTCACTTTGATTTGGCTCATGTTGGGTTTGGACCTCCTCACTATCATTATTATCTATGTTTTGTTGGCGTTCTTTACACTCTTTACGATAGTCAAATATGGCGCTTATCGCAATAGAGATAAGAATAATTAAGCCACCAATTAATAAATTAAGGGTGAATCCTTCCATTTGGAAAGTGATTGATAAAGTAGTAGCCACAACTGCGCTTAACGGCACTAATAAAGAAACGGTTAAAGCATCGATTGATTTCATCGCCCAGGCTCTTGCCACCCAGCAAACAGCAGTACAAACAACACCTAAGAAGATAACTTCTAATAGTGGCAACCAATCTAAGGTAAAGGCAATGCTATGGAACACAGCGCCTTCAAAGATAAATGTATAGGCAAAACACACCACTGTTAAGACACATAATTGTAAGAAGACATAAATTAGTGGGTCTTTATCTTTACAGAACACCTTTGTGAAAGCGATATCTAAACCAAAGAAGAGACCACCGATCGCGGATAAACCATCACCTAAGAGATTGATGTTCTCAAATAAATGTAAGAAATTGAATCCATGCGAACACAAAACAACAGATCCAATAACGCAGACAATCGCAGCGACAACGCTATACCATGTCGGCTTTTCTCTCACGAAAATGAACATAAAGACAGGGATTGTGATGCATGAAATATTTTCTAAGAATGCATTTTTAGAAGGATCTGTATACTTTAATCCTACGAATTGGAAAATATACGCAAGAGCGAGAATAACGCCTGCGGGTATACAGATCCAATAAGATTTATTTAACTTTTTAAAACCTTTATTAATAAATATGGCCATCGCAATAATGGCAAAAAGACCACGTAACGCGATGAGCATACCTGGTGAATATATTGGTGTTTCGCTATTAAAGATGGCTTTAGAAGCAACTGGTGCTAAGCCCCATAATACGACGACACCGAGTAATACGAGAAAGGCGATAAATCTTGTTCTTTTCATACGGCCAACGACTATCATAACATTTTAAAATTTTTTGACCACCCCCATCTTTAAAAAAGATGTTTAAAGATATTAAAAAACTTTAAGCAATTATCGGAAAATAATGCGTCTTGTTTAGTGGGAGGGTTACAGAAATGAAAAACCTATACAAATATTTATTGCTTGGTGTCTTGGGCACCACTTTAGCCTCTTGCGCGATGAGTCCAACAGGTGGATACAATTACGGTAAAGGCGAGGGCAACTATGTCACACCTACCGGTAATTACGATGGCGGTTCGCAATACCAAGTAGCACCAGAAATGGGTAGCGAAGAAAAAATGCCACCCACAGGGGAAGATGCTATATACGAAAATCCTTTCGTGGAAGTTAGCGAAGAAACTAACACAAATAACGTTTCATTAACTAGTACTTCATTTGCTTATACCACTTTGAGAGAATGCGTTAATCGTGGGAATGTATATGAAATCAAGAACTTAGTTAGAACAGAAGAAATGCTTAATTATTTCTCTTATGGCTATGAAAACAAAACAGAAGATGCATTAACCACTCATTTAGAGTTAGATGTTTGTCCTTGGAACAATGAACACTATTTAGCGTCAGTCGTTGTTAAAGCCAAACCAGCCGTTACTGAAAATGTTAAAAACAACATTGTTATTCTCGTTGATAAAAGTGGCTCAATGTCTGATATTTTTGACTTAGTCAAAACATCATTAAAAACACTTGTTCAAAACCTCGGTAATGAAGATAGAGTTTCTATCGTTTCTTATGCCTCTGGTTGCCAAGTAGAAATTGAGGGCAAAAGCGGTAAAGATAAAAAAGCATTAAACAAAGTTATTGATGGCTTGAAAGCTAGTGGTTCTACGTGGGGTGAAGCTGGTATCGAAAAAGCTTATGAGACCGCTTATAAATACTTCATTGATGGCGGCAATAACCGTGTTGTTATTCTTACAGATGGTGATTTCAATGTTGGCAAAGTCACAGGTAGTGAATTAACTGCTTTAATTAAGCAAAAAGCCTCTGATGGCGTTTATCTTACCTGCTGTGGTTATAGAAGTCGTGACAATGGAACTTTATACACTTTAGCGGACAATGGTAATGGTAATGCCTACTATATTGATGGCGAATTAGAAGCTAAGAAAGTGTTTGAAGAAGAATTAGGCAAATCGATGTACGTGGTCGCTAAAGATGCCAAATGTCAGATTGAATTCTCAAATGCAGTTGAGTCATATCGTTTACTCGGTTATGAAACAAGACAAATGAGTAATCAAGAATTTGAAGATGATAAGAAAGATGCTGGTGAAATCATGTCTGATCACACCACTGTGGCCCTTTATGAATTAGCGCTCAAAAACACTTCTGAAAGTGATTACATCTTCAAAACCAAATTAAGATATAAAGATCCAGTTACTTTTGAAAATAAAGAAGTTACAAATGCAAAAACAGATATTGCTGTTTCTAGACATGTTGATTACGATTTCGCAACATATGTTGCTGAATACGCTTTGGTCGTTTCGGAAAGCCAATATAAAGGTACCTCTTCCTACGACCACTTGCTTGAAAGAGTTAATAACGATTATATCAACGACAAATATCGTGATGACTTTGTGAGCTTAGTAAATAAAACAAAAGCCATAATGAACTAACTAAGCGACAAGCAAGAAAAAACCCCGGGATTTGAAGTGAACCCCAAATGGACACGCTTTAAAAAACGGTAAAGACAGGAATCAATTAAGGTTCCTGTTTTTTAGTCTTGTTGAGTTGTAAAACACAATCCATTCTTCTACCAGTTGAATATAATGCTCTAAAGATGTGATATTATTATTGTACAAAGTCTCCTTTTTAAGGATTCCGTGCCAGCTCTCCATCGGAGAATCGTCAATAGGCGTACCCTTTCGGCTCATTGAAATAGATATGCTTTTCGAGGCACAGATGACTTTGTATTCATTGGATGTGTATTGGAAACCCTGGTCACTGTGAATGATGAGTCCATATACATCCTTTTCTATTTCTAGAGCTTTGTTTAATGTGTTGATCACTAATGGTATGTTATTAAATTTAGATATTTGATATGCCACTACATGTCGATCATATAAATCAATAATTGTTGATAGATACGCTCGCTTATTACCCCATGTTAGGTAA
>JBGUXN010000030.1:0-18941 GCA_045222195.1 Bacilli bacterium | reverse complement strand
TTATATCAAAGATTTAATGACGTGATCAAAAAATACTTTGATGAAATGAAGTTCTATAAAAACTAAATAATAAGAAGTCCTGAGTATTCGGGGCTTTTCTTATTAGCGGATTTTAATCCAATATCTCCTAGTGAGTACCTTATCACCGTATTCATCAATATTGAAAACTTTGTTTTCTAATACTCCACCATTATTTTCAATGACTTTAGCAGAGCCAATATTATCATCATCACAAGTGACAAGAACTCTATCATCTTTTATTAGTTCTTTGATTCTAATGAGACCTAATTTTAATAGTTCGGTACCATAACCTTGTCTCCAATACTTTGGATTGATGCCATATCCAATATGACCACCATAAGATAATAGGAAAGGTGTAAGTTCAATTCTTATATGAATGATACCGATGAATTTATCATCATCCACAGCGAAATAATCATAGGAGAGCACACGATTTGGTTTGAGTTTATTTATGTCGCGTGTATCTTTCATTTTTTGGATGATATCTACTTTATTAATGTCATCAAACATTAAATCGCTTCTATGGATCTCGCCGCTTTTAATTTTGTCTAATGACAAATAATAAGCCTCTTGATACTGCTTTAAGTATTTCTCGTTTGCGTCAATTAAAACTAGCACGAATAAAATATAGCACGAATATAGAAAATAAAAACAGTCCTGATAAACAGAACTGTTATAAACGATTGGTTGTAATGGCCTGAAATGATACAATGGGCCACTTTGTCTAATTGTGGGCCACCCACAGTTAATGTCTTTTTTTAAACAATACTAATTCTGGATTTGCGCCTTCAACACCATATGTGCAAATCAATATTATTTCAGCATTTGCCACTATCCCAAAGCATCTATTATTATCTATTTCAAGTTGATTGCCTAAATAAGTCACATTATCATCTAAGAATTTGGCTTTCATACCTGAAGGTAAGTGATATTCGAGATTGACATATGCTCCAACAAGTGCACTTAGACTTTCTAATTTTGGCATGCCTTCGATGTTTAAATTATTTATTTCTTCGATTAATTGTTTTTTAAAGGCATCGAATTTTCCATGATCGCTTAGTTCTTTATGCCTTTTCCAATAGTCAAGATTTGGAAGCATACCTCTCATATACTCTTTTGCTTGTTCTTCAGAAAAACCTTGAGTAACCATATGAGGAATGCAAACATTAATCAAATCATCCATATCATTATATGTATAAGTTCCATCTGCATAGCACCACTTGCAATACTCTTCATTCATTGAACCATCTTTATTTCTTCCGATGATTTCATCTTCAAGCGGCATCCCGCAGCATTGGCAAATAAGTTTGTTAGGAGAACCCAAAAGTGTGTTTATTGACACGTTATATAGCTTTGAAAGCAGTTTTAAAGTTTCTGTATTTGGCATTGTTTCACCCGCTTCCCAGCGCGACACTGCTTGTCTTGTAACAAAAACCTTTTCCGCTAATTCCTTTTGTGAATAACCATTTTTAATTCTAAGTTCCCGTAGCACTAATTTTGTTTCCATAAATAATTACCTCAGTTCACTAAAATAATACCATTTACTTCAGGGAGTGCTAAGCAACACGTTGTTGCACTAAATCAAATTCACAGAAAAGTTAAAAAACGGAACTGATATAGTATCAATACCGTAGTTATCGATTGGTTGCAGAAGGCAGAAATGATACAATGGGCCGCCTTGTGAAATGTGGGCCACTTGTTAATTTTCCTATT
Organism: Bacilli bacterium; assembly: GCA_045222195.1. Taxonomy (GTDB): domain Bacteria; phylum Bacillota_I; class Bacilli_A; order RFN20; family CAG-826; genus RUG14515. Next base: position 17,207 of record JBGUXN010000030.1, on the reverse strand, counting down.
TGAAAGCCAAGTCTGATGTTTTAAATCTTTTTGCAAACAATATCGTCGATAATATAACTATCTTTTTCAAAAGTTACGATAGCGCTTCCATCTCTTCTGCCAAATACATTAAGGCCAATTGGGTAAAACTTGAATTTAATATTTCTCCGGACTTCATTATCCGCTCGACCATATAAATCGCTGTCTTTCATCCACACTTCTTTTAATTTGAAATCCTTACAGTTTGTCTCATATTTGCCACAATAAGATTCCCACTTGGATTTGTCTGGATTTTTAATAGTTTTAAAGAAGATAGGACTAATCCAAAAACAATGATATTTGTAATTAAATGTATATCCGAGTTTCTCTGATAAATGGACAGATTTCATATTGGCGGCATCCCAAGTCGGTCTCCATCCTCTTTCTAGACAATCGAGAATCAGTTTTGCTCCTGCAGCAGTCGCTAACCCTTTGCGTCTATGCTTTTTAAGAATATCGATTTCAATATCAATTCCCTTTGGAAAACGGTAGGCAGTTGAGGCTCCACCCACCACTTCACCATCTTTGATTACCGCATATCCAAGTCCTAATTCGAGAAATTGCTTTTTATTATCGAACCAATCAATCAAGTATTCAACGTCATCATCATCAACTTTTTTGATTAAATCATAAACTTTAGAATCAATAAGCTTCAATTCATATCCTTCTGGAAGATTGTCTACGAATGATTGAAGTTTTTCTTTATCAAATACTGCGTCATGTTTAATTGCATAACGGGTATTCATCTCAGCGTCTGGATAGCATTCTTTAATTAGCTTTTCCCATTTTTTGTCTTTAGGAAATAAACCAAACCATTTGGTTTGCTTTTTAGTGATTAGTTGTTTGTTTGGCTTACCAACACAAAAACACCAACCACCTAAACACCCAACTGCAGACTTTGGAGAATCAGGATTATCAACATATATTCTCACTTTTTGATTCATTACAGTATGCCAATTCTCATATGGCCAGCCATTAAAAAGCTTTTCAACTTTACTATAATCATCTATTTTATAAACCATAAATTGCACCCTCTATCTAAGATAGTTTATCACTATTTCTTATAAATAAAAACAGTCCTGACATTGTATCAAGACTGTAGTTAACGATTGGTTGCGGAGGATGGATTTGAACACATCGACCTCCAGGTTATGGGCCTGACGAGCTACCACTGCTCTACTCCGCGATCAGTGCTCGTCAGTCCTATTGGCTTTCGAGCAATTTGATTACTTGCGATTTTTACGACGAGCGTTTTCGCTCTTCACTTTTCTCTTAAGAGATTTCTTTAAGAAAAATTCTCTTTTTCTCGCTTCTTGGATGGTACCAGCTTTATTGACTTGTCTTTTGAATCTACGAAGAGCATCATCTAAAGTTTCATTTTCACGAACTGAAGTCTTTGGCATGTAATTCACCTCCTTGAAGCTTTCGCAACGCGACTATTATTACAAAGTAGTCTAATAATTGCAAGTATTATTTTTAAATAATTTTAGTGCCGTTAGATGTGCCGATGCGGTTAGCACCCGCTTCCACCATAGCGATGAGGTCTTCATGAGTGCGAACACCACCACTGGCTTTAACGCCCATTTCTGGACCAACTGTTTCTCTCATGAGCTTGACAGCTTCCACTGTGGCACCACCGGTTGAGAAACCTGTGCTTGTCTTAACGAAGTCAGCACCAGCTTCTTTAGCAGCTTTACATGCTCTAACGATTTCATCATTGGTTAATAAGCACGTTTCGATGATGACTTTTAAGATAATCTTTGAACCAACGGCTTGTTTAATTTCTTTAATTTCTTCTCTGACATAATCATCATGACCGGCTTTAAGCATGCCGACATTGATGACCATATCGACTTCTTGAGCGCCTTCTTTAACAGTAAGAATAGCTTCTTCCACTTTGGTCTTAGTTAAGTTCATACCAAGAGGGAAACCAATAACTGTGCAAACTTTGACGTCGCTATCTTTTAAACATGCAGCGGCTAATGGAACATAAGCAGGATTAACGCAGACAGACATGAAGTCAAATTGTTTAGCTTCTTCACAAAGTTTCATGATTTGTTCTGGAGAAGCATCTTGTTTTAATAATGTATGGTCGATTAATTTATTGTATTTCATATAATAAACTCCTTACTTTTTATTATAGCACAAAAGAAAAAGTCCATTTAAGGACTTATCTCATTTAAGAAAAACTACTTTTCTTCTTTCTTGGTGGCTTTCTTAGCGGAAGCCTTTTTAGCTGGTTTTTCTTCTTTAACGAGTTTACCGTTTAAGTAAACTGGTTTGCCAGCATAATAACCACATTTTGGGCAAACGTGATGGGCTTTGATCATCGCACCACATTGTGGGCATGTCACTAAGCCGGAAACGCTTAATTTGAAATGTGTTCTTCTTAATCTTTTTCTTGTTTTACTAATTCTTCTTTGTGGAACGGCCATGGGTCTATCCTCCTTAATAGCAACGGGGATTATTATATTTAAATAATACTATTTAGTCAATGGATTTTTAGACATCTTCTAAATAATCTTAAATTGTTTCGATTATATCATGCTTTTTTGTAGTTTGACTGTTATGTATTGTCCAACCATAGATTCCTTAACAGGAATCTCTACACTAATATAATTCGATGTATGGCCAATATTTAATCCTTTTTCTTGATCGTATTTTTCCACTAAAACGGTAACTTCTTTACCGATAAAGCGATTAGCGAAGTTTTTGTATAGTTCGTTAGATAAGTCTAATAAGACTTTCGATCTTTGTTTTTTCACTTCTGGAGAGATTTGTCCATCCATTCTCGCCGCCACGGTTCCTGGTCTAGCGGAATATGGAAAGACATGAAGCATATCAAAGCATTCTTTACAAAGATTATAGGTGTCTTGGAAATCTTCTTCACTCTCTTGAGGGAAGCCCACGATGACGTCACCAGAAATCATCACATTAGGCATTAATTCCTTGATGCGTTTGATCTTAGAAATGAATTGCTCTCTTGTGTATTTTCTATTCATGAGTTTGAGCACATGATTAGCGCCACTTTGAAGAGGAATGTGCAAATGTTTAGCAAGATTATCTTTATTAGTGATTAGCGCAATTAATTTATCATCTATCTCACTTTCTTCTATAGAAGAGATTCTGAGACTTTTTAGTCCTTCAATATCTAATAACGTCTCCACTAAGTCAGAGAAGGAAACGTCTTTTAAGTCTTGTCCATATCCACCGACATGAATACCAGAAAGGACGATTTCCTGATAACCTTGAGCCACTAAGTATTCTGCTTCTTTAATGACATTTTCTTTGCTTCTAGAGCGCATTTTACCTCTTCTATATGGAACAATGCAGTATGTGCAAAAGTTATTACAGCCATCTTGGATTTTAAGGAAGGCTCTGACGTTTTCTGTATAGGAAGTGATTCCTAGTTCTTCATATTCAAAAGCTCTGGTGTTTTCTTCGATGGCCTTGTAGTGACCACCATCGGTTAATGCTTTCTTAATTAAATCTATGACATCTCTTCTATGGGATGTACCTAAAAGAATGCTTGGTTTAATCTCTTCTTCGATGAATTTGTGATTGCCTTGGGAATAACAACCCATTACTGCGATAACAGCGTTAGGAAACAGTTTTTGCATCTTTCTAATGTGCTGTCTGCTCTTTTGATCCGCAGTTGCGGTTACTGAACAAGTATTGATTAAAACAACATCTGGGTTTTTACTATCTTCTACGAAGCCTTCTTTAATCAATAACGAAGAAAGAGCGCTTAATTCATAAGCGTTCACTTTGCATCCGAGATTGTAAGTAGTAAAGGTTTTCATAGTCTAGCCCAATCGTGGAATCGAATGAGATGTAATAAACGAGAAGAGATAAAACCGTTTTGATATAAGGCATTGATGACTCCTTCTCTATCAAAGGCAAAATAGGCATCAACGACTGGTTTAATTCTCTCTAACATATGAGCGTAATTTGGGTGATGGATGTGTCTATCAAATAAGACGATACTAGCGTCTAATCTACCTTGTTCATTTATAAAATAAATGGTATTGGTGTCATAATGGAAATACGCTGTTTCTTTATCGACTTGCGAAATCTTCACTAGTCTAGAGAAATGGGAGTTATATAATTCACTACCATATGTATCAAATGGATCGATTACTGTATCCTTAAAGTTTTCCATCAAACCATTATATGGATAAGTTAAAAGTTTTTCTGGATCGTTAAGATAGATTTGGTTTAACGCTCTTGTGAAGAAAGGGATATAAATCTTATCATTACCATCTTGATAATTTGGTAATTCAGAAATGATTTCATGGAAAGATTTAACAAAGTTAGCGTGGTTCTTTTTGTTAGAGGAATTAATATAATTACCTAAGTTACGGATTTCTTCTTCCATCTTTGTTTTATTGATATAGGCATATAAAACGATATTAGCCCTCATGATTTCAAAAGGATCGTTTTCGATGTCATAGAAATGCACAAAGTGCGGTAAGCGCATTAATAAGTGACGATTGGTCAAGAAAAAATGAAACTCTTCGCTTTCTTCGAAGGCTTTTCTTTTTTTAGCTTTGGAGGCGATATAAGGGAATAAATGTTTCATTTTTCTAAGATATATCCTAACACACTTAAGGCGTAGATGGCCGCAGTTTCTGCGCGAAGTATTCTTTTGCCTAAAGAAGTTCTAATAAAACCTTGTTTGACTAAGTTATTGATTTCTTGTTCACTAAAGCCACCTTCTGGTCCGATTAAAACAGTCACTGATTTACCTTTTTCCACTTTGGAGAAGATTGATTCGGTATCACTAGCGTCTTTCTCATAAGCGACATAATTGATATCGCTAAAAACTTCTTTTGGTAAGTTCTTTAAGTTAAAGATTCCAAGTAGTTCTGGAACGATTAAACGATGTGATTGTTCGCTCGCTTCTTTCATGATTTTGTTGAAACGGGCGAGCTTCTTTTCTTGATCTTTTCCTTCATAGGTCACCACTGTTCTTTCACTTTCGATTAAAGCGACTTTTTTAACACCTAATTCAGTGGCTTTTTGTAAAACTAAATCAATCTTATCACCTTTGGTGAGAGCGAATAAAAGCGTGATGTCTTCTTTAATTTCAACATCGTTTTCAATCTCGTGAATGACAGAGATTTTTAAAGGGTTAAAATCATCAATGCGACATAAAAAAACTTTGCCCTCATGGACCACTTCGATTTCATCATTTTTCTTCATGCGCATAACATGGGAAACATGATGTTCATCATCAGGGTTTAGATGGACAAAATAGTTTTGATCAATATTAGCGAAGTAGCGTTGCATTAAACAACGAACTCTCCCTCACCATCTCTTAAATCTGGTAAGAAGTTATATACAGCACCGGTAATACCACTGATGGCATAAACGGTGAGAACTGGTACTAAAATTGCAATAGCAATATGAAGTTTTAATAAGAAGAAGAATAAGGCAAAAATACCAGCGAGGATAACTAGATTCATAACGAGCCAGAAGATACCAGCTTTCTTTTTCTTAAGATAAAAGAATGGAGCGCCTGTGAAACCAAAAGCTAAGAAGAATAACAAAAGTTTTTTGCGGCGGCATTTAACTTTTTGACCTTCTTGGAAGTTGTTTAAATCGATTTGGGAAGTGACTTCCATAGTGTCACTACCGACACCTTGTAATGGATTCTTTGTGCCACAGACTGGGCAAATGTCTTTATCAAATTTTGTGATACGGGCTCCACAGTTACGACAATTTGGCATAATTTACCTCTTTATTTATCTTAATATTTCCTCGTTAAAATTGCATTAAAATAGTAATTTTATTTAGGGTTGGGTTTTTATTATAAGAGAAGGTAATAAATATTCGCAATAACATTAATAAAATTTTTAATTTTTTAGTTGTAGAGGCGCACTCTTTTCTATATAATTAAAAATCGCTTACTAAGTAAGTGAATTGGCTGGATAGCTCAGCTGGCTAGAGCAATCGGTTCATACCCGGTCGGTCGACGGTTCGAATCCGCCTCCAGCTACCAATTAGACAATAACCCCACTCTGTATTCACTGAGTGGGTTTTTATTTTGTCTAAACTAGCATACAATATGGGTATGAACCGATTAAAAAAAGTCGCCTTAATCTTAACTATTAGTTTACTTATACCTAGCTGTGGAGCGGGTTCTTTAAGTTCGGTAGTTGAAGATTCAAGTGATGAAGTAAACAGTTCTTCTAGTGAAGAGATTTCAGTGTGTAAACACACTAATTTGAGCGAAGAAGAAGTTATTAAGGAACCATCTATCATCGAAAGTGGGTTTATTAAATATCATTGCTTAGAGTGCAATGAAGAATTTGAAAAAGCCACTTATAAGCTAAATGAATATGTTTTTGAAGATGCTTATTACATGTATGATGGTCAAACTCACGATTTATTAATTAAAGGTATGATTCCTTATGGCTGCACTGTGGAATATGAAAATAATTCTTTGACGGAAATCGGTGAAAAAGAAGTGACAGCGAATATCTTTGATATTAATCATGAATTATTAGAAAGTAAGAAAGCTAAAATACACATCATTGAAAATACTGGTTTTCCAAATATCTATATCGACACTAATGGGGTGGAAATCCAAGATAAAGAGAACTATGTCGATATGATTTTGAGCACTGATAACTGTGAATCTAAATATGTCATTAATAACTCAGCAGGTTTAGTGAGATTTAGAGGCAATGGTACGATGACCTATCCTAAGAAAGCGTACCGTCTCAAGATGAATAGCAAGATTAATATGCTTGGTTTAAATCAAGGCGCAAAAGCTAAAAGCTGGGTTTTGCTCGCGGATTACGCTGATCAGTCAATGATGAGAAACGCTACCGCTTTATATATGGGTAATTCATTACTCAACTATTCGAGAAACTATGCATCCGATTATAAGCACGTTAACGTCTATATGAATGGGGAATATAATGGTGTTTATCTCCTCGCAGAGCAACAACAAGCTAACGGTAATAGAATTAGACTAAATGAAGCGGAAACTGATTATACTGGCACGGATATTGGTTATCTTTTAGAACTCGATAACTACGCTAAAGAAGAAGACTATTACTTTGAAATTGGCAATAACTGGGGTGATACAGTAAGCGGTGTTAATCTTCCTAGAAAAGCCTACACCATCAAAACAGATGTTTATGATAACGCGCAAGTTAACTATGTGAAGAAGTATTTAGGTAATGTCTATAGCGCTTTTATGAGTGCGGTTAATAACAAGGGTTTAAAAGTCCTAGATGATAATCACGATTTAGTGGATTCACCATATGACAATCAATTTGATACTTTGAACTCAATGATAGATTTAGAATCAGTCTTTAAGATGTATGTCTTACATGAACTAATTAAGACAGTTGACGTTGGATTCTCTTCATTCTATATGTTCGTGGACTTCTCCTCGGGAAGCAGATATCCAAGGCTCACCTTTGGTGCCCCGTGGGATTTTGACTGGAGCAGTGGCAATGTTAATGAATCACCATACACCACTTCTCAAGGTGAATATAACAGCACCAACTTCGGGCATTTGAATCCTTGGTTCTTTATGCTTTCTAAGACCGATTTCTATCAAAGCATGGTTAAGAAATATTATAAAGTGTTCATAGATTCCGGTATTTTAACTGGAGCGATTAATCAGGCCAATTATGAAGCGGTTGCCTTCGCTAATGAATTTGCCCATAACTATGAAAAATGGCAAACACTAGGTACGATTATTTATAAATACACACCAGAATCAGTGAAATCATTCAAAGTCCATAAGGACGCTGTTGATTCATTTGTGAACTGGTTGAATAAGAGAAAGAATTCGATGGATACATATTTGGGGTAAGGCGTTATGAATAAACAAAAATTACTGAGAACAATCATTATTGTTGGTTGCGCTGCCGTCGTAGTTGGCACATTTGAGGCCGTTGTTAATATCATTCCTCCAGAAAAAGTGATTGAGCATAACGTTTTTATCAAAGATCCTGACGCAAAAAGACCGATGTTAGCCGCGCATAGAGGCGGTTCGTTAAATAATCCAGAAAACACATTAAAAGCCTTTAAAGCGGCTGTTAGCGAGTATGGTAACGATATTATCGAAAGCGATATCTGGTTAACAAAAGATGGGAAGATTGTTTTCTCTCACGGTGACATCCTCCCCTCCTTATAGAAGAAGGGGCTTCCCACTCAAGAGGTCTATTGATCTCAGTATCAATGGGCTATCCCCGAGAGTCCCTCGGTTTAGGATATTTGTTAACAAGATATCCAAACTTGTTTGAAAACAATTAATTAGAAGGATTAAGAATCATTCTCTGTCCTTCTTTTTTGATGTTAATCGCGGCATTAAAATCGCGGTTATGCTTAGATCCACATTCTGGACAAATCCAACTCCTTTGATTAAGTGTTAAATCGCTTTTACGATAGTTGCAAGAAGAACACAATTGACTACTAGGATAATACCTATCCACTTTAATGAGTTTTTTATTTAACCACTCAAGTTTGTATTTAAGATAATGTAGAAAAGTTCCATATCCTAAATCAAATATAGAAATGCCTAGTTGTAGTTTGTCTCTTCTTTCACTCATCGCTTGCAAGTCTAAATCTTCCACGAAAACATAATCATAAGTATCCGCGAGTTTTCGACTTACTTTATGAAGAAAGTCTTTTCTTTGATTAGCAATGTGCTCATGAAGATTCTTTATTCTCATCAGTTGCTTTTGATAATGAGATGAATCTTCCTTCATACGAGAAAGCTTTCTTTGTTCTTTTGCTAATTTAGTCAAAGAATCTTGATAATAAGTAGGCATATCTAGGTGATTGCCATTACTATCCACATAAAGATGGGCCAAAGAGAAATCTAAACCAATTGAATTATTAGGATCCAGCTTTTGTTTAATTAGACCTAATAGATCAGTCGGCTCTTCTTCTCCCATTAAAGTAACATAGTAATACTTACCACGACGAGAAATACTAACCATTGTATATTTAAATGATTCTGGAATAGGACGATGCTTAATAACACCCACTAAGCCGAGTTTTGGAATTTGGATATCGTTGCCTTCAAATCGGATGGAGTTATTGATATTCATCGTAGTATAGCCATAATCATTTCTTTTCTTTTTAAATTTAGGGAATTCCGCGTTATGTCTAAAGAAATTGATATAAGCATCATATAAATGAATAACTGTATGTTGAAGTGCGATTGAATCAACTTCTTTAAGATAAGAGAATGTTTCTTTATATTCTGGGAGTAATTTAATAAGGTCATATTTTTTAATTAGATAATTCTTATCAGCTTCATATGATTCTATACACATTGAAAGAAAGTCATTATAGACTTGGCGACAGCACCCTAATGTCTTTTCAATTAGTTGCTTTTGATAAGGGTTAGGGTAGATTCTAAATTGATAAGATCTTTTAATCATTTGTACTCCTAGAAGCATAAATAAAGAGGATGAAATAAACGCCTAAAGCGTATTCGCCATCCTCTATTCGTCCTACTAATATTATATCAACTTGTTGATATAATTACAAACACTTATTAATCTTTATTTAACTATTTTTGATTGGTTTATTTGATAGGCTTTTTTGTAGGAAGTAATTTGATATAATTATTATGCTCAAATTCATCCCCCACTTATAGAAGATGGGGGTCTTCTTTGAGATTACGATAAAAAAGGGCATCGCCCTTTTCTTTTTACCAGAGTTCTTTCTTTAAAAAGATTGAATCTTCTTTAGTAATCGGTTTTATCTTTTTTGCGGGATTACCAGCGTAAACATAACCACTTTCTAAATCATGAGTCACTACTGACCCCGCACCTACGACGACATTATCGTGAATAGTAACGCCAGGAAGAATGGTTACATTTCCACCAAACCAACAATCATTTCCAATAATAATTGGTTTAGCGTATTCCATATCAGTAATATAGCCTTTTTGTTTATCGTAATAGAGTTCTCTTTCTTTAGCCACTAAAGAATGAAGCGCTGTATAAATAGCGATATTAGGACCAAAGAAGCAGTTATTACCTATTTTAACTGGGCAAACATCTAAGATTACTAGATTGAAATTGAAATAAACTGTCTTACCAAAGTAAGTATTTTCCCCATAATCAACGAAAACAGGGCCTCTCACAAATAAAGTATCATCGGAATGAGGAAATATCTCTTTTAAGAGTTTACTTCGTTCAGGATGAGCTTCTGGAAGATTATTATATTTGATACATAGCTCGCTCGCTAACAATCTTCTTTCATATAACTCTTTTTCCATGGAGTCATATATTTTACCAGCGAGCATTTTTTCTTTTTCACTCATAAACAATTATTCTTCTTTATTGTCTTTTGAATCGTAATGGTTATTATTGACAACAACGACATTAACATTCGGTCTTAAAAAAGAGAAAACTAGAACAAGTGTAATCCAAGTTACTATACCTAATCCTCCGACAACATCACCAATAATCAAACCGGTAATCCAACCAGTTTTTGGTGCGCCTTTTTCACCAATAACAACAGAAATTGTATCTTGACTTGGATCGTAATTCTTCGCTGCTAATTCAGTATTAAGCCAACCGAATAAGACATCGTGACCAGCACGTCTAAGGTGTTGTTTAAATGTATTAGAGGAGGTATCGAATTTATAGGAACCATTATTGCTATAACCATCCATCCATAAATCGCCACCGGCTCTTAATTGTTGGTCACCATTCATGAACTTTTGATGGTCAGCATAGTCAGTTAAGACCATACCGTTAAAGCCCCATTCTTCTCTAAGAACACCACTAATTAAGGCAGTGTTACCACCAGCCCAAGTAGCACCGAGTCTTCCATATGAAGTCATAACACCAGTTGCACCACCTTGATGGATAGCGATTTCAAATGGTTTTAAATAGATTTCTCTAAGAGCTTGTTCAGTTAACCAAACAGAGATGCCATCTCTCATGCTTTCTTGTTCATATGTAATGAAGTGTTTTAAGAAACAATAAACGCCTTGGTTTTTAGCGCCTTTTACTTCCATCGCGGACATATAGCCACTTAAGACTGGGTCTTCAGAGAAATATTCATAGTTTCTACCACCAAATGGAGAACGATGGATGTTGATACCAGGACCATACCAACCATCATAGTTTAAAGTTTTGGCTTCCGCACCAATAGCTAAACCAAAGTCATAAGCTAAACGTGTGGACCAAGTTTGAGCGACAACTGTAACGCTTGGGAAACCTGTACCAGCATTAGGGAAGTTAAATGAACCGATTTGGTTAGGACCATCAACATTTCTATGTTTGGCTTTACCAACAGAAGAGAGTTCTGCTGTGCTAACATAGCCATGGAGTGTCATATTTCTAAGTTCATTTTCGGTTAATTCATCTAAGACATCTTCCCACTCAGGGTCATTATAATTAGCGCCTAATTTATAACCGAGATCAGTAACTTGACCATTATCAAAAACTTTGAAACCGTTTTTAGCACCGAACACTGGAGCTTCATCACTGGCTTTATTATCTTTATTGGCCATTTCAGCGGTATATAAGTTATTCTGTTTAATGTTATTAGAGATTTGACGTGATTCTTCTTTTTCACTTGGGAAAGTAACTTTGAAATTCTTTCTACTTAAATAAAGGATATCAGCGCCTGAATTACTACCATCAATAGAAACACCATCGAATGTGTCTTCACCAGTGAAACGGTTATAGACATCGTGACCACTATAAGGATCTCTATCAATGATGATATTTTTATTTACTTTATAAGTAATGACGTTACTACTCATTTCTTTAAGATTATGAGAATCGCTCATTAATTTGACTTGATAATCACCTTTTTCTAAGACATAGCCTTCAAAGCCATCGTTATTTGCGTCATCAAAGTCATAGCTTGCCATATCATAGGCTTTGAAAGAGAGAGTTAAGTCTTCAAATTCACCTGGTTTTAATAAGGAAGTTTTATTGAAAGCCACGAGATTAATCGCGGATTTTTCAATACCACCTTTGGTGTATGGTGCGGTGTAATATAGTTCAACGACATCTTTGCCATCGACTTCACCAGTGTTTGTAACTCTAACTGTCACAGAGATTTCGCTATCTTTAGTAATTTCTTGGTTATTAGAAATACTTGTATTAACAAGTTCCCAAGAGAAGGTTGTATAGCTTAAACCATAACCGAATGGATATTGGACAACGCCTTCATAACCTTTACCGAATTTATTATCAATATTGTCCCAATAGCCTTCCGCATCCGCGGTTTCATACCATTTATAACCAACGTAAATGCCTTCGACATAGTCGAGATAATAAACACCATCATATTTTTGTGAGCTATTACCAACGTTACCGTTTGTGGTGCCATCGTTTGGATATAAGCCAGATGCTCCTAAATATGAATTGACGCCTTGAGAACCACTGTTAGCGTAAGAAGCATTAGTTTTAAAGTCATAAGCATAAGTATCGGCTAATTTACCTGAAGGATTAGCTTTGCCGTACATCACATTAACAACGCCATGCGCTGCTTCCATACCTGTTGCACCACAGACTAAGCAGCTATCTAAGCCATTAATGGAATCCATGAAATCGAGTTTCATCGTATTAGTGGAGTTAATGACGACAATGACGTTTTCAAAGTTATGACCGACATAATTTAATAATTCAAGTTCATCTTCAGAAGCTTCTAAATAAGTTTTTTCAGCATCATTAACGGTACTAGAAGAACCGGTTCCTAAATATTGCACTTGTGGAGCGTCACTAGATTCACCAGAAACACGAGTGAGGACCACTAAAGCGGTATTGCTAAATGATTTAGCATTCGCTAAAAGATCTTCGCTATAATCATCAATACCTGGTTCAATAATACGATGGAATTGATAATCGTATGTGTTTAAAGTACCAGAAGAATAACCTGGTCTAGATGTAGCTATACTTCTATAGAAACTTGTTAAAGAAGTATTTGTTTCAATATCGTAAGCATTTAAAGCATCGATTAAACCAACTTTAGCGTATAAGTTAGAAGTATTATCTGGATCAACAACACGACCAGAACCACTACCACCTGGAACCCAGCAAACTGAACCCCAACCAAAGACGTTAACTTTGTTAGTAGTAGCTTTATTTAATGGTAAGACATTATTGTCATTTTTAACCATGACCACGCCTTCTTCGACGAGTTCATTGGCGAGCTTTTGACCTGTGGCACGGTTTTGCTCTTGCGCAGCGGCATCAAATTCATAACCAAAGACGAAGTTTTGTAATTGTTCTCTAAAAATGCCTAAGGCTAAGATATTAACAGTTAAGATAATAGCGCCCACTAAACCAGCAGCGGCATAATTAATAATTTTTCCTGTTTTTTTCATAATTATTAATCCTCAAAAGATTAAATCTTTTCTAAAACTAAGCAATCAATTGACCAAGTTTCTTCACCAGCGTAGATGCTATATCTCACACCATCTTTAGTAATTGTTTGGGCACTAAATTCTGTTGCTTTAATTTCAATACGATCAGTGACTTCTTTTTTATCGCCAACATAATATTTAGCGATTAAGCCCCATTTTGTGTCGGAGCTAGCCTTAAAGCTAGGAGTAATTAAAGTTGAAACTGGGCAACTAATTTCAAAGTTACCACTAGCATCGACAACAGCGTGTTGATCGACGGCATTATTATCATAAACATCTCCTTCACCTAAACCATCGAGGTTATTAATGTGTTGGAAATAGAAACCATATAAGAAGTTATCGCTTGTATAACCAGCGCATGTACCAGTTAAGACGTAATAGATAACGCCTTCTCTTTCTTCAACTTTAGCCATTTCTAAAGTAATATCATTACCTTCATCAACGACATAAAGCATTAAGCCGTCCCATGCATAACCAACATAATATGATAAACCATCACTACCGACATATTTATTAGCGTGATGAATATCGCCTAAGTTTTTCGCTAAGGCTGAAATTGGAGTAAGAACACTACTAATGGCAACATTAGTGTTTGTGCCACCCCAGATGTTTTGCGCTCTAGAAGAATCTTCATAAATACCAATGTGGAAGAAGATATTGGTCTTTAATAAAGAAGCAAAGTCTTGTAATGGATATTCAACAACGAAATGGCCAGAGGCATCAATATTAGCACCATAACCTTCGGTTTCACCACTTCCCCAACAAGAGATATGAACGTATTTATTAAAGTGAGTGGAGTCAGAAGTTTGACCGCTTATTCTTAAATAATCAGTTGTCACTCCACCTTCAGTAACCGCATGACATAATAATTCATAAGTCATCGCGATGTTTTGGAAATAGACTTTTAAAGCGGAATTATAAACGGCAAAGACATAAGAAACGTTATTAGAAATGATTTTTTCAGCGGTATCAACTTCAATTGTGCTTGTGGAATTAACAAAAATTTCCATACTTTCTTCGGTGTTACCGACTTTAGCATTAAATCTAATGTCCATCCATTTGCCTTCAAAGTCAGCGCCTTTTTCACTTAATCTTCTTAAATCGAATTTGACCTCAAAGTCTTGATTAGAACTACCGGTATATGTATCACCTTTAAGTTCGACTTTAGCGTTACCTTCATATAGGTAGAGATAAACTTCGGTAGCCGCTTTAAATTTACCTTCGATAATTAAATAAGGAACATTATCTTCTATAGATAATTTAACGGATGATAAACTGACGAGTTCAATTTGCCATGAAGCAACTGCTTCTACATTAGCGGATGTGGCATTAGAAATGACACTATTACCGTAGCTCCAACCCGTTAATGAATAGTTTTCTCTAGTGACATCGCTTGTTTTTGGCATTGGTACTGGAGAAGTTAAATTATTGTAATAAGTAAAGGTAATAACACCATTACTATGAGAATAATTATTTAAGTTTAAAGCGCTTAAAGTGTCTAAATAAGATTGGGTGAATTGACCACCATTAGCGTCAATTACGACTTTAAATTGGACCACTTCATTTAATTCCACATTGATAGTTTGATTTTTATAAGTGATTTCAAAGCTTGTTTCGCCACCCATAAAGACAGTTGGATAAACGGAATAGCCAGTATCTTCGTTATATTCGATAGTTTTCGTTTCCCCATTTGCTAAAGTAGCAACTACCACTAAACCGGTAAGATCAATTGATTCACCAGCAATATAAGATAACTTAGTTGGATTAGTTTGGACTTTTAAATCGGTGATGGCTTGACTTACTTCGATAATAATTTCGGTGTCTCTCGTGATACCAACGGTATATTTTTCATTTTTGAAAGATACTTTCTTATTATTGGCTTTAACAGAATCAACTTCATAGCCTTCATCAACTTGAACAGTAAATGAGATAGCGGTATCTTCTTCGACTTGGGAAGGTAAATCGTCATATCCTTCCACTGTCACTTTAGCGTGTTCCGCGACTTTCCAAGTTAAAGCGCAATAAACGATGCTTTCTTGACTTGATGGTTGTGGTTTCTTTTCTCCTCCGTTACAACCTGCTAAAGCACCAATACCTAAGGTTGTGAGCGCTAAAGCGGCTAAAGCAGTAACCACGTAATTTCTTTTTTTCATAAATCTCCTCCTCGATTTATTAGTTACAGTTTGTTTTAAATACTCTTTCTAAGGTGATGCCATTATCAAATGTCATCTTCCTAGTTTGCACTGAAGTAGTTTTTAAACTACTTAATTTAGATACGATATCTTCATAAGATTCAGTATCAAAATATATATAGTCCATATTAGAGAAATATATTCCCCAACCTGGATATCTACCTTGGTTATTAGCTAATTTATAAGTCCAGCTTGACCAATGCCAGTTTTCTTCGTTTAGATAAGATAAAGTACTTGTCCAACTATCATAATTATCGTAACAAGAGAATTCGCCCATATAATAGGGGACATTAAATTCCTCATCATAAACACCATTTAGTTTATTTATAAAACTATTCATATTAGCGTCTTTATCGCTTGTTCCTGAATAATTGTGGAAAGAATAGATGACATCATTCCATTGATAAGTGCTTGGACGAGGTAAATTTCTTCCATCCCAACACGATTCCATGATGAGTGGACGGTCAGTATCTATTTTTCTAATAGCTTCATAAAGTTTATCGTAGAAGATGAAATGTCTTTCTTCCGTTGAAGCGGCTTTTTCACCTGGTTCATTTAATAAATCATAGGCGGCGATTGAATTAACACCTTTATAGTGTTTAGCAATTTCTTCCCATAAGTGGATTGTTTTATTTTGTTTTTCTTCATTTCTAAAGAAATCAACTTCGTTAGCGTCATATAATAGTTCGCCAGAATGGTCTTGTCCATTATGTGAGCCATACGCTCCATGAAGGTCTAAAATGACATAAATATGATATCTAGCGCATCCTTCAACGAATTCGTCTAAATAATCGAAATTAAATTCTTGTCCTTCTTTTTTAGGAACATTATGGAAAAGAGGATCTAAAGACATATAAGAAAAAGGAATACGGATGCAGTTAACACCCATATAGTGAGCGTTTTCTAAATCATCTTCCGTCCAGAAATTATCACGGAATTTATCCCAAATATTTAAAGTTTTTTCTTCACCAAATCTTTGATACAAAGTATTAGTTAAAGTGAGGTGATCAGTTTTACCTTCACTCATACGAGGAGCGCTCATCCAACTTTCTGTGACAAATAAGCCACCGACATTAAAGCCTTTAAGATGGATTTCTTCGTTTTTTTGATTAACTAATTTAGTGCCCTTAACTTTGATATAATCTTCCGCGACAAATTCCCCATCTAAATCAACGATAAATGGTTTATGAGGGCTAGATTCATTACCACTACTAGTAACATTATTTTTATTACAAGATAAGCATAAAAAAGCACTTATTATAGAGAATGTTTTAACCAAGTTAATAAATGATTTTTTATGTTCTCTCATGTTATTTTTGATAGACGCGGACATAATCAACGAGCATCTCTGCTTCTTCAAAAGAAGAATCAACGGTTCTACCATTATCATAATTACCACCGACAGCAAGGTTTAATAAGATGTGGAATGGTTGATCAAATGGAGCGTTAGACGAAGTATCAGTATAGAAAGGATTGTTATTTTGATAAGTGGAAGATTTCACTTCAAAAAACATTTCACCATCAATATAAAATTTAAAGCCACTTTCATCCCATAAAACACCATAGTCATGATAAGAAGTGATATCAGAATCAGTGAAGTTATAGTCTTTATTTTTATAGACATC
>JBGUXN010000029.1:0-66652 GCA_045222195.1 Bacilli bacterium | reverse complement strand
TCTTAATAATATTAACATGAAACATTCAATGTCTCGAGCAGGAACTCCAACTGATAATCCAATTATGGAATCAATTAACGGTTGGATGAAGGATGAGATGTTTTATGATTTTGATTTAAAACATTGCGATGATATAAATGCGTTTATCAAAGCTTATATTCATTGGTTTAACTATGAACGTCCAGCATATGCTTTGCAATATAAAACCCCACATCAGTATAAACATGACATGGGGTTTTGAGATTGAGTCTTTTTTGAACTGTCTACTTTCGCTTGACTAGTTCACAAACGGACGGCCTTTTTTAGTATCTTAATTATTTTATTTAAGTAATGGAATAATCGCTAATGCGGCTTCCATGGCTTTACGATAATTCTCATAGTTTAAATATGCGACTAGAGAATAAATACCGATGGCAATAAGAATTGCGCCTAAGACACTGAAGATAATAATGTTTCTAACTTTCTTGCTCATAATTATTCTCCTTTCACCTTCTTTTCTTTTACCGGTATAAAGGCAAATAAGAGGAAGATGAGAGCACCTCCACCTAATAAGATGTTAACGTCCACAAGCAATGTCTTATACCATTTATAAGATTCGATAGATGCTGTTTGAATAACTTTCACTTTAGAATCTGGATTTTCATTATATTGCTTATTTAAGTATTGGCATCTTAACCATGAATATAAGACGTGGTGCATAACTTCTTTCATTTGATGTTGCACTCTAGGAGTCGCGCTTGCGCTATAAGTAAATCTCGCTCCGCTATAGCCGTTAAGAGAAGTATTCATACCTAAATCGCCACCAGAACGGAATTGTTGGTCAATAGACATATATGAGCCACCTTGATCAGCCCAGTCAGTAATGATTGCGCCTTTAAAGCCCCATTCTTTTCTAGCAACGCCAGTAATAGAAGCTTCAGAACCGCCAGAATAGACAGCACCGATTCTGTTAAAGCTTGTCATAATACCAACCGCGCCACCTTCTTGAATACCCATTTGGAATGGTTTTAAATAGCATTCTCTATAAGCTTGTTCAGTAGTGAAGGTAAAACCTTCTTTTTTGTTTGTTTCTGATTCGTTCATACAGAAGTGTTTGATATAGGAATATCTGCCACCTTTAAGTAAACCTTTAACTGCGCCCGCTAAAACTTTACCTGACATATATGGATCTTCTGAGAAATATTCCCAGTTTCTTCCGCCAACTGGAGTTCTATGTAAGTTACATCCCCAACCCCATAAACCATTGATAGAAACAGAGTTCATATCCATCGCGAATGATAAACCAAAGTCTTCCGCTAATTCTTTATTCCAAGTTTGAGCGATGGTGACTGCGCTTGGATAACCTGTTCCTCTTGGAGGTTGTTGATAATAACATTTGATTTGAGCAGGGCCGTCTACTTCGTTAAGTGCTGGTTTACCAACGGAATTAACAGCAGGAGTACCATATGATTTATTAATGGTATTAGTTACTTCATCAACGGTTACTTGTTCTAATAATTGTTCCCATTTTGGATTATCGTAATTTTCACCTAATTCATAACCTAAAGCGGTAACTTGACCGTTTTCCGCGATACGCATGCCATTATCTTTACCCCAAACGACTTGTCCGTTAAAGACTGGTTCACCAAATTTATCAACGGTCGCATTATCCCAAGCATCACCTTTCGCTTGATCAAAGAAATAGACATTATTTAATTTATTTGATGCTTGTCTAGACTCTATACCATGGAATTCTTGAATATCGGCAAAATCTGCTCTTGTTAAATAATCTGGTTCATAATCTCTTTCAACAGCATCAATTGGATAACCATCAACAGCTTCATCACCGGTAAAGAGATTATCAACGACCGCGTGAGTATATTTATCTCTAATAACGTTAATAGTGGTTGGAACATTAAATGATAAGACACCTGGCACCTTTTCATTTTCTAAATTAGTCATTTCGATATCAACGTGAGAGTTTTTACCTAAATGGAATTTGTATTCACCTTTATCTAATTCATAACCAGTATGAGAGTTATTATTTAAGTCGTAGCAGTCATAAGATAAGCAATCAGAAATTTGGATTTCAATATCTAAGATTTCACTCTTGCCTGGTTCTAATTCAATCGTCTTTTCATAAGCCACAAGTGCTTTCGCGCTCTTTTCAATTTGACCTCTATGATATGGCGCTTCTAAATAGACTTGCGCAACATCTTTGCCTTTTCTTTCACCAATATTAGTGACTTTAAGTTTGATGTGATATTCACCTTCGACATCAACATCATCAATCTTTTCTCCGTTTTTAGTGAAATAACTATCCTCTAATTTATATTCAAAGTCTGTGTAACTTAAGCCATATCCAAACGGATATTGAACCACTGAATCATAACCTTTCACTAAGACTTCTTTATCGTTACTATCTAATAAGATGCGATCATAATCCGCCCAGTAGTGGGTAGCGTCAGCGGTTTCATACCAGCGATATCCAACATAAATATTTTCAATATATTCAAAGAATTTCTTCCCACTTAATACCGAACCACTAAAGGAAGCGGCATTTTTCGCTCTATAAGCAAAACTTAATGTTCGATCATAAGTATATGTGTCCACTAAATGACCAGATGGAGTCTTTTCGCCATATAGTAAAGAAGGAATAGAAGCGGCGCCATGTGTACCAGTAAAACCAACTTGAAGGGCGGCATCTAAGCCTGGAATGGTATTTAAGAAAGATAAATCCATCGCCGCTGGAGAATTAATTAAAACGACAACGTTTTTATAATTTTCACCAACATATGTTAATAAATGTTCTTCTTCAATTGATAAATCTAAATAAATCTTATTTGATTCTGTGACATAGTTTCTACCAGCTTTTCTCATCGCTCGATCAGCGGGAATATCTTCACCAGCGTTTCTGGTAATAACAACTAACGCTGTATTTGAATACGCTAAAGCGTTTTCTAATAAAGATTCAGAATAATAAGATGAGTCACTAATTTCTGGTTCATGTAATGTAATAACATTATCGTTATTAACAGAACCTGGATCTTTTAAGGCATATACATATGGGCTTGCATAGCGTAAATACATGTCTTTTAATTCATTATTATAATTAATTTGATAAGCGCTTAAGGCATCATAGATGTCCACTAAAGATTCACGTTTAGAATCTTCCGCCATGACTCTACCTGAACAAGAGCCGCTATTCGCACCATATGCCCAGTCGACACTTGCCCAACCAAAGACATTAACTTTATCGTTACTTCCTTTAAGTGGTAGTGTGCCATTATTTTTAAGTAATACGGCACCTTCTTCAATAATTTGTTCCGCCATCTTTTGACCAGTTTCTCTAGAGACGACTAAAGAATCTTCATGGACAATCGGAGGACAAAGAATTGAATTTAAGTTATTTTCGTTATTTTTAACGATGGTGTCACCAATGATTAAACCAGCGACTACAACACCCGCTGTTAAAATCGATGCGCCACGCAAAATCCAGTCTTTGCCGATTTTTAAAGCCATATATTGGTATCTCCTTATATTTTTTTACGATATAACCGCAAAAATTTTATATCACGTGTTTTGATTTTATCACACTTTCCTTGCAATGTTTATAGAAAAGTAGCAAAATATAGGAGCATGAAATAACAAAATTGTCATAAAAAAGTTATTGTGCTATTTAGAGAAGGAGTTTTTGTATGAAAACAAGAAAAACAAGAGGTGCGTTTGTTATCGGTCTTGCTTTATTAGGCGCGACAACATTCCTCACACTTCCTAGCTGTGGTGGTTCCCAACAATCACAAAAAGCCGTCACCGCTGTGAGCCTTAGAGTTGAAGGTGCTAAAACCGAATACTTAGTGGGCGAAAAGTTTGATAAAACAAACTTAAAAGTTTATGTCGTCATGAGTGACGGCTCTGAAAAAGAAGTCGATGACTACTATGTGAGTCCATCCAAAGCCCTTAAGATCGATGATAAAATAGTGACTATTTATTATGAAGATCTTTCCATCGAAGTGGAAATTACAGTGCGCTACGCAGCAGTTACTGGTTTAGAACTTGATGTCAGTAGTGTTGAATTAGAAGTTAATGGTAGACATCAAATCGTGGCTACTATTACTCCAGATGAAGCAGCGGAAGCTGGCTGTACCTTCGCTTCAAATAAAGAAGATGTTGCTACTGTTGATGAACTTGGTTTAATTACCGCTAAAGGTGTTGGTAGTGCTGTTATTACCGTTAGCACAGTTGCTCCAGCAGCGGATGGCAATCCACTTACTAAAACCGTTAACGTTACTGTTAAAGAAACAGCGACAACTGGTTTAGAAATTGACGTTGATGATATTACCTTACTTAAAGGTGAAGAAAAACAAATCGGTGTTACCGTTTTACCATCTAACGCCACAAATAAGAAAGTCACATTTGCTTCTAGTGCGCCAACAGTGGCCTCTGTTAGTGAAAGTGGTTTAGTTAAAGCGTTAAGCGAAGGCGAAGCCACAATTACCGTTACTACCGATGCAAAAGGCACAGATGGTCAACCATTTGTTCAATCATTCGTGGTCACAGTTATCGATTCTAGTATTAAATTTGCCGTAGCCTTTAGAAATACTGATGGTACTTTAATTCAAGGTTATAAAGCCGATGAAATCACCGTTGGTGAAGTTCCTGCTTTCACCGCTAAAGCGCCAAGAAAAGCGACTGACGCTGAAGGCGTTTACGTCTTCCGTGGTTTCGATAAAGAAATCGTTCCTTATGCCGCAAGTACAGAAGAAATTACCTATACTGCTGTTTATCAAAAACGTCAATATACCGTCACTGATGTCTCTTTACAACTTGAAGGTGAAAAATTAGTGTACGAAGTCGTTGGTACTGCTGTTGGTAATACTCAATTCGAACTTAGAAACATGATTAAAGGTGGTAGCTGGTCTACAGAAACACTTAAATTAATCGAACCAATGAGTTATAAAGCTGATGGTTCTTGGGTTTTAAGAGCCGACTTATTAGATAGCGAAAACTCATTCATTAAAAATAACGCTGGTACACCATATATTGGTAAATTCAGAGTGGCGGGTACTACTTCTGATGAAGACTTAAAAGCTTTAATTAGAAATGATGCCTTACGTTATAGACATACATTAGATGGTGAAGTCATTGAAATCAATACATTACCAGATAACTGGGATGGTATTGATGGTTATGAAGATTTAAGTGACGAATTCAAAGCCGCGATTCCTGCTCCAACATGGGATGGTCTCAATATTTCCTTTGAAGAAACAGTTGTTTCCGCTGGTGGTTATGAATATAAGTTATACGCTAATGCTGATACATGGAACTGTGTCTCTTTAATTGCCCAAAAAGAAGGCGCAATTGATGCCACAGTTACTCCAACTTCTGCTGATGTCGAATTAATTAATAACAAACCATATTATGTTGTTAATGGTACATTCACTGGTAACTTTACATTAGATCAATATCACAAAGCTTATGGTATCAACTTACAACACCATGGCAACCTTGGTTGGTCTGATTGGGGATATGTTTTAGGCGATAAGACAAACAAATTTGATTTCGATAAGACATTATCATCATTTGATACATCAACACATGAATTCACCGCTAAATTCTTAATGGATACAAGTTTATTCCCAGTTTCTGTTGATGGTATCTTCTTAGTTCACTCTGTTTTAAACGGTGGTGAAGTTGATAACCTCAAAGTTACTGCGGGAACTAACATCATCCAAGCCGATGGTCATCAATATGAAATTTTAAAGAATAATGATACTTGGACAATTTGTTGTTTAAAAGTCACATCTCTTGCATAATTATTAATTTAACATTAAAAGGGCCAGTATTTCTGGTCCTTTTTTATTAATAATATATCTACTATTTTTGTTAGAGCTAGTCTAAAATAATAGCGAGGAGATTATATATGAAAAAACAACTCTTTTTAATGGCTTTGCTTTGCGCTTTAAGTTTAGCCGCTTGTGGTGGGAAACCCGAAGGTGGTTCTCATTCATCAGAAGAACTAAGTTCTAGTGAAGAAGACTATTCTAGATCGAGAAGAAGTAGTTCCTCTTCTTCCACATTTAGTGGTGATCCAAATGTTGATATTAATAACTATGGCACCATTAGATTTGAAGCGGAAAATATCAATACCGCTAACTGGGTTACATCCAGCATTTTCCCAACTCCAGTCATGGCGTCTGAAAAAGCCTCTGGTGGTTATTATTTAGCCTCATCCACTGGTGATACCGCTAATTCTGGAACATGTGACTTTGTTTTAAAACTCAATCAACCAAGTAAAATCACGATGACTGCGGCGTATTGCCAAAGTAGTAAATGGTTAAGTAATGATGAAGACATGTCATTAACATATGCCTTTGTTATCGAAACAACTTCCCAACAAATCCCATATGGTGATGATCATATTTTAAGAGCGAGAAGTGAAGAATTTGATTGGTATAGAATGACATATCGTCCAATTACCTTACCAAAAGGTGATCATAAAATTACTATGTCAGTTATTAGCAATACTTCCACAGGTTGCCCATGTACTGACTATTTAGATTTCTTAATTGAAGAACCAAGTGGTGATGTTGATCCAGAACCTCCAGTAGTGGATTCTGTTCCAGATAATGATTTCCATACCTTAGTCCAATATCAATATAACAATGACCCTGATTGGCATAACATCAGAAATTACGCTCAAGGTACACAAGAATTATCTCTTCCAAGAGCCTTAAATCTAAAATTTGATGATGTCGCTGATGCGAGTAAATATTATGTCCAAGTCGCTAAAGGCGTTAATAATTTTAGTGGCGCTATTACATATGAAACAACTGCTAAATATTACGAACTTTGGAATGCTGAATTAGGTGAAACATATTACTATAAAGCCGCGACAAGTGAAGCAGGTTTAGCAAGTGCAACCGCTAAAGAATTTAAAGTAGCTACTCAAGCACCAAGAAACTTAAAAGTTGGTGGTATTTCTAACTTCCGTGATGTCGGTGGTTGGAAATCTTCCTTAATTCCTAATGGTGTTATTAAACAAGGTTTATATTATCGCTGCGCTAATCCAAATAACATTACTTCTGAAGGTAAAGCCGCTATTAAAGAATTAGGTATCAAACTCGATATCGATATGAGAGATAGCTATCAAGTCCCATCAACTTCTGCAGCATCAACTACAGATTGGCCAGTTGCTATTTTAAAAGCTTCTATTCCATCAGGTACTGAAAGTAGACGTTGGGAAGATTATGGTGAAGTTTATAAACCAATCTTTGAAGCTATCGCTGATGCTGATAATAATCCAATTATGTTACATTGCACCGCTGGTGCGGACCGTACTGGTATTGCGACATTCTTCTTATTAGCCTTATGTGGTGTTTCTGAAGAAGATATTGGTAGAGATTATTGCTACACCAACTTCTCCACTCAAGGCTTTAGAGACTATAACAGTGAATTTGTTAACTGGGTTAGTAAAACAAAATCAACTTACGCTGATAAACCAACATTTGCCGAACAAATGAAAGCTCACTTAATGAGTAAAGGCTTATCTAGCGATACATTAGAAACTATTAGAGTTAAATTCGTTCCTGGTTATGTTAAAGACCAAGATCCATACATTCCAACTGATGAAACTCCAGAAATCCCAAGTAATGGTATTGCCTTAAAAGCTGGTGAAGAAGTGAAATTTGAAGCGGAAAACGCCACACCAACAGCGTGGAAAAACTCTGGTTGGGGTAGTAATAGCACATTCGTCGCTGATGACGCTGATGCTAATGCTTCAGGTGGTAAATTCGTCACTCCAAGTACTGGTAACTATGACGCTAATAGAAAATTTGAAATCGTCATTTATGCACCAAAAGATGGCAAAGTTAATATGAAAGTTGCGTACTGTCGTGGTGGCAAAAACTCCAAAACCGCAACTATCGACTATTCATATGTCTATCAATATCGTTTAGATGGTGAAACAGGTAAATTCACCTGCGTTACTGCTGATCATACTGATAGTTCAGTGGCTAGCTGGGAATGGCGTTTAATTGAATTCGAATTCACAGTCACAGCCGGTTTACATACCATCGCTGGTTGCTTAGATTCACAAAACGCTAATACTAATGCTGGTTGTCCATGTATTGACTACTATCTATTTAATCTAGTTGCTTAATATTTTATTTAAGGATATACGGCCTCCGCTTAAAAAGTGGGGGCTTTTTTGTTTCTTAAGAAGTAGGGGGAAGTGATAGAATATAAGCATGATTAAAAGAATCCATTAGAAATTGGATTATAAACAATATCAAATAGGAGATTTTTATGGGCTTATTTAAAAACTGCTATTACCGCATCAATCAAAAAGTCTTAAAGTTTTTTATGCGCTTTATGAACTGGAAAGAACCAGAACTATTAGAAGGTGAAGGAGCGGTTTTAAAGTTGCCTTCTTTTATTAAAAATAAAAACATTAATAAAATCTTAATCGTTACCGATAAAGGTTTAATGAATCTCCATCTATTAGATCCTTTATTTAATGAACTTAAAAAAGAAGGTTTAGAATACGTCGTTTATGATGGAGTTCAACCGAACCCCACAATTCCAAGCATTGAAGAATGTAAACAAATCTATATCGATAATAAATGCGAAGGTATCATCGCTTTTGGCGGTGGTTCACCAATGGATTGCGCTAAAGCGGCAGCGGCTAGAGTTGTTAAACCAAAGAAATCAGTTCGTAAGATGAGAGGCTATTTAAAAGTTGGTAAAAAGTTACCTCCATTCTTTGCCGTACCAACCACTGCTGGTACGGGTAGTGAAACCACATTAGCGGCGGTAGTGACTGATCCAACCACTCATGAAAAGAACGCTATCTGTGATCCATGCTTAAGACCTAAGTACGCTGTTCTTGATCCAGCCTTAACAACAGGTCTTCCTCCACATATCACCTCCACAACTGGTATGGATGCTTTAACGCACGCTGTGGAATCATATATTGGTAAAAGTAATGTGAAATCCACGATTAAATATGCAGAAGATGCAGTTAAATTAATACACATCTACCTCGAAAAAGCTTATCACAACGGTAAAGATATCGAAGCCAGAGAGAAGATGTTAAAAGCTTCTTTCTATGCTGGCAGCGCTTTCACTAGAGCCTTTGTTGGTTATGTGCACGCTATCGCTCATAACTTAGGTGGTATGTATAACACTCCACATGGTTTAGCGAACGCTGTCATTCTTCCTTATGTTCTAGAATGGTACGGCAAGTCTGTTTATAAACCATTAAGTAAACTCGCGGACTTAATCGGTATCACTAATGAAAGTATGTCTATGGAAGAAAAGGCTAAGGCCTATATCGCTGAAATTAAAAGAATGAATAAAGCGATGAACATTCCTGAAAAGTTTGATTTTATTAAAGAAGAAGATATTCCTACTTTGGTAAAAAGAGCCTTAAAAGAAGGTAATCCTGGTTATCCAGTACCGAAA
This sequence comes from Bacilli bacterium, assembly GCA_045222195.1. GTDB lineage: Bacteria > Bacillota_I > Bacilli_A > RFN20 > CAG-826 > RUG14515. The sequence goes on along the minus strand of JBGUXN010000029.1, from coordinate 57,208 downwards.
ATCATGAACGCTAAAGATTGTGAAAGTGTCATACGTTCTTTAAGAGCGTAATCCGATACAAAAGTAAGATTTGTTCTCATATTTTATTGACAAATCACATCAATAAAGACAATAATCAGTTATACATAAATAAACCGATGAAGTGGAATAGTACCTTCATAGGGGAATTGTAGAGAGTTCTGGGTTGGTGAAACAGAATATTCTTCTAGAAGCGAATGGACCATCGAGGGCGGCCAATACCCGACGGCATCACTCCGTGACCATGTGATAGTGTATGTTAGTACACGAAGAACCATTAGGTGGCATAACAAGAGATTTTTAAGCTTTTGTCCTTTTGGGGAAAAGCTTTTTTGTTTAATAGGAAGGTAAAAAACATGAAGAAAATCTTAAAATTAGTATTCCGATGGCGACGCCTTAGAGACAATAAGTCTAGTTTTTAACATTACTAATTTTTAAGAAAAGAGGATTTATAAAATGAAAAACTTATTTAAAACATTAACACTTACATGCGCCTTAACATTAGGCTCATTCTTCATGACAGGTTGTAATAACGGCAAAAAATTAATCGGTATCATCCAATTTGGTACCCACGAATCATTAAATGACTGCTATAACGGCATGGTCAAAGGCTTACAAGATGGTTTAGGTGATGAATTTGATAACTACACAATCGATAGACAAAATTCTAACTTTGATGCCTCCACAAGTGCCGCTCAAGCTAATACTTTTGTCAGTAAAAACGCTAGTATTATCGGTGCGATTGCCACTCCTAGCGCTATGGCAGCCTCTAGTGCCGCTAAAGGCAGTATTCCAGTTGTCTACTGTGCGGTTTCTGATCCAGTTTCCGCTGGTTTATCAACAATGAAAAACGTCACAGGGTCCAGTGATTTGCTTGACTATGATGGTCAGTTAGATCTCATCAAAGCTTTCATTCCTGCAGTTAGTAAAATTGGTGTTCTTTATACACTAAACGAAGCCAATTCTGTCAGTCAAATTGAATCATTAACAGTAAAAGCACAGGCTAAAGGTATTGAAATTGTGAGACAAGCCATTACAAACGCTAATGAAATTCCAACAGCTACAGATACATTACTCGCTAAAGATATTGATTGCTTAACTAACTTAACCGATAACACAGTCGTGGGCGCTTTAGATATCATCTTAGCTAAGACAAACGCGAAAAAGATTCCAGTCTTTGGTAGCGAAATTGACCAAGTTAAAGGTGGTTGTTTGGCAAGTGCATCTTTAGACTATGTTTCTTTGGGCGAACAAACAGGCGCTATCATGGCCAAAGTTTTAAAAGGTGAAGCTATCGCTAGTAATGATATCGCTATTCAAATCGATAGTAGTTTTAACTGCTACTCCGCGAAAGTTGCAGAAGCTTTAGGTATTGCATTACCTGATGTTTCTAGCATGAGAAACGTTGATTAATCATATGATTGTATTAAATGTCTTTCTTAATATTGCCCAGCAAGGTCTTTGCTACGCTTTAGTGGCTTTAGGTGTTTACATCAGTTATAAGATCTTAAATTTCCCAGATTTAACTGTTGATAGTTCCTTCCCATTAGGCGCAGTGACATGCTTTGTATTAATACAAGTCGGTTGTCCATATATAATCGCTATTCTTGTCGCCTTTATAAGTGGTGCTCTTGCAGGTTTTATTACGGGTTTCTTACACGTTAAGTTCAAGATAAGCGCTTTACTTTCTGGCATTATCACAATGACCGCCTTCTTATCGGTTAACTTAGCCATTGCTAAAGGTAGAACACTCATCCCATATGGCGATAAGAAAACTATCTTCAATAATGCTTTCACTTCGTTATTTGGTGATAGTCTTTCTATGCAAGCTTTGGCTAATATCATCATTCTTGTTGTAGTGGTAGTAGTTATTAAAATTGTTTTAGATTTATTCTTTAAAACTAAATGTGGCTATATGTTAAGAGCGGTGGGCGATAATGAACAAATGTCTACCTCATTAGGCTCCAACGTTGGTGTTTATAAGATATTAGGATTATGTCTCGCTAATGGATTAGTTGCTATGGCGGGTGCTCTATATAGTCAATATATGAACTATTTTGATAATACTTCTGGCACCGGTATGGTTGTTATCGCTCTAGCGAGCGTTATTATCGGTTCAGCGATATTTAGAAAAGCGAGATTCATCAAAGGTACAACCGCGGCGATTATCGGTGCGATTATTTATACCGCCGCTTTAAATGTTGTCATCGCTTTAGGTGTCCCAACAACCTATTTAAGACTGATGATGGCGATAGCGTTTGCCATCATTCTCATCGTCAATAACTTTGTTTTAAATAAACAAAAGAAAATCAAAAAAGGAGGTATGAGTAATGTCTAACTTATTATCTCTAAAAAATGTTTATAAGGCTTTTAATAGAAATACTGTCGATGAGGTGAAAGTCTTTGATAATTTCTCTTTAGATGTTATAGAAGGTCAATTCATTTCTATCGTTGGTAGTAATGGTTCCGGTAAGACCACTCTTTTAAACATCATTAGTGGTTCTCTTAATGTTGACGCAGGAGAAATCATCCTTAAAGATGAAAACATTAACAAAGTTAAAGAATATCTAAGAGCGAGAAAAATAGGACGTGTCTATCAAGATCCATCTTTAGGTACCGCTCCTAATTTAACAATCGCGGAAAACCTCGCTCTTGCGGAAAATAAAGGTAAATCATATGGTTTATCTTTCGCTGTTAGCAAAAAGAAAATGCAAGAATATTATGATATCTTAAAACCATTAAATCTCGGTTTAGAAGAAAAGATGAATGTCAAAGTAAAAAGCCTCTCTGGTGGGCAAAGACAAGTTTTAGCCCTCATCATGGCCACCTTAAAACCAATTGACTTACTTCTTTTAGACGAACATACCGCGGCACTTGATCCAAAAACAAGTCAGCTCATCATGGATTTAACTGATAAAATCGTCAAAGAAAAGCACATTACCACGATTATGGTGACACATAATTTGAGATTCGCTAAAGAATACGGCAACCGCTTATTAATGTTTAACCAAGGTGAAATAGTGCTCGATGTCGCTAATGAGGAAAAAGATAAAACCGAAATCGCTGATCTTCTTAAAATCTTTAATGAAATATCTATTGAATGTGGCAATTAGTGGTCGAATTTCCTAATTTGTGTAATAATATTACAAAATAGGAGGCCCCTTATGGAAAATAAAGTCAGAATACAAGATGATTTATTCACATTCGTTAATCAAGAAAAAATCGATTCTTTAGTCATTCCAGATGATATGCCTGTCGCCGGTGGTTTCGCTGAATTACGTGATAACGTCGAAAAGACATTGATGGATGAATTTAAAGCATTAGAAAAAGCTAATGATATCAAAGACCCAAACTTACAAAAAGCTGTTGACCTTTATAGCGTCGCTAAAAACGTTAAAAAGAGAAATAAACAAGGTATTAAACCAATCGCTAAAGATTTAAAGTTTATTGCAAGTGCGAATGATTATGCCTTATTTAATAGAAAATTTAAAAACTTTGTCGTTAATGGTTACCCATTACCATTTAATTTCTGGGTTGATACAGATTTAAAAGATTCCAATAAGCACGCTTTATTCTTATCTGGTCCAAGCACAATCCTTCCAGATACCACCATGTATAATCCTGCTAATCCAAATAAGGATATGCTCTTAAACATGTGGAAAGCATTCGCGATGCAAGCCTTATCCTTCTCTGAATTATCTAAGGAAGAACAAGCTTTATATTTAGAAGACACCTTAGCGTTCGATGCCATAATCGCGACATTAGTGAAGTCCTCTCAAGAATGGAGCGAATACACAAAGATGTATAATCCTTATAAAGTTAATAAGGTTAATAGATTGCTTGCTCCTGTTAAAATCAAAAGAGTCTTTAAACAATTATTCGGTTATATCCCAGAAGTGGTGATCGTCGCTGATCCAAGATTCTTAGATGGTTTTAAAACATTATTCAATGAAGAAAACTTCAATAAGTTCATTCACTGGTCATACGTTAACTTCTTATTACAAAGAGGCCAATTCTTAAGCGAACCACTTAGAGAAATCTCTGGTGCCTTTGGAAGAGCGCTTTCTGGTATTGCAAAACCAACAGATCCAGTTAAATTTGCCTATCGTTTAGCCTCTAACTGTTTTGATCAACCAGTTGGTTACTATTACGGCGTTAAATACTTCGGTGAAGAAGCCAAAAAAGACGTCATTGAAATGGTAAAAGAAATCATCGAAACATATAAGCAAAGAGTTAAAAACTCTGATATTTTATGTGATGCCACTAAAGAAAAAGCCATCTTAAAACTTAGCACCATGAAAATTAAGATGGGCTATACCGACAAAGTCGAACCAATTTACGACCAATTCGTCGTTAATAAAAAGGATTCTTTATATAAGAACATTTCTAACATCTACAAAGTGAGATTCTTTGATAGCTTAGCCAAATTAAATCAACCAGTGGATAAGACAAAATGGTTAATGCCAGGTCATATGGTTAATGCCTGCTATGATCCAACAAGTAACGATATCACTTTCCCTGCCGCTATCTTACAAGCCCCATTCTATTCCATCAAACAAACTAGAAGCCAAAACCTAGGTGGTATTGGTGCGGTTATCGGTCATGAAATCTCTCACGCCTTCGATAATAATGGCGCCAAGATGGATGAAAACGGTAACATCAATAACTGGTGGACCAAAGAAGACTTCAAGAAATTCGAAAAGAAAACCAAACTCATGATTGAACAATTCGATGGTATCGAACTCCCATGGGGTAAAGTTAACTCCGCTCTTATTGTCAGTGAAAACATCGCTGATAATGGTGGTATGGCGGTCACTCTTAACATCATGAAGAACATGAAAGACGCTAACTATGAAGAATACTTCCTTAACTGGGCCAAGATTTGGTGTCAAAAAGCTAAACCAGAATACCAAGCTCTCCTCCTCACTGTGGACGTCCATGGACCAGTCATCTTAAGAACCAATATGCCTCCACGTAACTTCGAAGAATGGTATGAAACATTCGATGTGAAGAAAACTGATAAAATGTATATTGAACCAAAGAAGAGACTCATCATTTGGTAAGACTACATCGAAACAATTAAGCCGTTTCAAGGAACGGCTTTTTTATTTAAAATAAAATAATCTAAGATTATAAAAAAATAATCACTTTCGCGTGCGAGTGCTATAATATGAGTATCATTTAAAAAGAGGATTAACTATGAAAAAGGTCAAAAAGATTTTGATGACTTTGTTACCTTCTTTTTTCGTTATGGGCATGTGCTTACCAGCCTTACTAAAGGATGCTCCTAAAGAAGATCCTGGTTTAGATACCGCTATTTATGATGATAGCTTAGAACATGCACAACTCAATCGTCCTGACATTAAATATGCTCCAGGAGACGATGATGACGAAGAAGACGAGGTAGTCGAAGTCGACAAAGTTGTCCTCCATTACTACAATGAGGCAGGTGGATGTAGAGGGCGTGCCTTTTATTTGTGGGTCACAGGTGAAGATGGCGTTGAATATAACTTAGATAACGCCTCTGATATCATCACTGTGAGCGACGATGAAACGATGATGACCATCCAAATTGACTTCCTTAATGATGCGAGATTTGCCGCGTTCAACGGCAAGAGTAGTCTCTACTTCATTATCAAGTTCAAGATGATTAGTGATACTAATCTCAACTGGGGTGGACAATCAGATGACGTCCAATTACGTTATGCTGACTTCCCACCAAAAGAAAAGGTGTGCGAAGTTTGGACAATGCCTGCAGCAGGTGGAGGCATTGCTATTCTAGATAGTGAAGCAAAAACAAAAGTTCATGGTGTAAAACTCGCCAAATTCACCGATTGGAAAACAATCAAGTGTGATTTGACCGAGAATACATCAACTGTCAATTGGAAGCTTTATGCTTTCGATGAAACATATTACAAAATCAAACCAAAGAAAAGAGCGGATGCGCAAAGATGGTATCTAGTTAAAGAAGGCACCAATAGTGGTAACTTCAATATCGAATTACCATATGAAGCACATATCAATCTCGTCTATTCTTTAGTGTCCCATGATCCAAATAGTGATGTTGATCCAGACATGAAAGAATTAGATAAGACCGTCACTGTTGGTTTTGAAAACTTATATGAATCCGCTAAATTCCATCAATATTATGAAAAACAAGATGTGGATTTAGGTGTGACATATACCCCAACTAAGACCACATTTAAAGTTTGGTCACCAGTCAGTGCGAATATGACTGTTCTTCTCTATGGTCTTAAGTTTGATGCGGACGGCAATATCCTTCCTGAAAGAAGTGAAGGTAGAGATACATCCGTTGAATATGGTGGGGATAATAAATACACAGGTTACCATATGCATTACACCAGTGGTGGTATTTGGGAATTAACCATTGATGGTGACTTAAAAGATGTCTATTACAACTATCAAGTAGACAATACTTTAGGCACTAATGTGGTCATGGATCCATATGCGACAAGTGCTGGTTGCTGTGGCATTCGTGGTTATATCTACGATAAAGAAGATTCTAATCCTGAAGGTTGGAGTGCTTTACCACTTAAATGGGACGGGGATTCCACTTTAGATTTAGTAACACCTCAAGACTTAACCATTTACGAAGTTCATATGCAAGACTTCACCGGTGATGAATCTTGGGTGTCTAAGAAAAACAATAAACGCGGTACATATAATGCTTTCGTTGAGAGTGGTACTGAATTAACCGTGGACGGCGTCACTGTTTCCACTGGTTATGATCACTTAAATGAATTAGGTGTTGGTGCGGTACAACTCGTGCCATGTTTCGACCACGATAACGATGAATCCGCAGAAGAACTTAAATACAACTGGGGCTATAACCCTCTTAATTACAATATCGTCGAAGGTGGATATTCCTCTAATCCACACGATGGTTTGGCAAGAGTCAAAGAATTCAAGAATTTAGTCTTACAAATGTCTAAGACTGAAGCCCATACAAGAGTCATTATGGACGTTGTTTATAACCACGTCAGTAGTGCGACTGGTAGTAACTTCCACAAATTAATGCCTCGTTACTACTTCAGATATACTCCTGAGGGTGAATTATATGATGGTTCTGGTTGCCATAACGAAGTGGCCTCTGAAAGACCAATGATGAGAAAATTCATTGTTGATTCTTTATGCATGTGGGCCAAAGAATACAAAGTTAAAGGCTTCAGATTTGACTTAATGGGTCTTATTGATTTCAAGACCATGAATGAAGTACAAAAAGAGTTATATAAAATCGATCCAGATATTTATATCTATGGTGAAGGTTGGTCTCTTGGCTATAATGGTCCAAGCGGCGATAACTACGGCACTGAAACATGGCAAGTTTATAACGAATGCAATAAGTTCAAAGTCGGTGAACAATCCGTTTATCTCGGTGGTTTCAACGATTGCTTTAGAAACGCTGTCAGAGGGGAAAATGGTCCTTCTTATAACGGCAAAACTTATCCAGGCAGTGGCTTTGTCCAATTAGGTAACTGGAGAGAAGGCGATCCTTGGTATGTTGACTATAACACTTTAGACGCTATCAGCGATGGTATGTGGGGTGTTAATAAGAACATCAATACTGATGGTCATAAATCTGGCTATTATCCAGAACAAACAGTTAACTACGTGTCCTGTCACGATAACTGGACAGTGAGAGATCAATTATTCAACACCTTACCAAATAGAGATGCGGAACACGGTGCTTCCTTAGAATCTATTCTTAGAGCATCATTACAAGCCCACGCTCTTGTGATGGCGGGCAACTCCGCAGCCTTCTTCTTAGGTGGTGAAGAATTACTTAGAACAAAAGAATATACAGTTAATCCAGCGACTGTCGCGGGTGTCACCGCTGATAGCTGGACTGATATGTGGGGTCATAAGATTTCCCATAACTCATATAACGCTCCATTAAGTGTTAACTCATTCAAATGGGGTAACAAAGTGAAGATCACATGTGATGATGACGTCATCACTGATGCGGTCTATCAATACAACAACTGTTTCAAAACATTAATTAAATCTCATAAAGATTTATTAAAGAAACGCGGTGAAAATAATGGTTATGAAGCATTTGTCGGTACCACAAGTTCTGGTAGTGGTGTCATGAATCGTTATTGGTCACAAGAAGGAAACTTCTCTAACTGTGTCGCTTTCCAAGCTAACGAAGCTTTCATCTACACATGTGCTGGTGGCATCGGAGCGGGTGATTACATCCAATGCGATGAAGCCGCGATGGCCATATGGAATAAAGTATTTGAATACGGAAGCTCTTCCATTAGCGATAACAAAGTTTACTTCAACGATAGAAACACGGTCTTATTCTATGACCGTCATGGTAGATAGAAGGGGGTAAAGTTATGAAAAAGAAATTATTCTTAGTTAGCTTATTAGCGTTACCACTTCTAGTGGCCTGTTCTTCAAGCAGTGTCTTTAAACCAGTCCATTCCTATCCTGGTGATCCATTCAACGAAGAAACCAGTGAAGGTGGTGGCGAAGGTCAAGGTGACATCGATCAAGAAGAAAACATGACTGTTAATTTCTATTTAGATTATTCACACAGTGATGAACCAATCTATTCCATGAGATGGTTTATGCTTAAACCTTTAGGAAGTTGCCCAGAACAAGCGGTTTTAACCGACGCTAAAGCATCTGATCCACTATATGGACACTTCTTAGGTTATTCCGAATATTCATCCTCGATTGATGAATCTAAATTATGGAATTTTGAAACAGATTATAAACAATCAAATGTCCTCAACTTATATGGCATTTGGGTGAGCAAATAGGAGGTAAGATATGAAAAGTTTTAAGAAATTAGCTTTAATTCTCCCAGTTCTTCTATTAGCGAGCTGTAACTTCAAATACACATATATTATTGAAGGATTAGATTTAGGTGGAGACACCGATGATAGTGGTGAATCCGATGGCGTTGATGATGCTGGTACATATAACATCAAAGTTTGGGTTGACGATAAAATCGTCGACTTAACCAGAACACAAATTCAATCCTTTGTGTCTGAAAGCATGGGTAAGTACACAATTAACGCGACTGTTGAACCACAATCAGAAGGCACAGCGGCCTCTTCCATGCTCCAAGACGTCCAAAGCGGTGCGGATATCTTCTGCTTCGCCCAAGACCAATTAGCGAGATTAAAAGTCGCTGGTGCGGTTGGTAAATTAACAGGCACGTATGCTTCATTTATCAAAGAAAACAATAGTGAAGATTCCGTCAAAGCCGCTTCATTAGGCGAAAACGTTTACGCTTTCCCAATCACTAGCGATAACGGTTACTTCTTATATTACGATAAGAGTGTTATCTCTGATGAAGACGCTAAAGATATGTCTAAGATCTTAGCGAAATGTAAATCCGCTGGTAAGAAACTCAACTTTGAAGGTAGAAGTAATGGCTTCTATACCGCGAGCTACTTCTTAGCCACTGAAAGTGGAAAAGATGAAACGCTCTGTAAATCCGAATGGACACTTGATGAAATCACTGGTAAGTTCACCAAATACGATGATACATTCTCTGGCGATAATGGCGTCATCGCTGCGAAAGGCTTAAAAGAATTAGCGGATACTTCAATCGTCGCCACTAACTCATTAGCCTCTAAGTTAGGTGATTCTGCGATTGCGGTCATCTCTGGTATTTGGGAATACGATGTCGCTCTTAAGCGTTTAGGTAGTAACTTAGGTTGTGCTGAACTTCCATCATTCTCAGTAGACGGCAAGTCCTATCACTTAGGTTCATACGATGGTTATAAACTCATCGGTGTCAAACCGCAAGTGGACGCAAAGAAGGCATCCGTGTGTCGTAAATTAGCCAGATATTTAACTGGTGAAAAGTGCCAATCCGAGAGATTTAAAGAAGTCTCTTGGGGCCCAACAAATAAAAAATCTTCCCAAAAAGAAGAAGTTTTAGCGCATCCAGGTTTAGCGGCCTTAGCAAAACAACACGTTTACGCTACTCAACAAGGCCAATGCCCAGGTGCTTGGTTCGTCGCGTTAAGCACAACCGCTAAAGCGGTTACTAAAGACTCAACCGATGAACAAATCAGACAAATCCTTCTTAACTATAAGAATGGGTTACCTGATTTATTAAGTGAAGATTAGGAGGTGAGAAGATGAAGCAATATACTGATTTAGAACTATTGAAACTAAGCAAGTCTAAACGCGCTGGCTATAAGTTTAAGTTGTTCTTTGCCTCCATTCCTGGCAAATTCAAAAACTTATTCATTAAAATCGGCCGTTTCTTCAAGAACCTTGCTTTAGGTATTGTTCACTGGTTCAGAGATCTAGGATTAACATTCGTGCATGGTGATTGGAAAACAAAAGTTTCCTACTTCATCATGGGCTTTGGTAACATCTCTAGAAAGCAAATATTGAGAGGTCTCTTATTCCTCTTCTTCGAAGTCATTTTCATACTTTATATGGTCTATTTTGGTGGTCACTATCTATCTAGACTATATATCTTAGGTACTGTAGGTTCACAAACATTTGATGATGGTACTGTCCAATATGGCGAAAACTCCTTTAACATCTTATTATACGGCGTTCTTACCTTATTCTTCATTGCTGCGTTTATATATACGTGGAACCTCAATATTAAACAAAACAGAATTAATGAACAAATCATTAAAGATAAAAAGAAACTCGCTACTGCGAAAGATGACTTACGTGCTTTAGTGGATGAAAACTTCCACAAGACATTATTAGCCCTTCCAGTATTAGGTATCTTAATCTTTACGGTCTTACCGATCTTCTTCATGATTCTCGTCGCCTTTACTAACTACGATGCTAACCATAATCCTCCACTTAACTTATTCGGTTGGGTTGGTATGGATAACTTCGCGCAGTTATTCACTTGGACTAATAGTGGTGGCGCCTCTTTCTCCATGACATTTGGTCAAATCTTGTTATGGACATTGATTTGGGCGTTCTTCGCTACCTTCACTAACTACTTCTTGGGTATGGGTGTGGCGATGCTCATTAATAAGAAAGGCATTAAATTAAAGAAACTTTGGAGAACAATTCTCGTCTTCTCCATTGCTATTCCACAGTTTATCTCTATCTTGTTCGTTTCGAATATGTTCGCTACTGATGGTATCATCAACGGCTTATTTGGTACGCACATTGACTTCTGGGGTAATGAGTGGTTAGCCAGAATTACCGTTATTATCGTTAACATTTGGATTGGTGTTCCTTACTTAATGTTGGTCGTCACTGGTATCTTGATGAATATTCCAGCGGACCTCTATGAATCCGCGAATATTGACGGTGCTAATGCCTTCCAACAATACACAAAGATCACCTTACCATATATGCTCTTTATTACCGGTCCATACTTATTAACCAGTTTCACTGGTAACATGAATAACTTCAATGTTATTTACCTCTTAACTGGTGGTGGACCAAACGTTCAAGAATACTATGGTAACGCTGGTAAAACAGACTTATTGATCACCTGGTTATTCCGCTTAGCGGTCGATGATAGTAACTATAAGTTCGCCGCGGTTGTCGGTATCATGGTGTTCATCGTTGTCGCGGGCTTAAGCTTAATCGTTTATAACTTAATTCCAAGTACAAAGAATGAGGAGGGTTTCCAATAATATGGCTAGTATGAAAATGTCCACTAAGAGACGCATTGGAAACATCGTCTCCTATATCACATTAGCGATTATCTCCATCATTTGGATCGCGCCATTTGTCTTCTTACTCTTGAAGTCATTTGACGTGGAAAACCCTGGTGTTACTTCTAACATCATTCCAAAGGAGTTCGGTTTCGCTAATTACGCATACCTCTTCTCGAGTGAATGCAACTTCTTACAATGGTATTTCAATACCTTCATCATTGCTTTAATCGTCTGCGTGGTCCAAACCGCTATGCAGTTTGCCATGTCATTCGTCCTTTCTAGATTTAGATTCAAACTTAGAAAGCCATTGATGAACTTCATGCTTGTTCTAGGCATGTTCCCTGGCTTCCTAACAATGATTGTTCTTTATCAAATCTTAAAGGGCATCGGATTAACTGGCGATAACGCTGTTCCAGGTTTAATCCTTGTTTATGTCGCTAGTAGTGGTATGGGCTACTACGTTATTAAGGGCTTCCTTGATACGATGCCTAAATCACTTGATGAAGCAGCGTTAGTGGATGGCGCTACTAGAGCGCAGATCTTCTTCAAGGTCATCATTCCACTTTGTAAACCAATTCTTATTTACACAGTCTTAACATCATTTATGGGACCATGGGGCGACTTCGTGTTTGCCTATACGGTCTCGTTAGGTAGCCAATCAGGTATGAACGTGGCCGCTGGTCTTAATTCCTGGTTGAGCGCCGCTAATATCGGCCAACACTTCGCTCACTTCTGTGCGGGTGGTGTCATCGTCGCGATTCCAGTAATGGTCTTATTCCTCTTCTTACAAAAATACTATGTTGAGGGCGTTACTGGTGGTGCAGTTAAAGGATAGGAGAATCTATTATGGCAGAAGTAATTATTAAAAACGTTAAGAAAATTTATTCCGGTAATGTGACTGCGGTCCATGACTTCAATCTTCACATTAAAGACAAAGAATTTATCGTCTTCGTCGGTCCTTCTGGATGTGGTAAATCTACAACCTTAAGAATGGTCGCTGGCTTAGAAGATATTTCCGAAGGTACGGTATCTATTGATGGAGAAATCGTTAACGATTTACAACCAAAAGATCGTCACATCTCCATGGTCTTCCAAAACTACGCTCTTTATCCACATTTAACTGTCTATGAAAATATGGCTTTCCCACTTAGACTACAAAAGATGGACAACGATGAAATCTATCGTAGAGTCACAGATGCCGCGAAAGTTTTGGGTATTACCCAATTCCTCACCAGAAAACCAAAAGCCATGTCTGGTGGTCAAAGACAACGTGTCGCTATCGGTAGAGCGATGGTTAAAGACTGCAAAGTCTTCTTAATGGACGAACCATTATCTAACTTAGACGCGAAACTCCGTAACCAAATGAGAGCGGAAATCATTCTCCTTAGAAAGAGAATTAATACGACCTTCATTTACGTTACCCACGACCAAACAGAAGCGATGACCTTAGGTGATAGAATCGTCTGTATGAAAGATGGCTTCATCATGCAAGTTGGTACACCAACTGAATTATTCGATATGCCAGCGAACTTATTCGTCGCCCAATTCGTCGGTGCCCCAATGATGAACACCGTCAACTGTGAATTAATCAAAGAAGGCGACAAATATTTCGTTAATCCTTATGGATTCAAATTACCAGTGGATGGTCCAAAAGCCAAAGCTTTAGCGGAACGCAATGTCGAATCTAGACCAATTATCTTAGGTATTAGACCAGAACACATTCAATTAGCTAAAGGCGACGCCTCTATCCCAGTGACCATTCAAGTTAACGAAATGATGGGTAGTGAATATCACCTTCACGTCACCACAGATCAAGGGGATCGATTAATCGTTCGTATTCCAACCTTATCTCTCTCTGACGAAGAAAGAGAAAACATGGTCGCTGGTCAAAAAATCAATATTGCATTCTCACCAAAAGCAATGCACTTCTTTGATCCTGAAAGCGAAAAGAACTTGCTTGTTGATATCACAAACGCCGATGCTTATGAATTAGACGCTGATATCATCCATCAAGAACAACAAGAAGAACTGCCAAAGGCAGATAAACAATAAGGAGGTAACATGGCATTACAGAAAAAGACTAAAAGATTAATGGCTTATACCGCCATATTAGGTGGCTGTGCTGTTTTAGCTTTGGGTCTATTTACTATTTCTCAATTTGAAAAAGCTAAATACCAAGCCTCCATCTCTAACCAACTAATGGCGGATAACAAATACACCGAACTCATTAAAGCCGATGAGAACGCTTTAACTGATGAATCAAGCAAATATCATGACGCAGCGGTGTATTGGGATGAAGTTCTCACCTATTTCATTAACGAAACAGATGCGAACTCCGCTAAATACAAGGGGACAGCTATTCCGGCTTACGTCTTAAGTATGGCCACTCTCGTCGCGTTTGGTTTAATCTTAAAACACGCCGAGAAAGCTAAAGAAAAAGAAGACGAAGAAGTAGTGAAAGGCTAATCCTGACATTCATCACTTATAAAGACTGTCAAATGGCAGTCTTTTTAAATTTACTAAAATATTTATTAACGTTTTATAAAACAATATATAATTATATTGCAAATGGATATTGCTAAATATCCTCTAGATACACTGAAGTTTAGTAATAACTACATTCTTTTGTGTACTAGGTAATTTTCTTTAAAAAGGAAGGTAAAACTATGAAAGGAAAATCTCTATTTTTCTTAGGTTCCGTCGTCGCAGCCGCTTTACTCGTCGGTGGAACATTCGCAGCTTGGGCTGTCACAGATAATGCTGATCCATTCTCCGTGACAATTACTCCAGAAGCAGTTGAAATTGGCGATGATAAGTCCGTTACTCTCGATTGGGGTACAAAAGGCTTAATCAACATTGAAAGCTTATCAGTTGGTGAAGAAAAAGGCCCATATGCCCTTGGTTTAAGAGCCACAACATCTGATGCTTCTGCTTTCACAGGTAGCTTACTTGTTAAGCTTGAAACAACTGCCACAGGTGAAGAAAAACTTATCAACTACTTATCTGTTAATGTTTATGACAACAACACAAAAACAGGTGATCCATTATTAACAGTCCCAGATGGTTCTGCTAATTACACAGTGGCAAAAGACATCGTTGTTAACAGTGGTGTAGAAAAAATGGTTTATTTCTATGTCGCGTTAGACGGCACTTTAAATCCAGCAGTCTATAACCAGATTAAGAACGACGTTGTTACATTAACAGTTGACTGGAATAAGGGTTCAGGTATTGAAGAAGTTACTTCAAGAACTTATTATTTCTGGAACAAAATGAGCTGGTCTCACGTTTATGCCTATGCTTGGAATTCTTCCACAATGGCTAGCAACGCCGAATTCCCAGGTGCTGAAATGACACAAGTCAAAGATGACATCTATTCCATCGCTTTAGACGTTAACTTCGATATGATCATTTTCTCCAACAACAATGGTTCTCAAACAACAGACTTAACAATTGATCCAAGCAACCCATACTACCATGATGCATGGGTGGCTGCTCCAGATCTCGATGCAGAAGTTGACTTCTATCTCGTTGGTACATTCAACGAATGGATGATGGTCGAAGCCAATAAACTCGTTGCCTCCGAAGGTAGTCTCGATAGAAATGGTGACGAAGAAAACGATTTCGATTACACATTCAAGATTGAAAACGTTGAAATTGCTGCTGGCACAGAACTTAAAGTCGTTAGCACAGACAACGTTTGGTATGGTGAAAGCAGTCACGAAAATGGTTGCGCGAACATTGTTATCGGTGAAGCAAATCACTACGATTTCTTCTTCAACCCAACACTCAATAACGGCATCCATATTTTCTGCAAAGCCCACGCTTAATTAGTTTATTTAAATATGAGGGGTAGGGTCTCCTGCCCCTCTTTCCCTTAGTTATGAAAAAAGAAAAAGCCGGTAAACGCGCTAAAAAGGTCGGTAGAATTATTGGTTATGTTTTAGTCGGCGGATTATTTGTTTTCGTTGCCGTTGAACTTATTTATAAGTTTACTAAAACACCTTTCTATGTCTTCAACACTCGTTATGATGTCGTTTTGACTGATTCGATGTCAAAGAAGAATGAAAAGTACGAAGAATTCTTAAAAGACACTAAGCAAATACAAGCATTTGATTTTGTGGTATCAAAAAGAATCACTGATAAAACAAAATTGAATGTTTTAGACGTTGTTATCTTTGATAATCCAAGTATCGGCACCGATATGCACCGTATCGTCGACATTGATCGTCGTGGCGATACATTTGATTTAACTGATTTACAAGAAGAAAAGATTGGTGATGTTACAACATTTAAGTTTGTTTCTCCATCTTCTCAAGTCTATTTAGAAAATTCTTACATTTTCACCGATGTAGAAATCGTTGCCTATACCCAAAATGAATTTGATGTGGATGAATATTACTTCAACGTCGCTAGTGCATCTATTGAACCAACTATTTCTAGTTCAAAAGAAGCTAACGGGTACTATAAAAACGTTATTACATATCATAGGGAATCAATGAGCCCCGCCAAGTTCTCCATTACTAAAAAGAATTACGAATACAACACCTATTTTGAATATGTCAAACTCAGTGGTGGTAAAAACGAGATCTTAGTTAATAACGATATTGTTAAACAAGCTGACGAAGATAACAAATACATGTTCAATATCGATGAAAGATATTTGATTCGTGGTGATAAAGCTAATACCGACGATGGTTGGTATCAAAGAAAAGACTTAAAAGCCAAAGTTGTAAATGTAGTTCCTAAACTTGGTTATCCAATCCGTTTCTTATCTTCACCATGGGGTACAATTATGATTTTAGGCTTATGCCTAATTCCAGTAGCTTATTGGCTCTTATTTGATAAAAAGAAAAAAGACCCAGAACAACCAGAAGAAAAGCCAGAAGAACCAAAGCAAGAGGAGACAACGAATAATGAGCAAGCGTAGCAAAGTCGTTATTTTCAGCCTTGTTGCTTTACTAGCCGCTGGTTTATCAGCAGGTAGTGTATTTGCTGCGTACGGTGTTACTGATAACGCTAATTCTTTTGGCGTTCAAATTCGTGTCAGTCCATTAAGAAATAATGTCACATTCTATACCGAATACGATAGTGGCTGGCAAACACCTGTTGTGGTTCAAGTAGATAATGGTGAGTCTATTGATTCGGGTGATATTCCTGCATTAAGTTTGGAGGGCTATGATTTCCAAGGTTGGAAAACTTCCGCTCCGACATCAGAAAGCTATGCGATTGACTATACAAACGAGCAGTTAGCGGAATTAACCATTTCTAGTGACGCCACATACTATCCAATCTTTAAATCATCATCTAAAAAAGTCTATGTTAATTCCAACTATTACGAAGTAAATACTGATGTTGTTTTAGAAACAAATACTATCGGACAAACTTTGATTGGTTATCGTTATTTAGGCCTTGATGGTGTCTTAGATGTCAGTGCTTCTTGGAATGATTCTAGAAGCCTTCATACCGCTTCGGGTATTTATAAATTCATTGAAAATGAAGGCGCTGCTATTGTTCAAAGAAAGATTGGTTTCAAACCAAATAGCTATTGGGCTGCTGACTGGGATGGTACTGGTAGTAGTTTTGGTATTTATGCTTGGCAAGGAGATAACAATACCTCCATTCATATGGGTGTTTCTTCTAGCGATGCCTTATATACCTATATCCCAGCGGACTATAACAATTTCAAATTCTCTAGATATTCATCTACTGCATCTGCATTTACGTGGGGCAATCAATCCGCTGATTTCTCATTCTCAGGTTCTTCTTGGGCAGATGGCACAAACTATTCTAAAGATTCCACACTTTTATGCATGAACTCTTGGAGTTCCTGGCAAGATAATTGGTCAAGTAACTTAGCCACATGGAATCCAGTTGATCCATTAAGTGTGAATGAAGTACCTGATAATGATTTCCATAACTTAAATCAATATCAATTCCTCCATGATAATCACATTGAAAACTATAAAACATATGCAGATGGTAGCGATTTATCCGCTCCTTCAGCCATGAAATTGAGATTTGATGACCTTGCTGGTAGAGGTACATATTACGTTCAAGTAGCAGAAAGTGAAAGCGCTCTTAATAGTGCTCCAATTAATACAGCCACCGTCACATACTACGAATTATGGAACGCTAAATTAAACACTACATATTACTATCGTGCCGCAACTAGTGAAGATGGTTTAGCTTCCGCTGAAATTAGAACATCTACATCTACTTCTTTAGCGCCACGTGTTGTTAAAGTTCCTAACGTTTTAAACTTCCGTGATATCGGTGGTTGGAATACATATTTAGTGCCTGGTCAAAAGATTAAACAAGGCCTCTACTTTAGATGCGCTCAATTAAATCAATCCGGTTATTCTTCTACAAGAAGCGAACTTGATAACGAGGGCAAAGGTTTAGCCGCGATTAAAGAATTAGGTATTAAAGTTGATATCGATTTAAGAGATAGCGCTAATGTGCCAAGTCAATCTCCTGCTAATACTGCTGCATGGCCAGTAACTTTAGTTAAAGCCTCAATTCCTTCTGGCTCAGAACCAGTACGCTGGGAAGGTGGCACTTATAGTGGCACAAATATTGCTAATCAATATGTGACTATTTTTAATACAATCGCAAACTGTGATATTAACCCAGCCTTATTACACTGTACCTATGGTGCGGACCGTACTGGCATTGCTTCATTCTTCTTAGAATCCTTATTGGGTGTTAGCATTCAAGATATGACTAGAGACTATGTCTGGACACAGTTCACACAAGGTAGAACTGTTAAACTGACTGAAAACGATGCTGAATTTCCACAGTGGATCTCTAAAACAGAAGCTTTAAGCGGTGATAATTTCGCTGATAAGATGAAGAATCATTTGATGTCTTTTGGCATCTCAGAACATACATTAGAACACATTAGAGAAATCTTTATTGACGGATACGTTGCACAAGCGTAGTCATAATTAAATAAATCGTTAGTTTTTAGTAATAATTAAGATTATTATTAAATCTTTTCTATTTGGTTGTATAATGAATCTATACAGATAAAGGAAGTTTTTGATATGAAAAAAAGAACAGTCATTTTCCTTTTGTTGCCCCTCTTAGTGACGGGCTGTGTTATGCACAATGGTAGCACTAGTGAAAAAAGCGGTGCCCCAAGTGGTGATACAAGCCAAACTAGTGATTCTCAGGGTCAAGGTGAATCAAGCATTACACCAGTTGATGATGTTGATGAATATGATGCCTGGTTAAATTCCTGGAGCCAACCAAATCACTTATATTTCCATTACAATAGAGGTGATAAAGGCGGTTATGAAAACTACTGCCTTTGGTTATGGCAACATTCCCCACAAGATTTAGAAGGTTCCCTATGGGCATTCTCTGCTAATCCAAAAGTTAGCGATAAATTAACTCTTTCTCCAATGAGCAATCACTGGATGACCGCTGCGGAAGTTGGTAAAGAAGGCACCTCAACGTATGTTGATGATTATGGCGCAATCGCTGATGTTGACTTATATGCTGCTAATTTAAAGGGTGGTAAAACCGGTACTCCAACCACATTTGAAGGTATGGAAGAAATCGGTTTCTTACTTCCACAACAAAGCTCAATGAGCGGTGCTACTAACTGGGTTTCCGATGGTGGTAGAGAAACATACTTAGATGATATTAGTGAAGCCAAGAACTGGAGAGATGTGACCGGTGGTAAAGCCATCCACGTCTTCGTTTCTACTGGTGCTTTATATGACTATGCCTATTACGCTGGTAGTGGTGTCCCACAAGCCAAAACCAATCCAATTGATGAAGATACCACTGGTAATTATAGAAGTGATGTCGATGCGCAATATTCCAATGCCTTAGGCGTTAGTTCTACTTCTGATTCATTTAAATCATTAGGTGCTGGCTATCAAATCTTTGTCGCTTCCTTTAGAGATAGTAACGGCGATGGTATTGGTGATATTAGAGGTATCATTGATGCTTTACCATATTTAGCGGATTTAGGTGTCCAAGTCTTATGGTTAACACCAATCCAAAAATCCGATTCTTATCACGGTTATGATATTTCCGATTACTACGCAGTAGATAAGAGATTTGGTACTGTCGATGATTATCGTGAATTATTATACAAAGCCCACGAAAGTGGCATGAAAGTCCTCATGGACTTAGTCCTTAACCATACATCCAAAGGTAATGTTTGGTTCTCCAATTCTCAATGGGCTAAACAAGATACAGACATTAACTGGAGAGATATTTATAACTGGAAGTTTGAAAGTGACATCATTGAAAAATATGATCCATCCACAAACAGTTATAAAAAGATCACCGTTAAAGAAGATGCTGAAAGCTCTAACCCATCATGGTATAGAGATGGTGAATCTCATTACTATTACTACGGTAAATTCGGTAGTGGTATGCCTGAAATTAATTATCTCAACGCTTCAACAAGAAAATTAGTCATCGATATGGCTAAATACTGGATGAGCTTTGGTTTAGATGGCTTCCGTCTTGACGCAGTCAAGCACATCTTCATGAGAGATGAATGCTATCAAAACGGCGATATTATCGTTCAAGACGTTGGTAGTAAAGAGTCCTACGATGATGAAAAGGGTATCTATGTTACTAAAGGCTTTGACTATTCCTCTAACTTAACAAAGAACATCATGTGGTGGAAAGAATTCGCTCATGGTGTCAAAGCCGATTATCCAAATTGCTTCTTAGTGGGTGAAAACTTCGATGGTTGGGGCACACGTACTGCTTCTTACTATCAAGCTCTTGATTCACAGTTCAGTTTCTCAACTTACTATCATATTCCTGCCTTCTTATATACAGATGGCGGTACACCTGCTCACTTCGCTACAAAGCAAGCAGCAGAAACATTTGATACATTCTCCACAAGCAATAACGTCTTGGTCGATGATGGTAAGAATCCATATAGCATTATGGGTGGTTCTAGACCAGACTTCATCGATGGTGCCTTCACTTCCAACCATGACGTTATGCGTGCTATTAACCAAGTCAATGGTAGTGGTACCTTAGCGGGCACAACCGCTTTAAACAAAGTCACTGGCCAAGGTGATCAAGTGAATAAAGCCAAGATTCATGCTGCTGTCACTTTATTAAATCCAGGTGTCTCTTGGATCTATTATGGTGATGAACTCGGTATGTCCTCTAATACTGATCAACACGTTAGTATGTATGGCTCAGAAAACTGCGAAGATATCTGGTATCGTCAACCATTCTTATGGAAAGATACATCAATTAGAGCAGACTATAAGTCTGGTGCTTATAAATTTGAATTAGATAGCTACAATAAGACCTTAGCAGACGCTGAAACTCAAAAAGCTGACCCTAACTCCATGTATAACTGGTATAAAGACTTAATCGCAATTAAGAAACTTTATCCAAAGGGCGCTAAGCTCAACTTTGATAATTCCAGTGGTGGCACAGTCTTAGTCTTAGATGTCTACGGCAGTAACAATGAATCGCTTAAGATTTACATTAACGTTGGTATTGGTACTGGTAGTTATTTAATGAATCCAGGTTCTGGCTACTCTAATGTCAAAACCATGGGTGGTGCGCCAAGTAATGCTGGCGGCGATATCGGTGCGGTAAAATGGTCCGTATCGGTATTCAAGAAATAGGAGGGCGTGAATATGAAAAAGAAAGTTTTACTCGTTTTAATCCCTCTCATCCTTACTTCAATTAGTGGCTGTGTGAAATATAACGGTCAAGGTAAACCAGGTAAGAAATCTTCTTCTGATGCTGAGCAAAGTTCAGAAGTGACACCAAGTAGTGGTGAAGTCACTCCAAGTAGCAATGTTGAGCCAAGTTCTAGTGTCGCTCCTCAACCAAGCAGTGATCCTGTCATTCCAAGCGATGAATTACCAGCGGGCACAGAAGTCAAAGTCTATTTAGTCTTTGGTGAATATGGCTTATATAAAGGTAATCCAGTTAACACTAAGATTGAATCAATGTTCTTAGAACACACTGTGGAATTCAGTGCAAAAGTCGGTGACTTATTACCAAATGACGAAGTCACTTCCTCTGTTGAAGGTTCACACTTTGTGTGTTGGGTTGCTTATAACAATGATGGCAAGCTCACTGAATACTTAAAAGCTCCTGGCTATCAAAATAAAATCCTTTATGCCTCATTTACTGGCGGTAAAGGTGGTGGCCAAGGCGGTGGTAACCATGGCGGTGGCGGTGAAGTTGTCCCTCCAACTCCAGGCGAATACACCCCATCAAGTACTGGTGCTTTACCAACATCAGGTTTTGGCTTTAAGTTCTCTGATGAATCTTATATGGCCGCGGTTAGAACAAATGATGATAACGGTTTCCAACAACACTTGATCAATCATAGAAGTTTTGCCAAAGACCAAGTCTTCCAACTCTATGACTTTGAAAATAATGCTGGTTGGACAGTTGATATCGATCCATGGTCATTCGGTGGTAATTCTGAATCCACGAACTGGAAAGCTTATATTTCTCATAACTATTCCACTCATACATACACCGTCTTACAAGACTTCAATGTTGAATCCATCTACATCAAGCTTAAATACGGTGAAGACCAAATCTATTTCCAACTTGCCTAATAAATAACAAGTTTGAGCCCTTCGTTAAACGAGGGGCTTTTTTATTTGACAAGAATATCTATCTTTCACATAATAGTGAGGCATGGATTGGTTTATTAAAAACTTCTTTAGATTAGAAGGCGCAGATTCTGTCGACTGCTACTTCAAACCAGAACATATTATTGTTTCAACAATAATTACTCTTTTATTTATTGGTTTAGCCATCTATTTTGGCTTAAAACTTAAAGGAAAAGATTTAGAAAAGCAATTAAAGCCAATTAAGATATCTGCAATCATCCATCTATCTTTCCAAGTCTTATACATCATTATTACTTTTATTAGAACGCGAAAAGGCGATAGCTATTTCCACGATATCTTTAGAGACATCTTGCCTTTATTCATGTGCGATATCCAATTATTCGCTATTCCGTTTGCGGCGTGGGGCAAAGGGAAAGTCCAAAAGATTGCTTTTGACTTATGCGTCATCTTAGGTATTTTAACTGCATTTATGGGGGCGTGGTTCAACGCAGGCACATTTGGCAATAACCAAATCTGGTGTTTCTTCTCCATCCATAACTATGTTAATCACTGTATTCCAGGCTTTGTTTCTTTGTATTTAATCTTTGTTGGTTTATATAGCATGAGAATCAAAGATATTTGGATTACTATCTTAGTTTTATATGTCTTTGCCGCTTTAGCGTTAATCGTAGATTATAGTTTCGATTATAACTACATGTTCTTTAAGAGCTCTTCGGGCACTCCATTCTCCTTATTTGAAGGTTGGGCTCATGGCAGTATGTTCTTATATGACTTATTTGTCTTATTATCGATGACCGCATTTATTGCGATATATTATGGCGCATTTGAATTAGTCTTATTCTTAACACATAAAAATAAAAAAGAAGAAGCCACTAAGTAAGTGGTTTTTTCTTCTCTAAAACAATTATCTTTTGTTTTTCACACAAAAGACATATACAAAAAAGCGTGAACGTGCCACACTATAAGAGCAGGTGAAACATATGAAAAAGATCTTTAGTACACTTATTTTATTATCTTTGATAACTGCTTTATCCTCTTGTGGTTCCTCAAGCAGTCAACCAATTAGTGAAAAAAGCAGCGAAGAGCCAAGTGCTACTTCTCAAGTAGAAGTATCCTCTGACGATATCGTCTCATCCTCAAAAGAAGAATCAAGCGAACCAGAACCATCAAGTGATCCAGCTCATCCAATGAAAGAGAATGAGCTTTACACTGATAGTGGTTTATCCGTGAAATTTAAAGCAACAGGTGCGAGCATTGATAGAATTACTTGGAACGGAAAGCAAGTCGCTAAAGACGGCTTTGTTGTCGGTAGATGCGCTAATCGTATTGCGGGCGGCACATTTAAAATTGATGGTACAACATACAGCGTCAGTAAAAACGATGGTCAGAACTCATTACATGGTGGAAGCGGTAGCGGCATGAACTCTTGGCGTGGTCCTTTCGCCACCAAAGATTGGACTAAAGTTAGTCAAACCGCTGATACAATTACTTACTCAATCCATTCTAATGATGGAGAAAACGGCTATCCAGGTAACATGGATATGACAGTTAAATATACTTTATCTAGCGAAGGTGAATTAAAGATTGAATATAGCGCTATTACAGATAAAGCAACTTTATGTAATCCTACTAATCACCTATTCATCGATATCAATGGAAATAGATCTTATGATAACGTTGATTTAATGATTAACGCAGATAATTACACCCCGTTGAGCAATCAAATCCCAACAGGTGATATTTCGCCTGTCGCAGGCACACAATTTGATTATCGAGAAAAGAAAGCCTTCGATAAATCGAAGAGTTATGATGATAACTATGTCTTAAACGGCGAAGGATTCCGTCATGTCGCCACATTAACTGGTAACACATCTAAGTTAGCCGTTTTGGTCCATACAGATAGACCAGGATTACAACTTTATAAAGATGGTAGCGGCAACATTTGTTTAGAAAGTCAGATGATGCCTGATGCGATTAACCATGATAATTTCGAAAATCCAATTCTTAGACCAGGAGAAGAATTCTATAGCAAGACCAGCTATACATTCTTAGCAATTGATTAATATGAAAACTAGATTCCTCTTACTTTTACCTATCTTAATGTCCGCATTAGCGGGTTGTGGTTCTAAATGTGACCACGAATATTCTTATTTTATCAGCAGAAATTCAGACAAAAGAACTTATATCGTCGGTGATAGCTTTGATCCCACTGGTTTAGAAGTGAGCAAGAAATGTTCTAAATGTGGCCACACACAAAAGGTCGAATTTCAACTCGAAGTTAGTCATACTTTAGGGTTAGATGATAAAAAAGCCACAATCACTTGTGAAGGCGTTACTTTAGAGTATGAATTTTTCGTTAAAGAAAAGTATCATATCGCCTGTTGTGGTGACTCTTTAACCGCTGGTCATTACTGGGCTAATGAATCTTATCCAACATATTTAAGCCAATACGTTAGCGATAAATACGCGGTTGAAAATTGTGGTGTTAATGGCATCTCTGTTACCGGTTATGGTGGTTCTTGGGATGATCCTGAAATGCGATATATTAAGCAGGACGTGTATCAAAAATCAGTTAAACTTGCCCCAGATATCTTCGCTATTATGTTAGGCACAAACGATGCCACTGGTTGGGAAAAAGCCAAAGATCAATTTGAAGATGAATATCGTATTCTTCTTGATTCCTATGTTGAACAATTCCCAAATGCTAGATTCATTATGATGGTCTCTCCACCAGTAGTGACACCAAACCAATTTGGTATTCCTAATGATGAGATTAGAGATTATGTTAATCCAATCCAACGCGATTTAGCGGACGAATATGGTTTTGAAGTCTTAGATCTTCGTGAAGAATTCGAAGCCACAGAGGATTTTGCCTCTAAATATCTAAGACCAAATAACGATAACGTCCACTTCACAAAAGAAGGTGCTCAATACGTTGCTTCTAGAGTGTGGGACATCGCTAAAGATTTAACTTTCTAATATTTTATTAGACATTAATAAAACAACTAGTCTATAATACTAGCACAAACCCCAATTAAAACATCAACTAGTCCACTGGGCTAGTTTTTAATTTAATAAATACACACGTTTTTACGTTTTGTATTTATTATTTTTCAAACAGTATATATAATATAAGCACCATGGGAAAAACTATTAAAATTATTAAAATATTTGCTTTAACTATCATCTTTCTTGAAGTAGTCTTTGGTATCGTTTTATCGGTCCTATTCTTCTTTAATCTTTTTAACTTCCAAAATGTCTTAAATAGATACGCTTTAGTGGGTATTGTCATCGGTGTTATTCTTCTTGATAGCTTATTCATTTGGATTATCATCCGTCGATTAACATCTTTAAGACAAAAGACTGACTTAAGAGCCGCGGAAGTTATCGGTAGTGATATTCAAGAAGCTTATAACTTTGCGATGATTGGTTTAGCAATCACCAATGATGAAAACGTTGTTTTATGGACTAACGACCTATTCAAAGAAAGACATATCGAAATCATGGATAAGAACATCATTGAATGGAAACCAGAACTCGCTGTCTTAAGAGATACCACTAGTACTGAAAGTACATGTAAAGTCTATTTCGGTGATCGTTTCTATTCCGTTAAATTAATCCCAGAAGCGGGTTTATGGATTTTTAAAGATATCGATGATTATGAAGATGCCTTTAACTATTCCACTCAACAAGCGCCAGTCATCGGTATTTTAGCCATTGATAACTATGATGATGTTGTCCGTGGTGATGACGACTTCAATGACGTTGTCACTAAAGTTAAAAACGACATCTTTAACTACGCTAAAGAATATGGCATTCTTCTTAGAAGAATTAAAGATGATAGTTATTCCATGTTATGTAACTATGCCTCCTTTGAAAGAATGCTCAATGATAAGTTCTCTATCATCGATAAAGTACGTGGTGAATCCTCTCGTGGAGAAATCCCATTAACCTTATCCATGGGTATTGCTCATGACTTCCCAGATGTGAACAAATTAAATGACCTCGCTAACGATGCTTTAGATATCGCTATGTCTCGTGGTGGTGACCAAGTTGTCGTCTCTGCTTATGGTCAAGAAATGAAGTTCTATGGTGGTAAATCTGAAGCCCAAGAAAAACGTAACAGAGTTAAGACTCGTGTTTTAGCTGACTCCCTTATCTCCTTAATTAACGCTTCACAAAAAGTCTTAATCATGGGTCACGCTAATATGGATATGGATGCTTTAGGGGCCTGTTTAGGTATGAAAGCCATTTGTAATCGTTTGAACAAACACTCTCGTATCGTTGTTGACTTAAAAAATACCGAAGTGAAGACAAGAACCGCTTTAACATCGACATTTGGTAAAGATGAATTAGATAAATTAATCGTTAACTCAAAAGACGCTGAAATGATCATCGATGGTAACACCTTATTAGTAGTCGTGGACGTCCATACTCCAGGCATGGTCATGGCACCAAAACTAGTGGATAAGGCTTCTAAGATTGTCGTTATCGACCACCATAGAAGAGCGGAAGAATATATTGAATCTCCAGTCTTTAACCATATCGACCCAGCAGCGTCCAGTACTTGTGAATTAATCTCTGAATTCATTAGATTCTCCTCTATCAATCCTAAGATTGAATTACCAAGTACCTACGCCACAATTATGTTATCTGGTATCTTCTTAGATTCTGGCTTCTTTAGAAGTAGAAGTACCGGTATTAGAACATTTGAAGCCGCTACTATTCTAAAAGAATACGGCGCTGATAACTCCTTAGCAGATGACTTCTTAAAAGACGATTATGAAGAACATAAAGAAGTGACTGAAATCACAACTAACTTAGAAACCCCATTCTATGGTGTGGTTATCGCCACAGCTAGACAAGATAGATTATATGACTATGCCACAATCGCTAAAGCGGCTAATACATGTCTCACCTATAAAGGTGTCCATGCTGCTTTCGTTATTGGAAAAGTCTCTAATAAAGAAATCAGAGTGTCCGCTCGTAGTGATGGTACAGTTAACGTTTCATTATTAAGCGAAAAACTCGGTGGTGGTGGTCATTTCACCTCTGCTGCCGCTATGTTCAACGGCTCTGATTTAAAAGCTGTTAAAGAAAAGATTCTTGTCGTCTTAGAAACTTCCTTAGCTGAAGCTACTAACTCCGCTTTACCAAAAGCTACTAGCGAGGAGGAAGAATAGTATGAAAGTAATTTTATTAGCCGACGTTAAAAAAGTCGGCAAGAAAGACCAAACTATCGAAGTCAGCGATGGTTACGCCAATAACTTTCTCTTCCCACGCCATTTAGCAGTACCACTCTCTAAAAAGAGCGCGGAAGTCTTGGAAACTCAACAAGAAGAAAGAAAAGAACAAGCCGCCAAAATGAAAGCGGATGCTGAAACTCTCGCTAAAAGACTCGAAGGTATTACTCTCGTTTTTAAAGTCAAAACCGGTAGAGAAGGCAAACTCTTCGGTGCTGTCTCTTTAAAACAAGTCGCCGAAGAATTAGCGAAGCTTGGTATCGAAATTGATAAAAGAAAATTCGTGGATAAAGGACCATTAGATGAACTTGGTTATCATCACATTGGTGTCGAACTATATAAAGGTGTCATCGGTAAGGTCCATGTCGAAATAAAAGGAGAGGAGAAGTAATATGGCTACTAGAAAAGCTAATCGTGAATTACCATATAACGAGCAAGCTGAACAAGCTGTTTTAGGCTCCGCTCTGCAATCTAGAGAATGCATGTTTAACGTTCTTTCCACTTTAGAGGAAGATGATTTCTTTTTAGGTAAACATCAATTAATCTATCGTGCCATTAAGAACTTATTTGATAAAGACTTTGCGGTTGACGTATTAACTGTCACTGAAGAATTAATGAACATGAAAGAACTCGAATCCATTGGTGGTGTTGAGTACTTACAAGAATGTTCAGATGCGATGGTGGCCCTATCTGCGGTTGATTTTTACATTAACATTGTTAATGACCAAGCTGTTTTAAGAAGATTAATTCAATCATGTAGAGATATTGATCATCGTTTCTTAACCGATGAAATTAATAATGTTAATGACTTCATTTTAGATAGTGAAGCTCTTCTTAAAGATGCTTGTGAAAGAAGAAGGATTTCCGATTTCCATAACATTGGCACAGTTGCCGAAAAAGTTAAGATGTCCATTGAAACACCAAAAGAAGTTAAAACCGACGGTGTTAATGGTTTAACAACTGGTTTTGATTCCATCAATAAGATTACCCAAGGTTTCCACGCTGGTGACATGATTATTGTTGCCGCTAGACCATCTGTTGGTAAAACCGCTTTAGCGCTTAACTTTGCCTATAGAGCGGCTAACCGTACCAATAAGCCTGTTGCTATCTTCTCATTAGAAATGCCTGCGGAACAACTCGTTACCCGTTTAATCGGTACTGAATCTTCCGTTTCCTTAAGCAAAATTACCACTGGTAACCTTGTGGGTGTTGATAGAGCGAAAGTTAGTACCGCTATTTCTAGAATTGGTAGCCTTCCACTTTATATCGATGATTCTCCTAACGGAAAACTCATGGATATCATCGCTAAAAGTAGAAAACTTCAAGCCAATCACCCAGATCTTGGCTTAATCATTATCGACTATTTAGGCTTAGTTTCTTCTGGTAACACTAAGAGTAGTGATTCCCGTCAAGAAGAAGTTCGTAAAGCTTCCTTAGCCTTAAAGGCTTTAGCCCGTGAATTAAAAGTTCCTGTTATCGTTGTTTCACAATTATCTCGTTCTGTTGAACAACGTGGTGAAAATAAACGCCCAATCCTCTCTGACTTAAGAGACTCTGGTTCCATTGAACAAGACGCTGACGTCGTCATGTTACTTTACCGTGAAGACTATTATAAGGATTCTAAGAATCCAAATAATAGCGCTGGCGATAAGAAGATGAAAAATCTCTCTGGTAGTGAACGTTTCGAAATGGTCAAAGAACAAAAAGAAAAGATTACTGGTGAATCCATGGTGGGTGATGTCTCTTTCGTTGAAGTTAACATCGCTAAAAATAGAAATGGCCAAACCGGTAAATCATATTTATTCTTCTATAAGTCATTCGGTAGATTTGATGAACCAAGTGAAGAATGGCTCAAACAAATGCGTGAAATCAATCAAGATAGTGCAGACTAATGTATTTCCACATCATTGCGTCAGGTTCTAAAGGCAACGCTACTGTTGTAGTGAGTAATAAAACAGTTTTGCTCATTGATATGGGTATTACTTTAATGCGTTTAGAAGAAGGCCTCGCGGAGATCAATTTAAAGAAAAGCGATATCACAGGGGCTCTTTTTACTCATGACCACGCTGATCACATCTCTGGTATTAAGTTTATTTCCCCTAAAATCATGTACGCTTTAGAAGGTACTTTACCATCTTCTTTAAGTCATGTAGTGATGCTTAATACGCCCTTTAAAATAGATGATTTTGAAATAACCCCTATTGAGACTAGTCATGACGCTACTAATCCATGTGGATTTTTAATTAAAGATAAAGATTCATCTTTATTCTATATGACAGATACCGGTACTTTTTTAGAAGAAAATTTACCCTTAATTAAAGATCCAACTTATTTAATTATTGAATCTAATCACGATATCAAAATGTTACTTCACACAAACCGTCCATTTGAACTTAAAAATAGGATTATGTCTGACCAGGGACACTTATGCAATGAAGATAGTGCGATCGCCGCTATTGCTATCGCGGGAGAACACACTAAAGAAATTGTTTTAGCCCATCTTTCTGAAGAAGCAAATACTCCAGAAGTCGCTCTTGAAGCCTATCAAAAGATCTTCAAACATTTTGGTGTCTCTTTTGATAAATATTTGATTAGATGCGCGAAACAAAGAGAATCTTTAACCGGAGGTGACTATCATGAAAATTAAAATCTACGCTATTGGTCATCTCAAAGAAGATTATCTAAAACAAGGCATTAATGAATACGTTCAAAGATTAAAACCATATACCCAAGTGGAAATCATTGAAGTAAACGATGAACCTATTCCAAATAATCCTAGTAGTGGTGACATTATTACCGCGAAAAACAAAGAAGGTCAAAGAATCCTTAAATTATTAAAAGATAATGAATACCTGATTGGTTTAGATTTAGTAAAGAAACAACCAAGTAGTGAAGAATTCGCTAATTATATCGAAGATAAGTTTGTTTTAGGGGGAGCGATTATTTCTTTTGTCATCGGTGGTTCTTATGGCTTAAGTGACGAACTTAAGAATAGATGTAACGATAGAATTGGTTTATCTAACATGACATTCCTTCACCAAATGACTAGACTAATACTATTAGAGCAAATCTATCGCGCTTTTAAGATTAATAGAAACGAGGTTTACCACAAATGAGAGAATATGAAGAATGGAAAGAGTTAAAAAGAGAAATAGATACCAAAAATCCTTTCTGTGCTCTATTTCATTATCCAAGTGGTGAATGCTTTTATTTAGAACCAGTCTTTTATACCCAATTAATGGGATTTAAAGACCATTATCCAGAAAAATATCATTTGATTATCAATAAAATGGAAGAACTAGTGAAGAAGAATAAAAAAATTGTCTTCACGGGTAACTTTGAACATCCATTAACCGAGATCGACAATTTTATATTTTTAGAAATTACTGATGTCACTGATCCATTACAAATCTTCGCGGAAGATAAGTCACGTGGTAGTGATTATGGTGATTAACTATTGTTGAATTGGTCTTAATTCTTTCATTGAGACCCACATCACTCTCATGCCGATGGTGATGATGTAGATCAACATAGTTTGACTTGTTAAGAAGAAGCCAACCACGAGAGTAATAAGCGCTGGCGCTAAAGCCATACGAGCTTGAATCTTTTCTGTGAGCCATGGTGAATAGTAATTGTTTGGATTGTTTTTACCACGGGTTAATAGCCACATTAAGAAGCCCATAATAACGTTAAGACCGAAGAAGATACCTAGGTAAATCGCAGATGTAACCCAAGTATTTTTAATCTTCAAAGTATCATAAGATTTATTTAAGAATGTCTTGAAGTTTTTATAAACACCTTCGGTGTAGGCTTTGCTGATGATGCTTGGAGCAACATCGTTACCTTCTTTATCTTTAACAGTTAATAAAGTGGCTAAACATTTATCGTTAGCAGCGATGGTTTTGAAATCACCATTATAAGAATAGGCTGCAACCTTAGTGGAATCGACACCATAGATAGCGACATAGACACCATTTTTGAAAAGAATCATATAGCTTGGAATATAAGCGTTATCAGCAGATGTGACTTTTTCTGTTCCACCTAAACCATAATAAGTAGTGGTGATTAAAGTATTAAGAGCAGTCTTTTCTTTGTTGGTTGTGGCGTCGCTTAAATAGACAACAAATTCATATTGTTTTGTCACATCATTCTTATAAACAGCATATGGATTAGCACTGCCATAGCTAGCAAAATCAACCGCGGTACCATTTTCAGAAACACTTAACATGTGTTCTTCATCGATACCAAATTCAACGTTTTGACTTTCTAAATCCATGGCGATACTTGTGACGTATCTTTCTAAACCATAGGAGTAGTTATTTAAGAAAGAAGAACCTTTAGTGGTGGCTTGTTGCACAAAAAGAGGAATGATTGGAAGAATAAGTGAAAAAATGAAGAACAAAATGGTGAGCCATAATGGTCCATTCTTTGCCCCTCTAATTGCTGATGCATTATTGACTAATGATCCAAAGCCATCTTTTAATATTTCTTTTGTTCTTGCTTTCATCTTACTTACCTCAGTGCCAAATTATTTTACAAATAATATTTAAAAGTGTAAACAAATATCGTTTTTCTTTAGAACAATATTCATTAAATTCATTATAAAATAATAGTGTATGGCGTACTTGCGTAGATATGGTGGTCCTTATCTTTTAGAGATTTCCGGTGGCAAAATCAGAGAATATGGTGGCCCATGGCTTTATGTCATTGAACGTGGCATGATGAAAAAGTGGGGCGGTGCCTGGGAATGGGATTTTCGTGATGGAAGAACGATTAAAAGATGGGGTGGCCCATGGGAACTCGTTTACGAAAACGGTTATATTAAAAGATGGGGTGGCGCTCCATTTGCCCAGTTCGATGGCCGCTACTTTAAGAAGTATGGTGGTGCCTGGGAATATGAAGTCGTTGGCTTTGTCACTCACGAAGAATTAATGGGTCTCATCATTTTGCTATATCTATAAAATCGCCTTTAAATAATCTTTTAACGATTTGAAGGCAAAAGACTTTGTCTTTTTTATTTATTTTATCTTTTTTCGTTCTAATAAAAAGTGTATTCAAATAGCAAGATAATCAATTTATATATAAACCTTTTATGTCAATATACAAATCGAAGAGGTACATATATATGAAAGAATTTTTTCCAAATATTCCGGAAATTAAATTCGAAGGTAAGGATAGCAAAAATCCTTTAGCTTTCCATTACTATAATCCGGATCAAATCATTCTCGGCAAACCAATGAAAGAACACTTACCATTTGCGATGGCCTGGTGGCATAACTTAGGCGCAACTGGTGTTGATATGTTCGGTCAAGGCACCGCCGATAAATCCTTTGGTGCAAAACCAGGCACCATGGAACACGCCAAAGCCAAAGTTGATGCTGGTTTTGAATTCATGAAGAAAGTCGGCATCAGATATTTCTGCTTCCACGATGTTGACTTAGTTCCAGAATGCAAAGACATCAAAGAAACAAACAAAGAATTAGATGAAATTTCTGACTACATCTTAGAAAAGATGAAAGGTACAGATATTAAGTGTTTATGGGGCACCGCCAATATGTTTGGTAACCCACGCTTTATGAACGGCGCTGGTTCCACCAATAGTGCGGACGTCTACGCTTTCGCCGCTGCCCAAGTTAAAAAAGCCTTAGATATCACTGTTAAATTAGGTGGTAGAGGTTATGTCTTCTGGGGTGGTAGAGAAGGTTACGAAACACTCTTAAATACCGATGTCTTATTCGAACAAAAGAATATTGCTCGCTTAATGAAGATGGCCGTTAAATATGGTCGTTCAATCGGCTTCAAAGGTGACTTCTATATCGAACCAAAACCAAAAGAACCAATGAAGCATCAATATGATTTCGACGCTGCCACAGCGATTGGCTTCTTAAGACAATATGGTTTAGATAAAGATTTCAAGTTGAACATCGAAGCTAACCACGCTACCTTAGCGGGTCATACATTCCAACACGATTTAAGAATCTCCGCCATCAACGGTATGTTAGGTTCTATCGATGCTAACCAAGGCGACATGCTCTTAGGTTGGGATACAGACGAATTCCCATTCGATGTCTACAGTGCCACACAATGTATGTATGAAGTCTTAAAGAATGGTGGTCTCACCGGTGGCTTCAACTTCGACTCTAAGAATAGACGTCCAAGCTACACCATGGAAGATATGTTCTATGCTTACATCTTAGGTATGGATACATTCGCTCTTGGTTTAATCAAAGCCGCGGAAATCATCGAAGATGGTCGTATCGATAAATTCATCGAAAACAAATACTCTTCCTTCCACAATACAGAAATTGGTAAGAAGATTCTTAACGATGATATCGATCTCCAAGGTTTAGCCGCATACGCTGATAAATTAGGCGCACCAGAACTTCCAGGCAGTGGTCGTCAAGAAATGCTCGAATCCATTGTCAACGACATCCTCTTTGGTAAATAATTACATCTATTAACAATCAATTAGGGACTTTCAATTAAGTCCCTTTTTTGTTGTTTAAGCATGAGTTATAAAAAGGCATTTTTACGACTTTAGTGGGCTAAAGTTATTTTATATTCATATAAAAGATAGATTAAAAAAAGTCTTTGTTAATTCGCATAAATGTCATACATGCTAATACGCATAACACATACGATAAAAGGTGAAAGAAAAAACATTTTTGCGCAAAAATTTGTTTCATTTCTTTTGAGTTGCTAGTTTCTTAGAGGTTCTAGTGATTCAAATAATGCAAAACCTCTAAAGAAAGGAATTTCGCAACAGTTATACAAACGTTGCAAAAAAGTTTAAAGATTTATGAACAAAACAAAAATCTTAACAATCTTGGGCGTATGTTTAGCAATGGGTCTCACAGCTTGTGGTGGTGCCAAATCTTCCGAAGATGCTCCAAAATCTTCTGAAAATCCAGTCTCCCAATCTGAAAATCCATCTTCATCCGAACAAGACAAATCCTCTTCTCAACAACCAACCTCTTCCGAAGCTCCAGCTCCACAAAAAGACCAAACAGGTCACATCTGGGGTGCCGATGCTGACGTTGCTGCAGACGCCGAAGCCGGAACAGTCGCTTACAAGAGAGCTGTTTGTACAGAAGAAGACAAGGCTGTCAAGTACACAGTCAATCAATCAGTGGTCACTTATGCTTCTGGTTCAACAAGAAAAGATGGTACTCCAGAAGGCTACACCAAATTAAGTGGCAAGAATCAATCTTGGTCCTTCAAGATCAAAACTGACAAATACCTCAAAGGTAAAGTTTACCTCTTTGGTTGTATGGATGGTTGGAGCAGCAACTCTAGCAAAAAAGCCTTTGATTACAACGGCAAACCAAACATCAAAGTCACAATCAACGGTGAAGATCTCGACATCGCTGCTTTAGCAAATGTTGTCTATACAGACTTCTTAAGCGGTTCTGCTTCCGATTATTCCGATGATGGCTATGGCTGTCTCGGTGATGTCGTCTTAAATAAGGGTGTCAACGAATTTGTTTATACAAGACTCGAATCCATGAACACCTTAGTTAAAGATGTCGTCTTCGTTGGTGAAGAAATTGATACCGAATGGGCCGAACCACAACAAGTTCCAGCTGCTGATGGTAGTATCGCTTACACCAAGACAGTTAACAATGTCACAGGTGAAGTTAAAGTTGAATGGAAAGCCTTAGATGGTACAATGGCCGAAGGCTCCTCCAACAAATCTGGTACACCAGATGGTTACTTAAAACTCAACACCAATACCAACAAGATCTCCTATGCATTCAATTTCGATGCCAATCTTGATGGTCAAATCTATCAACGTGGTGCAATGGATGGTTACCCAGGCAACTCTTCCTGCACATACTTCAGCCAAACCAAAGGTGCTAAATATGGTAACTTTGAAATGAAAGTTAACGAATCCGTTGTCTACTATGGCGATAAGAGAGACGTTAAATATGGCGATATGTTAGGTTACGCTTCCGCTGAAGGCGATGCCTCCATCGGTAGTGGTTATTCCGAAGTCAAAGATTGCTTAATCGGTGAAGCATTCTTAAAGAATGGTGCAAATACTGCTTCCTTCGAAAGAGTCGATAGCTACAACTTAGCAATCAGCCACTTCGTCTTCATTGGTAAACCAGTTGAAAAGGCTCATGTCAACCCAGCCGCTGATGCCGCTTTCGCTGGCCAAGATGATGATTCCCACTGGCAAGTTGCTGAAGGCGATGCCTTCAAATTCAATAGAGGCGAACACCGTTTAGTCGCTGATACAGATGAAACCGATACAGAATCCACATGTACAGTTAAAGGTGTCAAACACTATAAGTGTGAAGTCTGCGGTAAGAAATTTACTGAAGAATTAGAACTCAAAGCCCATACATGGGTTTCTGATGAAGAATTAGCCGCTACTGACGTTCCATCCACATGTACAACACACGGCGTTGCTCACGTCAAATGCTCTGTCTGTGGTGCTAAAGAAGCTCAAGAACTCCCATTAGGCGAACACTCTTGGGGCGAAGGTCAAACCGCGTTAGGTGATGCCGTTCCACATGAATGCTCCGCTTGCCACGCTATGTGCTATGAATTAGCCGTTGCTTCTCCAGCTAAACTTAAATCCGATTTAACATGGAATGTCACAGGTTTACCAGCTGGTAAATACGAAGTCCGCTTATCCGCTTGTGCTGCCGCAACAACATTAACTCAAGATATCGTTTCTGGTGGTTCTGGCCGTTATCAATTCAGATTTGGTAGCGAAGGCGATTACGTCTCCCCAGCTTCTGGTACTTATGCTTCCTACGGTTTAGGTACTGGTGAAAAGATTGGTAATGTCGCTTGGACAAAACCTCTTTGCGAACTTACCGCTGCTGAAGGTGTTGCTTCCTTCACAATTCACTACGGTGGTCAAGGCTACTCCGCCTTCATCGCTGCTGTCCGTTTAGTTAAAGTTGCTTAATAGTAACTATTCTAAATAAATGAGAAGAGTCGGGTTTCCGACTCTTTTCTTTTTTATGTCAATAGTGCGTTTTCCATCACAATTAAGAAAATTGTTCTATAAAGTAATAAAAAAATAGTCATAAATAAATCGATGAAGTACACGTAGTGTAAATGTCTAAACATCGTTTTTAATGGCGCATAAAACGCATAATAGTCATTAAGATTATGTTGCGTTCTTATTTGTTTATGTTATATTGATTTTACAAATAAGGGAGTCAATATATGAAGCAATTAGATATTGAGCTTATTCGTTATGAAAAGCTTAAACACGTCAAATTTTTAGTTAACCGCATCCAACATCGTAACGAACACATCCATAATGAATTTGAAATTTTTGTCGTTTTAAGAGGTGAAGGCGTCGCTAAAATTAAAAACCACACTTTCACAATTAAAGAAGGTGATGTCTATCTGATTAATTCAGGCGAGGTGCACGCCTACGCTCGTAATCCTGTTTCTAATATTGTTTTAGATATATATAAAGATTCCGCTCCATTATTCTTATTTGTCCAAATCTCTAATCACTGCTTACGAGAATATTTCCCACAAATTAGAACAACCGTCTTCAACTCTTGTAATTTAAGAGATTATTTAAGCGAAGAACAAGTAAAAGAAGTCGTTGGTCTACTCGTTGATTCCGCTAAGCTTTATTTCTTAGAAGATAATCTTTACCAATTAAAGATCTTAGGCAACATTGCTCGTGTTTTAACACGCTGCTATGAAAATGTGCCATATGAAATCATTTCTGAAGCACAAAAGAATAATTTAAAACAAAAGAACTTAAGAATTGAAAGAATCATTTCTTATATCGACGCTAATTTTGAAACGCAAATTAGATTACAAGATTTAGCGGAGCAAGAAAATCTTTCTCCAACTCACTTCTCTCATTTGTTTACATCACTCTTTGGTGTGACATTCCAAGACTACGTCAACATCAAGAGAATGGAACAATGCATTAGATTAATGCCAAATAAGGAAAAAACCTTATTAGAAATCTCTTATGAGTCTGGCTTCTCTGATCCAAAATACATGAATAGAATGTTTATAAAACATTATGGCTATACTCCTAAAGAATATCGTCGTAGAATCGGCGCGGAACAAGTGGAAGTCAAACAAGTCATTCATGAAACTGAAACCATCTATAGTGTCTCTGATTCCATCAAGGCCTTAAATGATTTCAAGAAGACTGAGCAATAAATTGAATAAAAATATATAAGCATCTTAAAAGATGCTTTTTTCTTATAATTTATATTTCTTACTTTTGTCACACACATATTCATACACGCCTTTATCGCAAGTTAATCCTACGTGTTATACACGCAAGTGTGGGTAAAATAATAGGTGAAGAACAAAAAATAATTCATGTCGAATGTTTTTAATGTTTTTTATTCGCATGCATAAATGCGGGAAAGGAATTTTATATGGCAAAGCCAAAACTATGGTTAGGTCTAGCAGTTAGTGGTGTGGCCCTTTTGACATTGGTGTTAGCAGCCCAACAACTCGCCAACGCTAATGAAGGTCTTATCAATGACGCTTTAGGTCTATCCACACAAAAAATCGACAAAATCGATTCCGATGAAGTCGAAGGTTCAGCCTACGCAGCAGAAGATGGTTCTTTATCCAACTCTGGTTGGAAAAAGATGATCAAAGATTCTTACAAATTCTGTGAAGAAGCTGTCGAACAAGGTTCTGTTTTATTTAAAAACGATAACGACGCCCTTCCATTAAAAGAAAATGAAAGAAAAGTCACCCTCTTAGGTCGTGGTAGCAAGAACTTATTCATGCGTTCTGGTGCCGGTGGTGCTGCGCCAAACAACAACTTAGTTGTGAAGCTCGATGCCGCTTTTGAAGCAAATGGTTTCGAGATCAACAGAGAACTCTTCAATGGTTATTCTAACGAAGGCAGCATGACTTCTCCTGGAACAAATGTTGAAAGGTACAGTGAAACCAAAGAAAGCGCAATTAAAGCTGAATATGGTGACGCTGCTATTATTACATTTGTCCGTATCGGTACAGAAAATACCGACCCAGGTGCCGGTCAACTCGATCTTAAGAATGACGAAGCTAATCTTTTAAAATTAGTTAAACAGTACAAAGATAACGGTACATTCAAAAAGGTTATCGTCTTAATCAACTCCCCATTAGCGATGTCTACTGACTGGGTTAACGATGAACAATATGGCATTGACGCCTGTGTTTATATGGGTGTTCCTGGCTATTATGGTGCCGGTGGTATCGTTCACGTTTTAATGGGCAAAGATGCCGAAGGTAAAGTTGTCAATGCTTCTGGTCACGCTCCAGATACATTCGCTGCTTCTGCTTCCAGCAGTGCCGCTTATCAAAACTTTGGTAACAGCCAAGTCGTCGTCTATAAAGAAGGCGTCTATGTTGGTTATAAATACTATGAAACTAGATATGAAGACTTAGTCCTCAATCAAGGCAATGCTGATAGCAATAAAGGTATTTATAAATCCACAGGTGGTTCTTGGAACTACGCTGAAGAAATGGGTTATCCATTCGGCTTTGGTTTAAGCTATACCAATTTTGAACAAAGAATCGTTTCCTTAAAGGAAAATAAAGAAAACGATACAATCGAAGCGGAAGTCGAAGTCAAAAACGTTGGTGAGATGGATGGCAAAGCCTCTGTACAATTATATGTCCAAGCTCCATATACTGATTTCGATAAAGAAAACGGTTTAGGTAAATCCGCAATTGCTTTAATGGCATATGAAAAGAAAGATGTCGCAGCGGGCAAGACTGAAAAAGTTAAACTCTCCTTCGATAAATATTTCTTAACCACATACGACTACAAGATTAATAAAACCTATATCTTAGAAGGTGGCGAATATTATTTTGCTGTCGGTAATGGTGCTCACGAAGCTTTAAATAACATCATTTCCGTTAAAGAACCAAGTGCTCAATTATATGACCACAATGGTGAAACCTATATCGGTAATGACGCTTGCGTCAAGACCTTAGAATTTGACGATGATCCAATTACCTATAGAAAATCTCACTACGATCCAAGCGTTGATGTTGTCAACCAATTTGATGACGCTGATTATAACTGGTTCGTCGGTGAAAAGAATCACGATGATGGTAAATCCGGTGGCATCACTTACTTAGATAGACAACACTGGGATACCACATGGCCAACCGCTACAACAAGTAACCCAGCACCAAGTGCGGAAAGAGATATGTCTAACTACTATAAAGACGTTCCTGCCGATGCTCCAAGATATGAAGATGGCGATGGTGATGTCTATAACGTCGATTTAGGCGATGACAAGATTACCTTCAACGAAATGGCTAATGTTCCATTAGATGGTAAAGTTGAAGACGCCGATAGCAGATTCTTTGGTGAAAATGGTGCGGATGTTTGGGATAGATTCATTTCTCAAATGAACTTAAATGACTTAGTCATCTCCGTCAGTGATAACCGTGGTATCTTAGCTGTTAAGAAAGTTATGAAACCAGGTAACTCCGTTGCCGAAGGTCCAGAAGGCTTATTAAGCAAATACCAATACGGTGATAAGAGATGGGCTACTGGTTTCCCAACTGGCCCAACATATACAGGTACATGGGATCACGAAATGCAAAAGAAATTTGGTGGTTTCTATGGTGAAGACGCTTTATTCTGTGGTGTGGCTTGTGTTAACGCTCCAGGTGCCAATATTAATAGAACCCCATATGGTAGCCGTGCTTCCGAATATATGTCTGAAGACGCTATTTTAAATTACAATGTCGCCGCTAACATTGTTGGTGAAGCAAGAAGAAAAGGTTTAATCATGAATATTAAACACTGCTTCTTAAATAACCAAGAAAGTGGTAGACAAGGTGTTGCTACATTCTGTAATGAACAAGCTCTTAGAGAAATCTACTTAAAGCCATTCGAAGGCGCTTTAACTAAAGGCCACGGCTTAGGTATTATGACTTCTTATAACAGAATCGGTGTTAGATACGCCGCATGTCATGAACCATTAATGATGAACGTCATGAGAGGTGAATGGAAATATAGAGGTCAAATTATTGACGATGCTTTAACAGGTAGTAATACATCTAACTACTCCAATGGTCCAGCCATGCTCCATAGTGGTACCGACTTATTCTGCTTAGACGGTAACCGTGGTGGCCAATTAAGAGACTGGATTACAAGTAAACACGATGGTGCCCTCTTACAAGATTTACAAAGAGCCAACAAATACATCATGTATGCGATGAGCAGATCTTGGATGGGTGGTGTCGCCCCAGTCAGCGAAGAAGAAATCGCTGAACAATTAAATCCATGGTGGAAGAAAGCCGTGACTGGTATTGTCATCGGTAGTGCTGGTATCGCCGCTATCTTAGTCGGTGTCTATGCCTTCTTCGAAATCATGTCATTAAAAGGCGCTAAAGCAGGTGGAGAAAATGATAACTCCGAACCTGTGAGTGCTGAATAGAAAGGAGGTAACATAGTATGGAAAAGATTTTAAATTTCTTTAAAAACAAATCTGTCGGTTACTATATTGCCGCCGGTGTTGCACTTCTATCTTTATTCATGGGCATCTTCTTCTTCTTAACATATAAGAGCCCAGCCTTCCCAGGCGTTGAAGATACTCCAACAATGGGTAATAAAGCCGAAGGCTTAGTCGTTGAAACAATCGGTATTTTCCTCTTAGCGGGTGCCGCAGTGGAAATCGCCGTTCTAATCGTTCCTCAATATAGATTCCTTCAAATTGCCGCTGTCGTCATGATTGGCTTAGCATTTATGAAAGATGTTGTTGTCATTGCTGACTTCTTTGCCGGTATTGCTAATAAGGTTATGTATAATGGTGGTCACGTTGGTCTCAACTTCTTCTATTTCATCATGATTTTCATCATCTTTATCGTTTCTGTCGTTGTCGCTTTCTTAGGCTTCTACAAAAAAGAAGACGAAGCAAAAGCTGACATGAAGAAAGTTGAAGGTGTTGTTAACTTAGCTAAAATTGGTGGCGCTGGCGCTCTTGTCTTAGCCGCTATCTTGGTTTCTTCCTTAGTCTCTGCTGACTTAGTGAAGAAAAATGCTTCTGGTAAAAGTGTCGCTCCTTCTAGTAGCGAAGAGCCAATCCCAGATGAACCACAATTTGATCCAATCACCGACGATATTAAATCAGTCGCTGATGCTTACGAATATGACTTTGATCCAACAGCAGTTTTCATCGAAGAACAAGATGAATATACTGATTTCTCCGCGGTGAGTGGTGTTCCAACACAAAGCGGTACTCGTGCTGGTCATAATCTCGTCTACGTCTTTGAAGGCGCATACGCTGAAGGCTATCAAGGTGACTATAGTGAAACATATGGTAGCATCTACCTTTGGGAAGATGGTATCTATGGTGGTAGAATCGGTGGTACAGACATTAGAGGTTTCTGGTATAACTCTTCTAAAGACGCTCCTGCTGATGATCCAGCCACAGAAGATGTTGATGAATCTAAAGACTGCCTCAACTTAGTTGGTAACGTCTCTAAATACGAATTCATTAACTTCGAACCTGCAAGTGGCTTCTATGATTGGCGTGCTCACATCTACCTCGGCTTCTCTTGGGGCACACGTTCCATGGAAATCGCCGGTTATATGTACTATCCAGAAGTCGCTTTAGCGATTGACCCATCTAGCACAGGTACTGAATTCAAAGTCGGTGAAGTGTTCGATAGATCTGGTTGGGTTGCTGACCGTATCTTAAAGAACTTGAATTACTCCGCTGTCTTTAAAGCTAGTGAAGTCAGTTGGACTGATGGTACAGGTATCAAAGATGGACAAGCCTTTACTGAAGCTGGTGAATATGAAGTCACCGCAAAATGGAATGGCTTCGAAGCTAAGATTACCGTCACAGTCACTGAATAGTTAGTCTTAGACTAAAACTTATAAATTAGGTCAACTCATAATGGGTTGGCCTTTTTTCTACGCAAACTTGTCTATACAAAAAAAGCACGAAAATAAATGATTGTATCAATTTATTTCGGCATAATAGAGGGCGTAAATCTTGATTGATTTACAAATTTCCTTCTCACCTCCAAGTTAAATCTTGGATCAAATCGCTATAATCTCCTTTTAAAAGCGATTAAACTAAAACTTCCGTAAGTTGGGCGGAAGTTTTTTGTTTATAAAATAAAAACTCCGGTTTCCCAGAGTAGTTATCGAGTGGTGGAGCTGGTCGGTATCGCACCGGCGTCCAACGATTACCCGCAGAAGCGTCTACAGCTTAGACAATATTTTAGATTTTAACGTAAGGTCGTATATTGACTCACTAGTTTACGCGAGACTTACTAAGTTTCGGTAAGAGTAACAAGTCCACTCTCTTTCCCTATCCTTTTGGTATGACACCCTGACCAAGCGTGAAAGGAGAAAACCTTGGAGGATGCTCTGTCCGGCCCTATTGGTCGGTCCCTATGTCGGGTAGAACTATGCTAAGCAGAGAGATTGAGCTCTAGGAGCTCTCATATAACTGTTGGCAGTTATTTTTAGTTTTGGTTTAAGGTTACCGGCCGCTGCAGCTAAAGCTAAGCACATCGCTGTCGAAACTATTCAACCCCATGCTGCTTAAAAGCATATCTATTATATAAGAAAAATTCATATATGCAACTAGATACATAATGTTACAGAAAACGCATATT
This sequence comes from Bacilli bacterium, assembly GCA_045222195.1. GTDB lineage: Bacteria > Bacillota_I > Bacilli_A > RFN20 > CAG-826 > RUG14515. Next base: position 14,122 of record JBGUXN010000029.1, on the reverse strand, counting down.
TATCATATAAAATAAAGATTAAATTTATTTAAAATGTATAATGTAAATATAAGGAAACGCACATAATTAATTCAATTATCTTTTTTGAATGCGTACTCGTACGAGACAAATTAGGCGTTTTTCTTAGAAAGGAAAAACATATGAAGAAAAGAATTCTTATTCCTATTTTTCTTGCCGCGATGGCTCTACCATTAGGCTTTGCTAAAAGCCCGCACGCTGTTAACGCCGAAATGTTTGGCGAAGCCAATAATCAATCTGACTACATCAAGCACGCTGTTAAAGTTAACGCCCAGTTAGCGGATGAAGGTTTCGTTCTTTTAAAGAATGACGGCTTCCTTCCAATGAAAACCGAAGGCGCAAAAGTGTCCCTCGCAGGCAAAGCGACAAACGATCTTTTAAGAGGTGGTTCTGGTTCTGGTGCGGGTGGTATTCACCAAAACGTCAGATCATACGCTTACGATCTTGAATCCTCTTTAACAGAAGTTGGTTGTACTGTTAACCCGACACTTAAGAGCTTCTATAGTTCTTCTCGATCAGGGAATGGCCGTACCAATGGCAACACTGGTTGGACAGGTGTTTCCCAAGTCACAATTGGTGAAACTCCATTAAGTTCTTATTCCTCAAGTGAACTTGAATCCATGTCCACTTATGGTGACGCCATCTTCCAACTCATCACTCGTGAAGGTAGTGAAGGTTGCGACCTTAAGACATGCGATTGCCGCGATAACAATAATGCCGCTTTTACAGAAAAGCACGCTTTAGAGCTATCCGATAACGAACAAGCTTTATTTGATGAATTACATAAACACACCGACCACATCATTATGCTCATTAACTCCAGTAACGTTTTTGAATGTGGTGTCTTTGAAGACGATCCAAAAGTTTCTGCGGTTATTTGGATTGGTAACCCAGGTGACGTTGGTCCAGGTGCTTTAGGTAGAATTGTCTCTGGTCAAGTCAACCCATCAGGTCATACAGTTGATACATGGGCGAGAGATTTTACCCTTGATCCAACATGGCAAAACTTCGCTGATAACGCGCAAACAAACTTAACTGAAGATGCTAATGGCAAACCAGTTTTTGCTGCGCAAAATACCATGATTACCGCTGATGGTTATCCAGTCATGTCCTATGGTTCTGATAAGAGCTATACCGACCACGAAAAACCAAACTGGGCGGATGAAAAGAACTTTGTTGTTAAAGGTGGCTTAAACGGTGTTAAACCAGGCTCCTATGTCAGCTACGAAGAAGGTATTTATTACGATTATCGTTATTACGAAACAAAATACGACGACATGAAAGCGGAAGATGAAAATGCCGCTGATGCATGGTACGAAGGCGAAAGCGGTGTTGTTTATCCATTTGGTTATGGTTTAAGCTACACAACATTTGAACAAGAAATCGTTTCCAATAATCTTCCAGAAGAAGCTGTTTCTAATCCAGACACTAAGGTTGAAGTTAAAGTCAAAGTTAAAAATACTGGTAATGTCGCCGGTAAAGAAGTCGTCCAATTATATTTCCGCGCTCCTTATATCAAAGGTGGCATTGAAAAAGCTAGTAAAGTTCTCTGTGCTTTTGCTAAAACTGATATTTTAGACCCACAAGACGAACAAGAAGTCACTTTAGAATTCTATTTACAAGATGTCGCTAACTACGACTTTATGGATTCCAATAATAACGGCTTTGCCGGTTATGAACTCGATGGTGGTGATTATCAACTCGTTTTAGGTAAAAACGCTCACGAAGAAATTGAAACAGTCGATTTCAAAGTGCAAGAAAAAGGTCTCCAATACGCTGTTGATAGATTCACTGGTGGTGAAGTTAAAAACCGTTTCACTGATAGAGGTTTCTATAGCTCTTTACCAAGTGATGATGACTTTGAATTCACACAAATGAGCCGTGAAGATTTCGAAGAAACCTTCCCAACCCATCCAACAATTGAAGATAGAACCTTGGGTGCTGATAGCCGTGCGGAAGAATTCTTAACTCACGAATTCACCTTATACGATTTAGATGGTGAAGATTCTGAATTCGAATACGTTCCTGAAGCCGCTCATAAGACCAAAGAAGATATCGAAGAATTAGGTTGGACACAAGCGGAAAATACAAATGGTACAGTTAACATCAAAGTCACTGACCTCATGAATACAGACATGGATGATCCAAGATGGGATGAATTCATGGATCAAATGACATATAGCGAAATGCTTCAATTCGTCTCCGGTGGTAGCAACCATAACCCAGCAATTTCTCGTTTTGGTAAACAAGCAACTGGCGATAGCGATGGTCCACAAAGATTCAAAATCATTTGGTGGGTCTCTGGCCCAATCGTTGCCGCAACATACAATGTTGAATTAGCTAGACAACAAGGCGATTGCGTTGGTATGGAAGGTAAAATCGAAGGCACACAAGGCTGGGCTGGCCCAGGCGTCAACATTCACCGTTCTCCATTCGGTGGCCGTAACTTCGAATACTATTCCGCTGATCCATTCTTAACTGGCCGTATGGCAGGTAGAGTGGTCGCTGGTGTTTCTGATAGAGGTGTTTATAGTTACTTCAAACACTTCGCTGTTAACGATCAAGAAAAAGAAAGAGAAGGCGTTTCTGCCTACCTCAGTGAACAAGCTTTACGTGAAATCTACTTAAAGGCTTTCCAACTCCCAATTCAAGAAGGTAAATCCTTAGGTATCATGTCTTCCTATAACCGTTTAGGTTTAATGGAAACCGCTGCTAGCTACCCACTCTTAACTGAAGTTTTAAGAGAAGAATGGGGCTTCAAAGGTAGTATCATTTCCGATATGACTCACCATAGCAATGGTGCGCATAATAGAAACTGCTATGAAAACATCAATAACCGTATCCTCGCTGGCTGTAACCAACAATTAGATGGTTCTAGTTATACTGGTGATATGAATGCTACTTGGGATGCTGAACTCGGTTGCCCAACCTTCAAATACGAAGGCGATACATATGAATCATATTCATGGTGGTACGCAGTGAGAAAAATGGCACAACAATGCATCTGGATGAACATCCGTTCTAGCAAATATCTCAGCAGCTTCATTACTCCACTTGAAGGTATGGAATTCTCTGGTGTCAATGAAATGGGACAATACGCTGTGAGAGCGGGTGAAGATATCGATGTCGAAGTCACCTTACCAAGCGAAATCAAAGTCGGTGGGTCTTATAATGGTAAGAACATCCAAGAAGTCAACGTCAAGATTGACCCATTCACTCCATTACCAGAAGGTGTCAGCTTTGCTAACAACCACATCACTGGTTCTTTAGATGCGACATTCAATAAGTTCATCCACGTCTTAGTGGAATTGAAGTTTGATGATAATAGCACTGCAACAGTGGGTAGAAGCTTTGAACTCATCGTTCTTGCTAACTCACCAGAAGTTGAGCTCATCGAACCAGAAAAACCAAAGAAAAAAGGTTGTGGTGGTAGTATCGTTGCTGCTTCTTCCTTAATGGCACTTGTTGCCGTTATGGGACTTGGTGTGATCTTAGCCAAGAGAAAAGAAGATTAGTTTTGTAAAACTAAAATCATAAAAATTAGGGGTTGTGTTCATGCACCTCCCCTTTTTTTACGCTCCATCTATATTTTAAAAAAATATGTTAAATCACAAGATTGTCATATTATTTATAATTTAAATAATTTTCAATATATGTATAAGATACTTTGCATATTCCCATTTACTGTGGAACAAATAGTCTTTCTATTTTTCTACTATATTATGTTACGGCGTTCGTTTCGAAGCCTTTATGCAAGATAACTTAGAAAGGAAAATACGTATGAAAAAAAGAATTATTTGGCCTGTCGTATTAGGTAGTTTAATGCTTACCGCTTGCCAAGCTGGTGGCGTGACTGCTAAACAGGCTATTCCATTCAACAAATTCGTTGGTGATTCTTCCAATCTCTCCACTAGAGAAAAGGAATTAAACGTCAAAATCGCCGAAGAAGGTTTCGTTCTTTTAAAGAATAAAGACAACGTCCTTCCATTTGATTCGAATGTGAAGAAAATCTCCATTTTCGGTAAAGCAAGTAATGATATGGCCGCAAATGGTGGTGGTTCTGGTGGTGGTGGTAGCATTGGTACCACAATGCAATCCGCTTTAACAAGTGCTGGCTTTGAAATCAACTCCACACTTCAAAGTTTCTATGCTAGCAGCAGCCAATCCGGCAGTGGTCCAAAAGTTAGTACCGGTAACTATTCCAGTACTGGTTATAACTGCGTTGGTGAAACTCCACAATCTAGTTACACTCAAGCTGTCAAAGATTCCTTCGCTCAATATCACGATGCCGCGATTATCGTTATCGCTCGTTGGGGTACAGAAGGTGCTGACGAAAAGACTTGTGACGCAAGAGACTTCGATGCTGATGGCTTCTCCACAAGACACTATCTCGAATTATCCAAAAACGAAGAAGATATGTTCAAGATGGTTAAGGATGCGGGCTTCAACAAAATCATCGTTATCGTCAACTCCGGTAACGTCTTCCAATGCGACAAGTTCGAAAAAGATGATGCTATCCAAGGCGTTTTATGGATCGGTACACCAGGTCAAGATGGCTGTAAAGCTATTCCTGAAATTTTAAAAGGTGAAGTTAACCCATCCGGTAGAACAGTTGATACATGGGGCCGTGACTTCACATTAGACCCAACATATCAAAACTTCGCGGATAACGCTCAAACAAACCTTCAAGAAATCAATGGTGAAAAAGTCTATTTACCAAACGATACAATGCTCGACTCTGATGGTGTCCCAATCTTAAGTTATGGTACCGATAAGAACTATAGCAATAAACAATCCCCACGTTGGGAAGGTGATGGCTCTGTCTTCGGTATTACAAAATTCCCAGGTGGAACAGCCACTGGTGAAGAATACAAGATTGTTAAAGGTGGCTTAAATGGTGTTAAACCAGCTTCCTACGTCTCTTATGAAGAAGGCATTTATGTCGACTATAGATACTACGAAACAGTCTATCAAGATATGAAGCTTAAAGACGAAGCCGCTGCTGAAGCTTGGTATAACGGCACAAATAACGATGGCACTGGTGTCATCTATCCATTCGGCTATGGCTTAAGCTACACAACATTTGAACAAGAAATCGTCTCCATGAACTATGATGAAGGTTCAATCCTTAACCCAGGAGTCAAGACAATCGAAATGAAAGTCAAAGTCACAAACACTGGTAATAGAGCTGGTAAAGATGTCGTTCAAATTTATTGGAAAGCCCCATACTTCAAGGGTGGCATTGAAAAAGCTGATCACGTCTTATGCGCATTTGACAAGACAAACATCCTTGATCCAGGTGAATCCCAAGAACTCAATTTAAGTTTCTACCTCCAAGATGTTGCTAACTACGACTACACCGATGCTAACAACAACGGTTTTGCTGGTTATGAACTCGATGGTGGTGAATATGAAGTGATCCTCGCTAAAGACGCTCACGAATTCTATGAAACAAAGAAATTCGAAGTCCAAAAAGCTGGTATCCAATACGAAACAGACCGTTACACAGGTCACAAAGTCGAAAACCGCTTCACAGATAGAGGTTTCTATAACTCCTTACCAAGTGAAGAAGATATCGAATTCACACATATGTCCCGTGCTGACTTCGAAGGCACATTCCCAACACATCCAACAATCGAAGATCGTATGGTTTCAAGCGATAGCCGTGTTGAAGAATTCTTAACACACGAATTCACACTCGCCGATCTCGATCTCCCACAAATCAAGAACGCTGATGGCGATTATGTTGATAACGAATATGAATACGTCCCACAAGCGGCTTATAGATCAAAAGAAGACATTGAAGAATTAGGTTGGTCACAACAAGCTACATCCTTATCTCAAGCTAATCGTATCCAACTCTCCGAAATGAAGAACATCCCACAAGATGATCCAAAATGGGTTGAATTCTTAAATGAATTCACATGGTCCGAAATGCAAACGTACGTTGCCAATGGTAACTTCTCTAATGGTGCGATGAACTCCATCGGTAAACCAAGTTCCAGAGACTCTGATGGTCCAAACAAATGGAATGGCATCCTCTGGGCTGGTGAACCAATTGTCGCCGCGACATGGAACCTCGAATTAGTCACTGAACGTGGCAATATGATCGGTATGGAAGGCACTGGTGGTTGGTTAGGTTGTGGTTGTAACACACACCGTTCCCCATTCGGTGGCCGTAACTTCGAATACTTCGCCGCTGATCCATTCTTAATGGGTAAGATGGCTGCTTGCACAGTTGGCCCAGCCACTGAACAAGGTGTCTACTGCTACTTCAAACACTACGCCGTTAACGACCAAGAAAAAGGCCGTGAAGGTGTCTCAACATTCGTTAGTGAACAAGCTTTACGTGAAATTTACTTAAAATCCTTCCAAATGGTCTTCCAAGAAGGTCATTCAGTTGGTGTTATGTCTTCCTACAACCGTTTAGGTTTAATGGAAACAGCTGCTTCCTATCCATTATTAACAGAAGTCACTCGTGAAGAATGGGGCTTCCAAGGCACTGTCCTTTCCGATATGACTCACTCTGGCAATAGTAGCGTTAACTTCAAGTGCTACGAAAATGTCAATAACAGAGTCCTCTCTGGTATGAACGTTAACTTAGACCAAAGAGGTTTCGGTAGCTATATCGAAGCTTCCTGGGATGCAGAAATGGGTTGCCCAACCTTCAAGTATGATGGTGATACATATCCATCCTATTCTTGGTGGTACGCTGTTAGAAAGAGCGTCAGAGAACAAATGTGGATGATCGCTAATAGTAGCGTTATGGATTCTAGAATCGGTGTTGATGCTGAAATCGAAGCCGATGAAAGATACGATTTAAGAGTTGGTGAAGAAGCCAATATCGAAATCAGCTACGCTGGTAGCGGTGAATTATCAATCGACGAAGCCACTCCATTACCAGAAGGCTTAGTCTTTGATGGCAGCACAATTAGTGGTGTTCCAACCAAAGATTGCGATATCAAGATTCACGTCTTAAGCACAAATGGTAGTACCGTTAAAGGTAAGACAATTCGCTTAGTCATTCTTCCACAAAATGGCGAAGCTGGCGATTTAAGCCCAGTTGAACCAAACAAGAAGAAAGGCTGCTTCGGCGAAGTCGGTGCTGTTGTCCTCATGACATCAGTGGTCGGTCTTGCTCTTGCTGGCTTGCTTTGTGTCAAAGCTCTTCGTAAAAAAGAAGAATAGTCAGATAACTACTAACAAATCCATCTAAAAAAATGAATTTGGCTCCTACAGGTTTATTCTTGTGGGAGCCTTATCCATAAATTAAAAACAACATTGTAATTTTAGAAATGAGGTATTAATTATGAAAAAAATTGCAAAAACTTTGATTCTCGCAACCGTTTTCATGTTCTCAACCGCTCTTGCTTCTTGTGGCAGTAACGGTGAAGAAGGTGGTAATGGTGGCGATGGCCTCACAGTTACATTCCGTCTTAACTACAAAAAGAATAGTGCGGAAGACGTCTTCAAAGAAGTGAAAGTCAAAAAAGGCGAATGTGTTGATGAACCAGAAGAAGTACCAGAAAGAGAAGGTTACATCTTCGACCGTTGGCACGATGACCAAGACAAAGACTCTGAATTCGACTTTGAAGAACCAATCAAAAAGAACACAAAGGTTTTCGCTCACTGGTTAGCCGAACTCAAATGCACATTTGACTTAAACTATAGTGGCGCTCCAGCCCCAACAGTGGTCAAAGTCATTCAAAAACAAGCGGTTGAAAGACCAGCCGATCCAGTGCGTGACGGTTATGCTTTCATCGGTTGGACTGTCGATAAAGACACCCAACAAGAATATTATGACTTCACACGTCATTTCACCGCTGATACCACACTCTATGCTAAATGGGGTGCTGTTGGTTCTCCAAAAGCTTATCGTTTCGAAGCCGAATATTGTGATGTTATCACAAAAGGCACAATCGGTATGCAAGGTGCGACATATTCTGGTGGTCAAGCTGGCAAAGGCTTAATCCAAGAAGATGAAAATAGTGCTGCTAAAGCATCCAATGGTTACTTTGTCCACTTCCTCTATGTCAAAGGCAACAACTTAAAATTCGAAATCAATTCTGATGCTGCTGGTACAGCCAAAATTGATATGCGTTTATCCGCTGAATATAAAGAAGCGTTCTCTATCAGCTGTGCTGGTGGTACAAACGTTTCCAAATATCCAATCAAAGTGAATGGCAACGATATTGACTACGGTCAAATCGATTTCACAAACGTCCCACTTCAAGGTGAAGGTTGGAAAGAATTCGCTGATTATCAATTAGGCGTCAATATCCCATTAGTGGCCGGCAAAAATACCATTGAAATGATCACAGACAATGAAGATTTATTATATGGTACAGCCGCTGCTACAGCGCCAATGATTGACTGCATTACAATTGAAACACAACAAACACTTTCTTGGCTTAACGCCAAAGCTTCTCAACTCGAATAAGTGAGGAATCGCTTATGAACGTGTTCAAAAAGCTCATAAAAAGTAAAAAAGTACTCGCTTGGGGTATTACAACTCTCGCTCTTGTTCTCATTATCGTGGCCGTTAACGTGGTCGCGACTGCCGTCTTACCAGATTTAATTAATGGTGTTCTCGGTGGTGAAAGAGCGGTTATCGATCCAAACGTTAAGTTTAGATATTTTACCCCTGACTTTGAAAACAAAGAACAAGCCTTAGAAAATGGTAACAAAGTCACACAAGAAATTTGTGAAGAAGGCATGGTTCTTTTAAAGAACGAAAATAATGCCCTCCCATTAGCTAACGGCGCCAAAGTTTCTATCTTTGGTAAAAACTCTGTCAATTTAGTCTATGGTGGTTCTGGTTCTGCTGCTCCAACACAAACCGTCCCACTTAAGACCATTTATGATTCTCTTAATGAAGCTGGTTTTCAATGTAACCCAGCTCTTAAGAGCTTCTATGAAGATAATGCCCGTTCCGGTAGTGGCCGCAGCGCCAACCCAAAAATGGAACACGGTGATGGTATTCCACTTTTAAAAACTGGTGAAACAGAAGTTGAAAAGTATACTACTGATATTACTAGCACCTATGCTGATTACAAAGATGCCGCTTTAGTGGTCTTCTCTCGTATCGCTGGTGAAAACTGGGACTTACCACGTGTTTCCGCTGATGGTGTCGCCGGACGTCACTATTTAGAATTAGATACCAACGAAAGAGCGTTATTAGAACACATCTGTGCGCAAGACTTTGCTCACGTCATCGTTTTATTCAACGGTTCTAATAACATCGATATGGCTTTCCTTAAGATTGCTAGCGATCCAGCATACAACTCAAAGATTGACGCTGCTATCTTAATCGGTAGCCCAGGTGCCACAGGTATCATGGCCTTAGGTAGAATCCTTAATGGCTCTGTTAACCCAAGTGGTCACTTAACCGATACCGTCTATACCCATTATGACCAAGACCCAACATGGCAAAACTTTGGTGATAATGCCGTTAACGAAAGTGATTCCACAATGGGCGATGCCTATTTAGTGGATGGTGAATTACAACCATATTTCTCCGTCGCTTACGAAGAAGGTATCTACTTAGGTTATCGTTATTATGAAACCCGCTGGGCGGAAATGGAAAAAGTTTCCACTGGTAGTGGTGATGCATGGTATAACGAACATGTCTTATATCCATTCGGTTATGGCTTAAGCTATACCACCTTCGAACAAGAAATCGTCAATAAGTCCGCTTTAGCGGCCGCTCTTAAAGCTGATGAAGATTTCACCATTGATGTGAAAGTCAAAAACACTGGTAGCAAAGCCGGTAAACAAGTCGTTCAAGTTTACGCTTCCGCGCCATATGAATCCGGTGAAATCGAAAAAGCTTATAAAGTGCTTGTCGGTTTTGCTAAAACCCCAATGTTAGATGCTGGTGAAACAACAGCCGAACCACTTCATATCAAAGTTACTCCATATGATTTCGCTAGTTTCGACTCTGAAGACGCTAACGAAAACGAATTCAAAGGTTATGAATTAGAAGCGGGTAATTACTCCTTCTATCTCGGTACAGATGCTCATACAGATGCCGATTCATTCACTAAGAATCTCGCCGCTGATGTTAGATTTGAAAATGACCCAGTGACCGGCACTAAAGTTGAACCAGTCTTCTATCAAAACAATAAAGACGAAATGAGTTTCTTGAATCAATTCTTGAATCAAAATCTCTCTCGTCAAGGCTTTGAAGCGACATTCCCACAAATGCCAACCGAAGAAGACCTCACCGTCAACTCTAAATTCATCAATAGATTATCTAAGACAACATCTGATAATCCAAATGAATATACCGTCAAACCAAAGATGGGTCAAAGAGTGACCATCCACTTAGATGAAATGACCGGTTTAGAATACGATGATGAAAAATGGGACGAATTCCTTAATCAAATGAAGTTTGATGAAATGCTCAGCCTCTTCAATAAAGGTATGTACGCAACCACCAAACTCAGCCGTTTAGGTGTGCCAAAAACATTATCATGTGATGGTCCTACTGGTTTAGTCGCCTTCATGGGTACCCCAGAAGTGTATGGCACATGCTATTACTGTTCCGAAGCTTTAGTGGCTCAAACATTCAATGTTGAGCTCGCTGGTAAAGAAGGTAACGCTATTGGTAATGAAGCCGTCTTCGGCGATCAACGTGCTAATGGTAGCTCCTTACCATATACTGGTTGGTATTCTCCTGGTGTCAACTTACACCGTTCTCCATTCTCTGGTCGTAACACTGAATACTATTCAGAAGACCCATTCATTTCTGGTAAATTAGCCGCTGTCGTCATTAAAGAAGCACAAGCTAAAGGCGTTTATACAACCATTAAACACTTTGCCCTTAATGAACAAGAAACACACCGTTCTAATAACGGTCAATCTTACTGGGTCAAAGAACAAGCCGTCCGTGAACTCTACCTCAAACCATTTGAAATTGCTATTAAAGAAGGCAAGAGCTTAGGTTTGATGAGTTCCTTCACTCGTATCGGTCAACGTTGGTGTGGTGGTTCCTATCCACTTCTTACAACTGTTCTCCGTGAAGAATGGGGCTTCAAGGGTCTCGTCATTTGTGACTTCCACACTGACGCATATATGGATAGCAAACAAATGGCTTACGCTGGTGGTGACTTAAACCTCACCGGTACTGCTTATTGGAAGACCGCTAAATCTAGCGAAATCGAAGATGTCGTCATGCTTAGACGTGCATCCCATAACATTCTCTATGCTTTAGCCAATTCTAACGCCATGAACCAAAAGATTCTTGGCTACAAACTTCCAGTCTGGCAAGAATTATTATTCATCGGTGAAGGCGTCCTTGGTGCGGGCTTAATCGCTTGGGGATTCATCGTCATCTTGAAAACTCTCAAGAAGAAAGAAGAAGTTCCTGCTAATGAACCAGCTATCAGTGAACCTAATAAGGAAGAAAAAGCAGAATAGCTTAACAAATTAATATAAAAAAACCTCACAGTATGTGGGGTTTTTTCTTACCTACGCGTTTTTAATAGAATTTATTGAAAATAAATACTACAATAAATGTGCCTATACATTTAGAAAGGAGAAACATACGATAATGAACAAAATAGTTAAAATTACTTTTTCTATTGCTGGACTTGTCGCGATTGTGGCGGCTGGTGTGGCCCTTGGCATCGGTAATGCTTGGGCGTTTGGTGATGGTTCTAGTACAATGACCACCTATCTCACAACTCCAGTCCCACAAGATAAAAGCGCGATGACTCGTTCAGCCCCTGGTATGGGTGACGAGCTCGCCGTCGAAGTCGAAGGCGAAGGTCTTGTCATGCTTGAGAATAATGGCACTCTTCCACTCAGCAAAGACAATGTCGAACAAGTCAATGTTTTCGGACACGGTTCTGTTGACTGGTACATTATGTCATCAGGCTCTGAAATGGTCGGCACAAAAGGCCATAAGTCTTACGACCTTAACAGCGCTCTTAAGAAAAGAGGCATCAAGGTTAATGAAGACCTTCCAGCCTATTATTTAGACTGGCATAAAGCAGAAGGCGATGCTAATACCATCTTCACTGCTCTTGATACTTACTTTGTCATTCGTGAGCCATCTTTAAAAGACGATAGTAAATATCAAGAACTCTATGATGCGGCTAAGTCTTATAGTGATACAGCCTTCTTTGTCATCTCTCGCCACGCTGGCGAGAACAGTGACTGCCCTCACTATCAAAACAAATTATCAACAAATACTTCCACTCATAAGAGTGGTAGCACAGTTCAAGATATGAATCGTGACTATCTTGAAATTTCAGAAGAAGAAGAATACGCGCTTCGTAAGATTGCCGCTGACTTTGAAAACGTCATTGTTATTGAAAATAGCACCAATAACATGACTCTTGATTTCGTCAAGAAAATCAATGAAGAAATTCCTGATGGTATTGACGCTGTCCTCAACGTTGGTGTTACCGGTGGTCAAGGCGCCCTTGCTATTCCTGATGTCGTCTTTGGCGATGTCACACCTTCTGGCCATATGACAGATACCACTCCATATCGCCCAGAATATAACATTACATATTACCGTTCTTGTGCTAAGCACACCAGACACTATGAAGGTGGCAAATCCAGTGATTTCTTCAGCAAAGCTGGTAGAGGTTCTGGTGGTTCTGCCTTCTATCAATATGCCTGTTATTCTGAATATACAGAAGGTATTTACATGGGCTATAGATGGTTCGAAACCGCTGATGAAGAAGGCTTCTGGGATAGAGATCCATACAACGGTTATGAAAACGTTGTCCAATATCCATTTGGATATGGCATGTCCTACACTGACTTCAGTTGGAGATTCGTCGAAGCCAATAAACCTAATGGTGCCAGAATTGAAGCTGATGAAAAACTCGTCTTATCCGTGGAAGTCACCAATGCTGGTGAATACAAAGGTAAAGATGTTGTCCAAATTTACCTTACTGCTCCATATACACCAGGTGGTATTGAAAAATCAGCCCGTAAATTAGTGGGCTATGAAAAGACTCCATTACTTCAACCTGGTGATGTCTGTACTATCGATATCGAAGTCGATACCAAAGATTTCAAATCATATGATGATTATGATGCCAATGAAAACGGACATACCGGTTATGAATTAGAAGCTGGTGATTATGAACTCTACTTTATGACAGATGCTCATAACGTTAAAGACGGCATGAATAAATTAGTTTATAAAGTCTATGACGATGTCATGATTGACTATGATGAAATCACTGGTGAAAAAGTGGAAAACCGCTTCACTGGCGAAACCGCTTATGAAGGTATGCCAATTGATGGTTCTTCTGTTGATCAAAACATCGAATTTGTCCATCGTGACAATTTCCCAGAACTTTTAACTGATTGCGAACCAAATAAACCTTGGACCGATAAACTCATGGTACGTGCTTCCGACCCAGATCCTATTGCTAACTATAGTTACAGCAAAAAGATGTCTGATGTTTGGGATAACGCTAAAGAAGACTATTGGGGCAACCCAATTCCAACTACCGCTCCAAAATGGAACAGCGGTGGCTCCCTTAAACTCATGGGTGATGATGGTCAACTTACTGATCTTGGTATGACCTGTGGTGAAGATTATGACGCTCCAGAATGGGAAGAAGTCCTCGATCAACTCGACTTCAATAACTCTAAGACCATCGTTACCGAAAACTCTAACTACGCTGGACGTGGTATGACTGAAATCGGTTTACGTTCTTCTAATAACTCTAACGCCTTCAAATTTGAAGAAGGTGCGGCGATGATTGGTGGTGGCTTAGGACAAAACGATGAAATTAACTGTCCAGCCTATCCTGGTCCAACAATGGGTTGCCAAGCTTGGAATAGAGCTCTTACATATAAACTCGGTCAATCAATGGGTAATGACATGAACGCTTCTGGCGCTGATGGCATCTTCTCACCAAACTGCAATCTCCACCGTTCTACTTATGGTGGTAGAAACTGCGGTTATCAATCCGAAGATCCATTCCTCTCTGGCCGTTATGTCTCTGAAATCATCAAAGGTATCAGCATTTATGGCCGTATGACTTTCGTTAAACACTTTGTCGCTAACGACCAAGACTTCAACCGTATGGCTAATATGGCTTGGATGACTGAACAAACATTCCGTGAACTC
>JBGUXN010000028.1:0-133677 GCA_045222195.1 Bacilli bacterium | reverse complement strand
TTGCTTGCCATATAAAAACCTCCTAACGTATAGTTTACGCTAAGAGGTTTTTTATTTCCTGTGAACTAAATTGGGTTCAGTTTAATTTCTCGGGGTTTTACTTTTCTAAATAATTCTTATTTCTTTTCGTTGTTTAAGCCGTATTTGCGGTTGAAACGATCAACACGACCATCGGATTGAACGAATCTTTGTTTGCCTGTGTAGAATGGATGGCAATTAGCGCATGTATCAACCTTGATTTCTTTTAAAACAGAACCTGTTTCAAATGTATTGCCACAAGAGACGCATGTGACTGTGCAACGATGGTATTCTGGATGGACACCTTTTTTCATAGCTTTAATTCTCCTTCCGCCCTGAACTGTAATGTCGTTCAGAGAAAGTTTGCTCATAAATACTAACAAATAAAAAGTAGTATATCAAATACATTTTAAAAATTTTAATTTTTCACTATAATAAAGCGTAATGGAAAACGTTAATTACCCAAGAAACGATACATATATCCTCATTCCATCTTATAAGCCAGATCATCTCTTAATTGAATTATTAATCAAATTAAAAAACGAAGGTTTTGACGCTGTCGTCGTAAACGACGGTTCCGGTGATGAATACGATGAAGTATTTAAAGAAGCGGAGAAATACGCTCTTCTATTAAAGCATGATGTTAATAGAGGAAAGGGTGCGGCTTTACGTCTTGGTTTTACTTATATCAACTTAAATCCAAATGGTCATAAGTATGTCATTACATGCGATTCGGATGGTCAACACGCTGTTAAAGACATTATCAGAATGAATGATAAATTACATGAAACAGATAATGTGGTATTTGGTTGCCGTAGTTTTGGTAAAGATGTGCCAAAAAGAAGTAGAGTGGGCAACAACATGTCTCGTCTTAATAGAACTCTTATTACCAAAGAATACATTCAAGACGATCAATGCGGCTTAAGAGGGTTCCCAATTAAGTATGTTTTTCATCTTATTCCAGTAGCGGGCGACCACTACGAATACGAAATGAATGTTATTTGTACATTACAAATTAAGAGAATTAAGATTGAGGAATTACCAATCGAAACAATTTATTTAAACGATAATGCTTCATCTCACTTCAAGCCAAATTTAGATACATTTAGAATTCAAAGAACAATTTGGATGAACGCCATTGTGCCGTTAGTGTGTGCTTTATTAAGTATCGCTATGTTATTTATCTTTGCAGTCACATTACCAAATTGGATTCCTTGGGTAGAATTCTCGATTGCCTATTTATTCTATTTTGAATTATCAATGGGCGTGACCGCTTTTGTGTGGCCAACAAAGAAAATGGCGAGACGTGTATTAATAGAAGGCATCTACACCACTATCAAAACTGGATTAGTGTGTGGCTGGTTCATTCTCTTCTACAAAGTTTGTCAGTTTAATGGTGTCTTAATTGTCCTAGCGTACACACTTGCGTTACTGTTAACATTTTTATGCAATTTTCCACTTGCTTATATAGCGTGGAAAATCAAAAATAAGAACAACTATAAAAAGAAATAAGGGGTTTGTATTATGGAAAATTTTGCAATCTTAACTGACGCCGGTGGCGATTTTACAAGAGAAGTATTAAAGAAATACGGTATTGAAGAAACACCTACATCCACAGTTGTGTGGCCAGATGGTTCTGAAAAACCAACCGATTTATATTATGAAACAATCTCTGTTGAAGATTATTTCTCTTTAATGACCAATAAAAAGAACAACTTCAGTAGTTCTATTCCTTCTCCAGGTACAATCTACGATAGATTATCTGCCTTAGCAAAAGAAGGAAGAAACATTATGGTTTTCACTATTTCTTCTAAAATGAGCGGTGGCTATAGCGCTTTTACATCCATTGGTAAAGACGTGATGGAAAAATATCCAAACATCAAAATTGAAGTTATCGATACTTTAAGATATAGCGGTGCGATTACTTTGTTAGCCGTTCAAGCATCTTTATGCAGAAGCAAAGGTATGTCATTTGAAGAAACAGTCGCATATTTACAAGAATATAGATTGCATATTCATCAAGCTGGTTTCTTAGATGATTTATTCTTCTTAGCTAGAAAAGGTAGATTATCTAAAGGTTTAGCCTTTATGGGTAATTTAATTGGCGTTAAACCATTAGCCGATCTTTGTAATGAAACAGGTTTATCTCAACCAATTGGCAAAGCCAAAGGTTATAAACAAGTCATGAAGATCTTCCCACAATTTATTGAAAAGACCATTGGTGACGCTAAAGATAAACCATTCGTTGTTACATATTCCTTAAGAAAAGAACAAGCTCTTCAAATGAAACAAATCATTGAAGAAAAATATCATCCTGAACACTTAATCTTTGTCCCAGTTGGTCAATCCACTGGTTGTAACGTTGGTCCAGGTCTTGCTGCCGCTTTCTACGCAGGTGATGAAAGAGTTTCTGAAAACTGCGCTAAAGAAAGAGCAATTATCGAAGAGTTACTTAAATAATTTGAGTTTTGCAGGGTTTTTACTATGCCTTGGTGGGAAATATTCTTAATCATTTTAGGTGGTTTTATAGTCTTAGGATTATTCTTTTCCTTGTTCTTCACTTTCGCTATTGCATACGTCGTTTATAGCAAAACTTTAATGCGTGGCCACAGTGGTTCTTGGGGTAGAGAACATTGCTCCGAACCAGGAAATGCCCAACTTGAAGAAATGTGGGTAAAAGGTCTTGAATGGCAAAAAGATGAAAAGTCATTTATTAAAGAACTAGAAATCAGATCTAAAGATGGCTTAAAGCTCGTTGGTGAATGGTTTGACTATGGTTTTGATAAGACAGTTATTATTCTTCCTGGTAGAAGAGAAACACTTGTCTATTCGTATTTCTACGCTAAGCCATACAAAGATGCTGGTATTAACGTTTTAGTTATCGACCAAAGAGCACATGGTCTTAGTGAAGGTAAGTATTCCACTGGTGGTATTAAAGAAGCTAGTGACGTTAGTTTATGGATGAAATATCTCCATGATGATCTAGGTCAAAAAGAAATCATCTTACACGGTATATGCGTAGGCACATGCTGCACTTCTATTGTTGCCACTCAATATAAAGTCGATTATTTAAAAGCGGTCATCTTAGACAGCATGTTCATTTCATATAAAGAAATCTATAAAAACCACTACTTAGAAAGTGGTCATAAATTATTCCCTGTCTTCTATCAAATTTGGATTTGGTTCAGACTTTTCACTAAATGTAATATCAACGCTTCAAACCCTGAAAAATATATGCCTTTCTTCGACTTACCAACCTTATTCATCTGGGGCACAGAAGATGTTTATTGCTTACCAGAAAAGAGCAAAATTTTATACGAAAAATGTGCTTCAAGTGAAAAACAATTAGAATGGTTTGAAGGTGCAACACATTCTAAGGTAAGATTATTTGATGAAGAGCGCTATGATGGGGTTATAAAGGACTTTTTAGCCAGGAAGTTATAGTTTTGCAACCGAAAGTTGCGTAAATTCTAACCAGAGTTGGTGGCGCAACCGTATATTTTATTGCTAGATTGGTGGTGTCAAAAAAAGGAGGCACAGACCATGACAGTAGAATTTGCAAGAAACAGAGTGGCCAAAATTAGAAGTGACCGCTCAAGACAAGACCTAAATAACCAATTTGGCTTTAACATTATTAAGGAATTAAATCACGCTGGCGAATACGCTAGCTTGTTCGCAGTAAGATAAGGAGGAAGCTTGTTATGACAATCGAAATTGCTGATAGATTAGTTAAATTAAGAAAGAAATATGGTTATTCACAAGAAGAACTAGCAGACAAGTTGGGTTTATCAAGACAAGCTGTTAGTAAATGGGAAAGAGCGGAAGCCTCTCCAGATACAGATAACCTCATCTGCTTAGCGAAATTATATGGTGTTTCCCTTGATGAATTATTAGCCACTGACGAAGATGTCGACACAATCGTCAAAGAACAAGTTAAAGAAGAAAAGAAAGAAGATAATGGTTCCGAAACCACTATCAACAAAGGACACGATAAAGTAATCATTAATGATGATGGTATCTTTGTCGAAAATAAAAAGGGCAAAAAGGTCACCATTAACGATGATGGAGTCACTTGCTATGATCAAAATGGCAAAGTCGTTAAAAAGGTTGATAAAAAACCTGATAAAGCTATGGCAGTCATCGGTGCCATTGAAGGCGTTTTATTCCTATTAGTTATTACTGCTTACTTATTATTAGGTATTTTACTTAATATGTGGCAAAGCGCCTGGTGCTTAGTCTTTGTACCAGAAATCATTTGTTCTACCGCCAGAGCGATTAGAAAGAAAAACGCTCAACAATTCAACGTTACATTCCTAGCGTGCTTTGCATTCTTCTTCGTATGTATGGTTTTACCAGATCCTGCACTTGGTATTCTTCCAAAAGAAACACTCTTATGGAATCCAATGTGGGTCGTCTTCTTACTCATCCCAATCTACCACAGTATCGTTGGTGTAATTCATAAGATTATAGGCAAAGAAGAAAAGTGCTCCACTCAAGAATCGGAAGAACCAAAAGTCAAAGACCTCGACGAGGATGATGATGACGATGACGATGATGATGACGATGACGATGATTGTGACGACGATGAAATCGTTATTGAAAGAAAATAATCATTAAATAATATGGCAAAATACGTAGTCTCTTTAGGTGGAAACGCTCTCGGTAACAATAGCGAAGAGCAAAAGAAAGCATTGATTAAAGTCGCGGACGCAATCGTGGATTTAATCATAGATGATAACGAAGTAGCTATCGTTCATGGTAACGGGCCACAAGTTGGTATGATCAATCTTGCTTTCGAAACATCTAAAGAAACACCAAATATGCCATTTCCAGAATGTGGCGCTATGTCCGAAGGATATATCGGTTATCACATTCAAAACGCTTTATATAACGCTTTAAGCGCTAAAAACATCAACAAAACTGTAGCTACAGTAGTTACACAAGTTTTAGTGGATCCAAAGGACCCACTTTTCTTGTCTCCAAGTAAACCAATTGGTTCTTTCTATTCTAAAGAAGAAGCAGAAAAGATTTCAAAAGAAAAAGGCTATATCATGAAAGAAGATGCTGGTAGAGGCTATAGAAGAGTTGTTCCATCGCCACTACCAATCGATATTATTGAAAAATCCGCTATTAATGCACTTATGAAAGACGGACAAGTTGTCATCTGTGCAGGTGGAGGCGGTATTCCAGTTATTAAAAACAGCAATAAATTAGAAGGTGTCGCTGCTGTCATAGATAAAGATTATGCTTCAAGCAAATTGGCGGACCTCATTAACGCTGATTATTTAGTCATTTTAACTGCTGTAGATAATGTCTGTGTCAATTTCAACAAGCCAAACCAAAAGAAATTAGAGAGAGTTTCCACTACTGAACTCGAAAAATACCTTGATGAAGGTCACTTTGCCAAAGGTAGCATGTATCCAAAAGTTCAAGCTTGCTTAAATTTTGTTAAAAGCGGAAACAACAAGATTGCCATCATTGCTTCCCTAGATAACGCTAAAGAAGCATTTAAAGAAAAGGCTGGAACGGTCATTAAATAAGTTGCAAATTCGCTTCAAAACTCGATTTGGCGCCCGTTTTGCAGGCTTTTTTATTATTTTTGGTATATAAAGGCTTACAAGAAAAAACTTATATCATTTGTAAAAAGAAAACAAAATTGTATAGTAGTATTATGAACATTTACGAGAGTGCTGAAGACTATTTAGAACGTATTTTGATTCTCCAAGAAGAAAAAGGAGAAGTCAGATCAATCGATATCGCTCATGATATGGGTTTTTCTAAGCCATCAATTTCGGTGGCTATGAAAAAGCTTAAAGAAGCTGGTTTGATTAATATTGATCAACATGGTTTCATTACACTTACAAAAGAAGGACATGTTATTGCTGATAAAGTCTATGAAAGACATAAAGTTCTCAAAAAAGTACTTATCGATATAGGCGTTGATCCTAAGCAAGCGGAAAAAGATGCTTGCAAAGTTGAACACGTAATTAGTGAAGAAACATTCGAAGCCATAAAGAAGCAAATTAAATAATGACAACTGTGAACTTACTCGGCAATTGAATTACCGAGCATCTTGGTCATGAATTGATTTATTAACGTGATCAATTCATCTCCTGTTGGGTAGTTCCTACCCGATATCCCTACATTACCAGCCTTGCCATTCCAATTAATATAATCTTCATTCAAGAATTGGTCTGTGACAGGAATATATTTTTTAGAAGGATTAGATAGTCCTACTTTAGGCATTAAGAAATTATCATTATTATTTTGCCTGTAAATTCTCATAATGTTATAAGCACCAACTATATCAGCGTTATAAACGTTGCTATATTCTTTAAATAAACCTCTATAAACCCTACTACTTTTATTCGCAAATTCTTTACAAACATTAAGACTATTAGGGGAACAAGAAGATGAATAAGCTTCATTGACTTTAATTAATTCAATGCCAACTAGTTTTAGCTTATAATCTAGCAACCTATAAATCTTTGAAAAGTTGATAGCCCTTACATTCTGGTTAAAGCGGTGTTTTTCTTTGTTATTAGTAAACTCCTTCTTCGTTTCTAACAATCCCGTTAAATCGCCGATTATAACTTTTGAGACATCATGAGATAAACAATAATCAACAATTGTTCTAGTGGCTCTATGTAAAGTTAGCTTAATCCTTTTATTCTTCATATTATATAAATGCTTAATCCTCTTGGTTGCCTCTCCTTTCTTATGAGTTGGATAGCATTTATCAAAAAGTGATTGATAATAAGCAATCTTTTTTGAGAAATAGTAATTGGTATTTAGAATAGAATGACCCGAGACAATAAAAGAAGAACCGTTATTGTCATAAACTGAAAGCAGGTTTTTAACTCCAATATCAATGCTTATATAGTGCTTATTATCTTCGACTTGCTTTTTAATACCTTTTTCATATATCACATAGACTATATATCTATCTTTATCGAGGTATGAAAACTCAATTTGTTTAATATCATCAAAGTGTCTTTTTAACTTGATGTAGAAGAAGTTATCGTTGATTTGATATTTATCATTAAGGTGTTCTTTGAGTTTTTTAGGAATAGAAAAACGAATCTTATCATCAATAACTCTGAAACCATTTGATAGATAGTTAACGTTCATATGGTAACCATCTTTCTTATAGTAAGGCGGTTGCGGCTCGTTTTTATTGTCTTTGATAGGCACATCTTTATTTTTCTTCTCCCATTTGTTGTGGAGTGTTAAGTATGACTTCCATGAACGATCTAAGATAGCTAGTATTTCTTGACTAGTTTGAGAAGGTAATGATTTATACCAAATATCATCTTTCAATCTTTTCTTTTGATCATACCAATTTGGCATCGTATCGAAGCCAAGGAATTCATATTCTTTTCTTTCATAATTACCAACATTGAATAACTTACTAGCAGCGTACGTTAAATGGCCTAGGATAATCCCTAGTTTGTTATTAACTTTAATTTCAAATTGGTAAGTAAGTAGCATTTTTATTCCTTTTCTTGATCTTGAATATATCTTTTAATCGCTTCTTCAGAAATAGAGCCTATTGTCTCAACATAATAAGAAGGATTCCATAGTTCACCATTCCATAACTCTTTAGTTATTTCTGGGAACTCCTTTAATAACAATCTTCCTGATATTCCTTTCATCATCTTGGCGATGTAAGAAATTGATATCTTAGGGATGGCTGAAACAAACACATGGACATGGTCTTTTGTACCTACTTCTATTTCAGCAATTTCAAAGCCCTTGCTCTTTCCAACATTAATCAATATTTCTTTAAGTCTATTTTCGATATTAGGAGTTAAAACCTTTCTCCTATATTTAGTAGACCAAACAATATGATAATTAATGTTAAAAACACATGTTCTATTGTGTCTTAATTTTTCCATAAGTTTTCCTACATATAGTATAGCAAAAAAATGTAGATTATTCCACGTAATATTTATATTATTTATCTTATTTTTACCTTACATATAGTAAGTAATAATGATTCTTTTAAACACTTTCATCTCGACAGTTGAACAACCGAGGATTCACGTTTAGTTTCCTAAATTGAAAGTTTGATAATTCGGGTTGTCATTTTAATTTTATGGAGTGATTTATTTAGTAAGTCATTTTTTATATGGTAAAATGCTTACAATATCGTATTTTATCAAAAAAGGAGGTAGAGATATGATTAGTAAAAAGTTAGCTATCGATGTCTTAAACGAAGCCCTTTCTACTGGTGCGGATTACGCTGAAATCTTCTATGAAGACAGTCATTCGCATAACGTTGTTGTAGAAAACGGCAAAGTTGAGACAAGTGGCTCAAACTCATTATGTGGTGTTGGTCTCCGTCTTTTGAAAAATAATCAATGCATTTATGGTTATACAAATGATTTAAGTAAGAAAGGATTATTTGCTTTAGCAAATTCCTTAAATAAATCATTCAAAGGCGAAAGATTAATCACAGTCACAAAACTTGACATGATTAAATGCAAGAATCGTAACCCAGTTGTTCATAGTTATGATGATGTTCCGGTTGAAGAAAAGATTGCCTTAGTTAAAGAAGGTATTGATGAAATCAATTCCATGAATGATCCACGTATTGTTAGAACATTTGGTCTCTTTGGTGACAACCATCGCTTTGTCGCAGTATTTAATTCCAAAGGAAAATGGTTCAAACGTGAATCTGAATTCGGTAGATTGGTTTATCAAGTTATTGCCGCTGATCAAAATGGTTTTGAAACTGGTTTTGAAGGTCCTGGTGCACAACAAGGTATTGAATACTTTAGAACTGAAAAAGTTAATCCTAAGAAAACCGCGAGAAAAGCAGCTGAAACCGCTCTTAAGATGTTAACAGCTGCTGAATGTCCAAGCGGAATTATGCCAGTTGTTATTGGAAATGGCTGGGGTGGTGTCTTATTCCACGAATCTTGTGGTCACCCATTAGAATCAAGCGCAGTCGCTAAAGGTTTGTCTTGTTTCTCTAATAATAAAATTGGTGATTTCATTGCTTCTCCAATCGTTAGTGCGGTTGATGATAGCACTATGCCACAAGAATGGGGTTCAATTGATATCGATGACGAAGGTAATCTTGGCACAAAGAGATTACTTATCAAGAACGGTAAATTAAATGACTATATGATTGATGATCTCAATGGTCGCAGAATGAACAGACAAGGTAACGGTGCTTGCCGTAGACAAAATTACCGTTATGTGCCTACATCACGTATGTCGAATACCTACATTTGTAATGGCAAAAATACTCCAGAAGAAGTTATTGCCGCTACAAAATTAGGCTTATATGCTGTTAGTTTCAACGGTGGTTCTGTTGATCCAACAACTGGTGAATTTAACTTCGGTTGTAGCGAAGCTTACATTATTAGAGATGGTAAGGTTTGCGAACCAGTGAGAGGTGCTACATTAATTGGTAAAGGTTTTGAAATCTTAAAGAAGATTGATATGATTGCCAATGACTTAGATTTAGCACAAGGCATGTGCGGTGCTGGATCAGGTTCCATTAGAACAAATGTTGGTCAACCAACACTTAGAGTTAGCGAAGTCACAGTCGGTGGCCGCGGAGGAGAACTTAAATAATGGGTAAATATGATAAGTTTTTTGCTTTAGCAAAAGAAGCAGGTTTATCAGAAGTTGAACTCTATATTTCTGAAAGCCGTAGTTTAAGTATCTCCATGTTCCATGGTGAAGTCGACGAATACAAAGATAACAATGGCTATAGCATCTTAGCTAGAGGTATCTTAAATGGTAAATGTGGTTCCGCTACAGCGGACGTTTGGAACAAAGATAAAGCCGCTTGGTTAATTAAAGAAATCGTTGCCAACGCTAAGGTTATTGAAAACGATGACCCAATCTTCATCTTTAAAGGTTCTGAAAAATACCACAAAGTTAATACATTCAACAAAGACTTAGAAAACGTTAAAACAGATGACGTGTTAGCTAATTTAGTCGCAATTGAGAAAGAATGTAGATCACTTGATCCACGTGTTGTTGAAGTTGCAGCCACAGAATATAACCAAGTTTCTGAAAAAGTGACATTGGTTAATTCAAATGGTTTAAACCTCGCCCAAAAGAACAACTTCTACTACTATGTTGCGCAATGTATGGCCAAACAAGGCGAACAAACCAAATCTGGTTATGATTTCTTCTTTGATAACGACGCAAGTAAATTTGATTTGAAGAAATTCGCTAAGAAAGTCGTTGATCAAACAGTGGCTCAATTAGGTGGCGAAGCTTGCGCTACTAATAAATACAAAGCCATCTTACATCCAGATGTTGTTTCTTCCTTAATCAAAGCTTATATTGGCCACGCCAATTCTGAAGAAGTACAAAAGCGTTCCTCTTTATTTATTGGTAAACTCGGTCAAAAGGTTGCTTCTAAGAAAGTCACTATCGAAGATAGACCACTTCAAAAGAATCCGTTCGCTCGTTGGTTCGATGATGAAGGTGTTGCTACATACAACAAAGCCATCATTAAGAATGGTGTCTTACAAACATACTTATACAACTTAACCACTGCTGCTAAAGAAGGCGCTCAAACCACAGGTAATGGCTATGGTGGCGGTAAGAAAGGTGTTTCTTCCACATTCTTATATCTCAAACCAGGCAAAAAATCTTTGGATGAATTATTCAAAGAAGTAGGTAATGGCGTCTTTATTACTGATGTTAGTGGTTTACATGCTGGTTTAAATCCACAAAGTGGTAACTTCTCACTTCAATCCACTGGTTACATGATTGAAGATGGCAAGAAAGGCAAACCATTAGACTTAATTACCATTTCCGGTAACTTGCTTGAAGTCTTCCAAGATGTTGTTGAAGTTGGTAACGATGTTACCGTTTCACCATCTGGTGTTTCCGCTGAATCAATTCTTATTAAGAAGATTGCGGTTTCTGGTAAATAATAATTAAAACCAACTACAAAAAATGACTGTTATGAGTTCATAGCAGTCTTTTTTTATTTTTTGAGTGTTATATAATTGAGGTATGAAAAAGAATTTAATTAGAGTGGTGGCTTTCTCCACTATTGTTGCTCTCGCAGCGGGTTTTTCCTTATCTATCGCTAGAGGAGCAACCTCTCTACATGCAGAAACACATAATCCACATGTAGATAACTATGATTTATATACTTATAGTGGCAACTACTACGCATCAGTTGATAACTCATTAACAGATGGTTTAAATGGAACACTAAGAAAAAAACTTAGCTCTTTAATACTCCCTTCTGGATGGTACACATATAGTGGTTCTTCTTCTGGTACATTAGGCTCAGTTTTACAAACTTCTGACCAAGATCCTTTAAATAGTTCAAATATGATTTTGTTCTACACCAGAGATTCGATATCAAAAAGAGCGGCTGGTGGCAATACTACTGACTGGAATAGAGAACACGTGTGGCCTCAAGCTTTGTCAAATGGTCATTGGCAAGGTGATGCAGGAAAACTAAATGCAGGTGCTGATCTTTTACATATTAGACCAACTTGGAGCACCACAAATGGTAATCGTGGAAATACCGTGTATGGGGATGTTAACAAAGCAAATCCACAAACATATGATGGGATGCTATATGCATATACAACCGGTTCTAGATTTGAACCTCTTGATTCAGTAAAAGGTGACGTCGCTAGAATACTAATGTATGTCTGGACAACATATTACGAATACTATAACGACACAAGCTTAACTATTTTAAAAGCCATAGAGAGTTATGACACTCTTTTAAAGTGGCACACCATGGATAAACCAGATGTTTTAGAAGGTAATCGTAACAACTACGCACAATCTTCAAAACAAAAGAATAGAAATCCTTTCGTTGATCACCCAGAATACGCTTGGAAAATCTTTGGTGATCAAGCTAGTGCGAGTGTCAAACAACAATGCCAACAAACTTATCCAGATAGTCCACAAAACACAATAAAGAAAATTGAATTAAGTGGCCAACCAACCAAAGTTGAATATAACGAGGGCGAATCTTTTAACCCAGCGGGCCTTACAGTGACTGCTACATATGAAGATAATTCAACCGCCACTATTCAAAATGACCAATGTAGTTGGGAACCAAAGATTTTACGTGCTGGTCAAACATCAGTAACATGCTCTTATTGTGGTTTTACTGCTACATATGAAGGCATTACCGTAAATCCAAAACCAACACCAGTAGTAAAAGGCACATATGGTATCGTTTTTAAAGAAAATTACGAGGAATCCACTACACCTATCACCTCAAATCTAGTTTTAGCAAATTACACTGATGTTAATAATCTTGTTGAATCAGTGGGTAGCATACAAGAAGTATATCCTGGCGTTAACGGTCTTAAGATGGCGGCTAATTCATCTATCGTTTTCAATTTGAAAGATGTTGCTAAGACACCAAACATTAAATCTGTTTACTTTGTTTCAAAGCCAGATAAAAACGCTATTGAAGCAGATGTAAGTTTAAACGAAGAAGAAATTTCCTTCAATTCCGATGAAGAAATAGATAACTTTGATATCGCTGGATACTTTGATGAAGGTTTATCAACCATCACCATTTCTTCAAAACAAGCTTTTGAATTGCTTGAATTTGGTATCTATGTTAAAGAAAACGTTAATCCTCAACCAAGTTCATCAAGTTCATCAGAAATGGGATCATATGGTGAAGAGTCATCTTCTGAAAATAGCAGTAGTGAAAATAACAAAAAGAACGCTCGTGGCTGTAAAGGTTCCATTATCGGAATCACTTCTTTAGCAGGAATAAGCGCTCTTGTTGGTTTAGTATTTATCTTCTCTAAGAAGAAAGAACAATAGATTATTTAGAAGTTTCTTGTAATTTGTAGCCTTCTAATTCCCAATCAGGGTGAGCGGCCACTACTTTTTCAAGTGCTTCATTGAATAATTCAACTTCAGTATGTTGTCTGTTCTTTGGTGTGTGTTTAAATGCACGATAGACATTATTTAAAGCAATGATACATTCACTTCTAGATTTATCTAATAAGCCAGACATTAATAAGTAAGCACGAATTGACGCCATAGAGACATCGTTAGAAATTTCTCTTCTTTCAGAGACTGGAACTTCTTTTTCATAGTATTCTTTAGCTTCTTCCAAGTTTCTGGTGTAAAGGTTGATGTAAATCTTTTGCGCTCTTGCGCGTATATAGACCTTTTCAGACACTTCTTGCTTCGCTTCGATAATTTTATCAAGAATCTCTTCTGCGGCCTTATATTCCTTCTTATCGAGCAATGCGTAGACACGATTTAAGTTAAGATCGGCGGTGAAGTTAGTAATTTCATCAAATACTTTGACTTCAACGTTATCATTTCCTTGTTCAATTTCGTGTTCCACTCTTAAAAGTTCGTTAAAAGCGGCTTTGTTTTTAGGGTTGCTCACCATTGTTAATCTATAACCATCAGTCATTGAGTCGATACGCATTGGAAGAATGTTATAAAGAAGAACAACTAAGCCAATCGCACCGATTGTTAATAATGAATAGGCGACATCCTTCAAGAATGCATCTTCAGAGTGTCTATAGAATGAGAAAACAATCATGACTGCGATAGCTTCCACGACAAAGAATAAAGAACCAAAGAATAGATATGGGTATGGGTTTGCTTTATCCACCATTCCTTCTTTTGGCACAATCTTTGTTTCACCAGTCAAACCATCAAATGAGGAGAATTTGAATTTAGTCTTACCAGCGTCTTTATAAAAGCAGAAACCAAGGATATTAACGCTTAAGATAGTATATTTACCGATTTTAGCACCGATAACGTGAGCCATTTCGAATAATACGGCATTGAAGACCGCACCAATGAGGACGGAAACAATGATATATAAAACATAGCCAAATCCATCAAATGAACTTTCAGCGTTGTGTGTTTGTAAAACTGTGAAGCCAAAGATTACTGCTAAAGCAATAATAATTAGATAAACAATTAATCCAGTTATATCTTCCTTTTTCATGATGATTCCTCCTATAAGCAACTCTTAAGAATCGCTTTCACTACTTCTCTATCCATATCCTTTTTAGGATGAGAGATTATTCTATTACCATTGTCTGTGACTAAGTCCGCTAATAATTCTATATCAGGATTATTAATTCCTAAATCCTTAAATGTTTTTGGCATATTTAATAGAGCAAATAATTTTTCTATTTCTTGAATACCCGCTTTAGCGTTATCCATTTTATTAGCTTTTCTTAAATCAAAGACATTCATAGCCAATTGATTAAATTTATCAGTATCGTAATTCACGTAGTATTTACACCAAGCCGGGAACAAGACCGCTAAGCCTGCAGCGTGAGCTACCTCTGGATAGACACCACTGACAGCGTGTTCGATTTGATGAACAAATAGCATTTTGCCTTTACCAATACTAGTTAAATCATTATGAGATAACGAGGACATGAGCATTAAAACCGCTCTTGCATCATAATCTGTTGGATCTTTAATGATGACATGTGCCGCTTTAATCACTGATTTTAATAAAGCTTCTGCAAATCCATCAGCAGGTTCGTTTTCACTAGAGCCATTAAAGTATCTTTCTAATGTATGCATCATAATATCGACGATGCCGTATGCAGTTTGAACTTTAGAGACACTATAAGTTAGTTTTGGATTTTCAATAGCGAACACTGGTCTAACCATATCGTCATTGAATCCGCGTTTGATCTTCTTTTCATCATCTTGGACCACACAGGAGTTAGATAATTCACTACCAGAGGCTGCAATTGTGAGAATTACACCTATTGGTAGGGCCTTTTTAGGTTTAACTTTATGTAAATTGAAATCAAAACTATCACCTGGATAATAATAACCAACCGCGATGTTTTTAGCGGTATCCATAACGGAACCGCCACCAATAGCTAAGATTAAGTTAGGGGAAAAGATACGAGCTTGTTCAATACCTTTACGACATAATTCAATTGTTGGATTAGCACGTACACCCTCTAATATTTGATATTTAATACCGGATTCATCTAAAGAAGATAAAGCACGGTCCAATAAACCATTTCTTTTCACCGAACCTTGACCAATCACAATAAAGACTTTCTTATAGCCACCATCTAAGCAGATTTGGCCGATAAGATTCTCTTTGTTTTGACCAAAGTAAATTTTAGTTGGGCTTATAAAATCGAAATCAATCATGATTTCATCCTCCATCTATAATCTAGGAGATCTAGAATTTCCTTTCTCATATTCTCGTCGTTTTCAAAAGAGAAACAGGCTAACATATTCGCTAAACTTTTGGTTTTGTGTGTAGATAAGTAATACACAATACTGTTGGAATAAGCAAAAGCACGGAATCTCACAATATTTTTCTTTTCGTTTAACGCTATTCTCTTGCTCTCAGAGAGATTATTAATAAATTTCATAAACGATTTATAACATATGTTATAAACAAATTCTTGGAATAAGTCTTTACCAGCGGAGTTTAATGTTCCTTCAATAAAGGCTTGGTTCTTTTCGTAATAGTTATAAATTGCGGTAACCATTTCCGTTGAATTTCTTGTTTCATCGATACCCGGAATCTTTTCATTTAAGAACACTAACGCTAATAAATCGTAGATGTCATTAAAGTGATAGTAAAAAGTTTGTCGATGTACTTTACAACGACGCGCTAAAGCGGCTACCGATATTTCTTCTAAAGGTAGCTCAGACATCATGGATTTTAAAGCTTCTGCTAAACGATGTTCTGTTTTCACTTTTGTTTACAAACCTCTTTACTAATTTCAGCACCTAATGCGGCATTATTCAATACCAACTGGATATTGGATTCTAGTGAATCTCCACCAGTGATATCAACAATATTCTTTAATAGGAATGGAGTGATTTCCTTTCCTTTGATACCTTGTTCATCCGCCATATGTAAGGCTTTTTCAATAGCGTCGTTAATTATTTTGCTATCCATGGCGTATTCTTCAGGGATTGGATTGGTGATTAAAATACCACCTAATAAATTATTCTTTCTTTTTTGCAAAATGATATTTGCGGCTTCTTTGTAACTATCGATTTGATAATCAACAGATAAACCTGAATGTGGAGTATAGAAGGCTGGCAATTCCTTTGTCTTATAGCCTAAAACAGGAACACCCATTGTTTCTAAGTATTCTAAAGTTAATGGTAAATCTAAGATGGCTTTAGCACCCGCACAGATAACGGTAACATTAGTTTTTGCTAATTCTTGTAAGTCCGCAGAGATATCCATTGTTTCTTGGGCACCTCTATGAACACCACCAATACCACCAGTCACAAAGATTTCAATACCGGCTTGAGCAGCAATAATCATTGTGGATGCTACTGTAGTAGCGGCCCATAACTTTTTAGCGTAGATAACTGGTAAATCTCTTCTAGATGCTTTAGCGATGCCTTTAGTTTTACCAAATAATTCAATTTCTTCTGGAGTCATGCCAACGATTGGTTCACCATCGATAATGCCGATGGTCGCAGGAATAGCACCGTGATCTCTAATGACTTGTTCCACTCTTAAAGCGGTCTCTACATTCTTAGGATAAGGCATACCGTGGCTAATAATTGTGCTTTCTAACGCTACCACGGGTTGGTTATTTTTTAATGCTTCTAATACAACAGGATTAATTTTCATCTTCTAAATTTTCTCCTTTTTTAATATCGATAATGTTATAAACAAACAAATATATAGCAGCGAATACCGCGATAATAATTCCAGTTACTAAATACGCTGGTCCATTCATCTCTAAATATGGGATTTGTAAGATTGGTTCTACTTTGTTAGTTAATAAAGTCACAATAAGAGTAACCATCAAGAGAACAACATTAATTACCGCAGCGCTTATTAGAATAATTGATCTGTATTTATTAAGTGGTGAGCAAACTTTATATAAAATAATGAGACCCAAAATACTGAAAACAATAACACTCATCGCAATCGCAGTATCAATTGAATAAATACCAAGGTTTAATAAGCCATTCTTTTGGAATAGATATAGACCAAAGATAAGTAATACAGCACCTAAAAGCAACGATGCCGCTGGTACAGCTTTCTTAAAGACATTAGCGAGGAATTTGCCTTCAATCTTTTCACTATTCTTTTCAAGAGCGATAAAGAAAGCCGCAAAACCACTGGTGAATATCTCCCAAAGATATAAGTGATTGGTAATAAATGGATATTGAATAGAAGGATCTTTTTCAATAATTGAAGCGAGAGTGAATATTAACGTAATGACAAAGGCAAATATTGTCTTAGTGACAAATAATGATGCAGTTCTTTGTAAGTTGTTGACCACTCTTCTACCTTCTTCAACAACCGCTGGCAATCTAGCAAAGTTAGAATCCATTAAGATGATATGAGAAATATTCTTTGCGGCATCAGCACCACTAGCCATTGCTATTGAGCAATCAGATCGTTTTAAAGCAAGAATATCGTTCACACCATCACCAGTCATAGCGACAGTTTTCTTTAATTCTTTTAAAGCGATAACTAGGGCTTCTTTTTGTTCTGGGGTAACTCTACCAAAAACTGTGTACTTATCAGCGATTTGTTTGACTTCGTCAATCGACATTCCTTCCAAAGAAATATATTTATCAGCATTGGTGATACCGACTTCTGCGGCAATAGCAGAAACGGTTCTTGCACTATCACCAGAAATGACCTTGATTTCAACACCGTTTTGTTTAAACCAAGCAAATGTTTCATAAGCATCTTCTCTAATGTGATCTTTTAAAACAATAATGGCAATAGCATCTAGTTCTCCACTATATTTATTGTCTTTAATAAGTTCTTTCCCTTCGCCTAAAACAAGTACACGATAGCCATCTTTTGTAAATTCTTCACATCTTTTAATGACACCTGTCTTATTTTTGAGAGGTAAGAACTCTGGAGCACCAATTAATAATGTCTTTCCACCTTTAAATGAAGCGCCAGAATATTTGTTATCACTACTAAACGGCAAAGCAACATTAACACCAGCACTTAATTCGAGATCATATTGTTCCATAAGCGCTCTTGCGGTAGCGTTATTATCGTTCGTAGCTCTTAAAACATTAGAAATTGCTTGGTTGATATAAGAATCTGGATAACTAGAACTTAACGGAATAACTTTTTTGATTGATAAATTACCATCAGTGATTGTTCCTGTTTTATCAACGCATAGTGTATCCACACGTGCGAGCATTTCAACAGAATAGAAATCCTGGACTTGAGCTTTCTTTTTGGCTAGTCCAATAACGCCTACTGCTAAAGCAGTAGAAGTTAAAAGATATAATCCACTAGGAATCATAGCTACTAAACTACCGGTAATGGATTTGATACTGGTCACATTGGTAGCACCACCAGAGAATTTGCCTTGGGCATAGAAAGTTAAGACCATAAATAACGCCATAGATAAAACAGTGGCGCCAATAACAACAAACAATCTATTAAGCGACTTTAATATTTCAGATGGCGAACGTTTAAATTTGTTGGCTTTAGCTTGTAACGAATTAGCCAAACAATCAGAACCAACTTTATTAGCGCGGATATAAGCGCTGCCACTAGTCACAAATGTTCCAGAATACACTTCTTCATCTTTGGTTTTAAAAACATTTTGAGATTCGCCTGTAATAAACGATTCATTTAAACCAACAGAACCTTCTAAAACAATACCAT
Source organism: Bacilli bacterium (assembly GCA_045222195.1). Lineage (GTDB taxonomy): Bacteria > Bacillota_I > Bacilli_A > RFN20 > CAG-826 > RUG14515. Next base: position 115,052 of record JBGUXN010000028.1, on the reverse strand, counting down.
CTACACTAATTTGGGTATCTTTCTCGATATAAATAATGTCGTCTAGCACTATTTCGGTGACTTCAATCTCTAACTTTTGACCATTTCTTATAACAAAGGCTTTTGGTTGAGTGATTAATCTTAATTTGCTTAACAATCTTCTCGCGGTGATATCTTCATATAGACCAATAACAGTATTAGCAGTCAAAACAATCATAAAGAACATGCCAAACAAGATACTTGGATCGTTATGGGCGACCGCAAAATAAATCATGACACCAGCGATGATATAAAGAAGGACATTAAAGAAACTGAAAACATTAGAAATAATGATTTCTGTATATGATTTACCAAACGCTTTCTTGCTCTTGTTAACAAGTTTCTGTTTTTTTCTTAATTCAACTTGTTCACTAGAAAGACCTTGATTTAAATCGGCATTAAAACGTTCTATGTTGTGATTAATATCCATACGCACATTTATATGATAAAAAAACTTGGTAAAATTGCCAAGTTTTTCGTTCTATTTTCTACATTCTTTTACTTTTAAAGTAATCTTTGATGATTTTGGAACACTCTTCTTCAAGAACTCCTTTAATCACTTCTGGATAATGATTGATGTTCTTGGATTCTAAAATATTGATCGAACTACCGAATGCTCCACCTTTTAAATCAGGAGCCCCGTATATTACTTTTCTAATCCTAGATTGGATAATTGCACCACCGCACATGATGCATGGTTCAATGGTGACATATAAATCGCAATCCACTAGTTGCCAATCACCTAATACTTCAGAAGCTTTTTTAATAGCTAATGTTTCAGCATGACCTAAAGGATTATTTGTGGTTTCTCTTTGGTTGTGTGCTCTTGCGATAATTCGATCATCTTTAACAATAACGCAACCAATAGGAACTTCATCCTCTAGCTTTGCTAGTTCTGCCTCTTTTAAGGCTTCTAACATGTATTTAATACAATCTTCCATATAATTTAAGAAACCACCGCACATGAAGGTAATACTTAAGGCTGCTACATTCCTGTCCTGACCTGGTTCGCAAACATTCATCGCGATGGCAAAGTGATTATAACACTAAAAGCAATTATTAAAAAGGACGCATTTTAATGCGCCCATTCTAATTTATTTTTTTATTGGTTTTAAGACTTCGATTCCACCCATCCAAGGTCTTAAGACTTCAGGAACAATGACTGAGCCATCTTCTTGTTGGAATTGTTCCAAAATAGCTGGGAAGATACGGGATGTCGCTAAACCAGAAGCATTTAATGTATGCACGTATTCAGTTTTCTTAGTTTCTGGATTTCTATAACGGCACATTGTTCTTCTAGCTTGATAATCTCTCGCATTACTAGCGGAACTGACTTCTTTATAAATACCCATGCTTGGTAAATAGACTTCGATATCATATGTTCTCGCCATTGAGTGAGAGATATCACCAGCGGCTAATTTGGAAACTTGATAATGTAAGCCTAAGCCTGCCACTAAGTTTTCAGCTTTTCTCACCAATTCTTCGAAAGCGGCATCGCTATCTTCTGGTTTGGTATATTGAACCATTTCGACTTTGTCGAATTGATAACCACGAATCATACCTCTTTCTTCTGTTCTATAAGAACCAGCTTCTCTTCTATAGCATGGTGTATAGGCGAAGTATTTCTTTGGAAGATCTTTTTCATCCATAATTTCATTACGGTGAATATTAACTAAGGCTGTTTCAGCGGTTGGAAGAAGGAATCTCTTAGGTTCCATACCTTCAAGCCAGAAAACATCTTCTCTAAATTTAGGGAATTGACCAGCACCGAAGCCAGAATCTTCATTTAATAAGTGTGGAGGTAGGATAAAAGTATATCCATCTTTTAAATGTTCAGAAATGAAGTAATTTAATAAGGCCCATTCAAGTCTAGCGCCTAAATTTGTATAGATCCAAGCACCACGGCCAGCAATCTTAGCGGCTCTATCATAATCAACAAGGCCTAAAGATGTAGCGAGTTCAACGTGATCTTTAAGTGGGAAGCTAAATTCTGGTTTTTTACCAAAGACTTTGATTGGTTTGTTGTTTTCTTTGCCACCACCGAGTAAATCTTCATCAGGAATGTTTGGAAGTTCAGCTAAGAAGTTGAAGATCTTTTCTTCTAAAGCCTTTAATTCTGCATCGCTTTCGGCGTTCTCAGCGGCAATTTGTTTGACTTTTGCAAAGATTTTGCTCACATCTTCACCATTCTTCTTGGCTTGAGGAACACTCGCTGAAAGTCTATTCATTTCAGCTTTATTGCCTTCGACAAATTGAATTAATTCTTTCTTTCTTTTATCCCAAGCAAGTAATTCTGTAAAATCCGCATCCCACAATTTTCTTTTGAGAAGTTCTTTTACTTTTTCTGGATTTTCACGAATACGATTAATGTCTAACATAACGTTTTTCTCCTTTATTTTTGATTGGCCACTAAACTTTCATAAATCTTAATAAGTTCTTGGCCAAAATTTTCTAAATTATAAGAAGATATCATTTGATATGCTTCTTCTGTTGTAGGTTTAATCTTTTCATCAAGATAATCTAAACACAAAGATGTTAATGTTTCTGAATATTCTGCAATATATGCAGTCTTTTCATTCTTTAAGAATTCAGGGAAGATAGCGGATTTGCGAACAATGAGCTGACAATTTGCCGCCATCGCTTCTTCAATAGAGATAATTCCTGATAAGTTATAGCCTGGAAGCATAAATACATCGGCATTTAATAGCATGCTTCTATAGATATCATCTGGAAGAATCATCTTGAAATGTAAGTTCTTTGGTGCGGATTTAATAATCTTTTTCGCTTTACCACCAATGAATGATTCACATCCAATGTAGTAGAAAACTGTATCTTCTCTCTTTTTAGCGGCGTTTATTAAGCAATGAATACCATCCATATTGTTTGTGTATTCACCAACCGCTAAGACGAGTTTTTTATTCTTATCTTCTCTAAAGTAACGATAGAAGAGTTCTTTTTCATCTTCTCTAGAGAAATTAAATCTCGCTAAGTTAACGCCAGGAATGATTGTTTCGATTGGTCTATTAACACCATTAGCAATTAAGAATTCTTTCGCAGATTCACATGGAACTAATACTAGATTAGCCTTATTAAGCATTTTTAATGCTTTTGGCTTTAAAGTAACGGTTCTTTTACCATCTTTGTTTTTGTGATTTAAGAATCTTGTTGTTGGATCATCTTCACCAAATAAAGCAGATACCACAACAGGAACTTTTCTTTCTATAGCGATATTAAGCTTACCTTCATCTTCAGGCGACATAAAATGCGCCACATCATAATCATCATAAAGATTAGTGGTATATGTCGCTCCGATGACTTCGAGAGCGCCTTTAATGGTTTTGCGCATTCTAGCGCCCTCGTAATTATCGTGTTTTGAGTTAGGTTGAAAATAAACTAATACCTTCATAAAACCTATTCTTCAACTGGAGTATTTTCTTCAGTGAGTACTTCTTCACCTTCAGCTTCCGCATCTTCTAATTCTTCATCCACTTCTTCTTCAAATGGAACGATAGCGATAGAAGAAACTTTTTGTCTACCTTCAAGGTTTAAAATCTTAACGCCTTGAGTATTACGTGAAGATTGTCTAACTTCGCTTAAATGGGTTCTAATAACGATGCCATAGTTAGTAATGACCATTAAGTCATCATCACTAGAAACGCTGCGCACGGCAACGATTTTGCCCACTTTATCAGTGGATTTAAGGGTGGAAACACCTTTCGCACCACGCTTTGTAATACGATATTCGCTATAATTGGTCATTTTGCCGAAACCTTTATCGGTGACGACTAAGACTAATTCACCTTCGTATTCAGCGGTAATACCAACTGCTTCAGCGCCTTCGTTTAAATCAATACCGATGACACCAGAAGCTGTTCTACCCATTGGTCTAACTTCAGCGACTGGGAAGTTAACCATCTTGCCTTCGCTAGAAGCAATACCAACGATTGTATCAACAAAGTAGGAATCGATATCTTCTTGTTTTGGATTTTCGACTTTGTCGAACTTGGCAACGCCATCTTCACCCATAGTCATTGTGTAATATGTTCTTTCTGGGTTGATGATGCCATTAGCGATGGATTTTTCTTGAATCTCTTTGACGGCTAATAAGTTATCGTCTTCTCTTAAAGTGATGGCGATCTTACCGTTTTGTCTAATTGATTCATATTCGGTAATTGGAGTTCTCTTAACAATACCTTTCTTGGTAAAGAAGAGTAAGTATCTGTAATCGTAGTATTTGTTAACTGCGATGATGGATTTAACATTTTCACCTTTTTCGATATTGATTAAGTTGATAACTGGAATACCTTTACCTGTTCTTTGATATTCAGGAATTTGATAGCCACGGATACGATAAACTTTACCTAAATCTGTAAAGAATAAGAGGTCCGTGTGTGTTTCTGTATAAACCATGAGTTCCACAACATCGTTTTCGTTAAGAGAGGCACCACGTACACCACGTCCGCCTCTATGTTGGGCTTTAAATTGGTCAACACTTAAACGTTTGACATAACCACCTCTAGATAAGGTAACAACGATATCTTCTTGTGGAATTAAGTCTTCATCATCGATATTAGCGGCAACGTTGCTAATTTCAGTTCTTCTTTCGTCACCGAATTTAGCTTTGATTTCTTCTAATTCTTTGATAACGACTTCAACTTCGTTTTCTCTAGAGGAAAGAATTCTCTTATATTCAGCGATATTAGCTTCTAATTGTTCTCTTTCAGCAATTAACTTATCTGTTTCAATACCGGTTAATCTACGGAGAGTCATCGCTAAAATAGCGGCCACTTGTGCTTCAGAGAAATCGTATTTCGCCATTAATGTCTTAGTAGCTTCTTCTGGAGTTTTGCTTTCTTTGATGATATCTACGATATCGTCAATGTTATCGTGACATTTGATTAAGCCGATAACAATGTGATCACGAGCTTCATCTTTTTCTAATAAGAATTTTGTCCTTCTTTCAATAACAGAGACTTGGAAGTCTAAGTATTGTTGTAATAAGACTGGTAAAGAACATACTTTTGGAGCATTGTCCACTAAACAGAGGTTGATAATACCAAAGCTCACTTGTAAGTTTGTGAGTTTATATAATTGGTTCAATAAGACTTCTGGAATCGCATCTCTTTTAACTTCAATAACGACACGGATACCGTCTTTATTAGATTCATCACGGATTTCGGAGATACCTTCAATGACTTTATCACGGGCTAGAGTAGCCATGCTTTCAATCATAGAGGCCTTGTTAACGCCATAAGGGATTTCATCAACGATAATACGTTTTAAGCCGTGTTCACCACGTTCTTCGATGTGGCATTTTGAACGAATACCAATACTACCTGTACCCGTTTCATAGGCTTCACGTATACCGCTTCTACCTAAAATCATGGCACCAGTTGGGAAGTCTGGACCTTTCACGTATTCCATTAATTCATCAACAGTGATTTCTGGATTTTTAGCAATCGCAATCACACCATCGATAACTTCGCCTAAATTGTGTGGTGGGATATTGGTGGCCATACCAACAGCAATACCACTAGAACCATTAACTAATAAGTTTGGAATTCTACTTGGTAAAACGGTTGGTTCTTGGTCAACACCATCGTAGTTATCCATGAAGTCAACTACGTTGCAGTTGATATCACGGACCATTTCTAACGCTAATTTAGCCATACGGGCTTCGGTATATCTGTAAGCAGCTGGTTCGTCACCATCGATACTACCAAAGTTACCATGACCTTCAACGAGCATGTATCTCATCGCGAATGGTTGGGCTAATCTGACTAATGCACCATAGATCGCTTGGTCACCATGAGGGTGATATTTACCCATAACGTCACCGACGATACGAGCGCACTTTTTAAATGGTTTATCAGGGGTGTTGCCATTTTCCGCCATAGAATAAACGATTCTTCTATGAACTGGTTTCATACCATCTCTAACATCTGGGATAGCACGAGCAACGATAACACTCATCGCATAATCTAAGAAGGATTCTTGCACGAGTGGGACTGTATCGACATCGGTTAAACCAGCGACGATACCGGATTCAAGTTCTTGTTCTTCTTCAGGAGAAATTTCAACTTCTTCTTCGGCGTTTTCTTCTTCGACTTCAGTTGATTTTTCTTCGTCTAAGACTTTGTTTTCTTCATCTAACAACATAAACAAGCTCCTTTCTTAATTACACGTCTAAGTTCTTCACGAATTTAGCATTCTTGTGAATGAACTCTTTACGAGGATCGACATCATCACCCATCAAGTCTGTAAAGACTTGTTCCGCTTTAATAGCGTCGGTTAATGTCACTCTGATCATCTTACGATTGGCTGGGTCCATAGTGGTTTCCCATAATTGTTCGGCGTCCATTTCACCAAGACCTTTATATCTTTGGAATGGATAACCTGGTTTTAATTTAAGTTTAGCTTTGATTGTTTCTAATTGTTCGTCATTGTAGGCGTAATATTGCTTACCATGATATTCAACTTTATATAGAGGAGGTTGGGCGATATACACGTAGCCTTCATTAATTAAAGGACGCATAAATCTATAGAAGAAAGTTAATAATAAGATACGGATATGACTACCATCGACATCAGCATCGGTCATGATGACGATTTTGTGATATCTAATCTTGCTTGTATCGAATTCTGGATCAATACCACCACCGATAGCGGTAATCATGTTACCGATTTCAGCGTTAGCGAAAATACGCTTGGCTTGAGCTTTTTCAACATTAAGGATTTTACCACGAAGTGGTAGGATGGCTTGTGTTTCTCTGTTTCTACCATTCTTTGCAGAACCACCAGCGGAGTTACCTTCGACGATATATAATTCGCATTCTTCTGGTTTTTTGCTGGAGCAGTCTGCTAACTTACCTGGAAGAGTAGTAAGATCAAGACCGCCTTTACGTCTAGCTTCTTCTCTCGCTTTACGAGCGGCTAAACGAGCATTAGCTGCACCGATAATCTTCTCCATGATTGTACGGGCAAGCTTTGGATCTTCAAGGAAGAACCTATTTAATTGATCACCAACGATTTGAGAGACGATCTTTCTAACTTCAGAGTTACCTAATTTAGTTTTTGTTTGTCCTTCAAATTGTGGGTTTGGGTGTTTAACAGAAATAACACATGTTAAACCTTCGGTAATGTCATCATATGTTAGGTCATCTTCACCATCTTTTAAGAATTTATTTTGTCTAGCATAGTTATTAACGATTCTTCTCATCGCATCTCTGAAACCTGTTTCATGCATACCACCTTCATGGGTATGGACATTGTTACAGAAAGAGAAGATATTTGAAGAGTAGCCATCATCATATTGCATAGCGATTTCAGCATACACGTGTGCCTCGTTTCCACTTGCTAATGTGATTGGAGCGGTGCCTTCACAATAAATAACTTCATCAAATAATTTGGTTTTATGATTGTTAATGAATAAGACGTATTCTTTGATACCACCTTTGTAGCAGAATTCTTCACGAACTGGTTCTGCTCCTCTAGTATCTTCAACGATAATCTTGATGCCTCTATTTAAGTAGGCGACTTGTCTCATTCTGTCACGAATTGTTTCGTAATCATAATGTGTTGTATCGGTAAAAATAATTGGATCTGGTTTAAATGTGACTGTTGTGCCGTTTGCTTTTGGATCACAATCGCCAACTCTCTTTAAGTGTTCAACAATTTTGCCGCCGTTAACGAATTTGATGTAATAAATACCACCATCTTTATGGACGGTAACTTCACACCATTCAGATAAGGCGTTAACAACTGATGCACCAACACCATGTAAACCACCAGAAACTTTATAACCGCCACCTTCGCCGAATTTACCACCAGCGTGTAAGACAGTATAAACGGTTTCAACACCGGTTAAACCGGATTTTTTCACCACGTCAACTGGAATACCACGGCCATTATCAACGACTGTAATAGTATCGCCTGGGTTAATGGTGACTTTAACTTCAGTACAGTAGCCCGCTAAGGCTTCGTCGATAGCGTTATCAACGATTTCCCATACCAAGTGATGGAGACCAGCACTGGATGTAGTACCGATATACATACCAGGTCTTTTTCTCACGGCTTCAAGCCCTTCTAAGACTTGAATGTTCTCTGCGTCGTATTTCGCGTCAGCTTTCTCTAATTGAACTTCTTCTTCGTTCATTTCAGAGACTTTAACTTCAGGAATTGGAGTGGTTTCTGGAGTTTTCTGTTCTTCTACGACTACTTCTTTCTTTTCTTCTTCCATTAGAAGACCTCCTTTGTCTGTGAATTTATTAATAAGTGATTGCAATCCGGAATATCTAATTTAGTTCCGGTAATGAATACTTGATTAAACTTTCTTAAGAATTTGATTAGGCGTTCTTGATTGAGTTGATCGAGTTCACTCATCACATCATCGAGAACAATAATTGGTTTTTTGTCCTTGTCTTCAATTAAGAAGTAAGGGCTAAGTTTTAACGCGAGAGCGGCAATTCTGTTCTCTCCTTGGCTTCCAAACGTCGCGATATCACGTCCATTTAGGCTAATAGAGATATCTTCTCGGTGGATGCCGATAGAAGTTTGCTTATGCTTGAAATCGCTCTCCTCGGCGCGTTTGAATGCCTTTTTCGCGTTTTCTATGAAGTCTGCATCATAGGCCACGAACGGATAATACTTTAATTCGAATTTTCCCTTTTCGCCTGTGAGCGCGCGCGTTATTTTATTAAGGATATCATTGATATCCTTGACATACATCTGTCTATAAGAGATGATCGAACCTGATAATTTGACCAGTAATTCAGTGGTTACATCTATGAGAGTTTGGTCAATTTTATCTGATTTTAATAAATCATTTCTCTCTTTTAAGACTTTTTCATATCTAGATATATAATCTAGATAAATACTACTTTTCTTAGATATAGAAATATCCAAGAAGTTTCTTCTATCCCTTGGAGGACCATTAAATAACTGCACATCTTTAGGCTGGAACAAAATGACATTAACGCATTTTGAAAGTTCAGATAATTTAGAGATGCTTTTACCATTAATCATTACCATCCTCCCTGTTTTAGTAATGATTATCTTAATTTTTCTCGTTAACTCTCCTTCGGTAATGACCGCGTTTATTTCCGCTTTATCTTGGTTTTTCTTAATCAAATCAACATCTTCGTTAGTTCTGAAGCTTCTACCTAGGGATAAATAGTAGATAGCCTCCACCACATTTGTTTTTCCAACAGCATTTAAGCCGGTTAGAACATTGAGGTGATCAGAGAAATCAAAAGAAAGGGCACTATGATTACGGAAGTTTTTAAGGTTTATGTGCTTAATCAACATATCAATCGATGATGAATGATTGGTTTTTAACTAGAATTTCATCACCGTGGTACAGCTTTCTACCACGACGGTTCTCTTTTTCACCGTTCACCAAGACAGCATTTTCGTTAAGGAACCATTTTGCTTGACCGCCTGTATCGATAATACCGGCCAATTTAAGCAAAACACCCAAAGTTATAAAATCTTCATCTTTCCTTAATTTAATGCTTTTTTGGACCATAAAAACTCCTGTAGGACTATTATATATTATATAAATAAAAAAGGGAATATTTTTATTCCCTTAGTTAACTATAATTTGAAAATAGTGTTTAATGGCCTAATAAGTACGCACAGGAGTGACAATTTGGACCACGGAATCATCTGAGGCATTTTCCACGATAAATGGCTTCATTTCGCCTACAAACGCGAATGTGACATCCGCACTTCCAAGTGCTTTTACGGCAGCGATTACAAATTCACTATTGAATGAGACTTTTAAGTTTTGACCAACATACTTAAAGATGTCGATTTTTTCGACAGCGGAACCAACTTGGCTAGATTTGGCGGAAATTTCCACACCATCTTCACTCATTGTTAAATCAACAACGTTTTCTCTATCAATAGATAAGATGTTCGCTCTTTCAATAGCTTTCATTAAATCGTTAGCGTTAACTTCTAATGAGTAATTAGTAATCTTTGGAACGATATTTTTGGTATTTGGATAATCACCAGCGATTAATCTAGTGGCAACGATTGTGGTACCGATGGTGAATAAAGCTTTTTTATCGCTAAAAGCGATATCTAAAGAATCTTTACCTTCTAATAAGTGAGAGACTTCCACCATCATCTTAGCAGGAACATTGGCTAAGAATTCAACACCTAGTGGGATGCTAAGTGTTTTTCTTGCCATTCTAGCAGAGTCTGTAGCGGTTGCGGTTAAGACACCATCTTTAGCTTCAAGGTTTAAAGCAGTTAAGATAGGACGTTGTTCTTTTAAGGATGCTGCGAACGCTGTTTGAGCAACTAATGTATTGAAATCATTAGCAGACATGCTTAATTGAGTACCTGAGGCATCTAAATCTAAGTCTAAGTATTCATCAACTTTGACACAATTTAAGCGGAATTCTGATCTATTGTTACTGATTGTAGCAATTGTAGAATCGATGACATCTAAGGTAATTTCATCAGAATCGACTTTTCTAACAATGTCTGTGATAAGTTTAGCTTTGATTAAAGTGGAACCTTCTTTATAGTTTCTGATGATATCTTCTTCACCCAGTTTATAAGGAACTTGTGTTTTGATTGTAATATCTAGATTAGATCCAGTAATAAATAATCCTCTATCAGTTAGTTCGATTTTTAAATTTTCTAATACTGGCATAGCAACTTTACTAGAAACTGCTCTTGCTGCGGTATTTAAGCCTTTGAGGAATTCTTCACGTTTAATTGTAAATCTCATATAAGTTCCTTTCTATTTTATATTTATTATTATTTATAATAATTATTATCGCGGTGGAAATTGTGGATAAGTCAATTTCTTCTCATTAAGTCTATTTTATCACAATAGGTTATCTAATTTCCATTTTTTATTAAAATAAAACTAATTGCTTTTAATTCTCTTTTGTAGTTCTTCAATCGCGGCCTTTAATGGTTCGTCAGTTTTCAACATATTTTCCACTTTCATGATGCCGTTCATAACAGTTGTGTGATCTCTACCACCAAAGATATTGCCAATCTTACTCAATGGAACATCTATATTATTCCTAATTAAATACATGGCTACGTGTCTCGCTAACGCTAATTGGCCGGTTCTGACCTTACCAGTCAATTGAGAAGGCACCAAATTGTAATAGTCTGCAACCACGTTGATAATTTTGGTTTCTGATAACTGTGTGGCGACGTTTTTAATGCCGGTGATATTTTGTGCAGCTTCAATCGCAACGTCTAATGTAATCTTCTCGACTTGCTTAATTTGAGAGACGTAGAAAATTAACCTATTAAACGCACCATCTAGTTCACGAACATTGTTGCTAAATTTATCAGCATAGAAATAAAGAACTGCTGGATCAAAATTATCAATTTTAAGTCCTTCATTTTCAATTTGCTTTTCAAGAATTTTCACACAAGTATCTTGGTCAGGGGTGTTGATTTTGACCGTAAGTCCTTGGGTGAATCTAGTTACAAGACGATCTTCTAAACCTTTTAATTCAGTTGGTTGTCTATCAGAGGTGATGACGATTTGTTTATTGCTATTAATCATCTTTTGATATACATAGAAAAACATCTCTTCTGTTTTAACCTTATTTTCTAAAAATTGAACATCATCAAATAAGAGCACATCAACAGTGGAGAAGAAGTCTTTTAATGTCTCGTTTTCTTTTTCGCCTTTGACAAATTTTACATATTCTTCAACAAAGTCGTTGGCATCGATGTATAGAATTTTCGCTTTTGGATTTTTCGCTTTGATCTTATTACCTATAGCGTGCAATAAGTGTGTTTTACCTAAACCAGAGTTTGAATAGATGAATAAAGGATTGAACACTTCACCTGGTTTTTGAGAAATTAAGGATGCCGCGCGGTAAGCTTCTTTGTTGAAATCGCCTTCCACGAAAGAATCAAATGTTAAATCGCTTTTAATTTCCGCATTCTTAAAGAATGATGTTTCTTCTTCTGCGTTATTTTGATTATTTAATTTTGCGATTCTACCACTATTAACATCACCTAATTGTTTGAAAACTAATTCATAACTAAATTCTGTTACTTCGGCAACAGCTTCTTTTAATAAATCTATATATTTAGAAGATAAAAGTCTTTCTGCGGTTAATGAATTGACGATAACTGTAATTGTGTCGCCTTTGATGTCGTTGATGTAGGTATCGGCGAAGAAAGAATCAAATATTTGTCTTTCGCCTAATCTCTCATCGACTAGTTTTAATGTTTTCTGCCAGATCCTGGTCATTTCTGATATTGAACTGTTCATACTATTCACCCTGTTTCGTGTGAAACATTATAAAATAATTCACAATTATTTGATATGTTAAATTACTCATTTTAAAGTTTTCCACAACGTATATTTGAAATGTCGTACTATAGTGAGTTTTCCACTTTTCCACATTCTTAATTTTGTGGACAAGTTTTCCACTTTTCCTCGACCGGTGGATATGTGGATTACCACCTATTCATGACTTTTTCCGCAAACCCTAAGAGGTCTTTGAACTCAATAACCTTGTTTTCCACCTTTATGGTTCCAGAGAAATATCCGAATACTTGATGCTGATTGCTTTGAATGACTAAAACATTGGTGTTCGAATACCTATCGATAATCGGATTAAATATTAAATTAATATCACCGTTTTTACTAGTGAATGTCCAAGGACTCATAAAGTCATCTTTTCCATTTTTACCTTTAGGTATATTGAAAACTACATCCTCTAATTTATAAGCTTTATCATCATAGAAAAACATATTCTCGGATGCTGCGCTTGTATCACCAAAACCATAGCCCAAATTAAATCCGATGTTATGATTTTCATAATTTGCGTTCAGACTTGACCAATACCAGGTGTTTTTATAAGTCCATACACCACGACCCCAGTCTAGAACACCTAATGCTTTCTCACCTATCTTGTGAACTAGATCACCAAATTGGAATGAGCCTTTTGCTTTTAAGAGATTTATTTTTTGATTGTAGTAAAAATGTCCCTTTTTCTTGAATGGTGTAGCGATTACCATTGACCCCTCGTTTGTGGCTTCTAAGGTGATGTCACACTGAAAATCCTTGAGTTTTGCAAGGTTTTTGAGCTTACAGACCAAATGTCTACGTCCGTTTTTGTTCTCGAAAAGCATGTCGAAATTTTTGCCTTTGATCGAAACATCGCCATCTTCAGAAGAGGAAGGGAATCCGACTTTTCCGTATGTGAACCACACGATATACGATTTTGTGTGCTCACACCTGTTTTTAAAATCGAGTACAGATACGGACGCCATGCCCATATATGAATTATCATCAATTGTTAATGCGACACCATATTCGTCATCGTTGATGAAATAGTAATCCCATTCCTTGATTCTACCTTTTAATCCCTTAATATCTTTTCTTCGGTATTCCTTAACCAAAGAAAAAGCGTAACCAGCTTCATTTAAATCACCCTTTTCATTTAATAAAGGGCCTTTGGATAACATATGTTGCATAAAACAAACCTCTTTCAAACATTATACACCTCTTAATCATGAGATATAATCTCACTTTTAGATATTTGAGTAACTATAGGTTGCAAAATGGTGAAAAAAATATCTTTTGTTGACATTTATTTATAAATGCTATTAAACTTATCTCGCTATGTATAGGAGGTTTCTTTTATGAAAAGAACATATCAACCAAGTAAAATTAAACATCAACACAAAGCCGGATTCCGTGCTCGTATGAAATCCGCAAATGGTCGTCGCGTTCTTGCTCGCCGCAGAGCTAAAGGTCGTAAAAAATTAGCCGACTAATAGAGGTAATCTATGAAAGTTATTAATCGTATTAAAGCAACTGATGACTTTGCTCTAACGATTAAAAAAGGCAAAGCGCAGCGTAACCAATCGTTTGTCATCCACTACCGCACCAATGAATTTCAATATACAAGAGTCGGTATTTCTGTTTCTTCTAAGTTAGGTAACGCTGTGGTTCGCAATCACATCAAAAGACAAGTTAGATCAATGTGCGATGAACTCATTGATTATGAAAAACAACACACTGATATCGTTATCGTTGTTAAACAAGGCTTCCTTAATCGTACATTTGACGATAACAAAACGTCTTTAGAACAATTACTCAATTTATAGATAGGAACTATTAAATGAAAAAAAGAACAAAACTTACCATCGCAGGAATTGCAGTTCTTGCAGGCGCACTTCTTTTATCAGGATGTACAGCTTCGTTTTGTTCGGCTAACGACAAAGCGCATATTTTGTACGCCTTTGATTATGGCGTAAGTGATTATTATGATGCCGCAACCGATGCTGATGGCAATGCTTTAGAACCAGTATTTGAAGGCAACACCAACATTTATTACAAAGTTGTTGTTCCAACATCCACTTCTAGTGGTATTGGTAAAGTTAATGCTGATGCTAAAAAAGCAAACATTAGGGTACCATCAAATAATTACTTTGTAAAAATGGACCAATTGGTCTTAGAGCAAGCCCTTGAAGCAAGTAGTTTAGACAAAGCTACTGTTGGTTTTGAAGATGCCATCAAAGCATTAGACAACTTTGGTTATCTTAAATACGCTGGCGATACTTTATGGGAAGGCTGGGATAACTTAAATAACAAGTTATTTGAAATGTCCCAAGATTCTTCGAGCGGTATCGTTTTAGACGATTTACCAACAAACGACTACTTAACTCTTTATAAGAAAGACCTTAATGCCTTAATTAATGGTTACCGTTCATGTATCGCTATTACAGAAGGCGATTACGGCTACTATGGCTACGCTAATGGTGCTAAATACCGTGGAGAAGATAGAGTTTCCGTCCACATTGAAGCAAAAACATGGGCGTATGCATGGAAAATCAACGGCAAATTCACTTTCTTTGAAGGTTTACTCGTTTATCCAATTGCCTGGTTAACCGAAACATTTGTTGCTGGATTTAAAAACGCTGGCGTTATGGGTGGTCTTGCCCAATTATTAGCGATTTTCGCTATTACTTTCATCGTGAGATCATTAATGCTTGCTGTCACCATCAAACAAACAGCCGGCAACGCTAAAATGCAAGCCTTACAACCTGAAATTACGAAGATTCAAAACAAATATCCAAACTCCAACACCAACAATTATGAAAAACAAATGATGGCGCAAGAGATGAATAAACTTTATAAGAAGAACAAGATTAATCCTCTTAGTTCATTACTTGTAATGATTGTTCAATTCCCTGTGTTTATCTGTGTGTGGGGTGCATTACAAGGATGCGCGAGCTTGTCATCTGACTCATTCTTGAACTTACATCTTTCCGATAACATTAATACTGTTTTGTTTAACGGTACTAACTGGACTGCTGCTGGTGGATTCTGTGCTATTACAGCATTAATCCTCTTCCTTTTAATGGCGGCCGCACAAGTTTTAGCGATGTTATTACCACAATGGATTCAAAAGCAAAAACGTAAGAAAGTTGCTTCTTTAGGCAAGAATCCTGCTCAACAAGATCAACAAAGTAAGATGAAAATGTTCACATATGTCATGATGGCTATGATTATTTTCATGGGCTTTATGCTCCCAGCCGCGATGGGCGTGTATTGGTTTGTCGGCGCCATATTCTCACTTGTACAAACCCTCATTATTGAAAAAATCAATAGTGCGAGAGCTAAAAAGAAAGGAAATTAATATATGAAACAATATACTGGAAAAACAGTTGAAGAAGCCCTCCAAAATGCCGCTAGTGAAACCGGTATTGCTGTTGACGATTTAATTTATATCGTTTCTGATAAGAAAAAAGGTTTATTTTCAAAGAAAATCGTTGTTGAAGTCTACGACTTAGCAGACGTTATTAGATTCGCTGAAGATTACTTATTAGGTGTCACCGATGCTTTAGAAATTGAAAGCAGCGTTAATACCAAATTAGATGACCAAGTCATTCGTATTACCATTGATTCTACCCATAACCCAATTTTAATCGGTAGAAATGGTAAAACATTACAGGCCCTCAACGAATTAGTTAAATTAGCCGTTAGCAATCACTTCCATAAGAGATTTAGAATCTTATTAGATATCAACGGTTATAAAGATAGCAAATACTCTCGTTTAGTTCGTATGGCGAGAAGATATGGTCACGATGTGCAAAGAACAAAGACTACTTACACATTTGATCCAATGCCAGCGGATGAAAGAAGAGCTATTCATAACGCTTTAAATAACATGCCAAACATTCGTACCGAATCCATTGGTGAAGGTGCCCAAAGACAAGTACAAATTATTTACGTTGAATAAAAGACACCCTTTGGGTGTTTTTTAGAAATATCCCTTTATGTTTGAAACAATAGTCGCCTTAGCTACACCACCACTTAAGTCAGCACTAGGAATCGTTAGATTATCTGGTGATGATGTTTTCGAAGTGGTCTCCAAATGTTTCTCTAAGGATTTAAGAGATATTTCTGAAAAAACAATTCTTTACGGTCATATCGTTGATGGAGAGGAAAAGATTGACGATGTGGTCTTGTTAGCGTACAAGGGACCTAAATCATTTACTGGTGAAGATTCTGTTGAAATCATATGCCATGGTTCCCCGCTTATTTACAAACAAATAATTGAGACGTGTATTAAAAATGGCGCAAGAATGGCTACAAATGGCGAATTCTCTTCGCGTGCCTATATGCATAATAAGATAGATTTAGTGCAAGCCGAGGCTATTAATGATGTCATTAACGCCACCACTAAAGAAGCTAAGAATTTAAACCTTTTATCTTTAGATGGTAAAACCAGTGATTTAATTAGACCAATTAAAACAAAAATCGCAGATATTCTATCTTTGATAGAAGTTAATATTGATTATCCAGAATATGAAGATATTGAGGTCGCTAATAAAGATAAGATCATCGCTATTGTTGATGAATTGATTCCTCAAATCAATACATTGGTAGATGATGGCCAAAAAGCCAAAATTATCAATGAAGGTGTTAAGGTTGCCCTTGTTGGTAAACCAAACGTTGGTAAATCATCACTTCTCAACGCTTTTTTGGGTGAAGATAGGGCTATTGTTACCGAAATAGCGGGTACCACACGTGATGTTGTGGAAGGCAACGCCAATATCGATGGTGTTGTTTTACACCTCTTTGATACAGCTGGTATCCGCGATTCAGAAGACAAAATAGAGGCTATAGGTATTGAAAAATCCAAGAAAACAATCAAAGAAGCTGATATCGTAGTCGTTGTTTTAGATAGTTCTTCTGATTTAGATGAAGAAGATCAACAAATCTTAGAATACACAAAGGAATATAATCCAATTGTTGTTTACAACAAAGATGATAATAGCAAACAATCTGATAAGTTATCTATTTCCGCTTTAAATAGCCAAATACAGCCACTTATTAATGTAATCAAAGAAAGAATAGGGATTGATGAAAAAGTCTTCTCTAAACCAGCTTTAAATAACACAAGACAACTAGGTTTACTTAGCAAAGCTAAAGAATCTTTATTAAAGGCTAAAGAAGATGCCTTAAATGACTTAACGGTTGATTTAATCGCTACATCTCTATTCGATGCATATACTTCAATTTTAGAAATATTGGGCGAAGCCAATCAAATCGATCTTTCCAAAGAGATTTTTGCCCGTTTCTGTGTAGGAAAATAATGAAAATAATTGATACACACTGCCACTTAAATGATGAAGCGTTATATAAAGACCTAGATAACGTTGTTTCTCGTGCAAGACAGGCAGGTGTAGAAAAAATGGTGGTTGTTGGCTGGGATGAAGCTAGTTCTAAACTCGCCATTAAAATCGCCGAACAATATGAATTTATCTATGCAGCTATCGGTTTCCACCCGGAAAACGTCTTCGATATTGATGATGAAGTGCTTTATAAGACACTAAATTTGTACAAACATCCAAAAGTAGTCGGTATTGGTGAAATTGGACTCGATTATCATTGGACAAAAGACCTCGACAAGAGAGAAATTCAAAAAGAATTCTTTATTAAGCAGATAAAATATGCTAATGAAGTAGGTCTTCCGATCTCAATCCATAGTCGTGAAGCTTTTGCTGATACATTAGAAATCCTAAAACAGTATCCTCCAAAGCATAGCGGTGTCATGCATTGCTACTCTGGAAGTGTAGAAAACATTCAAGAGATAATTAACCTCAATTTATATATTGGACTCGATGGTCCGGTGACGTTTACAAATGCCAAAACTCCTAAAGAAGTTGCGGCCGAAGTTCCACTTGAAAAACTCGTTGTTGAAACTGATTGCCCTTATTTATCACCGCATCCATTAAGAGGAACAGTTAACGAACCAGCCAATTTATCTTTAATTGTTGACGCCATTGCTGATGCGCGTCAAATGTCGAAAAAGCACCTATTAGATGTTTTATACGCTAACTCCTGTGCTCTTTTTAACTTATGAAATTGCATCTAGATGGTATTTTGGTTGTGGAAGGAAAAGAGGATGCTTCCTATCTTTCTAACTACATCGACTCCGAAATTGTAGTGGTCAATGGTTTTGAAATGGCTGATGAAACAATAAAATATCTCAGTGGGAAAAGAGTTATAGCCTTATTGGATCCAGATGAAGCTGGTCAAAAAATTAGAAAAACTTTAAACACCAAATTAGATGATGTTATTAATGTCGAGATTGATATCACCAAATGTGTAAGAGGTATTAAAAACGGTGTAGCGGAATGTTCTATAGAAGAAATAGTGGCAAAATTGCAGACTTATTCTGTAAAAAACCCCGCAAAACTCCAGCGAATTCAAAAATCAGATCTATTTGAATCGGGTTTGATAAATGGTGATAGTGCACTTAGAAATTTCGTTTGTCGAAAACTGAATCTAGGCAAATGCAATGGTAAAGCTTTATACAAACGTCTCAATGCCAACAACATATCTATAGAACAACTCACTCAAGTTGTGGAAGAATATAAACATGGAAATTAATCGTTCGAACGTTTTTGAAATCGCTAATAAAGCAGACCTTAAACCAGATAAAGATTATGGCCAAAACTTTTTAGTGGAACCACAAATATGTGAACGTATAGTTAATGCATTAAATTTAAATGACAATGACAAAGTCATTGAAGTCGGACCAGGACTTGGATCATTAACACATTACTTATCCTTATATAATAATGAATCTACAGTAGTGGACATCGATCCTAGAATGGTTAATTTTTTAAGAATTGTTTATAAAGACAATCCAAACATCAGCGTTGTTGAAAACGACATCCGCAAAACCGATGTTTATGAATATACAAAAATTATTGGTAATTTACCCTACAATATTACAACCGAAACCATTCAATATTTCTTGCTCAACGCTAAATCCGCAACGAGAATGGTTTTCATGATTCAAAGCGAGACTCTTGCTCATTTCTATGACGTCAGTGGCAAAGAATATGGACCGACATCCGTCCTTATTCATCTCTTGGGGAATATTGAAAAGTTATTTACAGTCAAGGCTGGCTCTTTTTACCCGGCTCCTAAATGCAGCTCCTCTGTTTTCGCTATCAATGTTAATCCTTCCGCTGATAGAGAAGCGGCTATTAGAGTATTTAAAGTGGCCAAGCAATTATTCGTTAATAGAAGAAAAACAATCTCTAACAATTTGCTAAATTATCTTAAAGATAAAGAGTTGGTTAATAAGGTTTGCGCTGATTTAAATATTGATCCTCTTTTAAGACCAGAACAAATCGCGCCAGATACCTATCTACGTATTTCTGAATATCTTAAGAGTGTTAAATAATTACCCACTAAAAGTATTTTAGAAACGTGGTATTATAATATTAAGCATATGAGAAATTTACACATTCGTAGTTTTGCTAAGATTAATCTTTGTTTAAACGTTGTTAAAAAAAGAGAAGACGGCTTCCATGAACTTGATGGAATTATGCTTCCAATCAGCCTTCATGATTCTTTAGTTATCTCCAAATTAACTAGTGCCCCAGATAACTATGTTACTGTTGATGATTTTTCTATTGGCACATTCAACTATAACTTAGCAACGTTCTCCATTGATAAATTACAAGCTAAATATGGATTCAAAGACAAATTCAGAATCCTTATTCATAAAGTCATTCCTATTCAAGCCGGTCTAGGTGGTGGTTCTTCTAATGCCGCTTTTACTATGAAAGCCGTTAATTCCATCCTTAAATTGGGTGCCACCGATGAAGAATTAGAACAATTAAGCAAACCGTTGGGTGCTGATATTCCATTCTTTATCAAATGCAAGCCAGCTAGAAGCCAAGGAATTGGCGAAAAATTGACACCTGTCACTGTTAAAAACAACTATTACGTGCTTATTGTTAAGCCTGAAGCCGGCTGTTCTACAAAGGATATTTTTGCCGCTGCTGATTCAATGAATTTAAAGATTTGTGATGTAGACGGTATTGTTAAAGCCTTGGAAGAAGGGGATGACGACTATTTAGCGGAACACATCTCTAATTCTTTACAAGACCCAGCCATTCAATTGGTGCCAACAATTCAAACCATCATTGATGAGTTAAAAGAAAATGGCTTAAAAATTGTTCAAGTAACCGGATCTGGTTCCGCAGTCTTTGCTTTAAGTACAGATAAGAATTTGTTAAAGAAAGTTTTGAAAAAACTTGAAGATAAATATGAAGTAGAACTTGCTAGAGTTCTCAAGTAAAGGAGTATTTATGGATAAATATGTAGTCATTTTGGCCGCTGGTAAAGGTACCGGCATGAATTCACGTGACCCGGAACACTCAAAAGTTTCCTATCCAATGTTAGGCAAACCAATCATTAACTATGTTATTGATGCTGTCAAACCTCTTGATCCAAAACAAATCGTCACAGTCGTCGGTTTCGGCGGTGAATTGACAACAAAGCTCGTCGAAAATGAATCTGAAGTTGTTTGGCAAAAGAGATTATTAGGTACAGGCCACGCTGTTTTACAAGCAAAACCATATTTAGATGGTAAAACAGGCCAGACATTAGTTATTTATGGTGATACTCCATTAGTAGAAACAGATACCCTCCGCTCTATTTTCCATATTCACGAGAAAAACAGATATGACATGACTGTTGTTTCAGCGGTTTTAGATAACCCAAAAGGCTACGGCCGTATTCTTAGAGAAGATAAGAGTAATCGTATCTTGGCAATCAGAGAAGAAAGCGACTGCACATTCCATGAATATGAAATTAACGAAGTTAATACAGGTATCTGCATTATCGATAACGAATTATTATTCAAATACATTGAAAGATTATCTGTTGATAATAGTCGTCACTTATTCTATTTATCCGAATTAGTTGAACTCTTAATCAACGATAATTATCATGTTGGCGTTTTCGTGGCCGAAGAAATGAAGGAAGTCTATTCCATCAACAACAGAATTCAGCTTGAATATGCAACAAAGATTATGAGAAGACGCGTTAATCAAAGATTAATGCTTTCTGGCGTCTCTATTGACGACATTGATTCCACATATATTTCGCCTGACGTTCAAATTGGTCAAGACACAGTTATCAAACCAAATACAACAATCTTAGGAAAATCCGTAATTGGTGAAGCTTGTACTATTGGTCCAAATGTCAATTTGAACAACGTTGAAGTAGGTAATGATAGTGAAGTTTTGTTCGCTGATTTATCTGATGTGAAGATCGAAAACGCTGCAAAAGTCGGTCCTTTTGTGGAAAAACACGGTAAATAAGCATGCAAATCGTTGAAAGTTTTGGCAAAAATATTTTCGTCGGAAAACAAATGATTGGTTACATCGATCGTGAAGGTATTTTCATTAACCGCCAAAAATTTGCCGACATCACACCAGACGGAATCATTTCTTACAACCAACAAAAGATTGGTTACGTCGATGAAGATGGCTACATCATCATCAAAGGAAAAGAAGTTGGCTATATTGATAACGACAACAACTTTGTTTTCTATAGTCTCAGCATGTAGGAGGAAATTTCATGATTGCTATCGGTATTGATATTGGTGGTATGTCTATTAAAGGTGCGGCTGTTGATAGCAATGGTCGTGTATACGAGAAATTCTCTATGCCTTTTGTCAAAGGTGAACCTGGAGAAGTTACCATTCGTAAATTAGCTGAAATTGTAAAAGAATATATCGCCGCTAATGGTTTAGAAGGCAAAATTGCTGGTATTGGCATAGGTAGTCCAGGTAGTTTAGATGTCAAAAACGGCATTGTTAACTATGCAAACAACCTCGGATGGAATGAACTTCCTGTCGCAAAACTTATGCAAGAAGTGCTTCCGTATCCTGTGAGATTAACAAATGATGCCAATGCGGCGTGCTTGGGTGAAGCTAAATACGGTGCCGGCAAATCATATGAAACTATTATCATGCTCACTTTGGGTACCGGCGTCGGTGGTGGAATTATCATCAACGGTAAATTATTTGAAGGCAACGAAGGCAAGGGTGGCGAACTCGGCCATACTGTTATTGTTGTGGACGGCGAACCATGCACATGTGGTAGAAAAGGCTGTTTAGAAGCCTATGCATCTGCATCTGCGTTGATTAGAGAAACCAAAAAAGCTATGCGCTTAAACAAGAGATCTTTAATGTGGAAAATCTCGCCTGATATTGAATTAGTAAATGGCAAGTTACCATTTGAAGCAGCGAAACAAGGCGATGCCGCAGCGATAAAAGTATTAGATGACTATGTCAAATATCTTGGTGAAGGTATTTTGAATTACTGTAACATCTTTAGACCAAACGTTATCGTTCTTTCTGGTGGTGTAGCAAACGCTGGCGAATTCTTATTCAGCAGACTTAACAATTACATTAAAGAAAGAAATTATGGATATAAATCAACACCTGAAGTCAAAGTCGTTCCTGCTGAATTAGGATACGATTCTGGCAAGATTGGTGCTGCTGCTTTATTCTTTGAATAAAAAGGAGAAATTGTTATGCAATTAGTTATTATGGCCGCTGGTATGGGCAGCCGCTTTGGCGGGCTTAAACAAATGGAACCAATGGATGAATATAATCATTTCTTATTAGATTATTCCATCTATGATGCAAAACGCGCTGGTTTTGATAGTGTGGTTTTCATCATCAAGAAAGATTTCTATGAAGATTTTAAAAACACCATCGGTAAAAGGGCGGAAAAAATCATTAAAGTCGAATATGCTTTCCAAGATTTAAACGACTTGCCGGAAGGCTTTAAATGCCCAGAAGGTAGAGAAAAACCATGGGGCACCGCACATGCTATTTACGCGGCACGTGACTTAATCAAGGAAGACTTTATCGTCATTAATGGTGATGACTTCTATGGCAAAGAAACATACGAAGTAGCGTATAACTACTTAAAATCATTACCTGTTAACAGTAAAGGTAAATACGCTATTGTCGCATTTGAAGCTAGAAATACTATGACCGAAAACGGCGCGGTTAAAAGAGGTGTGACCTTCGAAGATGAAAAAGGCAACTTAGCAAAGCTAATTGAATCTTCAATTTATAAAAAAGGTGACATGATTGCTTGTGAACCATTAGAAGGCTCCCCATATTTTGAAGTTAAACCAGAACAACTGGTGTCTATGAACCTCTTCTGTTTCAACAAAGATCTTATCGATGAACTTAAAGAAAAATTCCCAATTTGGTTAAAAGATAATATTAATGTTCCTAAATCTGAGTTCTTAATTCCAACAGTGGTGGATGAACTTGTTCACGAAAATAAGGCCACCGTGCGTTTATTATCCACCCCATCAGTGTGGTTCGGTGTCACTTATAAAGAAGATAAACCAGGCGTGGTCAAAGCCTTAAAAGAACTCGTTGCTAAGGGTGTTTATAAACCAACTCTTTATTAAAATAAAAAAATTTAAATTTTACTTTATAAAAGTCCTTTGTGATTTTATCATTATTGCATAGGACTTTTTTATTTATTCGAAAAGTCCTTCAAGAATAAGTCATGAAAACGCTAATCATCTTATCTGCAATGCCTGGAAGTGGTAAATCTACCTGGGCAATAAAATATCAAGAAGAGCATCCACATACTCTGATTGTCTCTTCTGACCAAATCCGCTATGAAATAACCGGTCAGATGCAAGACTTTTCGAAACAAAAAGAAGTATGGGAGCTTTTTTCTTTAAGAATTCATGAATACGCGAAGAAGTATGATGATGTGACCGTTATTCTTGATGCATTAAACGATTTAAATTGTTTAAGAGAAAAATACGTTAAAGAAAATCCTGAATTTGATAAATATGAATTAGTGGTCTTCCCAAGAACCATTGAAGAAATCCGTTATTGGAACAAGCAACGCAAAGAATGTTCAATTGTTCCTGATGATCAACTAGAAATCCTAGTTAACAAATGGGAAGAACCATCTGAAGAAGTTATTAAACTATTTGATACAGTACACGAAGTTCGTTGGTAGGGGGTGCAAATATGAACGGAAATGTTAGAGATCCAAATATGAAGCGTATTAATTCTAAAGAATTAGCAGACGCTTATATCGCAGAACAAATCAAAGAAATCAAAGAACAAGTCGGAGACAAAAAAGTGCTATTAGCGCTTTCCGGAGGCGTCGACTCATCAGTATGCGCAGCATTATTGATCAAAGCCATTGGTGATAATCTAACATGTGTTCACGTTAATCACGGCCTTTTAAGAAAAGGCGAAAGCGAACAAGTTATTAAAGTGTTTAAAGAACAATTAGGCGCCAATTTAATCTATGTTGACGCTGTTGATGAATTCTTAGATGCCTTGGCGGGTGTTGAAGATCCAGAACAAAAGAGAAAAATTATCGGTAAAATCTTCATTGATGTCTTCGCTAGAGAAGCAAAGAAGCTAGACGGTATTGCTTTTTTAGGTCAAGGCACTATTTATCCAGACATTTTAGAAAGCAAAGGTATCAAAGCTCACCATAACGTTGGTGGTCTTCCAGCGGAACTCAATTTTGAATTAGTCGAACCAGTTAAATTACTATATAAAGATGAAGTTAGATGCGTTGGTGAAGCCTTAGGCTTACCACATAGTATGGTTTATCGTCAACCGTTCCCGGGCCCAGGCTTAGGTGTGAGATGTGTAGGCGCAATTACACGTGATAGATTAGAAGCTGTCAGAGAATCTGATGCTATTTTAAGAGAAGAATTCGCTAAAGCGGGTTTAGACAAACACGTTTGGCAATATTTCACCATCGTTCCACCAATTAAATCTACCGGTATTAAAGATGGAAAACGCACATTTGAATGGCCGGTTGTGATTCGTGCCATCAATAGTGTGGATGCCGTTACAGCGAGCATTGAAGAGATACCTTATTCTTTACTTGCAAAGATAAGAGATAGAATTTTGAGTGAAGTTAAGGGTGTAAATCGTGTATTATATGATTTAAGTAATAAACCAGTCGCCACTATTGAGTGGGAATAGGAGAAAAACTTATGCGTGAGAATCGTGAAATTGTTTTATCTGAACAGGAAATTCAAAACATTTGTAATGACTTTGGGGCCAAATTATCCAAAGAATTAGAAAACGAAGAAAAAACCCCATTGTTTTTAGGCGTTATGAAAGGTGCCTTAAACTTTATGTTTGACTTAATCAAACGTATCGATAGACCAATTTTCACTGACTTCATTCAAATCTCTTCTTATGCTGGTGTACAAACCACAGGCCGTATCAATCTAAAAAAAGATTTCGATATGGATATTAAAGACCGCACAGTCGTCGTAGTGGAAGACGTTGTTGATACAGGCATCTCAATGAAATACCTTATCGATCACTTAAATGAACACTATCAACCAAAGAGAATCATCATCTGCTGCTTATTTGATAAAGAATATGCGAGATGTGAAGATATTAAAATTGACTATGTCGGTAAAGTTCTTAAAGAAAATTGCTTCTTAGTTGGTTATGGTCTTGACTATAACGAATTAGAAAGAAACGTTCCTTATGTTTATATCGCTACCCCAGAAGATATCGACAGATGGAATGAGGAGATTCAAAAATAATGAAAATATTAGAAGATAGAATTCTCGAAGATGGCGTTATTATAAATAACGATATCCTCAAAGTTGATTCATTCATCAACCACCAAATTGATGTTTCTTTAGTGAGAGACTTAGCCAAAGAAATCAATCAAGAATTCAAAGATCTTGGTGTAAATAAAATCTTAACAATCGAAACAAGCGGCATCGCTTTTGCGTATGCGGTCGCTGAAGAAATGGGCAATCTTCCATTAGTCTTTGGCAAGAAAAGAAAATCAATCACTGTTGATGAAAATGATGTTTATAAAGCAGACATTAAATCGTTCACCCGTAATACGGTTTCCACAGTTACAGTAGCCCATAGATACTTAAATCCAGGCGACACGGTATTGATTGTTGATGACTTTTTAGCGGAAGGTAATGCATCTTTAGGCTTAATTGATCTCTGCAATCAAGCTGGTGCGAAAGTAGTGGGTGTTGCTGTCGCTATTGAAAAGGGTTTTCAACCTGGAAGAAAGAGACTCGAAGAATTGGGTCTTAAGGTTTATAGCGGCGCAAACGTCAAAGCATTCGTTGATAATAAACCAGTATTTTAAATATGAAATATTTAAAGGTGCTTCTTTTTGGTATATTTGCTGGCTTAGCCATTGGCTTAGGCTCTTTAGCGTACACCGTAGTAAGCGCTTATCTTACCGATAGAGGCGGACTCATTTTTGCGTCCGCTTTATTTTCAATTGGTTTGATTTTAGTTTGTGTTTTAGGCCTTCAATTATACACAGGTAAAATTGGTGTTGTTTTTGATAACCGTGAAAAAATCGCTGAAAACGCGATTGCTCTACCTATTATGCTAGTGGGTAATGCGATTGGTGCATTTGGTTTAGGCGTTCTTTGCTATTTAATTTTCAAAAACGTTCCAGAAGTTGCCACACGTATCGAAGCTATTTCGGTTGGCAAAACCGCATCTAACACAGTGTTCCTCCAAGGTATTTTCTGCGGTGCATTAGTGTATATAGCCGTCTATTTCTTCAAAAATCTCCAAAATTGGGGCATGAAAATTATTGGAATTATCGTCGCGGTGACATTATTTGTATACTGTGGTTTCCAACACTGTATCGCTAATATGTTCTACTTCGGTATGGCGTTCAATTGGAACCTAGATATGCTCTGGAATTTATTAATTGTCATTCTTACCAACAGTATTGGTGCTCTTCTAGTTAGATGCATCGTTCATTTGACCGCAATTATTGCCGCTCCAAAAGAGGAAAAAGATGAAGAATAATTAAAATATTTCTCAAATAATGGCCTCGCTGAGGCTTTTATTTTGCCTTTCTCTCGCGTGTTTCTTCTTTAATAAAAATACCCGCGAGGATATTTGCAAAAAAACAACTTTTTTATATAAAAAACCTTTAAATAATAGGTTTCGTAGTATAGACTAAATATGTCAATGAATAGAAGTTGACATTCGTATAATTCCCTAATTGGTGGGGAGTCTCTACGCTAGACCGTATAATCTAGCACTACGAATTACTTTTTTAATTATTAAAAAGTTTTCTTGTTGGTAGAGGCTCCGATTAGTGGAGCTGTTTTTTGTTTAAAGGAGTAAAGAAAAGGAAAATGAAAAACAATGTTCTCAAAATCGTAGCTCTTGGTGGTTTAATGGTGGCCGCCACAGCATCTCTCGCTGCCTGTGGTAATAGTGGTAGCGGAATGAAAGTTGGATTAATTTGCTTACATCCAGCTGCATCATCAACATACGACAAAAACTTTGTCGAAGCGTTCAAAGCCAGCGCTAAAAAATTAGGTTTTGATCCAATCATCCGTGAAAACGTTCCAGAAGGTGAAGAATGTCAACAAGTCGCCGAAAACTTAGCAGAAACTGGCTGTAAAGTCGTCTTTGCTGATAGCTTTGGCCACGAAGATTACATGATTGAAGCCGCTAAAAAGTATCCAAAGGTGCAATTCTGCCACGCGACAGGTACAAAAGCTGCTGCCACAAACTTGAAAAATTATCACAATGCTTTCGCTCAAATTTATGAAGGCCGTTACCTCGCCGGTGTCGTTGCTGGTTTAAAATTACAAGAAATGATTGCTGCTAAACCAGAAACAGCCCACAAAGTTGGTTACGTTGCCGCTCACCCATACGCCGAAGTTATGTCCGGTTATACCGCTTGGTATTTAGGCGTTAAGAGCATCGTTAACGATGTCACAATGGATGTTAAATATACAGACTCTTGGTATGATGAAACAGCCGAAAGAACAGCTGCCAACGCTTTAATCGAAGGTGGTTGCGTTTTACTCAGCCAACACGCTGACTCCTATGGTGCTCCATCCGCTTGTGAAAAAGCTGGTGTTCCAAACGTTTCTTACAATGGTTCTACAGCCGGTGTTGCTCCAGAAACATTCTTAATCTCCTCCAGAATTAACTGGTCCCCATATTATGAATTAGTCGTCAACGCTGTTAAAGCTGTTGAATCTCCAGAATTAGCCGATATCCCAGCTGACTGGGCCGGTGGTTTCAAAGAAGGTGCTGTTGAACTTTCCGAATTAGGCAAAAACGTTGCCGAAGGCACACAAGCCAAGATCGACGAAGTCAAAGCCAAATTAGAAAACAAATCATTACATGTCTTTGATTGCAGCAAGTTCACCGTTAATGGTGCTGCTCCAAGCGAAGAAAATATGGCTCCAAGCAAACAATGGACATATGACTATCCAGCTGGCACACAATTTGTCAAAGATGGTTATTACCATGAATCCGAATATCGTTCTGCTCCAAGCTTCGATGTCCTCATCGATGGTATCAACGATGTCGGTCACGTTACTCCAGCTGCCTAATTAATAAAATTAACCGATAGTTTAGCGGGGCCTTTGCGCTCCGCTAAACTTTTACTTGTCAATCATGGAAAAAGATTTAGCTATTGAATTAAAAGGCATTACCAAAACTTTTGGTAGTGTTGTTGCTAATCACAACGTCGATCTCAAACTATATCGTGGTGAAATCTTGTCCCTTCTTGGTGAAAATGGTAGCGGTAAGACTTCATTAATGAACGTTTTGTCTGGTATTTACTATCCAGACGAAGGCGATATTTTCTGTAACGGCGAAAAAGTTTTAATTAAATCACCAGCAGATGCCTATAAATACCACATCGGTATGGTTCACCAACACTTCAAATTAGTGGATGTCTTTTCTGCGGTTGAAAACCTAGTGGTGGGCTTAACTAAAAAAGATTTCCAAGAAATCGCTAAACACGAAGGAATTGAATACACTTACAAAGGATTTAATTTAAAGTCAAACGCTGAACGTATGAAAAAGATATGCGAACAGTTTGGTTTTGAAATAAACCCTTGGAAAAAAGTCTACGCTATGTCTGTTAGTGAAAAGCAGACTTTAGAAATTGTTAAAGCACTCTTCAGAGGCGTTGATATTTTAATCTTAGATGAACCAACCGCTGTTTTAACTCCGCAAGAAGCAGAAAAACTCTTTGCTATCTTAAGAAATATGAAACAAGCGGGTAAATCCATCATTATCATTACCCACAAGTTAAACGAAGTTTTAGAGATTAGCGATCGCGTCGCTGTTCTTTGCAAAGGTGAAGTTGCTGGCGACATTATGACTAAAGACGCTAACGAAGAAATCTTAACGGAAATGATGGTGGGTCATAAAATCGATCTTAATATTCGTAGAGATGAAATACCAAATACTGGTGTTCGTTTAGAAGTTAAACACTTAAATTTGAAGAATGTTAACGGTAGAGAAATCTTAAAAGACATCAATTTTGAGGTATATGGTAGCGAAATTCTTGGTGTAGCGGGTATTTCTGGTAGTGGTCAAAGAGAACTACTTGAAACTATCGCTGGTTTAAACAAAAACACCGACGGTAACCTTATCTTCCATAACCCAAAAGAAGAAAAACCAGTTACTTTCTACCACAAAAATATTAAACAAATCCGTCAATTAGCCGCGGAAGGCAAAGTGCATTTATCTGGTCAATTTGGTCCTCTTGATTTAACGCCATATAACAACAAACAAGTCACTGAGATGGTTAATAACCAACAAATCATCTTCTATAAAGACGAAATCATGGAATTAAAAGGCTTAAAACCAATTGAAATTCGTGATTTAGGTGTCAAATTATCATTTGTTCCAGAAGATAGATTAGGTATGGGTCTTGTTGGTAACATGGACTTAGTGGATAACATGATGCTGAGAAGCTTTAGAAAAGGTAAAGGCGGAATATTACATAGAGAAAAGCCTCAACAATTAGCCGAATTCCTCGTTAATGAATTAGAAATTAAAACACCAAACTTACATACATCTGTGAAAAAGTTATCTGGTGGTAATATTCAAAAGGTCTTAGTGGGTAGAGAAATCTCCTCTAATCCAAAAGTCTTAATGGTGGCTTATCCAGTTAGAGGTTTAGATATTAACTCTTCATATTTAATATATGAACTTATCAACAAACAAAAAGACGCTGGAACAGCCGTTATTTATGTTGGCGAAGATTTAGACGTTATTCTTGCATTATGCGATCGTGTCATGGTCATGCGTGATGGTGAAGTGGCAGGCATTTTGAAATGCTCTGAAACAAATAAAAAAGAAGTTGGTCTTCTCATGACCAAGAAACAAGATAATGGAGGTGTCGTTAATGAACAATAGTAGTGGCATTAAAAGAGAACCATTAATTCACATCTCCCGTAGAAACGATATTACTGGTTGGAAGACGGCCCTTGTTAAAGGCATCTCTATCCTTATCGCTTTAATCTTGTGTGGCCTTATTTCTAGTATCTTTGCTCCAGGTAGCTTCTTTAAATTCTATGAATATGCATTCCAAGGTACTTTCTATTCTCTGAATACCACGTTAGCGACATTATGGAATGCGGCATTATTACTTTTAATTGCCGCGGCTATTACACCAGCATTCAAAATGAAGTTCTGGAATATCGGTGCTGAAGGGCAAGTTTTAATGGGCTGCTTTGGTGCGGCTATCGTCATGAAATTTATCGCTCCATATTTACCAAATGTCATCGCTTTATTACTCATGCTTATCGCTGCGATAGTGTTCGGCGCTATCTGGGCCTTCATTCCCGCCGTTTTTAAGGCCATTTTCAATACGAATGAAACATTATTCACATTAATGATGAATTACATCGCTATGGGCTTTATTGCCGCGTTTTCTTTGAAATTCAAAGCAACTGGTAGTACCGCTCTCGGTGTTTTAAACGCCGATACCCATGCTGGATGGATCCCAGAGATTTTTGGTTATAAGTATATTATCAACATTGTTGTCATCATTTTAATCGTTGTTGGTATCTGGTTCTTCCTTAAATATAGCAAGCGAGGTTATGAAATCGCTGTTCTTAACGGAAGTGTGAGAACCGCTGAATACGTCGGAATCAACGTTAAGTATGTTATCATGCGTACACTTATCATGGCGGGTGCCCTATGCGGGATCGCTGGATTCTTAATTGTAGCGGGTGCTTCACATACCGTTAGTGATACCTCCGCAGGTGGGCGTGGCTTTACTGCGGTCATGATTAGCTGGCTAGGTCACTTCAATCCATTAGAAATGGCTTTATATGCCTTCTTGTGTGCGTTCGTGACAACTGGTAGCAGCAGTGCCGCTGGTAACTTAGGTTATAGTGGTGAAGTCGCCAGTGTTCTTTCTGGTTTATTCTTCATGTTGATTTTGACTAGCGAATTCTTTGTTAACTTCAAAGTGCGTTTCAATTTCAAACATAAAAACAATAAAAATGATGGGGATATGAGTGAATTACCGCCACCAAATCCCCCACAAGAACCGAAATTAAAGGAGGCAGAGCAATAGTATGTTTCTAAAGATTATTATTGATTCTATTCGTTTTGCCACCATCCTTTTGTTTGGTTCCGCTGGTGAAACAGTAACCGAAAAATCAGGTCATCTTAACTTAGGTACACCTGGTGTTATGTGTATGGGCGCGATGGGTGGTGCAATTGGTGGATTCATCTATTTAAACGCCATCGGTGGTGCAGCGCACGCTAATCCATTCTTGTCTGTAATAATACCTTTATTATTCTGTATCCTCTTCGCTGGTCTTACAGGTGCTTTATTCTCATTCTTAACCGTGACATTGCACTGTAATCAAAACGTTACCGGTTTAGTTATTACCACTCTTGGTGTTGGCTTATATCCATTTGTGATTTCTTCTTTGAAGAACTCTTTAGATTATGTCATCATTGATGGCTTCTCGACTATTGCCCGTAATTACTTTGGCCATTTATTCCCAGAATCATTTGGTAACGCAAATTGGTTTACTCAATTGTTCTTCTCACATGGCTTCTTGGTATATATCGCTATTTTAATGGCGTTAGCGATCGCTATTATCATGAAGAGCACACGTGTGGGCTTATTCTTAAGAACCGTTGGCGAAAACCCATCCGCTGCTGACGCTGCTGGTATCAATGTTGATAGATATCGTTATTTAGCCACGATTATTGGCTGTGCTATTTCTGGCTTAGGTGGTTTGTTCTACTTATTTGACTGGTGCGGTGGTGCCTTTGAATTCGTTGTCGATTCCTATGGCTGGTTAGCGGTCTCCCTTGTTATCTTTGCGATGTGGAGAACTGATATCGGTATGGCGGGTTCCTTCTTCTTTGCCTTCTTATACATTCTTCCGAAATATTTATCCGTTTCAGGACCAGACAAAAAGATTATTGAATTAATTCCATATTTCGCTACTGTTGTGATTTTAATTTTAACTAGTATTTTCAATAAAAAAGAAAACCAAGCACCAGCAGGGCTTGGTCTATCGTACTTTAGAGAAGATCGTTAGTAAGCTTCTACAGGGACAATTGAGAGAACTTTATAGTCTTTTAATAAGTCTCTGCCTTTTAATGGTGTTAATTCAATGTAGAAGATGATACCGGCCACTTGAGCGCCACTCTTTTCAACAAGTGCGCTTAACGCTTTCGCGGAACCGCCTGTCGCTAATAAATCATCAACGATAAGAATCTTTTCACCTGGATTTAAAGCGCCTTTGCTAATTTCTAAGGATTCTGTGCCATATTCTAAAGCGTAATCAATTCTTAAACCTGGAAGTGGTAACTTGCCTGGTTTTCTAGCTAAAATAACTGGTTTTTGAATTTGCAAACCAATTGGGACACCAAACAAGAAGCCTCTTGCTTCTGGGCAAATAATCTTATCAAATTCAGGAACGTTTTCCTTAATTTCATCAACCATCACTTCAATTGTCTTTTCACAGTATTCTGGATTTTCAAATACTGGAGTGATGTCTTTAAAGATGATACCTGGTTTTGGGAATCCTGGCACATCACGAATATAGCGATCCGCAAGGGAAATAACTTCTTCTTTTTTAGTCATAATATGTACCTCAAGAGCAACAATTAATTTTACTACATATAACGCTTATTCTCAATGAAACAAATAGGAAATTTAGACAGTGAAAAACATATCACTGTGACATTTTACACAATAAATAACATCTTCTGAAAATTTGTTAAAAAACCCTTTGCATTATGCGCACTCATTTGATAGTCTTTTAGGCAAAGGATTGCCATGGAGAAACGCATTAGAAGAGTTAAGATTCCTACCGCTTTAGGGGGATTCTTCCCTCTCGATAGTCTCTCTGTCGCTATTCGTATTTGTTGATTTGACCCCTTATTGTCGGGTCATTTTTTTTGCGCGAAAGGAGAAACATTATGTCGCAAGTCAATCTAGTCTACAATGTAGAAGACAAGCCAGGTTGGGGTAAAACGATCGTCTTTGCTTTACAACAATTATTGGCCATCCTCGCCGCGACCATCGCTGTCCCAGCAATTATTGGTCATGGTATGAGCCCAGCTGCAGCCTTATTTGGTGCTGGTGTTGGTACACTCGTTTATTTACTTTTCACAAAATTTAAAAGCCCAGTTTTCTTAGGCAGCTCATTCGCCTTCATCGGTTCCATGTTTGCCGCCTTCGGTGGTGCCGTTAGCGCCGCTGCTGGTTACTTAGGTATTATCCTTGGTGCTGTCTTTGCTGGTTTAGTTTACGTCATCATCGCGTTGGTCGTTAAATTCGCTGGTACAAACTGGATCAATAAATTAATGCCAGCCGTCGTCATCGGCCCAACAGTTGCTATCATCGGTTTATCTTTAGCCGGTAACGCTGTTGGTGATTTATTAAGTGGTTCCTTCTATCACGATGTCACAAACACCGTCAGTGGTGTAGTTGAATCCTTAGATGGTTTAACACTTGTTGGTACTCCAACTCCATTAGTCGATGGTTCTGGTTACTATGCTACATACGAAGTCGCAGAAAGCGTCTTAGCCACAAATATGTGGATCGCTTTACTCTGTGGCTTAGTCACATTGTTCACAACTATCTTAGTTTCCGTTTATGCTAAGAAGTTCTTAAAGATGATTCCATTCATCATTGGTATCTTAGCGGGTTATGCTGTTGCCGCTGCCTTCACAGGTTTAGGCTATGCCTTAGGCAATGATGCATTAAAAGTTATTAACTTTGGTAAATTCGCCACAATGGAATGGTTGCCAAAATTCACATTCATTGAAGCATTCAAAGGCTTTGGCGATTTTGCTAACGCTGGTGAATTATTTGCTTATATTGGCACAATTGCGGTTGCTTATGTTCCAGTTGCCTTCGTTGTCTTTGCGGAACACATTGCTGACCACAAGAACTTAGGTTCCATCATTGGTAGAGACCTCTTAACAGAACCAGGCTTACATAGAACACTCCTTGGTGATGGTGTTGGTTCCATGGCTGGTGCCTTCTTCGGTGGCTGCCCAAATACCACTTATGGTGAATCCGTTGGTACAGTTGCTATTTCCGGTAATGCTTCCATTAGAACAATCTTTGTGACCGCTATCATGGCTATCGTCTTAGCGTTCGTCGCTCCATTCTCCACCTTCTTAAGCACAATTCCAAGCTGTGTCATGGGTGGTGTGTGTATCGCGTTATACGGCTTCATCGCCGTCTCCGGCTTAAAGATGATCCAAGGATCAGATTTAGGCGATAATAGAAATCTCTTCGTTGTTAGTGTTATACTTATTGCAGGTATCGGTGGCTTAACACTCACTATCGCAGGAACAGTCACTCTTACCGAAGTTGCTTGTGCTTTAATCCTCGGCATCATTGTCAATCTTCTTGTTAGACTTGGTAAGAAAAACAAAGAAGAACAACAAGCCCCAGTGGAAGAAGCCCCAGCAGAAGAAAAAGTTGAGGAATAATCAAAATGGCCTTTGAAAATTACCCAAATGTCACCATTCTCGATCACCCATTGATCACTCATAAGATCACTAAGTTAAGAGACAAAACAACTAAAACAAGTGAATTCAAAATGCTTGTTAAAGAAGTATCCGTGTTGGAAGGATACGAAGCATTAAGACACGTCGAAACTCAATTAGTGGAAATTGAAACCCCAATTGAAAAGACAATGCAACCAGTTGTTAAACGTAAACAATTATGTTTCGTCCCTATCCTTAGAGCGGGATTAGGAATGGCGGATGGCATGTTGGAACTCGTTCCAGGATGCACATGTGGTCATATTGGTTTATACCGTAACGAAATTACCAAAGAACCAGTGGAATATTACTGTAAATTACCAGCGGATATTTCCGAAAAAGACGTCTACTTAGTGGACCCAATGCTCGCAACCGGTGGTTCTGCGATCGACGCAGTGAAGATGCTTAAAAAGCATGGTGCTAAAAAGATTACCTTCATCTGCATTATCGCCGCTCCAGAAGGTGTCGAAGCATTCTGCAAGAAATACCCAGATATTCCATTATTTATCGGCGCTCTCGACCGTGAACTTAATAGCAATGCTTATATTTGCCCAGGTTTAGGCGATTGTGGTGATAGAATCTTTGGTACCACAAACGGTACAACCGAAGATAGACCAATTATCTAATTTCTAAACTTTAAAAAATTAATTCCTTTCAGTTGAAAGAGGGAAAGAAAGTCATGAAAAACAAAGAAAAAACTTTATTGTTCTCTTTGACATCTTGTGAAGAGTTGACCAACAAGGTGTGCGAAGAATTGGGCATGAAGAAGAGTTGCGCAATCGTTAAGAGATTCGCAGACAACGAAATTTTTGCCCGCGCTTGTCCTGATTACGATATCAAAGGCAAGGATTGCATCATTATCCATTCCACATGTCAGCCAGTTAATGACAAATTAATGGAATTATTGATCTTCATCGATTCCTTAAAAAGAGCGGAAGCCAGATCAATTACCGCGATTATCCCTTATTTCGGATACGTGAGACAAGATAGAACCATTGACTTTGGTGATCCAATCAGTGCGAAGCTCGTCGCTAACTGCTTAAGAGCCGCTGGTTGTAACAGAGTTATCTCGGTTGATTACCATAGTGGTTC
The DNA here is from genome assembly GCA_045222195.1 of Bacilli bacterium. GTDB lineage: Bacteria > Bacillota_I > Bacilli_A > RFN20 > CAG-826 > RUG14515. Next base: position 78,789 of record JBGUXN010000028.1, on the reverse strand, counting down.
CATGGAACCATTCTTTGAAGGAATGGAATGCAAAGAACTATACTCATCTTCTGTTTTTGCCAAATATTATCGCGAACGCTTAAAGAAATTTAGAATCTCTCTAGACGATATTGTCATCGTTTCTCCAGACAAAGGTGGTCTTGAAAGAGCTAAGCACTTATCTAAAGCGTTAGGCGATATCCCAATTGCAGTCTTAAATAAATACCGTCCTGAACCAAATAAAGCCGTTATTACTAACATCAAGGGTGAACCTGTTGCGGGTAAATACTGCTTAATGATCGACGATATCATCGATACTGGTGGCACAATTATCGCGGCCAGTAAAGAATTATTAAAGAACGACGCAAAAGGTATCTTAATCTGTGCATGTCATGGTATCTTTTCCAAGAACGCTCTCGCTAAGTTATATAGATGCGGTATCTTAGATATCGCCATCAGCGACTCAATCCCACAAGAAGAAGACGTGGTGTCTATCGTTTCTCTAGCACCAGTCATCGCTAAATGGATTGACGAAAACTATTAATAACTAAATAAATCAAACAAAGCGGTTCGTTATGAATCGCTTTTTATTGTTATATAAAGAAAAATTGACATGGGTTTTTATTAACAAATGCGCGTGCATGCTGTATAATTTTATAGTGTGTTTTTTCTTTTTGAAAAGACTTAAAGGAGATACCTATGAAATACGATGTCGTGATTGTTGGCGCGGGTCCAAGCGGATACTTTTGTGCTTATGAATTAGTCAAAAAGAATCCTGAACTCAAAGTAATGCTTATCGACAAAGGTCTCTCTATCGAAAATAGACATTGTCCAGTTTTAGAACATAAATTAACTAGATGCCCAAAGAACGCGAAGGGCTATCAAGAATGCTATCCAGCTTGCTCAATCACTAATGGTTTTGGTGGTGCGGGTGCGTATTCTGACGGCAAATTTAATATCACCACAGAATTCGGTGGTTGGCTACAAGATTACATTGATCCAGATGACTTGATGAAACTCATTCATTATGTCGATGAAATCAACCTTAAATATGGTGCCACACCAGTTATCACCGACCCATTCACTCCTGAAGTGAGAGAAATTGAAAGAAAAGCCATGTCCGTTGGCTTGAAACTTTTACATAGTAAAGTTAGACATTTAGGCACTGAAGAAAACTTAAAGATTTTAACTAGAATTTATTTTGATTTAAAAGAAAAAGTTGATTGCTGCTTTAGCACCGCAATTAAAGATGTCATCGTCGAAGATGGTAAAGTTAAAGGTGTTGTCACTGATAAAGGCTATCAAATTGAAGCGGATTACGTTTTATTAGCGGTTGGTAGAGAAGGTAGCCAATGGTTAACAGATCTATTTGAAAAATATCATATTGAAATGACTCAAAACCAAGTCGATATTGGTGTCCGTGTGGAATGCCCAAATATGGTCATGGAAGATATCAATAAACACTTATACGAAGGCAAGTTCCTATTTAAAGCCTCTACTGGTAGTACTGTTAGAACATTCTGTTCCAATCCAGGAGGTCACGTCGTTATGGAAAACTACCAAGGTGTTGTTAACGTTAACGGTCATTCTTATAATGATCCAAAACTTTCCAGTGAAAACACTAACTTCGCTTTACTCGTGACTCATCACTTTGAAGAACCATTCAAAAAACCTAATGAATACGCTCTTAAAGTCTCTTCTTTAGCGAACCAACTCGCTTGTGGTTCCGTTTTAGTGCAACGTTATGGCGATATCAAACAAGGCAGACGTAGCACAGTTAAACGTATCAATGAAGGATTTGTAAGACCAACCTTAAAAGAAGCTGTACCAGGCGATTTGGCCCTTTGCTTGCCACAAAAGACGATGCAAGCCATCATCGAAATGATTCAAGTGCTCGACTATATCACTCCTGGTATTGCTACCGAACACACATTACTCTATGGTGTTGAAGCTAAATATTATAGTTCTCACCCAGAAATCGATAACAAATTAGAAGTTAAAGAAATAAAGAATCTCTACGTCGGTGGAGATGGTGCTGGCTTAACAAGAGGCTTAGCCCAAGCTGGTGCGTGTGGTGTCTACATTGCTAGAAACATCCTTGCAAAAATACGTAAGGAGAAAAAATAAAGGAGAAACATTTTATGAGATGTGTTGGTGTCACTTCTAGAGGGATTAGGCTTCCCGTGTTAAAAACTGGTGACGACATTAAGAGCATTGTCGTTGATTCGGTTTTAAAAGCCGCAGAAAACGAAGGATTTAAATTCCATGATCGCGATGTTGTCGCAATCACCGAATCAATTGTCGCCCGTTGCCAAGGTAACTACGCTTCAATTGATGACATTGCTAACGATGTTAGAAAGAAAACCGGTGGCGACGAAGTAGCGGTCATTTTTCCTATCTTAAGTAGAAATAGATTTGCTATTTTGCTTAAAGGTATCGCTAAAGGCGTTAAGAAAGTTTATTTAATGCTTTCATATCCAAGCGATGAAGTTGGTAACGCTTTAATTACTTTTGATCAAGTTTATGAAGCTGGCGTCAACCCATATAGCGATGTTTTAAGCTTAGAAAAATATAGAGAATTATTTGGTTATAGAGTCCATGAATTTACTGGTGTCGACTACGTCGATTACTATGTGAATTTAATTAAAGAACAAGGCGCTGATGTCGAAGTCATCTTCGCCAATAGAGCGGACGCTATCCTTAAATATACAAAGAAAGTTTTAACTTGTGATATCCACACAAGATTTGCTTCTAAGAGATTATTGAAAGATAAAGGCGCTGAATTAGTGTTAGCCCTTGATGATATCATGACCGAATCCGTTAATGGTTCTGGTTATAACCAAAAGTATGGTTTATTAGGTTCCAATAAAGCCACAGAAGAAACAGTCAAACTCTTCCCAAGAGATGCGCAACCACTCGTTGATGGTGTCCAAGAAGCTTTATTAGAAAAGACTGGCAAACATATTGAAGTCATGATATACGGTGATGGTGCATTCAAAGATCCACAAGGCAAGATTTGGGAATTAGCCGACCCAGTCGTCTCCCCATTCTTTACCCCAGGTTTAAAAGGCACGCCAAACGAACTCAAATTAAAATACCTCGCTGATAATGCCTATAAAGGTTTAAAAGGCAAAGAATTAGCGGACGCAATTAAAGAAGATATTAAAGCCAAGGAAAAAGATCTTGTGGGTAACATGGTTTCCGAAGGCACAACCCCAAGACAAATTACCGATTTATTAGGCTCACTCTGTGACTTAACAAGTGGCTCTGGTGATAAAGGTACGCCTGTGGTTTTAATCCAAGGATACTTTGATAACTATGCCGACGAGTAGAAAGAAACTAGCCTTCGATAATAAAAAATATTTAAAAGTCCAACGCGAAGCGATTTTAAAACGCATTAAAAGCTTCGGCGGCAAACTTTATCTTGAATTCGGTGGTAAACTTTTCGATGACTTCCATGCCTCAAGAGTTTTACCGGGTTTTGAGCCTGATTCAAAACTTCAAATGTTATTAACTCTTTCTGATCACGCAGAAATCGTCATGGCGGTCAACGCTGACGATATCAAATTCAATAAAGTCCGTAATGACTTAGGCATTACTTATGAATCTGAAGTTGAAAGATTAATCGATGCTTATCAAGCCGCGGGATTATTTGTTTCTAGTGTCGTTCTTTGCTTCTATGAAGACCACCCAACTGTCCGTCAATTTGCGCAAAAACTCCGCAAAAACGGCATAAAAGTGTACAAACACTATCGTATTGTTGGTTATCCACAAAATCTAGTCAGTGTTTTTGGTAGCGATGGTTTCCAAAGAAATGACTATGTCGAAACAACTAGATCATTAATCGTTGTGACCGCTCCAGGTCCTGGTAGTGGTAAGATGGCGGTTTGCCTTTCTCAACTATATCACGATATGTCGAGAGGCATTAAATCTGGTTATGCTAAATATGAAACATTCCCAGTGTGGAATTTGCCATTAGAACATCCTGTTAATTTAGCTTATGAAGCAGCGACCGTCGATTTAGCGGACGTTAACATGATTGACCCATATCATTTAGCGGCCTATGGCAAAACTGCCACTAACTATAACCGTGACATTGAAACATTCCCATTATTAAAGACCATCTTTGAAAAGATTTATGGTTCCTCCCCGTATCAATCACCAACCGACATGGGTGTTAATATGGTGGGCTTTGCGATTGTTAGCGATAAAGCGGCATGTGAGGCCTCTAAGCAAGAAATCATTAGAAGATATTATCAAGCCAAAAAGAATGTTTTCTTAGGTAAGTTCTCTGATGACACAATCGTCAAAGAAGAAGCTTTGATGGGTGCGGTAGGTGTATCTACTGATGATCGTCCAGTTGTTAAAGCTTGTTTGGAAAAAGCCAAAAAGTGTAAAGAAAGAGTTATCGCTATTCAACTTCCAAACGGTAAGATCGTGACTGGCAAACGTTCTATCTTATTAGGCGCTCCGGCAGCGATGTTACTTAATACCTTAAAGTTATTAGGCAAGATTGATGACTCAATACATCTTATTTCTCCTCACGTGGTTACCCCAATGGCGGACCTCAAAACTGGTCCACTCAAGAAAGAAAACCCACGTATCCGTAGTGAAGAAATCTTAATTGCCTTAGCCATTCAAGCAAGTAGCAACCCTCTTGCCGAATTAGCGCTTAAGCAATTACCAAAATTAAAAGGTTCTGAAGCACATTGTTCTTGTATCCTCTCTGATGCAGATTTAAGAACATTAACGGCCTTAGGTATCAATGTGACCGAAGAACCAGTGAGCTATGCTCATAGATTATATTTCCAAAAGTAATTTAATTGATTAAATTAAAAAGGGTGTCTATTCGACATCCTTTTCTATTTGCTCAGGCTCTTTATTAAACTTAGGATCAAACTTCTTATATAAGAAGAATATCGCTATACCTAATAAAACCATAATGATTGACCAGAACTGTGATGGTGATAATCCTGGAATAAAACTTCCACGATAATCACCCCTAAAGTATTCGATGACAAATCTCCAAATGCCATAACTTATTAAATATAAAGACATATTGTATTTAAAGTTAACAACGAACAATAAAACAATCATCGCTGCGCTTAGCACAAATAAGAAAATAGCCTCAAATAATTGAGTTGGAATAACTTTAGTGTGTAGTCCTGGGAATTGAATTCCATACCACGCATCTGTTTCTTTTCCATAACAGCACCCCGCAAAAAAACAACCAATACGACCAAAACCATGGGCGATAGTAATAGAAATAGGGGCAATTCTTAGTAAATACCAGATGCCTTTGTTCATATCTGATTTAAAGAAGCTCTTTTCTTTTAAACGCGGATTGATGACATAAACGTATAAGAAATATAGGCCGACGAAAGCAATGACGCCTCCAATTAAGCCTCCAATAAAGGTCATGCCTTCAAACTTAAAGCCTTTACCAGCGATTAAGTTATAGAACGCTTGGAAAAGCGCTGCGGATAATAGGCCAATCATTATTGAAAGTATACCGATGAAGATAATGGCATCTCTTGAAGTACTTGAATATCCGCATTTTTTCATAGCGACAATAGTGAATATCAAGCAAGCGATAATACCAACAAGAAAACAAATGGTATATAAATCCACTGAGACACCAAAGATGTTAAATAATTCATTCGGATACATAATCTTTTTCTAATCTTAACAGAGTTACCAATATATGACCAGCGCAAAGCACCCCACCCACAATAGTGAGAATCCAGAAGACGAGATCCCATGGATTGCCTGAACCTATTTGAATAATTAATAATCCACCAAAGTCAAAAATGTAGTGAATCAATACGCATAACCAAATGTTTTTGGTTTTGAGCATAGTGACCGCTAACATACCACCAATTAAGAAGGTATATGAGCATTGTAATAATACGCTTCCGATATCCGCTCCTATGAATAAGTTAGTTAAATGGAATAAGGAGAAGACAGCACTACTAATTAAAGCAGTAAATAGTGGAGCGTGTTTCTTTCCTCTAAAGAAATCACTAATTACCACAATTGCTATCCCTCTAAAAATCAATTCTTCTAAAAGAGATATTCCTAAGATATAAAGAGCGTATAACCCTAATAACTCCAATCTGTCGATGGAAGCTCCTCCACTGATAAGAGCGCTGTATGGGAAATTGATAAACGCCACCATGAAACAAGGTAAGGCCCACACCAAACTCTTAAAGAATGAACCATCAAATAGAAGATACTTACGTCCACCGAATTGCCATAATAGCCAAATGAACAAAAGACTCATCCCAAATCTAGACAAAAATCCGCATATCAATTTATTAGCAAGAGCGTCGCTAAAAATGGTGACTGGAACGGCTTCAAAAAAGATAAAACAGAGAGCTCCCAAGATGAACAACAATATCGAAATTATTAGATTCCATCGTCTCATACTGTATATATTTTACAACCTTTTTTATAAAAATAGGTTATAATAAACTTTAGAAAAGGGCCTTAATCTCGAAATAGCTGATCTTTTTTGGCGTATTTAATCCGGGGTCCAGAAAGGAATTTTATAATGAAGGGAAGAAAACTATTCATTCCGTTTGCTGCTTTTGTTTTGGCGCTAAGCATGGGTCTAGCTGCCTGTGGTAATAGCAATAATGAACAATCTGGTGGACAATCAGGTCAACCATCTGAATCACAACAAAAGCAAGAAAAGATTACTGTTGAAGCCGAAGGTGGTAAGAAATCACTTATTCTCGGTCAAACAGTGCAATTAACCGCTAAAGTTGGTGAACAAGTACTCGAAGGTGTTACTTGGGAATCGGCCAAAACAGATATTGCTACAGTCAGCCCAGCTGGTTTAGTCACATCCGTTAGCAAGGGTAGTGCCACAATCAAAGCCATTAAAGAAGGCTACAAAGATGGCTCAATTACTATCAGTGTTGACTATGAAACAATCAAAGTTACTGTTGCTGAAGGCGGCAAAACAAGCCTCTTAGTGGGTGAAACAGTCCAATTAAACGCTGATAAACAAGGCGTTACATGGGCATCAAGCGATAATAACATTGCGACAGTTAGCAATTCAGGTTTAGTTACTGCTGTTAAAGTTGGCAGTGCGACAATTACCGCTTCTGGTAATAACTTAAATCCAGGCTCACAAGCCATTTCCGTTGTAAGACCTGATCCAACCGCTACATTACATATGGAAGACGCTGATCACTTCTCAGCCGATGGCATGTGGGGTACAAATTATAGTGGCACTATCTATGGTCCAGGTGAAGAATCACCAGTTTATGCTAGAAGTAGTGGCAATGCCTCTGATGGCACATGTATTGCCTATATGGATAATGGTGATACCGAAGTCTTAACGTTTACCTCTGATAAAGCTGTTAAAGCTGAATTAGTTATGATGATGGCGGCTAGAAGTGCTGTTAGTGATATGAGCGCTGTTATGAATGTTAAATTCAATAATGTTGCTATTGATTTAGCCGGCAAATCATTCGAAGGTGGTGGCGATACTAACACATTCATTGAATTCTCATTTGGTGAAGTCGATATCATCGCAAGCAATAACGTCTTAGATTTCGCATTCTTAGCTAGCTCCCCATATATGGACGACTTAAATATCTATGCTGAAAGCTCTGCTACAATCGCCGTTGTTAAACCAGCCGCTAAACCAGATATCGTCGTTGAACAAGAAAGTATTACTGTTAAAGAAGGTAAAACCGCTCAAATTAATAGTGCTTTAACTGAATTATCTTATAAGTCTGCTAATGAAGCTGTTGCGACAGTTAGTGATACAGGCTTAGTTACCGGTGTTAAAGTTGGTACAACCACAATCAGCATTTCCAAAGAAGGCTATAAGACACTTAGACTTCCAGTGACAGTTACTGAAGCTGAAGGTGTTATCGCTGTTAGTATTAACGAAGGTACATCTGAAGGTGATGTTGTCACATTCAGAACATCTCAAAATTTACAAGCTCCATATAACTATATCGTTAATGCATGGCCAGAAGGCGCCATCTTAACAGTGGCTGTTAATAACGAAGGTGCTGCTGGTGCATTCAATATGTACATCAGATGTAGAGCTTCTGGTGGCTATCAATCCACAACAGAAGATGATTTAGCAACATGCATGGAAATTAAAGTTAATGGTACAGTTGTTGCTGGTTCTGGAACAGTTTCTGGTAACACATTCACAGATTACCTAATCGGCGAAGTTAACCTTAATGCTGGTGCTAATACAGTAACAATTGAATGCAAGACAACAGTCCCAACAATCAATATGTTGAGATTCTTACCTAAGGAATAATTGATTGATACAATCAAAACAAATTGCTCGGAATTCATTTTCCGAGCTTTTATTTGTAATAAATTTTTTAATCGTTCAAAGTATCAAAAGGCTATAATGGTTATAGATAAAGGCACTTTATAACCACAACTATTCTTTTTATGATGTTTTGTTATTTTGCTGTCTTTATAAAGGATTTTTTCAAAGAAAGGGTAACTTAAAATGAAAAAGACAAGAATTCTTCTTCCTCTTGCAATGCTAGGCCTTTTATTTGGCGTTGCAGCTTGTGGTGGTAGTCCAAGTAACGACCAAGATCAATCAGGTCAACAATCACAAGTGCCAGGCAAAGAAGAAAAAATCAAAATTGAAGCCGAGGGTGGCAAAACAAAGCTCATTCTTGGTCAAAGCGTGCAGTTAACCGCTTCTGTTCAAGGCGTTGCTTGGGCAAGTAGCGATGCAACCGTTGCAACAGTTAGTGCCACTGGCTTAGTGGAATCTAAAGCTGTTGGTAAAACAACCATTACCGCTTCTAGAGAAGGCTATAAAGACGGTACTATTACCATCAATGTCGATTTAGAGAAAATTACCATTACCGCAGCGGGCGACGCCAAAACAATCGTTGTTGGTCAAACCTTGCAATTAACAGCTGACCAAAGTGGTGTTACTTGGTCATCAAGCGATGAAGCAGTTGCAAAAGTTGATCAAACCGGTAAAGTGAGCGCTATTTCCTTTGGCGAAGTCACCATTAAAGCATCTAAACAAGGCTTTAACGATGGTTCAATTGGCTTGAGCGTTATTAGACCAGAAGCTAACTTAATGATTGATTTAACTACTGGCGCAGATCACTATTCCGCTGATGGTTGGTGGGAACTTGGTGGTGGCGGTATGTTTGCCATGCAACAAATCGTTGGCTGGTCTCCAATTGCACAAAATATGTCTTGGGGCCAACAAGAAGAAAACCCTGAAACATTTATCGGTGGTTTTGGTGTAGGCGACAAGGAAACTGTTAAATTTACATCTGATAAAGCGAATAAAGCAGAAATCGTTTTAGATGTTGGTAATAGTGACGAAGTCAAACTAAGCGAAGTTATGGCTATTAAATTAAATGAAGCCGCTATCGATCTTAGCGCTATTACTTTAGAAGCTCACGCAGGTGATTGGGGTAACACTCTCACATTTGCTGAATTATCGTTAGGTGAGCAAAACTTGTTAGCCGCTGAAAATACCTTAGAATTCTCATTCTTAGCGGAAACAAATATCTTCTTAAACGAAATTCATCTTTATGCTGGCGATGCAAAAATCGCTTTAGTTGCTCCAACAGCCAAGACACAAATTGAAATTACCGCTACTGAAATTGAAGTTATTGAAGAACAAACAATTCAATTAAACGCTAGTGAAGCTGGTGTTACCTGGATGTCTTTAGATGAAACAGTGGCGACAGTTGATCAAACTGGCGTTGTGACTGGTGTTAAGATGGGCAGAGTCAATATCAGAGCCAAGAAAGAAGGCTTCTATTCAGTTCAAGTTGAAATTACCGTTAATCCAAAACCAGTTGCTGGTCAAATTCTTTTAGAAGCCGAAGCCGCAGAAGAATTAGCAGATATTGAACCAGGTGGTTATGTACAAGGTCAACCAATGATTATGCAAGATGGTGGCCAAGGTGGCTGGGGTGGTTCCGAAGTCCACAGTGGTGGTGCTTACGTTACTGGTTATGGTATTGATTCATTAACATTAACATTCAAATTCACCGCTACAGCTACTCAAACAATGGTCTTATCCGTTGTTGGTGCCTCTAGCGCAATGAAATCAGACTACTCTGGTTATGAAGCCCAAATTTTAGCGGATATTATGACAATCACACTTAACGAACAAGCTGTTAATGTTGGCGAAGCCGCATTCCCAGAAGGTGGCAGCATGATGTCTAACCCAATGAGTGAAGTCGTTATTGGTGATGTCAATGTTCAAGCGGGCGAAAACACTCTTGTCGTTGTACTTAGTGGCGGATTACCAAGCTTAGACGTCTTCAAATTATCTGTTAAAGCATAATAAAAACAACATTAAAAAAGGGTTTGGAGTTCCAAGCCCTTTTCTTTATGCTTCTTTCTTTTTGAAGATATCGTCACCAGTTGGATTAACGATGGAATAACCAACGTTTACTAAGTGGTCAGCGACTCTTTCAAGTTCACTAACAAGAGTGGTGTAGAATGGAGAATTTTCCATCTTACATAAGTTCTTTTGGATTCTCTCGTAGTGAGCATTACTTAATTTATTTTTAAGATCATCAGTCTTATCTTCTAAGTCGTGTAATTTCTTTAAGTTAACACGTGTTTGATTATCGAATATGGCATAGGCTAGATCAAACATCTTATCAACCACTTTAAACATTTCTTGGAATTCTTTTTTCGCGGTATCAGAGAATGATAAATCATTATCAACCATTTTAAGTGATTGTTCATAGAAGTTATAAGCGTGGTCACCAATACGCTCAATATCGTTAACAACGTGGAAATAGCTACCTGCTGTTACTTCATCCGCGCTTGATAATTTGTTTGTTAATTCAATTAAGAAGGTAGTGATTTGATTATTGATGTAGTCAATCTTATCTTCGGTTTCGATTAATTCTTTATCTTTAGAAGGATCTTGAGTTAGAAGTCTATTAAATCCTAATTTTAAGTTTTCATGCGCTAATTGCATCATGTTGATAATTTCTTTTTTAACTTGCATTAACGCAACAGTAGGAGTGTTAAGTAAGCGCTTATCAATGAACTTAATAGCTTTCTTCTTTTCTTCTTCATCTTTATCTCTAATCACCTTAACCATTAATTTTTCTAGTGGTCCCACGAGTGGAAGGGCGGCAATCATAAAGATAATGTTATAAATAACATGGAATACTGCAATGGCTAAAGCATTGTTATCGGCAAAGACAGTACGGAAACCAGTATTGATGTATTGATGTAATGGCCAATAAATTGCTAAAGCCACTAAAGCGGCTAAAACACGGATCACTAAAACAATTGCGCCAGTGCGTTTAACATTGACATTGCCACCAATCGTGGCAATTAAAAGAGTAATAACGGTACCGATTGTGGCACCTAGAACGATATACACGGCTTGCTCAAATCCTAATGTTCCAGAAGCAACCATCGCCACTGTAATACCAATGGAAGCGGAACTGGATTGAAGTATTGCGGTGACTATGGCACCAATCAATAAAAGCAATAGTGGAAATTCAACCGCATCAAAGAAACTTTTAACAGCATTGATCAAATCTGAATTACCAGTCTCCTCACTTAAAACTCCGCTCATTGTGCTTAAACCAAAGAACAAGATGCCTAAGCCGGCTAAGATTTCACCAATGTTCTTAACTTGTTCCTTTTTAAAGAACATTAAGATAACGCCTATGACAGCCAATACAACAAAATATTTAGAAATCTTGATGGATGATAAAGAAGCAATTAAACCAGTCACAGTAGTGCCAACATAAGCACCTAGGATGATGTTAACGCCTTGAAATACAGTCATTGCGCCAGCACTAATAAAACCAATAGCCATAACGCCAGTCGCGGCGCTGCTTTGCACCAAAGCGGTTACTGCGGTACCCATACCAAAGCAAGCAAATCTATTTCTTCTAATTTTCTTTAATAATCTTCTTAATCCCGGTCCTGTTGATTTCTTTAGACCAGAACTCATCATGTTCATGCCCACAATAAACACTGCGGCGCCTACTAACAAGACAATAATGCTTAATACTAATTCTTCTACATTCATACGCCTATATTTAATAGCATTTAGACAAAATCTTCAATGATAGGAGTTATGAAAAGAATAAAAATGTTATAAATAAAGCGTTAATCTTTACAAACAAAACAAAACACTTATAATTAGACGCATAAAGATTGATAGAGGAGCGGTACAAAATAGTACCTAGTGGAGGGGGCACCCGTTGAAACTAGAGAAAGGTAAGACCGCCGAAACAGTTTATAGGCATATAAATTAGTTGGGGTATAAGAGAACATCCTATACACTCCTACAGCTTGTAGAGGAGCTATCGATGGAGTCATTCTCTTAGATGATTGCATTCGATAGATGCAATCTTTTTATTTCTAAGGAGGATGACGTTATGTCAAAAAGAATTTTAGTTTTAGGCTTATCTCTATTAGGGGTGGCCGCTATTAACTTAACAGCGTGTGGTAATAATGCTGTTAATAACAACACTTTAGTGATTGGTATGGAATGTGCCTATCAACCATTCAACTGGACGCAATCTAAGTCCAATGAATTTACTTTACCTATTGATGGTACATCTGAATTCGCTGATGGTTATGATATCGCTATCGCTAGATACCTATCAGAAGATTTAAATAGACCAGTAGTTATTAAAAGAATCAACTGGGACGATTTAATCCCTTCATTACAAAGCGATTCAATCAACATGATTTTAGCGGGTATGTCTAGTACCGCTGAAAGAAGACAAACAATTGATTTTACTGATCCATATCTTGAAAGCGATTTAGCCTTCTTAATCAAAACAGAAAATTTACCAACCGGTAATTCTGCTTCTAACCCAGCGTCTTTCCAAGACTTATTAAATTTATTTAATGGTAAGAGCTTAGTCTGTCAAAGCGGCGTTGTCGGCGATGATATTATTGAAGATTACTTTGTAAGCGCTGAAGGCGTTACCATCAACCATAGCGCACCTCTTCCAACATATCCATTAGCTGCCATGGACGTCCAACAAGGTATTTCATTTGCTATGCCAGCGGAACTTCCAGTTGTAGAAGCGATGGCTAGTAATTTAGAAGGCTTATCAGTTTTATATTGTGATTACTCTTTCTTAAGTGAAGGTGATTTAGAAGGTTTAAAAGTTAATATCGGTATCAAGAAAGGTAACGATGAATTAAGAAATGACCTCAATGCTTCTTTAGGTAGATTATCTCAAGCTAGAAGAAGCGATATGATGGGAGCTGCTTCGCAAAGATCTGCTGCATAATATGTTCAGTTTTGAAAGAATCGGTAACATATTAACGGAAAATAGCGAATTAATCTTCGCGGGTATTTTATCCACGCTTATTCTGTCCGTTTTTGGCACAGTGGTGGGCCTCATTTTAGGTGTGTTTATTGCCTATGGCAAAAACTTAAAACCAAGAGGCACCACAAATAAGTTTGCGGCATTCTGGATGCATGTCATTAGATGGATATGCACGATATATTCCGTTGTCTTAAGAGGCACACCAATGATGGTGCAAGCCCTCATCTTCAAGTATGGATGTGCCGCTTGTGGTCTTAACTGGGACAACATTAGATTTGCTGGTGCAATTAATAACGTTTTAAATGGTTGGTTCTTAGCAGGCTTAATTGTTATTACATTTAATACCGCTGCCTATATGGCGGAAATCGTGCAATCAGGTTTAAACGGTGTTGATAAGGGACAAGTAGAAGGCGCTAGAAGCTTAGGCATGAAATCTAGTGAAACATCATTCTTTGTGATACTTCCTCAAGCCATTAGAAATGCATTGCCAACAATTGGCAACGAATTAATCGTTAATATTAAAGACTCTTCAGTCTTGAATGTTATCGCCACAACTGAACTTTACTATCGCATTGGTAAGATCTCTGTGAGAACATATGCCTATTTAGAAGGCTATGCCTTACTCGCGGTTATTTATTTAATAATGACTTTACTTGCAGCGTTAGTCTTAAAACTAATCGAGAAGAAGTTAGATGGTCAAAAGATTTCTTTAAACCCATTTAGTAGGTGGAAGAGGAGTTTGTTATGAGTGAAGTAATGTTAGAAGTTAAAAACCTCGCTAAATTCTTTGATGCCACTAAGGTTTTAAAGGATATCAATTTAACGGTAAACAAAGGGGACGTGATAGCGATTATCGGCCCAAGCGGTTCCGGAAAATCAACGTTTTTAAGATGTTTAAACCTCTTAGAAGAGCCAACCAGAGGAACATTGTCTTTTGAAGGTCATCAATATTTCTCCATCGAAAAATGTAAGGATGATTTTGTGGATTATACAAAGTATAGAGCCGCGAAAGCGGACTATAATGTGCGCATCGTAGACGCTGAAGATAACTTAGCGATCGCTCAAAATTTAAGAATCGAAGGCGATAGATCTAAAAATAATAAGCAAAAGATCAAAGAATGTAAAAAGATATATAAAGCCACTTTAAAAACAAAACCGAATAAAATCGATTACTTCGATCAAAAGTCGTATGACGCTTTTATTAAAGAACATCCAACTCTATCAGTTGGCGAAGCTGGTAAAAATAAATTAAGAACCAAAATGACCATGGTTTTCCAAAACTTCAATCTCTTTAACAACATGGATGTTTTAAGAAACTGCACATTAGCGCAGGAAAGAGTCTTGCATCGTTCAAGAGAAGAATCTAAACAAAGAGCGTTTAAAGAACTCGCTAACGTTAATATGCAAGATAGAATGAACTATCGTCCAAGAGCCTTAAGTGGTGGTCAAAAACAAAGAGTGGCTATCGCTAGAGCGTTATGCATGGATCCAGATATCATTTTATTTGATGAACCAACATCCGCGTTAGACCCAGAAATGGCACAAGAAGTATTGGAAGTTATGAAGAAACTCGCTAGTGAAGGTAGAACCATGATTGTGGTTACCCATGAAATGAACTTTGCTAGAAAAGTCGCCAATAGGGTAGTGTTCATGGAAGATGGTTACATCGTAGAAAGTGGCCCAAGCGAAGAGTTTTTCGCTAATCCAAAGGGAAAAAGAAGCCAAGAATTCCTCCGTATGTTTACTGCTAATAAATAATTGCATTTCTCATTTTAAAAATGAGCAAATAAAAGTATAATGTAGCAGGAATGGAGGACTAATTATGCATAAATTAGTACTAATTAGACACGGTGAATCAGAATGGAATAAGTTAAATCTTTTCACAGGTTGGACCGATGTTGATTTAAGCGAAAAAGGTGTTGAAGAAGCACACCGCGCTGGTAAGACATTAAAAGAAAAGGGTTATGACTTTGATGTCGTTCATACATCACTTTTAAAAAGAGCTATCCACACAATGAATAACGTCTTATTTGAACTCGATAGAGAATGGCTCCCAGTTTATAAATCCTGGAGATTAAATGAACGTCATTACGGCGCTCTTCAAGGTTTAAATAAAGCGGAAACCGCCGCTAAATATGGTGAAGAACAAGTTAAGATTTGGAGAAGAAGCTATGATTGCCCACCTCCAGCTCTTGAAAAAGATGATCCACGTAACCCAGCTTTACAAGCCCAATTCAGAGACGTTGATCCAAAAGATCTCCCATTAAACGAATCATTAGAATTAACAGTTAAAAGAGCCGTCCCATATTTTGAAGAAGTTATTAAACCAGAAATGGAAGCTGGTAAGAGAGTCCTTATCGTTGCTCACGGTAACTCTTTAAGAGCTTTAGTTAAATACTTTGACAATATGGCGGACGAAGAAATCGTTGGTGTTAATATCCCAACCGGTGTCCCACTTGTTTATGAATTCGATGACAATATGAAAGCTATCAACCATTACTACTTAATGGATGAAGAAGAACTCAAAAAACAAATGGAAGCCGTTGCCAATCAAGGTAAAGCTAAATAGTAATAAATAAAAAAATATCGCCACGGTCTAACAAATCGTGGCTTTTTATTTTTAAAAAATTATTTACATTTACATCAATATAATTAAAATTAAAATCAATGTGTTTGGAGGACCAAATTATGAGCAAAAAATACGCCGTCTTAGTAGTCGATATGCTCAATGACTTTGTAACTGGTGTCATCGGTTGTGATAGAGCTAAAGCCATCGTTAAGCCATTAGGGGAATTGTTAGATAACGCGAGAAAAAACGATATTCCAGTTATCTTCTGTAATGACTGCCACTATAAGGGCATCGATAACGAATTAAAGTTATGGGGTGACCACGCTATTAAAGGTACTTGGGGTGCCGAAATCATTCCTGAATTACCAGTTAATGAAAAGGATTATATCGTGCCAAAGAGAAGATATTCTGGCTTCTTCCAAACCGACTTAGATTTATTACTTAAAGAATTAGGCGTGACCACAGTTATCATCACTGGCTTACACACTCATATGTGCTGCAGACATACTGCTGCGGATGCCTATCAAAACAATTACGATGTCATCTTTGCTAATGAAGCCACAAATTCATTCACCGAAGAAGATTACTTATATGGTTTGAAATACGCCAAAGAAACTTATGGCGCACCAAACTATACCAACAAAGAATTGTTCGATTTATTCAAAAAGTAATTTATAAGTAAAAAGAAATTGAAAAGGAGCATTAAGCTCCTTTTTCATATTCGTTTAATTAATTAGTTTATCTAAATATGTTCGCCAAATCTTCGATTACTCTTGAAGAATAAAGCACATAATACCTAATCATTTAATTCCGTGCTTTTCTTTGAGAGTTTTGTCGACTTCTTCGCCGGTGTACGTTTTTCCGTCGTCAATTTCTTTCGTTCTTCTTTCTAATTCAGCCTCTAATTCTTCATCTGTCATTTCATTGAGGAATAGTGGCTCTTTACTTGGAAGCTTTACCTCAAAGGGTATGCCTTTAGTTAATTTGATTTGTCCATACAACATTTGAATTAACGAGGAGGGCGTGACATTTAATTCGTTTAAAATTGCTTCTACTTCTTTTTTGAGTTGTGGATCAATTCGTGCATAGACTGCTGCGGTATTTGGCATATTATTTACCTCCTTTCTACTATTATTGTATATCGAAATGCATACAATAGCAATCAAACAGCAATTCAAAAGTGAATAAAAAGCAGACCATATAGTCTGCGTTATGTGTTTAACTTCTTTTATAATCCGACGTATCCGACTTCGTTAATAATCTCTTGACCAGTTGGTCCTAAGACAAAGTCTAAGACCTTTTGGACATTAGGATTTGTTTCACCTTTTCTAGTGACGGCGTAGAAATTAGAAACGATTGGATAGGAGTTATCTTGAACATGATCTCTATCTGGATAGACGTCATTTAGCTTAAGCATTTTGATATGGCCGTGTTTAGTTAATTCTTCAACATAAAATCTAAATGAGAAACCAATAGAGCCCCCTAATGGGCCAAAGAAGTTTGGTTTAATCTCTTCACCAATCAACTTTTCTAAAGCAGTTTGCGAACCAGAACCTTTATTTCTTTGTACAACATTGATAGGGCGGTTCATGCCACCGACATCTTTCCAGTTTGTAATCTTACCAGTGAAAATATCTTTTAACTCTTGCATCGATAAGTTATCCACTGGATTTTTAGTATTCACTAAGAAGACAAACGCTTCTCTGCCGATAGGGGTGAGTTCTAATTCCACACCTTTATCTAAACCATATTGTACTTGTTCATCGTTTGGTTTAGCGCAGAATGCGATATCGATATCTCCATCTACAATGCCTTTAAAAGCGCCACGTGTATTGTGATATTGCAGCGCGGAATCACTAGTAAAGTCACCGTTTTCATATTTAACGGAACTTTCTGGATATAAAGAATAAACAAATGAATTGAAGACAGGCACTAATGCAGCAGCCCCATCAATAACGGGCAAGTCACCTTCTAATTTTGTGCCTTCTTTTTTCACAATCTTTGTTTCACTAGCGAAAGGTAAGTATTCATCAACTTCCACGCTTTTCGCCTGCATCTGGCTAGAGAAATCATTGATACATCTATTAGTGAAAACGAAATAGATAAACACATCAGTAATAATTAAGAAAGTAACAACGCCCACAATCGCGGCGATTTGTTTAAATAATTTCCCTTTCATATTACCAAAGCTCCTTTTCAATGAATGTAATCATTGAGGCTTGCTTATAAAGCACTAAGGTAACGATTAAAAGAGTGATGATGCTGATAATACCAACAATAAAGATAATCATTAAAATTCTTTTAAATAATGTATCGTTCATAATTACATAGTGGCAACTGGTGTGTCGCCTCCAACATTTGATTGAGTTGTTAATAGTAATGTGATAGTCACAATAACTGCTACGACAAGTAAAACGGAAAGAGAGAGCATGCTCCATCCTTTTGCAATCTCGTTTTTATCTCTTAATCCTTCTTTGTTTCTCCTATAACCATGTGTTAAAGAAGTAATACCGCTTGCTAAACAGCCTATTGAACCTCCAATAATGAATAATGGGCAAAGAACAGCAAATAAAACGGTACCGAAAATACCGCTGTTAATATGAATATAGACAATAAACGCGGCAATACCACCCGCAATAGAAAGCACTAATAAAATCCAACCAACAATCAATAAAGTTAATCCGTCTTGGTCGTTTTGCTTTTTCTTTTTACCAATTTCGATAAGAACAGCGGAAAAAACAAGAAAAGAGACAACTGCTATAAAACCTAAAATAAATAAGCGATCCACAAAAGTACCTCTTACTACATGAGTCTAATTGGAATGATGCCAGTAGTAAACATCACTAATAAGACAATTAAAGTGGTCACAACTGCTAAATTTATGCCAATAAATATAAAACCATTAGCAATCTTCTTAGGATTTCTTGGTTTAGAAAAGCCAATTGCTAAATCAGATATGCCAAAAGTTAATGTCAAAATTAAACCCACCAAAATTAGTAGTGGGACTAAGAAAATGATGAATACAATCATCATGCCGGTCATGAATGATAAATAAACTAGACCAGCGGTGACTACTAACGAAAGAACCCCAAGAATAATCCAACCGGTTCTAATCAAAGCTAGTTTTCTATGAAATTTATAACCGAGGCGAATGAAAATAATGCCTCCTACGAGCACGGAGATAAAGACATTCAATAGGAGATATGAGAATAAACTTGGGCTCATTCTTCTTATTATAAGGATATAAAACTTTAAGGCAAGCAACCAAAGTTGTCAAAGAAGTAACTATTCACTACCTTACATAATTTTTTATGTATACCTATTAATTTCTAATACTAGGTGTGATACAATGTCTTTGATTTGGGCGTTTTTTAGAAAACGCTAGAAAGAGGAATAACTAATATGTCAAATATCGACTTAAGCAAGTATGGTATTAAGGATGTAAAAGAGATTGTTTATAATCCATCCTATGAACTTCTTTTCGAAGAAGAAATGAAAAAAGAATTAACTGGTTATGAGAAGGGCCAATTAACTGAATTAGACGCTGTTAACGTCATGACAGGTATCTATACAGGTCGTTCTCCTAAAGATAAATACATCGTCGTTGATGAAAATAGTAAGGACACAGTGTGGTGGACTTCTGAAGGTTACAAAAACGACAACCACCCAATGAGTGAAGATGTTTGGGCCAAAGTCAAAGCTTTAGCGCAAAAAGAATTATCAAATAAGAGATTATTCGTCGTCGATGCCTTCTGTGGTGCTAACAAAGACACAAGAATGGCGGTTCGCTTCATCATGGAAGTCGCTTGGCAAGCACATTTCGTGAGAAATATGTTCATCAAACCAACAGAAGAAGAATTAAAGAACTTCAAACCAGACTTTATCGTCTATACCGCTTCCTTAGCGAAAGTCGAAAATTATAAAGAATTAGGTTTAAATAGTGAAACATGCGTCGCTTTCAACATCACAAGTAAAGAACAAGTCATTCTTAACACTTGGTATGGTGGTGAAATGAAAAAAGGTATGTTCTCGATGATGAACTACTATTTGCCACTTAAAGGCATTGCTAGCATGCACTGCTCCGCTAATACCGATATGAATGGTGAAAATACCGCCATCTTCTTCGGTTTAAGTGGCACAGGTAAAACAACCTTATCAACCGATCCAAAGAGACTCCTCATCGGTGATGACGAACACGGCTGGGATGACAATGGTGTCTTCAACCTTGAAGGTGGTTGCTACGCAAAAGTCATTAACTTAGATAAAGATAGCGAACCAGATATCTATAACGCTATTCGTAGAAACGCTTTATTAGAAAACGTCACTGTTGATGAAAACGGTAAGATTAACTTCGCTGATAAATCGGTCACAGAAAATACACGTGTTTCTTATCCAATCAACCATATTGAAAAGATTGTTAAACCAATCTCTCATGGTCCACACGCGAAAAACGTTATCTTCTTATCCGCTGATGCCTTTGGTGTTCTCCCACCAGTTAGCATCTTAACTCCAGAACAAACACAATATTACTTCTTAAGTGGTTTCACCGCGAAACTCGCGGGCACCGAAAGAGGTATTACCGAACCAACACCAACCTTCTCCGCTTGCTTTGGTCAAGCCTTCTTAGAATTACATCCAACAAAGTACGCTGAAGAATTAGTGAAGAAAATGAAATTAAGTGGTGCTAAAGCCTACTTAGTTAATACTGGTTGGAATGGTACAGGCAAACGTATCTCCATTAAAGATACACGTGGCATCATCGATGCTATCTTAGATGGCTCCATCAACAAAGCTCCAACTAAGAAGATTCCAGTCTTTGATTTTGAAGTCCCAACCGAACTTCCAGGCGTTGATCCAAAGATCTTAGATCCAAGAGACACCTACGCTGATAAGAAGGTCTGGGATGAAAAAGCCCAAGACTTAGCTTCTAGATTTGTGAAGAACTTTGTGAAATATGAATCTAACGAAGCGGGTAAAGCTTTAGTCAAAGCTGGTCCAAAAGTTAAATAATTCAAAGGATTATTATGGGTGTTAAAGTAGTTGAAACTGGCCTAAGAGATGGCCATCAATCATTGTTCGCTACAAGAATGAATACCGAAGAAGTTCTTTTAGCGTTAAAGGAACTCGACCAAGTTGGTTATCACGCCATTGAAATTTGGGGTGGTGCGACTTTCGATTCCTGTTTAAGATTCTTAAACGAAGACCCATGGGAAAGATTAAGATTAGCGAAAAAAGTTTGTAAAAAAACAAAATTACAAATGCTTTTCCGTGGTCAAAATATTCTCGGTTATAGACATTACGCCGATGATGTCGTTGAAAAGTTTGTTGAAAAATCAATTAAAAACGGTATCGATATCATTCGTATCTTCGATGCTTTAAATGATATTCGTAACTTAGAATGCGCTGTTAAAGCCACGAAGAAATATGGTGGCGAATGTCAAATCGCTTTATCTTATACAACTTCTCCAGTTCATACCGTCCAATATTATGTCGATTTAGCAAAAGAAATCGAAAAGATGGGTGCTGACTCAATTTGTATTAAAGATATGGCGGGTGTCATGCTTCCAACTGCGGCTTATGAATTAATAAGCGCTTTAAAGAAAAACACAAAATTACCTATCGAATTACATTCTCACTGCACAGGTGGCTTATGCGAAATGACATATTTAAAAGCCATTGAAGCGGGCGTTGATATTGTCGACTGCGCCATTTCTCCATTAAGTGGTGGTACTTCTCAACCATGTACTGAATCACTTAATTTTGCCCTTCAAGGTACAGAATACGATCCAAAACTTAATACCGAAATGCTTAATGCTGCGGCGGCTAAATTAGCCCCAGTTAAAGCCAAATACATCGCTAACGGTTTACTTAATCCAAAAGTTTTATCCGTTAACGCCAACATCATTAAATATCAAGTTCCTGGTGGCATGCTTTCTAACTTAATCAACCAATTAAAGCAACAAGATGCTTCCGATAGACTTGATGAAGTCCTTCAAGAAGTTCCTAATGTCCGTAAAGATATGGGCTATCCTCCACTTGTTACTCCATTATCACAAATGGTTGGTACACAAGCGGTTCTTAACGTACTTTCTGGTGAAAGATATAAGATGGTGCCAAAAGAAATTAACGATTACTTACATGGTAAGTATGGTCGCGCTCCAGCACCAGTTAATGAAGAAATCCGTCATAAGATTATTGGTGATGATAAAGTCATTGATTATCGCCCAGCGGATGATCTTAAACCAGAATTTGAAGCTTTAAAGAAACAATACAAAGATATCGCTAAGAGCGATGAAGATGTTTTATCCATCGCTTTATTTGGCGATGTCGCCATTAAATTTATTGAACAAAGAAACGAAGATGCGATTCCAACCATCATTCGTGTTGAGGCATAGTTATGTTCTTAGCAGTTTGGGATAATTGGGAATCAATGAATGTCGGCGAAGCCTTATTAGTGGCTATCGTCGCTATCTTTATCGTCTTCCTTGTCCTAAGCGTCATTATTTTTATCACTTGGTTATTTCAAAAAGGCATGGAAAAAATCGATGCCAGAACGAATATCTTACCTAAAGAAGAAAATAAGATTCTTAGCGAAGATGAAAACGCTGTCGTGGCCGCTTTAGTGGCAACTATGGAGTTTTATCGTGAAACCGGCAAGGACGTGCGCATTGTTTCGATTAAAAGAATTGAGGATTAATGTATGAAAATTTACAAAATTAAAGTCAATGGTAAATCATATCGTGTGGAATTAGAAGCCATTGAACAAGTGGACACCGCTCCATTAGAAGAAAAGAAGAAACAAGAAACCAAAAAGATCATCAATAACGATGGTGCTAAAGAAGTCGTTTCTCCAATCCAAGGCCAAGTGACCAATCTCAAAGTCAAAGTTGGTGACAAAGTCAAAAAAGGCGATGTCTTATTAATCATCGAAGCGATGAAACTTGAAAATGAAGTCGTTTCTCCATTTGAAGGCGAAGTGGCGGAAATCTTAGTGACCAAAGGTCAAAACGTTAAAGCTAAGGAACCAATCATCATTATTGAATAGAGAATTATTATGGAAAAAATTTGGAATACAATTGTTGCGTTTTTCCAAGGTTCCGGTATAGCGGGCTTCTTTGCAAAAGGTGGCTGGCTCAATCTCATCATGATTGTGGTAGCGTGTGTTTTACTTTTCCTCGCTATTAAAAAAGATTTTGAACCATATCTATTACTTCCTATTGCCTTTGGTATGTTATTGGTCAACTTACCATTCGTCGCTAAAGAAATATTTGCGAAAGGTACAACTGAGTACAACGCTATTTCTTTAGCAGCGGCAGTCGGACTTACTAATAGTCAAAGTGAATACCTGTTTGAACAGCTAGGGGTTAGTAGCGCCACAACTAAGCAATTAAATGACTTAGTGATGGACGCGGATTTCTTAGATAATGTTCCAGCAACATTAAACTTCACTGCGAGAAATGTTTCAGATATTCAACATTTATATAGTTATGACTATACAGGAATCTTCGGATATTTATATTACGGAGTTAAATGGGGTATATACCCATGCCTTATCTTCTTATGCATTGGGGCCACAACTGACTTTGGTCCATTAATCGCGAATAAGAAGACCATGTTACTAGGCGCTGCCGCGCAAATCGGCATCTTCATTACCTTTGTGGGCGCCATTGCCTTAGGTAAGAACTGCTTAGGCTGGACCAACTTTGATGCCCGTATCGCATCTGCGATTGGTATCATCGGTGGTGCGGATGGTCCTACCGCTATCTTAGTTACAACTAAATTAGCACCAGAATACTTATCTTCAATCGCGATTGTCGCGTATTCATATATGGCTTTAGTGCCAGTTATTCAACCTCCAATTATCAGGTTATTAACTACTAAAAAGGAAAGAGCTATTAAGATGGAAACCCCAAGAGAAGTTTCTAAAACAGAAAAGATTCTCTTCCCAATCGTTGTTACTGCGATTACCGTTCTTATCGTTCCAAGTGCTGCGCCATTAATCGGTTGCTTAATGCTTGGTAACTTAATTAAAGAATCGGGTGTCGTACCAAAAATTACACAAACATTAGCCAATAGCTTAATGTATATCGTGACCATTTTATTAGGTGTTTGTGTTGGCTGTACCGCTGATGCGGCGACATTCTTAACTCTTGATACCATTCTTATCTTCGTCTTAGGTATTGTTGCCTTCTCAATTGCGACTGCCGCAGGTGTCTTGGGTGGCAAGCTCATGTGCGTCCTTACAAAAGGTAAAGTTAACCCAATGATTGGCGC
This sequence comes from Bacilli bacterium, assembly GCA_045222195.1. Classification (GTDB taxonomy): domain Bacteria; phylum Bacillota_I; class Bacilli_A; order RFN20; family CAG-826; genus RUG14515. The sequence continues at coordinate 54,666 of JBGUXN010000028.1, read as the reverse complement.
CGCTGGTGTCTCCGCTGTTCCAATGGCGGCTCGTGTCGTTCATAAAGAAGGCCTTAGAGAAGATCCAACAAACTTCTTATTAATGCATGCGATGGGGCCTAACGTGGCTGGTGTTATCGGCTCAGCAGTTGCAGCGGGTGTTCTCCTCTTATTATTCGCATAAAACAAATACCAGGTGTCGCAACCTGGTTTTTTGTTATTATATAAGTGGATATGAGATTTTTACCTAACGTAGATTATTACGTCGATGAAGACGGTGTTTTGCATGTCTCTGTGGATGGCGATGAAATCGCTACTGAATCCGGTTGCGATGGGCTAAGCGAAAAAGGCATCAACGACATGGTCATCAATCTTCTTGAAGAATACGGTTATTTATAATACCTCTCTTTTCAATCTATATTTGTGATAGAATGAACTAAATGTTTACAAACATCAAATGGCCAAAAAAGAGAGAAAACCAAATATAGATAACTTAGAAAGAAACCGTAAGAGGTTGTCTTTCAAATTTGCCTCTTTTTTAAATCACATCATCGTTAGAAAACCGAAAGTAAAGTTTCTTGGTGAACAGTTTCCAGATGAACCTATTATGCTTCTCGCCAATCACGTTGGGAAGCAAACACCAGTTAAATTAGAATTACATTATCCACGCGACTTTAGAATGTGGGGTACTCACGAAACCGCTGAAGGTTTTAAGGCCGCTCATAAATATTTAAGAACCACTTATTATCATGAAAAGAAACATATGCCAAAGTTCTTTGCTTTTATTGTTGCTTCTTTAGCGGCGCCTTTCGCTAATATGTTTTTTAGGGGCATGAGAATTATTCCTACTTATACTGATTATCGTTTCTATTCCACAATTAAAAGAACATTAAAAGCGGTGGAAGAAGGAAGAGATATCATTATCTATCCAGAAGATTCCTCTAAAGGCTATATGGATCAATTAACAGGTTTACATCCAGGTTTTGCCTCTTTCTTAGATATCCTTTATAAACAAGGCAAAGATATGCTGGTGTACGCTACTTATCTTAATCGCAAGAAAAACCTTTTCATTGTTAGTGAAGGAATAAGATATTCAGAATTAAAAAATAAATACGGAAGCTATCAAGAAATGGCGGAAGCAATGCGCATATTAATTAACAGTCTCGCTGATAAGTAATTGTTTTGCTTCTTCGTATTTGTATAAATATATCTAATTCGTTAATCTATTTTTAAATAGAGAAGGAAATTATAATTATGGCCTATCAAATATTTACTGATTCTAGTACTGACTTATCAAAAGAACTAAGACAAAAATATAATATCCAATATTTTAGAATGGAAATCGTCATCAAAGGCGAAGTCAAACCTGCGGATATGGATTGGGAAGTCTATTCTCCAGAAGAACTCTATGGTTGGGTTAAAGATTTAAACAATCATTGCAAGACTTCTCTCATCACCTATGGTGAATATTTAACTAGATGTGAAGAATACCTCAAACAAGGCATTGATATCTTATATATTGCCTGCACAACAGCGTTAAGCGCTTCTTTAAATGCATTTAGACTAGTCAAAGAAGAGCTCCAAGAAAAATATCCTGAACGCAAAATCATTGGTATTGACGGCAAAAGAGCGAACATGTCGCTTGGTTTAATCGTTTTACACGCTGCCGAACTTCAAGAACAAGGTAAATCCATCGAAGAAGTGGAAAAGTGGGTCTATGATAATCAACAATATTTCCATGAAGTTGGTTCGTTAGAAACATTAACTTATTTAAAAGCCGCTGGTAGAGTCAGTGGTGCGGCAGCCTTCTTTGGTAATTTGATTTCCTTAAAACCAATCATCATGTTTGATGTACACGGTCATAACTATGTTTTTAAAAAAGTGAGAGGTTCAAAAGCCGCTTTGGAGGCGAGCTTTGAATATATCAAAGAAAACATTAATGAAAGAACTAAGGTTTGCTATGTTGGCCAAGCTATGGCCAAAGACGCTCAAGCCTATTTCAAACGCAGAATTGAAGAAGAATTACATATTCCAGTAGAAGAATTCTGGATTGGACCAATTGTGGGTATCTCTTGTGGTCCAGGTATGTACGGCGTCTTCTTTGAAGGTAAAGAAGTCACTGTCGATAGTGAAAATCTCAAGAAATAAGATGAGTGGTTTTCATGTCATTAAGTTTAAACAAATAGATTCCACGAATAACTATTTAAAAAATAGCTATAAGCTTTTAGATAACTTCACCTTTGTCATCGCAGACTATCAAACCAACGGTAAAGGTAGAAATGATCGAGTTTGGTCAAGCAATGAAGGCGAGAACCTAATGTTTTCGTTTTTAATCAAAGACCAAGATCTATTAAAGAAGTTCCACGCTTTATCAATTATAAGCGCGATAGAAGTGGCCAAACTCCTAGAAGAGTATCAATTTACAGGTGTTTCAATAAAATGGCCTAATGACGTCTTAATGAACGAAAAAAAGGTATGTGGCATTCTTTTGGAAGGTCAAATACTTGAATATGTTGTCGTTGGTATTGGTTTAAACGTTAATCAAAAGGTTTTTCCTGATGGTTTAAGAAGACCCGCGACTTCTTTATCCCTTGAGGCTAATAAAGACTTTAATATTGATGAAATTGAGCAAAAACTCTTCTCTAATATCGTTCGTGATTTATCTAATCTAGATGAAGAACAATATTTAGAATACTTTAGAAACCATAATTATTTGTTAAATAAAAGAGTTAAAGTCATGGTTAATGATGAGCCATTTATTGGTGAAGTGTTAGGAATTGATGCGAATTACTTTTTACAGATTAAAACTAGTGATATGTTATTACATATTGATAGTGGTGAAATCGAAACATTATGAAACTTTTAGGACATGAAATTAAAGCGGTCATCTTCGATATGGATGGAACCTTAATCGATTCCACCGGTATTTGGCATGAAATCGATGTTAATTTCTTCGCTAAAAGAGGTATGGAATTACCAAATGATTACGCCCAACACATTGTTCACCTTGGTTTAAAACAAGCCGCGATATACACTAAAGAAACATACCACCTAGAAGAAAGTATCCAAGATATCATGGATGAATGGCACAACATGTCCATTGATATGTACCGCTATAACGTGGAATTAAAACCACATGCTTTAGAACTTTTGAAAATCTTTAAACAAAACAATATTAAGATGGCGATTGCCACAGCTAATGATGAACCATTATATAAACCATGTATCGATAGACTTAATATCGGTGAATACTTTGATTTCATCGCGGATGTTAACTCCGCCAAAGAAGGCAAACAAAGTGCCAAGATTTATTTAGATTTAGCGAAGCTAATGGGTGAAAAACCAGAGAACGTTCTAGTTTTAGAAGATATGCCTATGTGTGTAAAGACCGCGAATAGAAGTGGCTTCATCACAGTTGCGGTTTATGATAACGCCTCTAAAGAGTATAACCAAGACAAAAAGAATAACTCCTTGCTCTTTATCAACGACTTTAGTGAGTTAATCAATAAATTAGAATAGGGGAGTAAGATATGGATTTCTTTAATGCCCCTGACTGGTTTAATAGACCCGGACCAACATATGCCTTTAAATTAGATCACCTGTTAAGTGTTTTTATTTTGTTAGCTATTGGTGTGGTGTTAGCCTTCTATTTAAGAAAAAAGTCAGAGAAAACCATTAAAATAGTGCTTATTTCTTTATGGGCTTTCGGTACTACTGTTGTTTTTATTTATTATCTCGTTACATATATTCAATGTATTACGGATCCCACAAATCATCCGTTTGAAATTGAAAAGATGCTACCTTTCCATAGCTGTTTGATGTTTATATATGTTTTCCCTATTGCGATGTTTGCGAAAAACAAAATCATCCAAACCATGGCTAGAAACTTCCTAGTAATCATTAATATGATTATTGGGTTCATTACATTATTTGTGGGTGTGCCCCCTGTAGGCAGCTCTGTTTTCTCGTTTGTTGGCATGCAATCTCTTATAATTCACATATTAATTGTGATTGTTCCTTTAATAATGGTGGTCACAGACTATTACGATATTAAAATCCAAGATATCAAATATGGTTTATTAGCGTTTGGTATTTTAGGTACCATGATGTGGATATTTGATGCCTTTACTGGTTGTGACTATTTCTACTTCTATGATGGACATACTTTCCCAGTATTAAAAATCATTTCTGAAAATGTTCATCATCTCGTCTGGACTTTAATAGTGGTCTCTTGTTATGTCATTACTGGCGTTGCTATGCATTTCTTAATTATCGGCGCCAAATATTTAGCGAATAAAAAAAGACCGTCTAACGACAGTCCTGAATCCCTAAAGTAAATTAACGTTGTACTTTTTAAATTCTTCGATTTCTTCATCGGGCCAATAGGAGGATTGAACTTCTCCAATGTGGACCTTTTTAAGTAGGAACATACAAAGTCTTGATTGACCGATACCCCCACCGATTGACAGCGGTAATTCGTCATTAAGTATCATCTTGTGATAGGTTAAATTAGTTTTGTATTCTTCCTTTTTTTCTTTTAACTGTTTTAAAAGAGATTCTTTATTAACACGAATGCCCATTGAAGATAGTTCGTAAGCGATTTGAAGTGGCTCATACCAAAGAAGAATATCACCATTCATTTTCCAGTCATCATAGTCCGCTGCACGAGAGTCGTGTGGGTCACCATCTTTGAGCTTTCCACCAATATTCATGAGGAAGACAACTCCAAATTCTTTGCAAATTGCGTTCTCTCTAGCCTTTCTATCGAGGTTTGGATATCTTTTTTCTAATTCCTTTGTGGTCACGAAAGTAACAGATTTTGGAAGATCAACCGCTAATTCTGGATAGGCTTTGACAACTTTATTATATGTTTTAATAAAAGCTTTATATATTTTCCTAACAGTGGCTTTTAATGTTTTGACATTCCTATTCTCTGGAAGCAATCTTCTCTCCCAGTCCCATTGGTCAACATATAAAGAATGAAGGTTATCTGTATCTTCAAATCTTCTTATGGCGTTCATATCTGTATAGAGACCATCGATATCATATTTTTTAAGAGCGTATCTCTTCCACTTCGCTAAGGATTGGACTATCTCTAATTCTTTATCGTTTTCATTAACTATAAAGTTAACGGCTTTTTCGTAACCGCTTAAGTTGTCGTTTAAACCTGTACCTGGTTCAACAAAAAGCGGAGCGCTAACTCTGATGAGATCTAATTCTTTAGCGAGCTCTCTTTCAAATGTGTCTTTAACTAATTTAATAGCCTTTTGGGTTTCCACTAAATCTAAAACACTTTTATAGTTCTTTGGATAAATGTTGTTTTTCATATTTAAATATCTTTCTTATTGTTGTTTTGATAGACGGTGAACTTAATCTCGATATCGCCATCCATTTCAGGAGTACTTTCTTTAATTAATTCAAAGTCTGGGTGTTCATCTAAATTAACAAAGAATACTTCGGCACCGCCAATGGCGTTAACTTTAGTTAAATAGACTTGATCAACGTATGGAAGAGTTTGTCTATAAATAGAAGCGCCACCTATGACGAAAACTGTATCGTTTTCGGAGTATTCTTTCATCTTTCTTAAGAAATCCTCAAATGTATGGACGTTAATAACGCCCTCATAGTTATGTGTAGGGTCTTGAGATAAGACAATATTAGTTCTATTTTTTAAAGGTTTGCTATTTGGGAAAGACAACAAAGTATTTTCTCCCATACACACTACGTGATTAAGCGTAGTTTCACGGAAGAACTTCATATCTTTTGGTAAAGAGAACAATAATCCGTTTCTTTTACCAATGCCGTATTCTTTATCGCAGTTAAGAATTGAAATAATCATACTAAATAGCTACCGGAATCTTTTTATCTAATGGTTCGTATTCATAATCAATTAATTCGAAATCTTCCACTTTGAAATCATAGAAGTTCTTAACATTAGGATTAACTTTTAAAATAGGGGCCTTGTGTTGTGGTTTGGCGATTACTTCTTTCACTAAATCGATGTGTCTATCGTAAATATGAGCATCAGCGATGACGTGTACTAATTCACCAGCTTTTAAACCAGAAACTTGCGCAAACATGATGAGAAGGAGTGCATATTGAAGCACGTTCCAGTTATTTGCGGTCAACATATCATTGCTTCTTTGGTTTAAAATGCCGTTTAATGTATCGCCAGAAACATTGAATGTCATGCTGTAGGCACATGGATATAAATTCATTTCATGTAAATCTTCAAAGTTATAGATATTAGTCATGATTCTTCTGCTTTGAGGATTGTGTTTCAAATCATATAAAACTCTATCAACTTGATCAAATTCGCCTTCTGGGTAAATTGATTTCTTCGCTAATTGATAGCCATAAGCTTTGCCTATTGAACCAGTTTCATCGGCCCAGGAATCCCAAATGTGAGATTTTAAATCATGGATATTGTTGGATTTTTTTTGCCAAATCCAAAGGAGTTCGTCTAAGCAACTCTTAAAAGCGGTTCTTCTAATAGTGAGGATTGGTAATTCTTCTTGAAGATTATATCTATTAACAATACAGAACTTTTTAACAGTGTGCGCTGGTGTACCATCTTCCCAATGTGGCCTCACATTAAGATTGGTATCCCAAAAACCATTTTCCATAATGTCCTTCATATTATTAATAAAGATTTGATCCGCTTTTGACATAAGTAATTACCTCACAGTAAGTATATTCTATTTGATATTGTTCTTTTAATAAAGAAAAGAAACAAATTTCTAATACAGTTGTATTTCAATGGCTAGAGCACCATATTTTTTAATAGCCTCTTCTGAATAGTATTGATTCATATCTTTAGGATTAGCTATCTCATCTTCTTTATATCCTATTTCTGTCTTTCTATATTTGGCGTATAACTCATCAAAAGAATTGAATCTCTTGAGATTAGCTATTTCCGTTATTAATTCTTCTTTTGTTTCTGTGTTTACAAAGACGATTAAATCACCAACATTTAATAGCTTTCTTTTTTCATCATATAATCTCATTTCTACGGTTTTTGCTTTGTTTTTGATGAGATTAAATGGTTCTGGATATAAATTCATATAGTGATTTTGAGTAGTGGCTAAAAGACTTTTTCTAAAATCTGGGAAATTGAGTTTCACAGTTTTATATAAAGAAGAGGCATCTACAACATCGTAATCATGGCAGATGGTATTTCTTATCTTTGTGATAGCACCCCAAGGGATATCAACTTGCTCATCCTTAAATTCTTTTGTAAGGTGCCCTGTATCTTCCGCTATTTTCGTGAATCTATTTTCTATGGCATCACGCAAAAAACCATCTTTTAAGACATCATCTAAGCTTTTATTCTTGAGATATCTCATTAATGTTTCAACACTTCTTAAAATGCGTTTAACGTAGTATGCATTGTCTTTGACATTATCCATATATCTTTATTCCATCCTTAAGGATTTCGTTAATCAGTTTGACATTTTGAATAGCGGTTTCGAGTCTTATTAAATCAACTTTCTTTTTTAGCTTATTCTCTAGTTCGTCAATGATTTGATAGAACTCGATACCTTCGATATCAGTAACAACCATTAAATCAATGTCGCTTTTTCCTGTTGCTTTTCCTTTAGCGTAACTACCAAATAAATAACATGCACTGACTTCGTGCTTACTTAGCACTTCAAAAATGCGAGCTTTAATGGTGTCTGTCTTTAAGACCATTTCTTCGGCGTATTTATCAAGCAACGCTACCATTTGATTATATTTAAAAGTGTTTTCACGTTGCTTATCGTCTTCATAACGGCAATATGTCCTAAAAGGAACATTTAAAATAACCGCCGCTTCAGGCTGAGTTAAACCCATATTTTTTCTTAATTCTTTTAGTTCCATGGCAATATTATACGATAAAACCTGCCAAAATGACAATATTGAAAAGAAAATATTGCCAAAATTGTCAAATTGCAGGAAATGAATCTAGGGATTACAATAGCAATATGAACATTAAAGGCATCTTAATATACGAAGATAACAATCTTCTCGTATTGAACAAACCAAGAGGTCTATTGCTTCAACAAGACGGTAGTGGTTCTCCTTCTTTAGATAATATTGTATCTAATTATTTAAACATGACTGCGATGCCAGTCCATAGATTAGATAAAGATACATCAGGGTCATGTATATTCGCTAAAAACAAGGAAGCTGCGGATGAAATGGGCAAAATCTTCAACGATCATACCCAAATTGAAAAGCATTACTTAGCGTTAGTGGCGGGTAACATCACCGAAGATGGTGTTGTAGATGCCCCTCTTAGAAAAAGTTTTGAAAGAAAGAAAATGGTAGTGGCCCCTCTTAAAAGTGGTGCTAAACCCGCTATCACCAAATATCATCCAATCAAAAACCTCAAAGACTATACTTTGCTCGATATATCCTTATTAACAGGTCGCACGCATCAAATACGCGCACATATGTCATATATACGTCATCATGTCGTCGGTGACATCAAATATGGCGACTATAAAATTAACAACATTTTTAAGCGTGATTTTGGCTTTGAAAACCAATTTTTACACGCTTATAAACTCAAATTTTTAGATATAAAAGGACCATTAAATTATCTAAAAAATAAGGAATTTTCCTGTAATTTACCTATAGAATTAGAAGAAATATTAAAAAAATTAGATTAATGTATTAATCTAAATAAAAAAGTTTAAAATATTTTTAGCAGTCCTATTGACAGAGTGCTAATTTTAGTTATAATAATGGTGTTAGCAGTCAAAGAGGTTGAGTGCTAAAAAGTAATATAAGGAGGGTTGAAATTATGAGAAATTATATTACTACTTATGATCCATTTTTCGACAGATTTTTCCTTAGAGCAAACAACTGTTCCGTATCACACATGATGAAAACTGACATCAAAGAGAATAAGGATAACTATCAACTATTCATTGAGTTACCTGAAGTTAAAAAAGAAGATACCAAGATCACTTTGGAGAACGGTTATCTTAAAGTCACTGCATCCTTAAATAAGGAAGAAGAAAATGACGAAGACTACATCGTTAGAGAAAGAAGCTATGGTGAATGGTCTCGTTCATACTATGTTGGTGACACAGTGAAACTTGAAGATATTGCCGCGAAACTTGATAGTGGTGTCTTAACCATTTCTATTAAGAAACGCGATGAGAAAGAAATCGAAAAAGAACACACCGTTTTAATTGGATAAAAGTGTTTCCGACAAGACTCCTTCCGTAAAAAGCCTAGCTAGCTTTTATAATCACAGGTTCTCCCAGGCCTGTGATTTTTTTGCTTATCTTTTTAAATTTTGTAGATTATTTTGTGCTTTTTAATTGCGCGCAATTTAATAATTGTTATACTTATAGCGTAAACGTTAAACACAATTATTAGTGACAATCGACGCTTTTATTGTGTTTTAGCGTGAAAACAACTATAGAAAAGGAGATTATTTATGCTCAAACTATTTATCTTAGAATCTTTCTTTGATAAACCAATTGTGGCTGGTTATTCCTTGCGCGCCATTTTCGAATACTGGTGGTTGGGTTTAATCATTCTCATTGTGGCGGCTGTCGCAGTCGTAGGTACTTGGTTCCTTCTTGCCATGCTCTTCGGACGCATGAAATTTAAAGAAGGCGATCCAGAAGCCTTAAAGAAATATAGCGATGCTCCACGTGCGGAAAAGAAAGAAGTCGCAAAAGAGACACAAGGTCCTGCTAAAAACGTCATTAAATGGCGTAGAATGATGCCTTGGTTTATTCCAGTCGTCTGTGTTGGTGCCTTGCTTATTGCTGCTGCAAGTTCCTTCTTGCCATCTACTGCTTTCCAAAACCTCTTAACAACAATGAGTGGTTCCCATGTCGATATTATCGATACAGAAACCTCTAGACAAGCGGCGGCAGAAGCAGAAAAGAATGTTGTTACCATTCAAGAAGAAGGTACAGTTCTCTTAAAGAACAGAAAGAACGCTCTTCCACTCAATTTAGAACAAAACAAGAAAGTTAACATCTTCGGTTCATGCGCTTTCGGTTTATTCTATGGTAACGGTGGTTCTGGCTCATTCCAAACCGACGGTCGTGTTTCTTCCTTCCCACGTGTTGCGAAGAAATTAGAAGTCGCCATGAAAGAAGAAGGTTTCGAAATCAACGAAAACATCTTCAACATGATCAAAAACTATTATTCCAGTAACAGAAGAACAGTTTCTGTTGCTCCATCTGACTACGATATCCAATGTGGTTTCAACAAATATAACTACTCTGAAATCGTTTCTTCAAAAGCGCCATACGACTATGAACCTCCAGTCAGCGCTTATGAAACACCATTTGATGAATTAGGTGGTAAAACCTTATTAGAAGATGCGTTAGAATTCTCTGACACCGCGATCTTCTGCATCACCAGACGTGGTTCTGAAGACGAAGATATGAACATTGGTGATTTGCGTTTAAAATCCAACGAAATCGCTTGTATCGAAATGCTCGAAGATAACTTCCAAAAAGTTATTATCTTATTAAACGTCCCAACAGTCATCGAATCCGAATTCTTAAACGATGATGAAATCGATGCCGCTATCTTCATGGGTCACCCAGGCTTAACTGGTACAACCGCTATCGCGGAAATCTTATCCGGTAAAGTCAATCCTTCTGGTCACTTAGTTGACACATGGCCATATGATGTGAAGAGTGCTCCATCTTACCAAAATTTTGGTAATGATACCACATTAACATATACAAGTGGTGCGGCGAGAAACGCTAAATTCACCAACTACCAAGAAGGTATTTATGTCGGTTATCGTTATTACGTTACACGCGGCATGGTTGATTCCTCTTATAAATATAAAGACGAAGTCCAATTCTCCTTCGGTCACGGTTTATCCTATACAACATTTGATAAATCCATCGTTGAATTCAATGTCAACGAAGCTGAACAAAAAGTCGAAGTTATCGTCGAAGTCAAGAATACTGGTACAGTTCCAGGCAAAGACGTCATTCAACTTTATACACATGCTCCATATACCCCAGGTGGTATTGAAAAATCATATTATGCTTTAACAGCTTTCCAAAAGACCAACATCATCGAACCAGGTGAAGCCAAAGACTATAAGTTAGAATTCACATATAGAGATATCGCTTCCTGGTCCACAGATAAGGGCTTCTATGTTGCTGAAAAAGGCGAATATGAATTCTCTATTAGAGAAAACGTTTGGGATTTAGCGGTTACCGCTGAACCAAGAAGAGAAAATACTAAGACAATCACCCTTGCTAACGATGTCGAATTCAAGACAAGTTATCAAACAGGTAAAGCTTACGAAAACATCTTCCAAGATGAAGAATTCGGTGGTAACGAAGAACCAATCGAATACTTAAGCCGTGCTAATTTCGCGGAAACATGGCAAAATACCGCAGATATCAATAGAGTTTCTGCTTCTGATGCTTCCCACTTCCCAGGTGGTACTAGTAACGCCACAAGTGGTCGTAGCTTCTCATTCCAAGACAATCAAATTAACGAACCAGCTCCAACATTAGGTGCAAACAACGGTTTAGATTTCATGGATTTCAAGAATGCTGCATGGGATGATGAACGTTGGGAACCATTATTAGATCAATTAACATTAACAGATTTACAAAACCTCGTTGACCAAGGTTCCTTCAAGACAGCTTCTATCAGTAGCATTAACAAAGCTGGTACAACAGACTACGATGGTCCTGGTGCCGCGTTCCACTCCGGTACAGGTCACCCAAGTGAAGTTGTCGTCGCTTGTTCTTGGTCTACAGATGTCGCCAGAGTTATGGGCGAATCCATCGGTAGAGAAGGTGCTTCCCGTGGTTTAACAGGTTGGTATGCTCCTGGTATCAATACTCACCGTTCACCATTTGGTGGTCGTAACTTCGAATATTACTCAGAAGATCCATTAATCGCTGGTAAGATGGCTGGTTACACCTCTCAAGGTGCTGCAAAATACGGTGTCTACTGCTACGCTAAACACTTCATGTGTAATGAACAAGAAAACAGCCGCGCTGGTGTCTTCGTTTGGGCAAGCGAACAAGCACTTAGAGAAATCTATGCTCGTGGCTTTGAAATTTACGTTGACTTAGGCGGCTTAGGCATTATGTCCTCTTTCAACTGTGTCGGTTCTTGGTGGGCTGGTGGTAACAAAGCCTTATTAACCACTCTCTTAAGAGAAGAATGGGGCTTCCACGGTGTCGTCGTTACCGACTATGCTGGTCCTGACTACATGGCCACAAACATCGGTTTAAGAGCTGGCAATGACTTATGGTTAAATAAGGCTTCTGTCAGTGCTTCCGTCACATATAGTGCTACACCAAACGATGCTCTCATCTTAATGAGAAGAGCGGCTAAGAACATCCTCTATGCTTGTGCTCATAGTAACAACGTTTGGACAATTGAAGATTATCAAGCCGTTGGTATTGAAGAAGTTCATAAAACAAACAGCTAATTATTGGCTAGCTGCATAACAATAATCAAACTACTCATTTTTAGAAAGGAAATTAAACGATGAGAAAGAAATTATTATTCCCATTCCTCGCCCTTGCTGTGGCGGCTGCATTCAGTTTAGGCGCCTGTGGCGCTAGCGAAAGCCCATCACAAGGTGGGAACAGTGGCGGCATCTCCGACAGCGAAGTCGAAGAAGTCAAAATTAACGTCACCGCTGAAGGTGACAAGAAAGAAATTATCGTTGGCGAAACACTCCAATTAAGCGCTGACCAAGAAGGCGTTACATGGGGTACAAGAAACACAGATATCGTTTCCGTCAGTAACACTGGTTTAGTAACTGGTTTAGCAGCTGGCTCCGCTAGAATCACAGCTGAAAAAGAAGGTTTTGCCAGAGGTTCCTTCACTGTTACAGTGAATAAAGCCCCAGAAAGAGCAGCTAAGTACACCCTCCATATGGAAGATGCTGATCACTATTCACCAAATGATGATAAGTGGGGCATGAACTATGGTGGTACCTGGTATGGTCCAAATGATACTGGCGATTCTCCAATCGAAGAAGGTGGCGGTTCTGATGGCACCCACCTTGGTTGGTTACAAAGTGGCTGCAAAGAAACATTAACATTCACCGCCAATAAAGCAGTTGAAGTTGAAATTGGTGTTTCTATGGCCTATAACGCTGAAATGGATTTAGCCGGTGTTATGACAGTGACATTCAATGGTAATAATATTGATATGACAGGTAGAAAGTGTGAAGCTCCAGAAGAAGAAGGCTCATATTACGAATTCAACACCACATCATTTGGTAATGTTACCTTAAATAATGGACAAAACGTCTTAGTAATTACCATGATTGCACAAGGTCCAAACTTAGATGATTTCAATATCTACACTGAAGAAGATATCGAAATCGCTGTTGTTAAACCAACAGTTTTACCAAGACTCGTTGTTACTCCAACAAGTGTTACCCTTGATGTTGGTGCGACACAACAAATCGCATCTGAAGTAACAGGACTCTCCTATGTTTCTAGCGATGCTACAATTGCAGAAGTTAGTGATGCAGGTTTAATTACCGCTAAAGCTGTTGGCAGTGCTGAAATTATCGTTTCTAAAGAAGGCTATAAAGATGCCAAAGTTGCTGTCAAAGTTAAAGCTGCTCAAGTCGTTACGACTTATGATTTAGTTGCTGGTAGTGCTGTCCGTATGGAATTCGAAGCTGGTGAATTCTACTGTCAAGCTGGTTCATGGGGCTATCCACAATGGGGTATTGGTCCAAGCCACGATGGTGGTGAAACACCAATCGAAGATGTTGAAAGTGCTTCTGGTGGTATGTCCTTAGGTTACTTCAACCAAACAAGTAAAGTTACCTTGAAGTTCAACTCACCAAAAGCTGGTACAGTTGCTTTAGTCCTCTGTGGTGCTATGAATGGCACATATGATTTAGGTGCGAATGTTTCTATTAAAGTTAACGACACCGCTATTGATTTAACTGGTAAAACAATTGAATCCACTGGCTATACTGATTGGGTCACAACCGATTTAGGCAACGTTGCTGTTAATAGCGGCCTCAATACATTTGTTCTCGAAGTTACTGGCTCACAAGGTCCAAACTTAGACTACATCGAAGCCACATTAGCTTAATAAGCTATTTGATGAAAGGAAAAGAGGGTTTGGTCAAACCGAACCCTCTCTTAATTAAATTATGAAGAAAAAACTATTATTCCCTTTAGCTGTTTCTTCTTTCGCTCTTTTAGTTGGTCTTACTGCCTGTGGCGGCGGTCATAATGAAGGGGGAGAATCCAAAGGTTCTAGTGAACCAGGTACTGTTGAAACAGCAAGAAAAATATTAAACGCATCCATCAAAAAACCAGTTATTGAACTCGATCAAAAAACTAAAGTTCTTTGTGATGCCGAAGGTGTTTCATATCATTCAGATAATAATGATGTCGCTACTGTCGACGCAAACGGCACTATCGAAGGCATTAATGGTGGTATGGCGCGTATTACCGTCAGTAAAGAAGGCTATTTTGATAAAGTCTTAAAGGTTTATGTTGACGATCCTCTTACCGTTGACTATTTGGTGGAAGGCTATGAATTTGGTCCTGCTATTTGTGGTGTTAAACTCAACCTTGAAGGTAAAGTCAAAGCCACTGATTTAGCTAATGTTCAATTCAACGTTAAAACAAATAATACAAATAGAAACATTCTAAGCGTTGATTTATGCGATCCAGAAGGTGAAATTATTAACGCTACTGAATCTAATTACATCCGCTTCTCTTTAGAAGTCACTTCTAGCACTTATAGTGCTTCAGGTGGCGCTCAATGCTTCTCATACACTAACATGAATGATTGGATGAGTAACATTAGAGCAGAAGTCTCTATTAAATCCGGTACTTTAATCGCCGGTGAAGATTCATTCTCTAACTTAACCGTTAATAGAATCAGAAGTAGAATCGTTACTTCCACTAGAGAATGGGGCGAAGCAAAGAGTCATACCGCTGAAGGATATACCTTAACTTATAAAGGTTTTGAACCAGATAGATTAAGAGAAGATGGCGTCTTAAATCCATTAGTTATTTGGTTACACGGTGCTGGTGAAGGTGGTACAGATCCAGATATCGCTATTTTAGGTAACGATGTTACTGAACTTGGTAATGAAAAAATTCAAAGCCACTTTGTTAAAGGTCAACAAAAAGGCGCTTATGTTTTAGCCGCTCAAACTCCAACTATGTGGATGAATAGTGGTTCTGGTAGCAATAATGGTGGCACAGGTCACTCAATTTACACCAAAACATTAAAATCCTTAATCGATAAATTCATCGCTGATAATGGCGATATCGATACCAAGAGAATATTCGTTGGTGGATGTTCTAATGGTGGATATATGACTATGGAAATGGCGGTTAATTACGGTAACTTCTTTAGAGGTTTCTATCCATGCTGCGAAGCATATAGCGATTCGTTCGTGGAAGATAGCGACATTGCTAAACTCAAAGATTTACCAATGTGGTTTGTTCACGCCGCTAACGATAGAACAGTTAATCCAAGTAACTTCACACTTGCTACATATCAAAGATTAATTAATGCTGGTGGAAAAGATATTCACCTCTCATATTTTACCGATGTCCGTGGGACACAAGGTAACCCAAGAGGTAATAACTATGATGGTCACTGGTCATGGATTTATATCTTCCGTGATGAAGTTGAATTTGACCAAGCTGACCCAAACAATATCAGCGCTCCATCAACTCAACCAGTTAAAGACGCTAATGGCAATACCGTTAATCTCTTTGATTGGATGGAATCAATGAAGTAAAAAAACTTTATTTGAAAACAAACTCAAGTCGACGTGGCTTGAGTTTTTTATGTGGGGAATTTTTAGCGCTATTAAAGCGCTATTTTCTTTTGAGTTTTTTGCGAGCTTTTTTCGATTTATTCCAAACATTTTTCAATCATGACAGTTATAAAAACAGGCTTTTTGTCACTCTTCTAAAAAAGGCGCGTTTATAAGGCGCATATAAATTGTTGATAAGCAAGATTGTCGATATTATTTAACTGAAATGTCGCATATAAAAGTCATTAAAATTGTCATGAAATAATCGAGTTTTCACACGCGCTTCATTTTTAATGCCTTTCGTACGCACATTGACGCTTTTAAAAGGAGGTTCTCTATAAATGAAAAAGAGATCAAAAAGCAGTCTTGCTAAAGCTGGTGGTATTACATTAGCGTTAGCAGTGATGGCCAGCGTCAGCGTTGCTCCTGTGTTTAAGTCCGCATTAGCCGAACCAGGTAACTTCACAAACATGTACGATAGTTGGGAAGAAACCTTGGAAGCTGGTGCTAGATTAAACATTCAGCTCGCTAACGAAGGTTTCGTTCTTATGAAGAACAATGGTGCTCTTCCACTTGCCAAAGAAGAAAGAAACGTCACTTTACTTGGCACCGAAAGCTACACCATTCAATCTGGTGGTGGCGGTTCCGGTGGTTTAAGTAGACCAAACGTTGCTTCTGCAAGCGCCAGTGCATCCACAATCGTTACCAGTTTAGATGACGCTGGATTCAAAATTAATCCACGTGTCCGCGCTAAATACGGTAACGGTAGCAACACTGACACCAATAAGTACATGAACATCGTCGAAGAAAATGGCGAAGGTTTAGTGGAATTTGGTGGCAAACACTACGCCCCAGCTAGCAATAGCTTCTTAAACGGTGTAGATGACAACTTAGAAATCTATGGCGACGCTGTCGTTCTTAACTTCATCAGAACTGGTTCTGAAGGTTACGATAACCCAGCTTACACCGGTGGTGGTAAAACAGTTACCGGTCACGCCGATATTCACGAACATTATCAACAACTCAGAGACGCAGAAAGAGAATTACTTGCTTATGCGAAATATCATAAGGAAGTCGTGGGCGATATTAACAAAATTATCGTTATCGTTAACTCTCCAAACGTCTTAGAAGTTGGTGACATCGAAGACGATGATGCTATCGACTCAATGTTATGGATTGGTACAACTGGTTGGAATGGTGCTGATGCAGTCGGCAAAATCTTAACTGGTGAAGTCAACCCATCTGGTCACTTAGTTGACTTCTGGCAAAGAAGTTTACTTGATGATCCAACATACTATAACTTCTCTAACAACAACCAAGTCGGTTACTTAATCGATGGTAACTATGGCACTTTAGCGTTAGGTACAGGTAATACCAGTGCTGGTAATACCGTTCCTATGAAACACACTGAAGATAGTGAAACCACACAAACCGGTATGATGGTTTCTTATTCCGAAGGTTTATTCGCTGGTTATAGATACTTTGAATCTGTCGCTGCTGACTTAGGCGAAGCTGGTGAAGCTTGGTATCAATCTGTTACTGCCTATCCATTCGGTCATGGTTTATCCTATACAACATTCGATCAAAAAATCCTTGGTGTTGATGGTGATTTATCCAAAGCTGATGGCAAATTAACAGTTCACGTTAAAGTCACAAATACTGGTTCTGCCGCTGGTAAAGAAGTTGTCCAACTTTATAACACTCCAGAATATCACGATGGTGGTATCGATAAAGCCTATGTCAACTTAGTGGGCTTTGCTAAATCCGATATCATTAGAGCCGGTAAGAGCCAAATCGTTGATGTCACAATCGATGTCAAAGATCTCGCTGAATTCGACTATAATGACGCAAACAAAAACAATAATAACGGCTATGAATTAGAAGCTGGCAAATACATTCTCTCTGTTAGAAAGAATTCTCACGTCGCTTATGATTCTGTTGAATTAAATGCCGGTGCATTACTCACATGGGATGAAGACGGCAATCCAAATACTCCAAATAACATCTTCTCTCAAACCGAAGGTAAGTGGGAAATGTATAACACAATGGCCTCTCACTGGACAGTCAGTGGTAAAGACCATGATTTACATAGAAATAACTTATTAAACGCTGATAAGACAGGTCCAAGAAGCTTATTAGAATTAGCCTGGACTTTAGGCGATGATAACTTATTCAAAGATGCTGCTTTCGCAGTCTTAGCTTTCAGAGCTCAAGGTAATAACAGTGTCGCATTCGATATGGATAACGCTACTACAGTGGCCGTCGAAAACAACTATGAAAACTTATGGGTCAAGAAAGCCGCTGATATGGAAGGCAAAACACAAGGTACAGGCGTTGCAGAAAACGGTTTATATCCAATTACTGTTGCCGACCTCATCGGTAAAGACTATAACGATCCAAAATGGGATGAATTATTAGACCAACTCACATGGACTGAAATCACAGGCTTCATCCGTTCTGGTTCTTATAGTACTGCTGCTTTAAATAATGTCGGCAAGCCACAAACACAAGATAACGACGGTCCTCAACAATTAAAAGGCCGTGGTACAGGTAACAAAGGTAATGGTTGGGCTTGGGTTTCTTCCCCAGTTTTAGCCGCTACATGGAACCTCGATCTCCTTTACAAACAAGGTAAATTAGTTGGTTATGAATCACAATGGCAAGGTGGTTTAGCTTGGTATGCTCCAGCTATGAACAATCACCGTAACCCATTATCTGGCCGTAACTTCGAATACTATTCACAAGATGGTGTCCAAGGCGGTTTAGTCGCTGCTGCTATCGTTAAAGGTTGTACCGATGTCGGTGGCCGTGTCTATATTAAACACGCCATCTTAAACGACCAAGAAACAGGCCGTTTCGGTTCCGTTACATTCGTTAACGAACAAGCTTTACGTCAAATCTATGCTAAACCATTCGAACTCTCAATGAGATTAGGCAACGCCAATGGCGTCATGGCCGCTTTCAATGATATCGGTCTCAATGGTTCTTCTAGCTATGCCTTAAATATCCAACTCTACGCAAATGAATGGGGTTATAAAGGCGAAACAGTTACTGACTACTACATGTCACAAGCCACATGTGGTTGGTATAACCAAATGTTGATTCGTGGTTGCGTCTTCCCACTTGGTAACGCTACCCAAATCAACTCCACATGGGATAGTGAAGACAAAGTCGTTAAGACAGGTGGCAATGCCGACTACACAACATGGTTCTGGGCAAGAGAAACTGCAAAACGTATTCTCTACACATACACAAATTCCAACGCTATTAAGAACGGTTTATTAGCCGCAAGAGCATTTGATACAGCTAATATCAGCGCTACTCAAAACGTTGCTATTGAAGCAAAACAAATCGTTAAAGTTGATCACCTTAACGCTGTCTTTGGTGCTTCCGGTTACACAGTTGAATTAACTAACTTACCAGAAGGTTTAAGCTTCAACGCCAATACAGGTATGCTCTCTGGTACACCAACAGTGGTTGCCAATAACCAACAAGTCACAATTACCGTCACTGGTAGATATGGTATGGCTTGGATCTCACAATCCGCTTCCTTCCGTATTACTGTTGCCGCTAATGAAACACCAGTTGTTCCAGTTTCCTATGCGACATTAACACCAGCCGAAGCAACCCTCAACGTTGCTTACGAAGGTGACTTAGCGCTCACATTCTTAACCGAAGAAAATGCTATTCCAAGTAGAGGCGGTAGTAACACAAACTACAACGCTAACGAAGAAGGCAAATACATTATCGGTAGTGAAACCAATATTTCTGTTACAGGTCTTCCAGGTGGCTTAAGCTTCGCAAGCAACACAAGAAAAGTTACTGGTACTGCTTCAACAGTTGGTGAATATCAAATCGCTGTCAGCTACAGAGTAACAAGAATCGCTCGTGACAGCAGAGGTAGATATCGTGCTAACGCTTATGACACAATTACAACTAACGCTGCATTCAAAGTTGTTGGTGGTTATAACGTCACAATCGTCGACGGTTTCGGTAACACCTTATTAGTTAAAGGTGTTGAAGAAGGCGAAACATTAGATTTATCTACAGTTGATACAACCGCATTCCAAGTTCCTGGCTTTGGTATGACATTTAAGGGCTTCAAGAACGCTGCTAACGAAGACGTTACAGAAGTTTCCGCTGAAGCAACAATCAGAGTTGATTGGAATTATCCATCTGTTACCATCATCAATGGTGTTTGGTACTTAGATGGTGTTAATACCGGTATTGAAGCTGCTGGCCAAATCGGTCAAACTGGTGCAAATGGTGCTGATGGTCTTAACGGTGCTGATGGTCAAGATGGTAGAGATGGCTTAGACGGTGCTGACGGTCTCGATGGTGTCGGCATTGCAAGTGCTTCTATCAACGATCAAGGCGAACTCGTTATCGTCTTAACTAGCGGTGAATCTATTAACTTAGGTAAAGTCGTTGGTGCGGATGGTCAACCAGGTGCTCAAGGTCCTCAAGGCCCAGCCGGTCAAAACGGTCAAGATGGCGCTCAAGGTCCTGCTGGCCCACAAGGTCCTGCTGGTCAAAATGGTGCTGATGGTAAAGACGGTGCTGATGGCGCTGCTGGAAAAGGTTGTGGTGGTTCTATCGCCGCTGCTTCTGGCATCATGGCTCTCATCGCTGGCTTAGGCTTAGCCCTTGTCTCTCTTAAAAAACACAACAAAGAAGACTAATTCTTCTAGATAAGTAAAACAAAAGCTTCGGCGGAGACACGCTTCTTCGCCGAAGTTTTGTGCATATTATATCAAGCCATAAAAAGGAGGTTTTTTATGGGCAAAAAAGGTACAAAAACGGTCGCGCTTATATTAACTCATACCTTTATATTTGGTATGGCTTTAGCGGCGTGTTCCTCAAATGAAACAAGTCACGTCGTCCCGACTGACGAATACGCAATTTTATTAAATTACAATGATGGGTCATCTAGACCTTACACAATGTATGTCGAAAAGGGTAGTTCTGTTGAATCTAGTGATATCGATATTCCTACTCGTAAAGGCTATACATTTGCTAACTGGACAACAGATGAAGCAGGTTCTTCTATTGTTTCATTCCCTTATACACCTGCAGGAGATGTCACTTTCTATGCGCAGTGGAGCATCTCCGTTATTAACGTGACATTTGACTATAATCTTGGTGAAGGTTCAACCGCTAGCGAAACTTCTTACGTCATGCAAGTTAACTATAATAGCAACATTACTCAAGCTGACGTTGATGTTGTTAACGCTCGCATCCCGGAATGGAGTGGACATGTGTTTGCTGGTTATTGGGAAACCGAAAACGGTACAAGAGTGAACTTTGAGACACCATATAATATTAAAAAAGAAGTGAAATTCTACGCTCACTGGCGTGAAGAAGACACTAAGTTATATAACGTGACATTCGATGAAAACTATCCTGAAGGACAAACTCACGTCATTAGTGACTTAGAAGATGGCATGTCTATCGCTTTAAAAGACGCTCCAGCGGATCCAAGCCGTTTAGGCTATGAATTCTTAGGTTGGGCAACTACTAAAGATGCTACCGAACCTGACGTCACATTCCCATTCACTCCAAGTGGAACAGAAACTGATATTACTCTCTACGGCGTTTGGAAGATGAAGACATTTACTGTCACCTTCCGTTATAACTATAAGAAGAATCCAGCGGGTGCTTCTGGCATTTATAAACGTTTTGCTGATTATCCAGCCTTTACATCAATGGAAGAACCAGCGGCGATTACTCGTGAAGGATTTGAATTCTTAGGTTGGTTTACCCACGCCTATGAAGGCCAAAAAGTGACATTCCCATTTGAAGTTACTTCATCCACTAACTTCTACGCTCATTGGAGAGCTAATAGAATGACACCAGTTAACAATATCTTCGATGCTGAATTCACACCAATTCGCTCTGATGAAACATTCCCAGGCTACTCTGGTTCAACATTAGGTACCGGTATTATTCAACCTGATGGTTCTGATGACTTTGGTGCTTATTCTGATGCTTATCCATTATTAGATGACGCTCACGCAACTGCGTATGGTAACTTCGTCACCTACTTATATAAGAAAGGCGCGACATTAACATATAACATCTATAGCGATAGAGCGGTATCTGGTGTTAAATTACACGCTAGCTTAGCAACAGAAATCTTAGAAGGTGGCTTTGCCATTTCTCCTGAGGGCGATTATGGTTATCAATTCATCGTTAATGATGTTTCTATGGACTATGGCACAGTTGAACTTTATGACCTACCACCTGCTCCATTAGGACAAAGCGCTACTAGATTCCAAGAATTCTATATTTGTGACATTAATCTTGTTGAAGGCCTCAACGTTATTAAGTTAGTCACTAATAATGAAAACTTAGAATGCGGTGGCACAATGGGTGCGGTTGCTCCTGAAGTTGACTACATTAGATTAGAAACAAGTAGCGCCACACTTTCATGGCATCCAGAATACGATAACCTTTATAGAGATTAGGAGGCAAATAACAATGAGTAAAAATAAAAAAGGTAGTGGTGTAGGAGGTCTTATCTCCTGGATCTCAGTTACAACACTTGTCTCCGCAATCTTTATTACATTAACCGCGATTGCGGTTCCTGAAAAAGGTGTTATCCATCCTATTTTAGGTACTGTTTTAGGTGGCAAAACACCAATTACAGAAGACTCCTATGAAAAGATTTATAAATCTGACTATAAGAGCAAAGAAGAATCCGTTAAAGCGGGTGATGATCTTAACGTTAAGATTGAACAAGAAGGCGCTGTTCTCTTATTAAATGAAGATAACGCTTTACCAATTGCTAAAGGTAGTAAAGTAAGTGTCTTTGGTAAAAACTCTGTCAACTTAGTCCTTGGTGGCTCTGGTTCTGGTGGTGGTTCTGGTGAAGGTGCAGCGACATTATTCGATGGCCTTAAAGAAGGCGGCATTGAATTTAATCCCGCTCTTAAAGAGTTCTATGAAAGTGGCGAATCAGGCAAAGGTCGTTCTGATAGCCCAAAACTTTCTGATACAAGTTCCTCTTCTCCAACTTTAGATATTGGTGAAACACCAGTCGATAAATATGATTCGGCTTTAATTAATAGTTTTAAGCAATATCATGATGCCGCGATTGTTGTTATCTCTCGTTTAGGTGGGGAATCTTGGGACTTACCAAGAAGCCAAAACGCTAAAGCGGGTGGTATTGAAGAAAATCATTACTTACAACTCGACCAAAATGAATATGACATGTTAGATATGGTCACGTCTCGCTTTGATAAAGTCGTGGTGGTCTTAAATACCTTAACTTCCTTCCAATGCGATTTCATCAAAGAATATAACAATACCGCAAATAAGCGTATTGACGCATTACTTTGGATCGGTGGTCCTGGTAAAACAGGGGCGAAAGCATTCGGTTCATTACTTAATGGTGACGTTAACCCATCAGGTAGAACAGTCGACGTTTATAGTGCGGATTTCAAAAAAGATCCAACATGGATGAACTTTGGTGATGGCTCTCAAGCTAATAATGGTCTCGCTAATACTGCTTTCTTAGAAAATGGCACAGCGGTATCTGGCTATAACATGGTCACTTATGAAGAAGGTGTCTATCTCGGTTATAGATATTATGAAACACGTGACTATGAAGAATTAAAAGAAGACGCCACTAGTGAATGGTATAGCGATAACGTTATTTTCCCATTTGGTTATGGCTTATCTTATTCTACATTTGATCAAACTATTACAGGTGTTACCGGTTCTTTAGAAAACGGTGGTTCTATCAATATCAACGTTGAAGTTGAACAAAAAGCAGGACCTGCTGGTAAAGAAGTCGTCGAATTATATGTTAGTAAACCATATTTTGAAAACGGCATTGAAAAAGCCCAAGTCGAACTCGTTGACTACGCTAAAACAGAATTACTTAATACTGGTGATAAAGAACAATTCACCTTCAAAGTGGATGCCTATGATTTAGCTTCTTACGATTATAACGACGCTAACAAAAATGGCTTCAAAGGTTATGAATTAGAAGCTGGTGATTATACTTTCTATATTAGCCGTAACTCTCATGTTAGAGAAAACGCTTATGATTCAAAAGTGGTCGCTCTTGCTAGTAGCGTAACATTTGAAAAAGATCCAGTTACTAATACACCAGTCATCAATCGCTTCACTTTAGATAACTATGATGATATCCAATATCGTTTAAGCGATGTTATCGTTGGTAGTGAAAAACGTAAAGGTATGTCACGTACTGACTTCGAACACACCTTCCCAACTCCATTAACCGCGGAAGAAAGAACGGTCATGGGTGATGAATTAGATGGCTTTAGTGAATTAGCAAAATTACAGAGCTTCTTACATAACAACACCGCGATTGAAAGCGTTGAAACTATGCCTAATACTGGTGTTGACGCCGAAATCATCTTACATGACTTATTACAAAGCGATGGTACAGTTGATTATGATGATCCACGCTGGGATGAACTCTTAGATAAGATCACATTTGGTGAAATGTTAAGCTTAGTTAATAACGGTGCTTTCCAAACCATCGCGATTAACTCCATTGGTAAAAACTTAACTAATGACTCTGATGGTCCTATTGGCTTCGTTAACTTTATGGGTGGTGCGGTTACCGCAATTTTCTCAAAGAACACTAACTTCGCTGCTGAAATCGTCATCGGTTCCACATGGAATAAGAGCTTAGGCTATGAAATGGGTAAAATCGTTGGTGAAAACGGCTTATGGGGCGACACAAGTGGCAATAACTCCTTACCATATTCTGGTTGGTACGCGCCAGCGGTCAACTTACACCGTTCTCCATTCAGTGGTCGTAACTTTGAATACTATTCAGAAGATCCAATCCTTTCTGGTAAGATGGCCGTTAATGTCATTACAGGCGCAAGAAGTAAAGGTGTCTATCCAGATTTAAAACACTTTGCCCTTAACGACCAAGAAACTAACCGTGCGGGTGTTTCAACATTCTGTACTGAACAAGCTCTTAGAGAATTATATTTAAAACCATTCGAATTCGCTGTTAAGGGTCACGATAATGTCGGCCTCGTTAAATCCGCTAAGGATGATGGTATCACTGCTTTTAAAGGCACAACTGGTATCATGTCTTCCTTTAATAGAATTGGTAATAAATGGACAGGTGGCGACTATCGCTTAATGACTGAAATTCTCCGTAATGAATGGGGCTTTAGAGGCTTAGTTATCTGTGACTATAAGACAGACAACACCTTCATGGATTCTCGTCAAATGCTCTATGCTGGTAACGATTTAATTTTAACAAGTACCACAATTACAATGTGGAATGACGCCAAGAGTGATAATGCTAAAGATGTTGCCATCTTAAGACAAGCAACAAAGAATATTCTTTATGCCGTAGCTAATAGTAACTCAATTCAAATTAAGATTAATGGCTATCGAACTGAATGGTGGGTCACCACAATTATCGTGGCTGATATCGTCATTGGTTTAGGCTTAGCAGCTTGGGGATTCTTCGCGATCCGTGGCTTTATTAAGAAAAGAAAAAATAAAGCAGTCGCTGAATAATTCTAATTAATCATTTAAAAAGATCCAACTCTTAAATGGGCTGGGTCTTTTTTTATAAAAGTCACAAATCGTCGACTTTTATATATTTATATAATGTGATATTCTATTTATAGAACTTTTATGTTGCGCATTAAAAACATAGATAATGTCTTTTGACATTTAAGGAGAGATTATGGCTAGAAAGTATCAAGAAATCATTGACCAACTTACTCTTAAAGAAAAAGCAAGGCTCATCAGTGGTAAAGACTTTTGGCAAACCGTTGATATTGAAAAAGTTAAAATACCAAGTGCTTTTTTAAGTGATGGCCCACACGGGGTGAGAAGACAAGCTGCAGCAGCGGACCACTTAGGTTTAAATGCCTCTATTCCTGCTACTTGTTATCCAACCGCTGCAACCATGGCAAACTCTTGGGATCCAGAACTCGGTGAAGGTTTGGGCCAAAGATTAGGGCAAGAAGCCGCTGTCCAAAAAGTTAATATCCTTTTAGGACCTGGTATGAATATCAAAAGAAACCCATTATGTGGTCGTAACTTTGAATATTTCTCAGAAGATCCTTATTTAGCAGGTAAGATGGCTGCTGGTTATGTCAGAGGTATTCAATCTAACGGTATCTCTGCTTGTATTAAGCACTTTGCCTGTAATAACCAAGAAGAAAACAGAATGACTCTTGATAGTGTTCTTGATGAAAGAACATTCAGAGAAATCTACTTAACTGCCTTTGAAATTGCTGTTAAAGAAGGCAAAACAAGATCCATCATGACCTCCTATAACTTAATTAATGGGGTGTACGCTAACGAAAACGAACACCTACTTTGCGATATTTTAAGAAAAGAATGGGGCTATGAAGGCTTTATCGTCACTGACTGGGGTGGCAATAATGATGGTGTCTTATCTCTTAAATGTGGTAACCAACTCGAAATGCCTGGTGGTCCAGATAGACCAGAATTAATTATGAAAGCCATTGAAGCGGGTGAATTGGATGAATCCGTTTTAGATGATAATGTTGATGGTTTATTAAGCGTTGTCTTTGAGACCATGGAAAATGGTGTTAATAAAGCACCAGAAGTATTCGATGTTGAAGAACATCATGCCTTCGCCCAAAAATGCGCAGAAGAAAGCGCGGTTTTGTTAAAGAACAATGGTGTCCTTCCATTAGATAATCAAAAGAAAGTGGCTTTCATTGGTGACTTCTTATATTTACCAAGATATCAAGGTGCTGGTAGTTCTATTGTTAACCCAACTAAACTCGATAATACCGCTGATTTATTGAATGGTTCGTTCCTTAATGTTGTAGGTGTTTGTCGTGGCTTCAACCGTTATGGCAAGAAGAACAAGAAACTTCATAAAGAAGCGATGAATATCGCCATGAAAGCGGATGTTGTCGTCTTATACTTAGGCTTAGATGAAGTAACAGAAGCCGAAGGCTTAGATAGAACAAATCTCAAATTACAAGAAAATCAAATCCAATTAGTAAAAGATATCAAATCTTTGAATAAAGATGTCGTGGTTGTCTTATCTTGTGGTAGTGCGGTTGAAATCCCATTCATGGATGAAATCGATGCTTTATTGCACTGCTATTTAAACGGTCAAGCTGGCGCCCAAGCGACTCTCAATATCTTGACTGGTCAAGTTAACCCATCTGGTAAACTATCAGAAACCTATCCAATTAAATTAGAAGATGTGGCGAGCAGCGATAACTTCCCAAGCCACACTAGAACAATTGAATATAGAGAAGCTTATGGTGTTGGCTATCGTTATTTTGAAAAAGCTGATGTCTTAGTGAGATTCCCATTCGGTTTCGGCTTATCATATACGACATTTGAATACAAAAACTTAGAAATTAAAGCGGATGGTGTGTCATTTGATATTACCAATACCGGTGAAAGAGATGGTAAAGAAATCGCTCAGTTATACGTTGGTTTAGAAGCTAGCGAAATCATTAGACCTGTTAAAGAATTAAAAGGCTTTGCTAAAGTCGAATTAAAAGCGGGTGAAACAAAGAGAGTCAATATTCCATTTGATGACAAGACATTTAGATATTTTAACGTCGTCACCGATAAATGGGAAATTGAAGAAGGCGTTTATAACATCATGATTGGTGCTTCAAGTAACAACATCCTCTTAGAAGGCACCATTCAACAAAAAGGTACAGGTGCTTTACCGCCATACGATAAGAAATCATTACCAAACTACGCTGTTGGTAGTTTAAGAAATATTCCTGATGCGGAATTTGAAGCCTTGCTAGGCCATCCAATTCCAGATGGAAGCATCCCATTCTACAAGAAAAATAGAATGGTTGTTGATTATAACACCACAGTAAAAGAATTAAGATACGCTAAGAGATGGATTGGCCGTTTAGTTGGTAAAGCTGTCCCTTGGTTCGTTAAAGTCTTGCGCAAATTCGGCAATAACGTTCTAGCTAATACCTTAGTTATGGGTGTTGTCCATCAACCATTAAGAGGTTGGTCAAGATTCTCTCAAGGTGGCTTACGCATGAGTCAACTCGATGGTTTAGTAATGGTCTTCAACGGACATTTCTTTAAAGGTCTCCATCATTTTTTCAAAGAAGGTAGAAAATATAAGAAACTCGATAAAGCGGAAAAGAAAGCTTTAGAAGCCGAAAAGAAAGAAAAAGAAGAAGCCTTAAAAGCGGAACAAGCAAAAGAGGCCGAATTAGCCGTAGAACAACCGAAGGTTGAAGAAGCAGTCGTTGAAGAACAAAACGTTGCTCCTGAAGCCACAATCGTAGAAGAAAACCCAGTTGAAGAAGTTCAAGTGGAAGAAGCTCCTGTGGAAGAGGCAGTTGAAGAGGCTCCAGTAGAAGAAGCACAAACTGAAGAAGTTCCTGAAGAAGAACCTGTTGAAGAGGCCAAAGAAGACGACGTTGAAGAATTCGCGGAAATCGCGGAAGAAATCAAAGAAAACTAATCTTCTCACAAATTGAAATAAGTCGCATTAATGCGGCTTTTTTCTTATAATGATTGCAATATGATTTATGAAGCAAAAGAATTTGTCCTAAAGAACGGCTTGAAAGTAGTGCTCCGTTCTCCAGAAAAGGAAGATGCCTATAATCTTATCAACCAAATCATTTCTGTCGCTAGCTCAACAGATTATCTTTTAAGCACGCCTAGTGATTTCCAGCATTATGTGGATGATATTAGCAAAGAAGAAGCTTTCATCGAATGGAGCAAAACCGATAGTGGTTATTGGTTAATTGCCTGTGTCGAAGATAAGATCGTCGCTAATTGTTCCTTAAGATTTTATAAACACGAAAAAGATAGACATAGAGGAACTATTGGTATCGCTATTACTGAAGAATATCAAAGCATGGGTATTGGTTCTTTGATGTTTGATGAAATGATTAAACTCGCCAAAAATACGCCAGGAGTAGAACAAATTGAATTAGATGTCATTGATGAAAACGCGAAGGCTAGGCGCTTATATTCATCAAAAGGTTTTGTGATAACAGGTAGCATCCCTCGTCAATTAAAACTTAAAGATGGCACATATCTAGATGGCATCACTATGGTGCTATTCCTTAACAAATAAAAAACGCTCCCAACTGAATGGAAGCGTTTTATTTATCTAAGATTTACTTATCTTGGATTTTTGATATTGGCTTGAGCAGCGGCTAATCTAGCGACTGGCACACGGAATGGAGAGCAGGAGACGTAATCTAAGCCAACCATGTGATAGAATTCGATAGATTTAGCTTCACCACCGGTTTCACCGCAGACACCAATATGGAGTTCTGGACGTGTGGAACGGCCTAATTTAACGGCTAATTGAACGAGTTTGCCAACACCGTTTTGATCTAAGGTCTTGAATGGATCTTCTTCAAAGATCTTGTTTTCGTAATAAGCTGGTAAGAACTTGCCGGCATCATCACGAGAGAAGCCGAAGGTCATTTGTGTTAAGTCGTTTGTACCAAAGCTGAAGAATTCAGCATCTTTAGCGATTTCATCTGCTAATAAGGCAGCACGTGGGATTTCAATCATTGTACCAACGTGATACTTCATATCTAAACCGGATTCTTTAATTAAAGCATCAGCGGTTTCGCAGATAATCTTCTTAACGAAGGCTAATTCTTTTTCTTCGAGTACTAATGGCACCATGATTTCTGGTTTAACCATAATACGTGTCTTTAAGGAGACGTTGATCGCGGCTTTAATAATAGCGGTTGTTTGCATTCTGCAAATTTCTGGATATGTGACCGCTAAACGGCAACCACGGTGACCCATCATTGGGTTAGCTTCGTGGAGTTCGTCGATTCTGTCTTTAACTTGTTCGACTGTTAAGCTGAGAGCATCGGCTAATTCAGCAATTAAGTCTTCTTCTTGTGGTAAGAATTCGTGGAGTGGTGGGTCTAATAAACGAACGTTAACACTATATGGTAACATTGTTTCATAGAGGGCTTCGAAGTCTGCTTGTTGCATTGGTTCAATTTCCGCTAAAGCGGCTTCACGATCTTCAACCTTATCAGCAAGAATCATCTTTCTCATTGAGAAGATTCTGTCTTTAGCGAAGAACATGTGTTCAGTACGGCAAAGACCAATACCTTCAGCACCGAAGACTTTGGCTTGTTGAGCATCTCTTGGAGTATCAGCGTTTGTTCTAACTCTTAAGGCTCTATATTGATCAACCCAACCCATTAAACGACCGAAGTAACCAGCGGTTAAGTCTGGTTCAACTGTCTTGATTTCACCTTCGTAAACTTTTCCGGTGGAACCATCGAGGGAGATAACATCTTGATCTGTGTAAACTTTATCACCAATGGTGAGTGTGCGTTTTTCTTCATCGATAATAGCAGCGGAGCAACCGCAGACACAGCATTTACCCATACCACGAGCAACAACGGCTGCGTGAGATGTCATACCACCACGCATGGTGAGAACGCCTTGAGCGGCGACCATACCGACGATATCTTCTGGGGATGTTTCTGCTCTAACGAGAACAACTTTTTCACCAGCGTTCTTTCTGGCTTCTGCTTCTTCGGCAGAGAAAGCGATTTTACCAGTGCCAGCGCCTGGACCTGCGGCTAAACCTGTCGCGATTGGTTCATGAGCGGCTAAGTCATCTTTATCAAAGCCTGGTAATAATAATTTATCAAAGCTGACTGGATCGATTCTTAAGACAGCTTCTTTTTCATCGATTAAACCTTCGTCCACTAAATCGCAAGCAATCTTTAAGGCAGCGGCTGGGGTTCTCTTACCATTACGTGTTTGTAAGAAATAGAGTTTGCCGTCTTCAACGGTGAATTCCATATCTTGCATATCACGGTAGTGGTTTTCCATTAATTTAATGGTGTTGACGAATTGTTCGTAAACTTCTGGCATACGAGCTTTTAATTCGTCGATGTGTAATGGTGTTCTGATACCTGCAACGACGTCTTCACCTTGAGCATTTGGTAAATATTCAGCGGAGATGACTTTTTCGCCTGTGCCTGGGTCACGTGAGAAGGCAACACCAGTACCGGATGTTTCACCTTTGTTACCGAACGCCATAGATTGGACGTTAACGGCGGTACCCCATGAATATGGGATGTTGTTCATCATACGATAAACATTGGCTCTTGGGTTGTCCCAGCTTCTGAAGACGGCTGCGACAGCTTCCATTAATTGAACTTTTGGATCAGATGGGAATTCTTCACCAAATGTTACTTTGTAATATTCTTTATACTTGGCCACTAAGTCTTTTAATTGTTCAGCGGTCACTTCGGTATCTAATTTATAACCGTTTTCTTTCTTAAGATCATCGAGCATCTTATCCATGGCATCACGTGGATGACCTTTGGCGATGTTGGTGAACATAAGGATGAAACGACGATAGCTATCAAGAGCAAATCTTTCATTGTTGGTTTCTTTTGCTAATGCTTCGCATGTCACTTCATTTAAGCCTAAGTTTAAGATGGTATCCATCATACCTGGCATACTGACTCTCGCGCCAGAACGGACAGAGACTAATAATGGTTTTTGGTCTCCACCGAATGTTTTGCCTGTTTTTTCTTCGATACCTCTTACGGCTTCAAAAATTTGATCAATAACGTAATCAGGGATTTGTTTGCCACTGTCATAATAGAGTGTGCAAGCTTCGGTTGTGATTGTAAAACCTTCTGGAACTGGGACACCAATGTGGCTCATTTCTGCTAAGCCGGCGCCCTTACCGCCTAATAATTCTTTACCAAGACCATAGGCTTCATCAAAAGGATATACGTATTTCTTTTCTGCCATAATATTCCTCCTGCAGGTCGAATGTGAGTGTGCGCTCACAACGCCTAAATATTAGCACACATACGCGAATAATACACAAACTTTTCAAAAAAAGTGATAATTGCCTCGTTATGATATAAACTATAAAGGTAAATGTCATCGCGATATTTTGTGAGGTATTTTTCATGAAAAATAATCCCCTTGTATTAACTTTAGACTTTGGTACTCAATCAGTTAGAACATCTTTAATCAATAAATCTGGCGAAATAGTCTGTCTTTCTAAAAAAGCCTACGAACCGATGTGCTTCTCCATTAAGAAAGGCTACGCTGAACAGAATGCTGATTTTTATTGGGACAATTTAATCGAATGTCTTAAAAAATTAGGTCAAGAAAGTAAAGAAAATCTTAACGATATCATCGCTATGACAGTGACTACTTTTAGAGATTCCGCGGTTTTATTAAACAAAGACAATAAACCTCTTAGACCAGTCATTCTTTGGCTTGATCAAAGATTAGCGAGAGCGGATGAAAAACTCCCGGCAATGCATAGATTTTTATTCAAACTCGTCGGTATGAAAGATACCATCGTCATGAATAGAACAAGAACCATGGCGCACTGGGTCAAAGAAAATGAACCAGATTTATGGGCCAAAGTTGAAAAATACGTCAACATTTCCACATATATCAATTACAAATTGACTGGCGAATTATCCGATTCTCCAGGCGGTTTAACTGGTCACTATCCTTTATATTACAAAAAAGGCGTTTGGTATAAGGAAGGGGCGATGAAAGGTCGTATCTTTGGCGTACCAAATAGAATGCTTCCAAAAGTTGTAAAACCAGGTGAGGTTATCGGTTATTTGAAAGATGATGTCGCTGAAATGTGTGGTCTTCCAAAAGGATTAAAACTTATTGCTTCTGGCTCAGATAAGGGCTGTGAAACAATCGGCTTAGGTTGTCTTACACCTGATATAGGCGCAATTTCATACGGAACTGCGTGCACAATTGAAGTGAGCAATCCAAAATATCATGAACCAGAACCGTTCTTACCTGCCTATGCTGCGGCTGTACCTAATCTGTATAACATGGACGTACAAATATACCGTGGTTTCTGGATGCTTAGATGGTTCGCGGAAGAATTCGCTAAAGAATTAGAAGCGGAAGCTAAAGAAAAGAATAAACCAATCGAAGCTATCTTAGACCAATGGTTAAACGATGTTTCTGTTGGTAGTGATGGCTTGATTCTTCAACCGTATTGGGGACCAGGCTTGGCGCGCCCACTCGCAAAGGGTGCTATCGTGGGCTTTAGCAACATCCATACACGTAAGCACATTTATCGTGCCATCGTTGAAGGCATCGCATTTGCGCTGCGTGAAGGCTTAGAATCAATCGAAAAATCACAAAAACAAAAAGTTAAATCCCTTAGAATCTCTGGTGGTGGATCTCTTTCTGATGAAATCTGCCAAATCACCGCGGATATCTTTGGCCTAGAAATTTCTAGATGTCAAACAATAGAATCAACTTCTTTGGGCGCTGCAATCGCAACATTTACCGCTGTTAAAGAATTTAAAGATGTTCACGAAGCGGTGAAATCAATGAGTAAGGTCTCTGATACATTCAAGCCAAATAAAACAAACCATCGTCTATATGATCGCATCTATCACGATGTGTATCTTAAACTTTATCCAAGATTAAAACCTCTCAACATTGAAATTAACAGCATCTTTAAGAGGTAACTATGAAAACCATCATCCTTATATCCCCTCATTTTCCACAAACGTATTACCGATTTGCGGAAGCTTTAAAACATAATGGCTTTCGTGTTTTAGGTATCGGTGATGCCTCTTGGGAAGAATTAGACCCTGCATTAAGGATGAATTTAGATGAATGGTATGCATGTTATGGCATGGATAACTTTGATAACGAATTAAAGGCAGTCCAATACTATAAAGATAAATATGGTCAAATCGATTTTATCGAAAGTAATAACGAATATTGGCTAGAAAAAGACGCCAAATTAAGGGAAAGGTTTGATATTCCTAATGGAGTTAGACCACAAGAACTTCAATACTGGCAACATAAATCAAAGATGAAAGAGCTTTACAAAAAAGCTGGCGCGAAAGTCGCAGACTTCATTTTAGTTGAAGGCAAAGAACAACTTCTAAAGTTCATTAAGAAAGTCGGATATCCAGTGTTTATTAAGCCTGATATGGGTGTAGGCGCAGAAGGTGACTACAAAATCAAAACCCTTGAAGACGTCGATTTCTTCTTCAATAGCAGAAATCAAAATATAACCTATATTTGTGAACAATTTGTCACTGGAAATATCGTCTCTTTCGATGGCATTTGCGATGAAAATAGCAACGTTGTTTTCTGTGATTCAAATGTCTTTCCTCCATCTGTTGCAGATGTCGTTAAGGATGGTGGAGATCTTTTCTACTATACAGAGAAAGAAGTACCAGAAGATTTAAAAGAAATTGGCTCAAAAGTCATCAAAGCTTTTAACGTTAAAAGAAGATTCTTCCATCTTGAATTCTTTAGATTAACTAAGAACGTCAAAGGTGTCGGAAAGAAAAATGAATTGGTAGCCTTAGAAACAAATATGCGCCCACCAGGCGGCTTTACTCCTGACTTAATTAACTTCTCTCAATCAGTAAGCACATATCAAATCTATGCAGATGTCGTGGCTTTTAATGAGAATAGACAAGATATGACTATGAAAAAGTATTATGCCGCATGTGCTTCAAGAAGAGATTGGGCGTGGTATAAACATAACGATCAAGAAATCTTTGATAAGTATTATGGCAAATTATGTAACTATGGTCGCTACCCATATGTTTTAAGTGGAGCGATGGGCGATAAATTCTTCATGGTGAAATTAGAAACCTTAGAAGAAGTAGATGAATTCAGAGAATTCACAGAATCAAGGAACTAACTATGGAAGAATATAAACGTCGAAGAAAAAGAAGAAGTAGATATTATACAGGCGAAGATATCGATATGTTCCGTGAAAGAGAACAAGAGAACCGCAACAAGAAAAGAGATAATATTTGCGATACCCATATTGATGGGGCATAATAACCTACTTAATACAAATTTTATTTTTTTGAAATGTTACACTGAATATCGAGTGTAAACATGTTTTATGCGTGTTTATTTAGGTGTTATTCTCTCTTTATGAGAAAATAGCGCTAGAGGTAAATTTTATGGCGCAATATCAAATCTTTAGTGATTCTAGCTGTGACTTAAGTACAGAACTTAGAAAAGCCAACAACATCGAATATTTCTACTTCGGTTTAGTGGTCGATGGTGTTGAATACAAAGCCGACTTAGACTGGGTTGATTATTCCCAAGAAGAATTCTATGGTTGGTTATCCGCCGGTAAGAAAGTTAAAACCACCCAAGTATCCATGGAAGAAGTCATGAATAAGGTGCGTCCATACTTTGAAAAAGGTATCGATGTTATCTATATTGGCTGTTCCAGTGCTTTAACTGGTTCCATGAACTTATTCGAACTTGCGAAAAAAGAATTAATGGAAGAATTCCCAGATCGTAAGATGATTGGTGTTGATTCTTTAACCGCAGCACCAACATTAGGCATTCTCGTTTTAGATGCTGCTAAGCAACAACAGAAAGGCTTATCAATTGAAGAATTGGAGCAATGGGTTATCGATAATAGATTCTTCTATAATCAATTTGCCACTGTTGATACACTTTCATTTTTAAAGGCTGCTGGTCGTATTAAAGGTACTGCCGCTTTCTTTGGCAACATCATGGGTGTTAAACCAATCTTCATTTCCGATAGAAAAGGTAATAACTTCACCATTAACAAAGTTAAAGGTACAAAGGCATCTTTAAATGCATTATTTGACTATGTCAAAGAAGCCATGATTCCTGGCGAAACAGAAGAAATTGTCATCGGTCAAGGTATGGCCATGGAAAGAGCGGAACTTCTCAAGAAGAGAGTGGAAGAAGAACTCCACGTTAAAGCTTCTATCTATTGGATTGGACCTATCGTTGGCACAACATGTGGCCCAGGCGTTATCGCGACATTCTGCCGTGGCAAAGAAGTCACCCGTTACGACGGAGATGGCAAATAATAACCAAATAACAAATTAAGGCGCCTAAAAAGGTGCCTTTTTTATTATTCACGCTTATAATAGTGGTGATGAAAAAACCAGTTAATAGAAACAAAGCTCGCGAAAAAGCGCCAGTGAAGAAAAACTATAACAATATCAAGGAATACAAAGTCACCAAAGAATGTGAACTTTTAGAGTTTCTTCTAGAAACTTTCAAAAGCCAATCTCGTAACTCCGTTAAATCCTTACTTTCTTCACATCGTGTTTCTGTTGATGGTGCACCTGTATCACAATTTAATTTCAAACTTTATCCAGAAGATACAATTATCATTTCTAATTCTCCAATCAGAAAGAAAACCAGAAGTAATCTTCCAATCATTTATGAAGACGATGATTTAATCGTCATCAACAAACCAAGCGGTCTTCTTTCTATTGCGTCCGATAACGAAAAATCTTCCACTGCGTATCGTATGTTGTCTGATTACGTTCAGCAAAAAGACAAACATAACCGTATATTCGTGGTTCATAGACTCGATGAAGATACATCAGGTGTCTTAATGGTGGCTAAAAACGTTAAGATTCAACAAGCCCTCCAAGAACATTGGAACGATATCGTCAAAAAGCGTGGATATTACGCAATTGTGGAAGGTGTGATGGAGAAAAAGAGCGACACCATTAAGTCATATTTGAAGAAAAATAGTCAAAACCTCATGTATTCTTCAAAGAAACCAGGTGATGGTCAATTAGCAATCACCCACTATAAAGTTATTAAGAGTAATAGCAAGTATTCCTTGCTTGATGTCAACATCGATACTGGTAGAAAGAATCAAATTCGTGTTCACCTTGGTGAAAGGGGACACCATATCATTGGGGATGATAAATATGGAGAACCTGCTAATCCAATCAAAAGATTAGGTCTCCATGCTTATGAGTTAGACTTCATCCATCCATTTACAGGCAAATTGGTGAAGTTCTCATGCCCAATGCCTAAAGAATTTTCATCGCTTATGGATGAAAACAATGTAAAATAGTAAAAGCATAGATTATGAACATTTGGCTGGCCTTATCTTTAATCCTTGGTGTTATCGCCGTCTACATGTTTACAGTAGAAATCTTTTCTGTGGCATTTAAACTCACAGGTTTGGCGACAAGCAAGATTAGATTCCAAGTTGCTTCTTTGTTTACAAGCACTGGCTTTACCACGAACGAAAGTGAGCTCATTGTTAACGATGAACGTAGAAGAAAAATAGCGATCGCGTGTATTTATACTGGTCACATTTTCTCCGTTGTTATCATGGGTTTAATTATCAACGTCTTCTTCTCTATTGGTGTTTCTGTTGGATCGGGTACTTCTACGGAATATACGTTTACCGAATGGTATTTCATCATATTCTATATTGCCGCGGCTTTATTCTTATTGATGGTCTTTATTAAAATCCCACCAATTAATAGAAGATTCCAAAAATTACTTGAAACAATCGCTATCAACTCTTCAAAGAAGAGTAGAAATACAAATATTATTACAGTTTTAGACTTATATGGTAAACACGCTATCGCAGAAGTCGTCTTAAATAAGATTCCTGAGTTCGCTAAAGAAAAATCTTTAATTGAAATGGGCTTAACTAAGAAGTTCTTAATTAATGTCCTTTCCATTAGAAGAGGTAAGAGAATCGTGGAAGTCACCAAAGACACCATGTTCTCTAAAGGTGACGTCTTAGTTATTTATGGCTTAATCAACGATATTAAAGAAGCCTTCATCAATTCCTTAGAAAAGAAAGAGAATGTTGCAGTCATTGATAGAACAAACGAAATCACTTTGGTTAGTAACTATGGCAAAAACTCCCTTGTTGAAGTATTCCTTGATGAAGTGCCGAAAGAATTAGAGGGTGTCATGATTAAAGATGCTGGTCTTAATGATCGTTATAGCATTACAGTTGTGGTTATCAAAAGAAAAGACGAATACCTTTCAGTGGATAAATCGACTGTCTTCCAACAAGGCGATACCGTCACTCTTATTGGTCCATATAGGAACATCAAACTAGTGTTCATGAATGATGAAAAAGAAAAGAGCAATTAAGCTCTTTTTCTTCTAGATTTCACCTCTTCTCACATGAGAATCGTATTTCTTACGTTCTGCAGTATTGAGGATCTTTTTTCTCATTCTATAAGTAGTAGGAGTAATTTCCACTAACTCATCGCTATTGATATAGTCTAAACAGGCCTCTAAAGACATTCTACGCGGTGTTTTTAAGACAACAGTATTATCTTTCGTCGCGCTTCTAACATTTGTTAGATTCTTCTTTAAAACGCAGTTAACGGCTAAGTCGATATCATAACGATTTTCACCGATAATCATGCCTTCATAAACCATGGTGCCTGGTTCAATGAACATAGTGCCTCTTTCTTCAACGTGTTCAATTGCATATGGAGTGGCTTGACCTTGTTCGGTGGCCACTAAGACACCGATTTGTCTTTCGCCTAAGTTCATAGAAACAATTGGTCTATATTCTTTATAAGTATGGGAGATAATGCCATATCCTTTGGTTAATGTCATGAAGTTAGTCATGAAACCTAATAAACCACGAGAAGGAATAACATATTGAAGAATAGTGACTGTTTCTCTTGCATCCATATTAACTAATTCAGCGGATCTATTACCTAAAGACATCATAATATCGCCAACGAATTCATTAGGGACATCAATTAATAAGTCTTCATATGGTTCACATCTTTCACCGTCAATTTCTTTAATAATGACTTGTGGCTTACTAACTTCTAATTCGAAGCCTTCTCTTCTCATATTTTCGATGAGAATGGATAAGTGCAATTCACCTCTACCAGAAACAACCCAAGATTCTTTGTTTGGAATTCTTTCAACGCGTAATGCGACGTCTTTTTGTGTTTCTCTGAATAATCTTTCTTCAATCTTTCTAGCGGTAAGCTGTTTACCGTCTTGACCCGCGAGAGGAGATGAATTAGTGCCGAATGTCATTTGTAAGGTTGGTTCATCTAAGTGAATTGGTGGTAATGGATCAACATGGCCATAGGCACAGATTGTTTCACCAACGTTAATATCAGTTAAACCAGCGACAGCGACGATTTCACCCGCACTGGCTTCGTTAATTTCTAATCTCTTTAAACCTTGATAGCCAAAGAGTTTCATAACTCTGAAATTAACAACGTTACCATCAAGTCTTGCCACTGAAACGTTATCGTTAACGTGGATAGTGCCTTTTTTAATGGTGCCCAAACCAATACGACCAACGAAATCGTTATAGTCTAATAATGCCACTTGTAATTGAAGTGGAGCGTTAACGTCCGCTTGTGGTGCTGGGATTTCTTTAATAATGGTATCTAAAACCGCTTCCATACCTGGTTTTTGAGTGGCGACATTCGCTTCTAAAGAGGATGTGCCTTTTAAACCAGAAGTATAGATGACTGGGAATTCTAAGAATTCATCAGGAGCGCCTAATTCGATGAAGAGTTCCAAGACCTCGTCTAAGCATCTTTCAATATCAATGTTATTTCTATCAACTTTATTGATAACAACGATTGGTTTGATGTGTGCTTGTAAAGCTTTTTTTAAAACGAATCTTGTTTGAGGCATGGTGCCTTCAAAAGCATCGACGAGCAATAAACATCCATCGACCATATTCATAATTCTTTCCACTTCGCCACCAAAGTCAGCGTGTCCAGGAGTATCGAGAATGTTAATCTTTGTATCTTTATAAATGATAGAAGTAGTTTTTGCTAAGATAGTGATACCTCTTTCTCTTTCGATATCATTGCTATCCATCGCCCTTTCATTTACTTCTTCGTTAGCGCGGAACGCACCAGAAGTCTTTAAAAGTTGGTCGACTAATGTAGTCTTACCATGGTCAACGTGAGCGATAATTGCGATGTTGCGAATGTCCATAAAGTCGGCCTCCTTATAAAAAAACCTCTAATATCTTAGAGGAATTAAAGCGTTAATTGCAAGAGAAAATCTAACTAATTTTCTCTATAAATCTTATCTAAATGGACTTTCTTCTTTTCGACGTAAATATGATAGGCAATAAGCGAAGTGAAGAATCCCATCGTAGAGAATGCACTGACGATATAAGTCGACGTTAAATATGGAGTCACGTAAGTTAATGTATAAGAAATATTGCCTTTAGGGGCGACAAAGGAAACAAAACCACCGTTACCTTTATAGACTTTGACATTCACTTTTTCACCATTGTCCATATTTTTGGCCTTAATGGACCAGCCTTTATCGTACGCCACACGAGAAACCACAAATTTGTTATCCGAGTAGTGGGTTTCAAATGTGAATTTATCCTTTTGATATTTAACATTTTCAATCGGATCAGCATTTAACGCATCTCTTCTAACTTCATAAGAGGCTTTATCTTCGGTATACATCGCTAAAGTACTGTCATACAAATAACTTTGATAGTATTTACCACAAACGGCTAATGTATAGACGTCTTTTCTAATATAGAAAGCACGCATATAAGAGACGTTATCAGTGGTGTCATCATCATGGGAATCAAACATAAAAATCTTGTTATCTTGATCCATGAAATAGAAGTTATATTTTTGTGAACCAGAGAAAGGACCTCTGACATATAAAATAGTGCCTTCTTTAAATAATGGAGTATTGTCCACTTGGGCTTTATAGAAAGCGAAATAATCCATCGTCTTTTCTGCATCAAAGGCTGCAGGCTCATAATGATCTGGAATGGTAGGGATTTCCTCGAACGCATGGTATTTCGCGGTCTTTCCTAAATTGTAGTAATTGCGTTTAAAGTTGATGCCATAAGATAGCTTAAGAAGTGGTGATGCTGGTTTTTCAGCGGTGATATTCAATCCATATTCTCCAATCTCATCAGCATCCTTTTCACTAACCACGGCTTTTTGGGCAAGTAAAATCATGTTTTCGACCGATTCCACATTAAATCTCACACCATCTTTAGCGTTTTTAAGTGTTCCGTTATATAAGTTATCGTAAGAATAACCGAATTGGCTTAATGTCTTGTTTTCAAAAATTAAGTATTCTTCTGTTTTATCTAAAGTCTCAAAATCAGTGTTTTCCGTAAAATCAAATGGGACGTTAGCGATATATCTATCTTTTCCAATTTGTGAGTATTTGCTCTTCTTCTTACTAACAAAGTAGTATTTGACCCCTAATAAGTTATCGAGATCTTGGTATTTACCTCGATAATATCCAGACACAGATTTAGTGCCGTTTCTAATACCAACCCATTGGGTGAAATCATCAACTTCAAAGTTATATAAGGAGTGGAAAAAGGAAACAGTGTTGTAATTGTTGATAAAACTATTGTTTACACTATAGGCATCATTGATTGAGGAATAGACACGATAGTAGGATTGATCACCTTTTTGTACTTGTTTTAAGACCTCTTTAAATTGTTCGTTCTTTTCATAGCCATTATTATATGTTCTATCATAGCCATGACCTTCGGTCACAAAGTTACCCATCGCAATGGCTTCTGCGGCCACAAACAAAGTGGCTAAGATATGGAAAGCTTTCTTGTTATAGGTGAAGAATAAGACAAGATAAACAGCAAGGACATAGGCTAATTCAAGGATATAGGCTAAGTTAGTATAATCATAATCATCTTCCACTAATCTATGGATGAGTTGTCCGCTACTTTCTGGATTTGGGACATAGATTTTCCAAGTTAATATCCAAGCAGCCACAATACCGATCACGGCAAAGGCAAAACCAATATGGATATGCCATCTCGCCACATTTGGAATCTTATCGATATAAATACCCACATAGGCAATTAATGAAGAAACAATAAATAATGTCCATCTAGCATAGCCATTAGAAAACGCCATCGTTAAGAAATACATGAATGGTGTGAATAAAGTTAAAACTAATAAGCCGAAACCAATGAAGTGTGACCATTTCTTTTCTTTGCCTGATTGAATAAGAGCAGGCACTAAGAACAAGATAAACGGTACATAGCACCATAAAGAAACAGCGATATCATCAAAGTCCCAACCATTAAGCTCTAATGTTGGAAGAGAACGGCAAGTGGTGGCCGGGAAGAAGAATTCTAGAATTGGATACCACACTCTGGTTTTAAAGATGCGACCATGTTGGTCGGCGGCTTTGCCCCAAGAGAATAATAATTCAAAGAATTCTTTAAACTTAGCGTTAAATAAATAGTCTTTTAGCATCGCACCATAGGAGTTAGCTTCTAATTTTGGCGAAGCCATCGTCGCCATTAAAGCTGGGCCAAAGACAAATAGGGCCATTAATAAACCACCCGCAAATCCAGCGACACCTAAACCTAAAATAGTGAAGTTTTCTTTAACGTTTTTGGTTCTCACTTGTTGGAAGAAGCGAAACATCGCATAGAAGAAAGCACAGAGGATATAAGAGACCATTAGAACATAGTTACAAATGGCTAGTAAAAATACTCCAACTGCCAACAACCATGGCTTTTGATCTTTGATTGTTCTTTCAACACCTAATAAAACAAGCGGGAAGAAAACGAGAATATCTTGATAGTTGTTATACCAGAGATAGAAAGCGCCCCAACCACAGAACGCATAGGCAATGCCACATATTCTGGCGACGCTTGGTTTAACATTGAACGCTCTTTGCATATAGAGAGAAAAGAACATTCCAGCGCACGCTAATTTGATAATTGATGTGACGGCAACTGTATGAGGAACAGCGGCTCTTGGGAATAGGCAAATGATGATATTAAATGGTGATAATAATCCATAATAGGCATTTGAGCCAAATGAATTAGCGCCTAAATAAAGAGTTGGATCAAATAAAGTGAAGTGGCCGGTTTTCGCCCATTCATGGTAATAATCCCAAACATGATATCCCATAGGGATATATTGAGCGCTATAGTCACCGCCATAAGCTAATGTGAAATTGTTTTCAATGAGCATGACGAGATAAAAGCCAAAGCCAACCGCAATTAAAATGAGGAAATAATAAAAAGAATCAGGCATTTTGAAGTTCTTGAACCAGTTAACGATTCTCTCCCAAATGTCTTTAAATAGATTGTTCTTTTGACCGTTATCTTTCTTAAAAACTACATCCATATCAGAACACTAATTTCTTCACGTAATTCTTATTAACTTTGAACTCTTCGCTTGTCACTTGAATCGCGTCTTTTTGACTTAACCCCAAAGACACAAAATAAGCGACACGTGCTTTAATTTGTTCGTC
Organism: Bacilli bacterium; assembly: GCA_045222195.1. Lineage (GTDB taxonomy): Bacteria > Bacillota_I > Bacilli_A > RFN20 > CAG-826 > RUG14515. Next base: position 11,909 of record JBGUXN010000028.1, on the reverse strand, counting down.
ATCAATAACGTTCTCTTCTTTGTTTCCTTCTATTATTAAGACGATTTCACCTTTAATAGTTGCTTCATCAAGTTCTAAAAGTTCATCTAATGTACCACGAATGTATTCTTCGTTAAGTTTCGTGAGTTCTCTTGCGAGGCAGATATATCTATTTCCTAAACCCTCTCTCAGGAGTTTAAGAGTTTTCATAATTCTATGAGGGGCTTCGTAGAGAATAATTGTTTCTTTTTTATCTTTAAAACTAGAGATTTCTTCTTTTGCTTCATTTTCCTTAGCGGGTAAGAAACCATAAAAGTAGAAATGTTTAGTTTCTAGGCCTGACGCTACGAGAGCATTAATAAAAGCAGAACTACCAGAAATCGTAGATACAGCGATATCGTTTTTAATCATTTCTTGCACAAGAAGATAACCAGGATCGCTAATGCATGGATAGCCAGCATCAGACATATAGGCCACTTTCTTACCTTCTTTAATCTTTTCTAAAAGGTGCTTACTAGCTTCAACTTCGTTATGTTCTCTTAAAGAGAAAAGCTCTTTTTTAATGCCGTAATTAGCGAGTAAAGAAAAAGCATTACGGGTATCTTCCGCGGCAATAATATCCATTTCATTAATCACCTCTAACGCTCTTGGGGACATCTCTTTAAGATTACCAATTGGTGTGGCGATCAAATAAAGGACTTCGTTATTGTTTACGAACGCTTTCTTTCTTGTCATTCTTACGATCCTTATTGCGTCTATTAAATCCTGTTTGTTTATTGAATTCATCTAATGGTAAGAACTTAATGTCATCAGGATTTTCCACTTTAACGACATTAGAAATGATGTTAATGCTTGTAACGGTAAATTCTACTTTATCGATAAAGACTTTACTGCCTAAATCAGGGAATCTCTTCCTTTCTTCGGTATAGGCATCATCTTCGTATTTCAAACAGCAGATTAACTTACCGCATTGTCCACTTAACTTAGGAATGTTAATAGCGAGCATTTGGTTCTTTGCTCTATTAATGGAAATACCATCAAATTCATTTAAGAAGGTGGAACAGCAAAGTGGTAAACCACATATACCAAGACCACCAATCATTTTGGCCTTATCTCTGCTGCCGATTTGTCTAAGTTCGATACGTGTATGTAATTTAGAGGCCAAAACCTTGAGAAGTTCACGGAAATCAACACGGTCATCCGCTAAATAAGAGAACAACACTTTGGATTTATCTAATGTGTATTCACAAGAGATTAAATTCATGTCGAGGTTCAACTTTTTGACTTCTGTTTCACAGATTTCTAAAGCAAAAACAGCGTCCTTTTGGTTGATTTCACATAATTTGATATCGGTATCAGTGGCTTTTCGAAGAATTGGTTTTAAAAGTAAGCCATTGCTATACCTATCAATGGAGATTGGTTCAATAGCGATTTCACCTAATTCGGTACCACGGACTGTTTCAACAACGACTTTATCACCAACCGCTAATTCGATATCCTTGACACCAAAGAAATAGGCTCTAGGGGTATTTAAAAACTTAACACCCACGAAATGGGTATATTCGTTCTTGGATTCAACTTGTTCTTCGTTTATATCTGACATAATTTATTCCTCGCTGGTGATGACGTTAAATAGGTGATCTATGAGAAGGGCGATGTTCACATTAGTGTTGACCACGCCGCTACATTTAAGCAATTCAATCAAACTTTCATCTAAATGAGAAAGTTTCTGGCTTAAGTTAGCTAATATTGTAGCATAACTTTCTAAAAATGCCTCTTTTTGGTTCTTGATATTTATCATATCTTCAAAAGCCATAACGAGCATATTGATGAAATATCTACATGACTCTTTAGTTTTAACTTTGTTAACAATATTGGATTGACTGCGATAAATGATATCGGCTTTATCACCTTCATCCATGACTGACAAAATGTCTTCAAAACATTCTTTAGCAGTAAAGAAAGCGTTGTTACTAGCCTTATCGTCTAAGATTTCTTTGATTAATTCCCCATCGTTATAGAAATAGGAAAGTAATTCAGCATCTTTCTTATCAACACCATTATCGATAGCGTCTTGGATAACGATTTGTTTATCGATCAAACGTAATCTCAATACTTGGCATCTAGAAATGATGGTTGGCAAGATGCTATTTTCGTTATTCGTGGTTAAGAAAGCATATACCTTAGAACCCGGTTCCTCTAAAAACTTCAAAATGCTATTAATGGCTTGGGTTGTCATGTTTTCAATGAGGTGCAAAATATAGACACGGATGCCTTTATTTTCGAACGCTTTCTTTTCAAAAGCGGTCTCAATGGTATCGACATCATCCTTTTTAATCGTCGCTTTTGAACCATCAAAAACAAAGAAGTCTGGATAATTACCATCGTCTACGCGTAAACATGTGATGCATGAATTGCACGCCATTGGAGATGGGTCATCACAGAGTATTGATTTAGCAAAGAAACTAGCAACATCCATTAGGGGAGCGCCGTTATTGCCGCTTATTAAATAAGCATGAGAAAGTTGATCTTTTTGTAAAGCATTCAAAAAAGTTTGATAGATAACTGGTTGATACTTTTTAAGATACTTTTCTACTTGCATAGGCGAGAAAGGATGACCTCTAATGTCTTATTAGCGACTTCCTCCTGAGACTTGCTCGCATCTATGACGACAAAGCGTTCAGGATAACGCTTGGCTAATTCTAAAAATGTATTTCTAACTTTATTATGGAAATCTAGTTTTTCTAGATCTAATCTATTCACTTCGCGGTTGCTATTAGCGGCAATTCTTGCTAAACCGATTTCTGGGTCAATATCAAACAATAATGTTAAGTCTGGGAAGGTTCCTTCTGTAGCGAACATATTAACGTTTAAAATGTTATCAACGCCTAAACCTCTCGCGCCACCTTGATACGCTAAAGAAGAATCTAAATAACGGTCACAGATGACAATCTTACCTTCTTTTAATGCTGGCCAGACTTTTTCCACGAGGTGTTGTCTTCTACTGGCGGCATATAAAAGCGCTTCGGTTCTTTGATCCATAGCCGTATTGTTTTTATCTAAAATGACGTTTCTGATTTGTTCAGCAATTGGTGTGCCACCAGGTTCTCTTGTTCTGACGATTTGGTAGCCCATCTCTTCTAACTTTTTAACGGCAAAGTTTACCGCGGTTGTTTTTCCTGAACCTTCAGGTCCTTCTAAAGTAATAAACATATAATTCACCTCGTATTATAGTTTTCTTCTTCCTTCGACTGCTTTTGACAAAGTCAAAGAGTCTGTATAATCAAGATTTCCACCCATTTGTAAGCCATAGGCTAATCTAGTAACTTGTTCAACTTTACCAGAGATTAACTTAGCTAAATATAAAGCGGTTGTTTCACCTTCGATTGTTGGGTTTGTGGCGATGATCACTTCTTTGAAATTACCCTTTTCAATGCGGTCTATTAAAGAATTAATATTGAGATCTTCTATTGACGCTCCTTTAGAGACCGAAATAGCGCCATTTAATACATGATATAAGCCACGATAGGATTCAGCGTTTTCAAAGGCAATCACATCTTTAGGATATGAGACGACCATTAAGACGCTTTGATCTCTATCTGGATCATCACAAATTTCGCAGTTCTCTCCTTCGGTTAAAAAACCACAAATAGGACAGACGTGTATTGATTGTTTAAGGTTTTTAATCGCATCAGAAAACTCCGCTAAATCATCATCTTCCATGTTAAGCATAGCGTACGCCATTCTTTCGGCGCTTCTTTTGCCGACACTTGGTAATTTAGCTAAAGATTCTTCTAAGCGAATAAGAGCCTTTAGTTTTTCCATTAGAAACCGAATCCTCCAGGTTGACCGGTAATACGTTCGTTGATGGCTTCTTCTTCCTCAGTAATTTGAGCTAAAGCTTCATTGATTGCCATTGGAATTAATTCTTCAATCATTTCTTTGTTGTCTTCGGTAAAAGCATCTTTATCAATTTCAACAGCTTTAACTTGCTTATTTCCATAGACGACGACCGTCACAGCGCCGCCTTTAGAAACAATAAATTCCTTTTGAGCTAATTCGGCTTGAGCTTTCTTGAGTTCTCTTTGCATCTTTTGGGCTTGCGCCATCATTTGTTGCACATTCATATTAGTTTTCTCCTTCGAATTCAATGTTGATATTATCTATTTTTGGCAATGTGCCTAATTGTCTCTTGTTGATGAAGTTTTGTTGACATCTCACTGATTCACTTCTTGAAAGGCCATAAACAAACATCTTTTTACCAAATGTCGATTGAATGACATTTTGGATGTTTTCTTGATTTCCAATCAAGTTGGCTCTTTCCGCGGTATTCGGGAATTGGTATTCAACCACTAATACACGATTAGAAGCTACAAGTGGTCTACCATCGACCAACAATGTTGCAGCTTTGCCTAATTTTGGGTGAGCGATTAATCTCTTTAAATCAGACCAGTGTTCAAGAAGGTGGTTCTTCATATCTTTCTTCGCGGTGACAATGATATCAATCATCAAATCATCGTTAATGAAGAAAGAATCTTCTTTTCTGCTATCCTTAAGAACCAAAACATCCTTTGATAAAATGATTTCAGGTTGTTTAACTGGTTCTGGCTCAGGTTCTGGTTGATCAAGTAACGAGATAAGTTCTTCTTGCTTGACCTGTTTTTTAGGTACAGGTTCCGCTATTTTGGCAGGAGTTGGCTCTGGTTTTGGAAGAGGTTTACTAATAACAGGTTCAGGTTTTTTGATTTCTTGCACTTGTTCAGGCATACCATCTTTTTTAGCGGTAATGAGTTTTAAAATGGTGACTTGGAACAAAGGAATAATGGAACTGACATTCTTATAATCCTTTTGAGCGGCCATAATGATATCAATCATCTTCAATGTTTCATCGATATCGAGATATTTAAAGAATGATTGCGCTTCTTGCTCGTTTAGCACTTCTAAACAAGCCACATTTCTGGATGATTGATAAATCAATATATCCTTTAAAATAAGTAATAAATCATCGGTTAATCTCTTGATATCGGTACCTAAAGAAACATAACGGTTAATTCTTTGTAAGACATTGGAAACATCCTTTTGAATAATCGCGTTTAATAATGCAATCTTTTCTTCTTTTGATTCTAATGCGAAGATATCCAAGATATCTTGAACATCGAGTTTGTTTCCTGAATACGCGAGCACTTGATCGAGGATGGACAATGCATCACGCATGCCACCATCCGCGAGAGAGATGATGATATCGACAGCTTCCTCGTTATAAGAAACACCTTCATGTTCTAAAACGGATTTGATCCTATTTTTGATATCCTTGTCGCTTAATTTGGTGAAATCGTATCTTTGACAACGCGAAAGAATAGTTGGAAGAATCTTATGAGGTTCGGTTGTCGCTAAAATGAAGATAACGTGTTCCGGTGGTTCTTCTAATGTTTTTAAAAGAGCGTTAAAAGCACCAGTGGATAACATGTGAACTTCGTCGATAATGTAAACTTTGTATCTACCTAAGATAGTGCCGTATTTAACCTTATCGATTAATTCTCTGATTTCATCAACACCGTTATTACTCGCGGCGTCTAATTCCAATACATCTGGATGTGTGCCTTCAATAATTGCTTTGCAGTTTTTGCATTCGTTGCATTGATGACCAATGCCTTCGTCACAGTTTAAAGCCTTGGCGAGGAGCTTCGCCATTGTGGTCTTACCTGTGCCACGAGGGCCCGCGAATAGATAAGCATGCGCAAGCTTACCTGTCGCTAACGCATTCTTCAAAGTCTTGACAATATGTTCTTGTCCAGCAACTTCTTCGAAAGTACTTGGACGATACGTACGATATAAAGCTTTATAAGCCATAAAAAATCACCTGGCTTAAGTATACAACAAACTCTCCTCTGATTAAACTTAATATTCTATTAATGCGATTATTTTGTTCTTTTAGTGAATAGGGAGGTATGCTACAATACTTAACGGTCAAGAGGAAAACATTATGGAAGATAGCATGTTTCAACGCCTTCTCACTGCTGAAAAACGTCTCAAAGAAATCGACGACGAATTAATCAGTGAAGACATTATGAAGAATATGGCTCACTTTAAGGAGATTTCCAAAGAGAGAGCTTACCTGGACCCACAAGTCGAGGCTTTTAATCGTTATAGAAAAAACGAAGAAGACATTGAAGCCGCTAAAGAAATGGCTCATGATTCTGATCCAGAATTATCCGAAATGGGCAAAGAAGAATTAAAACGTCTTGAAGCCGAACAAGAAGACCTTATTGAAAAACTTAGAGAAATGCTCCTTCCAAGAGATCCTAATGACGATAAAGATATCATCGTTGAAATTAGAGGCGCTGTCGGTGGCGATGAAGCAAACATTTTCGCTGGAGACCTCTTCAGAATGTATACTAGATATGCAGAATCCCAAGGCTGGAAAATCCAAATTTTAGACGAAAATCCATCAGAATCTGGGGGTTTTGCAATGATTTCATTCAAAATCAGCGGTGACAGAGTCTTCTCAAAACTCAAATTTGAAAGTGGCGCTCACCGTGTTCAAAGAGTTCCTAAGACCGAAGCTTCTGGCCGTATCCACACCTCTACTGCTACCGTCTTAGTGATGCCTGAAGCAGAAGAAATTGATATCCAAATTAATCCTAACGATTTACAAGTCGATACATATCATAGCCAAGGTGCTGGTGGCCAAAACGTTAACAAGACTGAATCCGCTGTTAGAATTACCCATATTCCAACTGGTACTGTTGTTGCTTGCCAAACCGAAAAATCTCAAATTCAAAATAGAGAAATCGCTATGCAAATGCTCCGCACCAAGATGTATGCCAACATGTTAGCGGAACAACAAGAGAAAATTGGCAATGAACGTCGTTTGAAAATCGGTACAGGTGAAAGATCTGAAAAGATTAGAACCTATAACTATCCACAAAACCGTGTCACCGACCACCGTATTGGTTTTACTATTCAAAAATTGGATCGCGTCATCGAAGGCGAACTCGATGAAGTGATTGAAGCCTTAATACATTACGATCAACAAATGAAATTAGCGGGTGAATAATATGCCTTCTAATAGAGAAGCCTATTTTTCCGCACTCAATAAAGGTGTTTCTAAAAGCATCGTTGATTTTGCTTTGCAAGAAGTGAATGGTTTTGATTATTCAGATCTTAGCACACACCTTGATGATGAAATTAAAGACAACGACAAGTTTGAGTCTGCTATTGAAAGATATCTCAATGGTGAGATGATGGAATACATTTTCAATAAAGCATATTTTCTTTCAATGCCTTTTTATGTTAATAAGAATGTTTTAATTCCACGCCAAGAAACAGAGCAACTTGTTTTAAGAACCCAAGACTTAATTTTAAATATGTTTGGTAATGAGCAAATTGCCATTACGGATGTTTGTACTGGAAGCGGAGTCATCGGCCTTTCACTTAAAAAAGCGCTAAATAATGTCGACATGTACTTAACTGATATCTCAAAAGAAGCTCTTGGTGTAGCAAGCAAGAATTCGTTGTTACTTAAGCAGGACGTGCATTTATTTGAAGGTGATATGCTTGCGCCTTTGATCCAAAATAACGTAAGATGTGATGTAATTGTCTGCAATCCACCATATATCAGCGATAGTTCTACAATCGACAAGAAAACATGGGAACAAGAACCTCATCTTGCTCTTTTGGCCTCTCCGAATACATTTTTCTATGAAAAATTGCTAAAAGAATATACCAAGATTGTAAATGATAGGCATCTGATTGCCTTTGAAATAGGCGAAGATATGGAAGAATCGTTAACAAAGTTGGTAGATAAGTATTGTCCTAATGCTGAATACTTCTTTGAAAAAGATATTTATGGAAAAACTAGATTTTTGTTTATAAAACACGAAGTGTATAATATCAATGGTGGTGAAAAATATGAAAATTGCAATTGCTTCTGATCATGGTGGTTATGATCTAAAAGAACAACTTAAATACTATTTGGTAAAAAACGGACACGATGTCACTGATGTAGGTACCTACTCTAAGTCATCCTGCCATTATCCTGAATATGCTGTTAAGTGCGCCAAACAAGTTAGTGAAGGAACATGTAAGTTCGGTATTATTGTGTGCACTACTGGCGAAGGCGTGGCTATGGCCGCTAACAAAGTTAAAGGCGTACGTGCTGGTATTGCATACAACACAGACGTTGCACGTTTAATGCGCGAGCACAATGACGCAAACGTTATGACATTAGGTGCTAAGTTCACATCATTCAAAGAAGCTACCGAAAGAGTCAACGCATTCTTAGAGGCTGAATTCCAAGAAGGACGTCACGCAATTAGAGTCCAAATGTTAAAGAATTTAGACGAAAAGTAAAAATATTAACCAAATTTAGAAAAATCTCCCTATTGGTAAAGTAGAGGAGGTTTTTTATTTTGCCATCTACATCATTTGAATGCCCAATATGTGGAAATACCGATTCTGCATCTATTGGAATGCTTAATGGAAAGCCATATTGCCGTAAATGCATTGTTTTTAAAGGTGAAAAAGTTCATTCTATTTCGCTATACCCAAAAGAAGCACACATACATCTTGGATACAGCCTTTCTATTGAGCAATCCGATTTATCAAACAGATTGATTGAGAATTATGAAAATGGCATTGATAGTTTAGTGAATGCTGTATGTGGTTCTGGAAAAACAGAAATATGCCTTGGGTTGATACAACATTGCATATCTGCGGGGCTAAAAGTTGGTTTTGCTGTTCCCAGAAGAAGTGTTTGCTATGAGTTATACGCTAGGTTCAAAAACATTTTCCAAGATAATAAGGTGGTCGCTGTTTTTGGCGGACACCACAGAGAACTTATTGGCGATATTGTATGTTTAACAACACATCAACTTTTTAGATACAACAAGTATTTCGATCTTTTGATCATGGATGAGATTGATGCTTTTCCATTTAAAGGAGACGATGTATTGCAAAAGATGTTTGAGAATTCGATATCTGGTCACTATGTTTTGTTAAGCGCGACACCGAGCAAACAATTAATTGAGGAATTTAGCAAACCCGGAAAAGAAGTTTTGTCTTTATTTGCGAGATTTCATCATCACAAACTTCCGGTTCCAGCAATCATAGAAGGTAATTATCTAAAAATATACTACATATTGATAAAAGAAGTACGCAAATTTTTAAAAGATAATAGGCAAATTTTTATCTTTGTTCCGACAATTGATGATTCAATTAAAATCGCTAGGTTTTTAAATATATTTTTCCATGCTGGAACGTATATAAATTCAAAGAGTATTGACAGAGAAGATTTAATAGAAGATTTTAGAGAGAAAAAGATGATGTATTTAGTATCGACCGCAGTATTAGAACGAGGTATTACAGTAAAGGATTTACAAGTAATAGTTTTTAAGGCAGATCATCCTATTTATGACGACGCCTCTTTAATCCAAATTGCAGGTCGTGCTGGCAGAAAGAAAGATGCCCCAGAAGGAGAGGTGGTTTTCATTGCAGAAAGAAAAACAAAGTATATGGAAAGAGCGATTTCAGAGATTAATGCCGCCAACGAAAAACTGCAAAATATGCTTCAAGGAAATCAAAATATCTGACTTTTGCAGACTTTTTGACCGCAAAACAAGCCTCTGTCCTAATTGTCAAAGGCTTTTGGAACCAAAATTCATTCAGTTTTCTATCGATGGATATGATGCTCTTTCAATATATGACTATACTGATTACATTAAGAATCTAGTCTATCTCTATAAAGGTTGCTTTGATTATGAGATGAGAGAAGCTTTTTTGAATCTATTTTTACCTGAACTATCTATTAAATATAAAGGATATAAATTAGTACCCATTCCTTCTTATATTAAAGACGATGAAGTCCGTTGTTTTAATCATGTTGAAGAAGTATGTAAATTGATGAAAATGGATATTGTAAAAGCGCTTGAAAAAACCTCTCACTTTAAGCAAGCAGAAAAAGGCGCAAAAAGAAGGCAACAAATCCGCAAACACCTTGCTTTAAAACCCAATATTAAAATTCAAAACGAAAAGATTTTAATAGTGGATGATATTTACACTACAGGTGCTACTATAAGAACTGCAATAAATCTTCTCGAAAAACTAAATCCCAAGATAATCAAGGTGCTTGTTTTAGCCAAAACAATTGATTTGAAGAAAAGAAAATCTAATACAAAATTAGTTTAGTATTAGACAATAACTCACTACGTTGTTATTATATTTAAGCGAATGCACGAAATTCTTTTATAAAGAAAGGCACACCATTAGAGTGTGATTGGTATTAAATTATGGGATTTTTTGACAAAAGACTCCTAAAAAAATATTGGAAGGAAGCCGATAAGGTTATTGCCTATGAAGATAAGATGGCAGCTCTTAGCAATGAAGAACTTCAAGCCAAGACCCCTTACTTCAAAGAACTCTTAGCTCAAGGCAAGACTTTAGATGATATTAAATACGAAGCTTTTGCGGTTGCTCGTGAAGCTGCAAAACGTATGATTGGTGAATTCCCATACAAAGTTCAAATTATTGGTTCCTTAGTTTTACATAATGGCGATGTCGCCGAAATGAAAACTGGTGAAGGTAAAACTTTAACATGTACGATGGCCGTTTATCTTAACGCGTTAGCGGGTAAAGGCTTACACGTTATTACCGTTAATGAATACTTATCTGGCCGTGACGCGGAATGGATGGGTCAAATTTATCGTTTCTTAGGTTTAACTGTTGGTGTTAATGCTAGAGCGAAAACCACAAGCGAAAAGAAAGAAGCATATTTATGCGATATTACATACACAACCAACTCTGAATTAGGTTTTGACTATTTAAGAGATAATATGGCCACCGATATGCAACATCGTGTTTTAAGAGGCCTCAATTTCTGTATCGTTGACGAAGCCGACTCCATCTTAATCGATGAAAGTAGAACACCATTAATTATTTCTGGTGGCGCCAAAACAAGTGCTTCTCAATATACAGTCGCCGATAGATTCTGCAAAACATTAAGAAAAGAAAGAGACTTCTCTGTTGATGTTAAGGATAAAACTGTCCACTTAACTGAAGAAGGCCAACAAAAAGCAGAACGTATGTTCGGTATCAAGAACTTATATGATCCAGAATATGCTGATTTAGTTCATAGAATCCATAATGCTTTAAAGGCCAACTTCATTATGGGTAGAGACGTTGACTATTTAGTGGACGCCGAAGGCGAAGTACAAATTATTGACCCATTTACTGGCCGTGTTCTTCCAGGTCGTGAATGGTCTGATGGTTTACACCAAGCTGTCCAAGCTAAAGAAAACGTTAAGATCAAACAAGAAACAGTCACAATGGCGACTATTACATATCAAAACTTCTTCCGTTTATATAACAAGCTCGCTGGTATGACCGGTACCGCTAAAACCGAAGAAGAAGAATTCCGTAAAATTTATAACATGCGTGTCGTATGTATTCCTACAAACAGACCCGTCATCCGTCTAGATGCGCTTGACTATGTGTACGCTCACAAAGGTCCAAAACTTGCGGCTTTAATTAGAGAAGTTCAAGCTAGACACGCTGTCGGACAACCTATCTTAATCGGTACCGTGTCCGTTGAATCATCTGAAGAAATCTCTGCTTTACTCACGCAAGCGGGCCTTCAACACGAAATGTTAAACGCGAAAAACCATGCACGTGAAGCGGAAATCATCTCTCATGCTGGTGAAAAAGGTTCCATTACACTTGCCACAAACATGGCAGGCCGTGGTACCGACATTAAGATCAAAGACGATGTCAGAAACTTAGAAAAAGATATTCCAGCCGAACAGCTTAAAGAATTAGCGTCTCAAGGCATTACACACCTCAACGGTCTCTGTGTTTTCGGTACAGAAAGACATGAATCTAGACGTATTGATAACCAATTACGTGGTCGTTCTGGCCGTCAAGGTGACCCAGGTTTC